>JBEKQD010000149.1:0-2782 GCA_049520075.1 Occallatibacter sp. | reverse complement strand
GGCTATAACGGCCCACGGCCGGCACGTGGCGAGAAACCCGAGCCCACAAACCGTCTCGACAAAGTTGCTCACTTCAAAGGAAATGAAGTTCGCGATGGGCATGGCCATGTAGGCGGGGGCAAGCGCTAAGAACTCGCTTGCGAGTAGTCCAACCGCAATAGCAGCCTAGTCAAAGCAGCAGGCCGATACCGGCTATGCAAAGCGAACGCACAAGAGGCGCCACACCGAGTCAACTGTTGATCGGTGTGGCGTAAACCTGTCAGGCCATCCTGTCGATGGCCACGAGTGGTTCCGCTATGGGTGAGCCGTCAACTTGCAAATCGGGTGCATATCAGAGCAGGCTTATGGGATTTCTTCCTTTCCGCTTTAAGGTGCTTCGTATTGAGGCATTGCTTCCGCTTGGTCGCGAAAGGAAGAGACGGCTCGGAGACAAATGCATCCGTTCGCACTCCGGGCACGGCTTGTAATCCAGTGGCTGGTATGGGCCCAGCACTCATCCTTTTGGCCTTCGCCGCGACCGATCCGCCGGCACTGATGCGTGCGCTTCGTCGATGAGACCGATGTCTAATCGGTCATCGGACGTCAGGCTCGTTCCCATTGCCCGGAAATGGACTACGAACGACTCTCCCATCTTCTCGCCAGAGTTCAGTAAATGGCCTTCGTTATCCTCATGCAGATCTAAGTGACAAGACTGCTTACGCAGAGTCCATGACCGGATTCTGCTCCTATATGATCGAAATCGGGTTGAGTTTACGCCCTGCCGGACGAATACAAGAATGACCGATTTGCGGCAGTTTCAGTTCGAAATGTTGCGTGAGATCTATGAGCAGCCGGCGGCGCTAGATCGCACACTGGCGCTCTATCTGAACGGCAACAACCTCAGGAGCGACGTGGCCGAGCGCTTGAAGGGCTGGGCAAATCCGGCCGGCGAGGTGCTAATTGCCGCCAGCGGCTCCAGTCGCCATAGCGGCCTGGCCGGGGAGATTCTGCTCGAAGATCTGTGCGGACTGGCCGTGGATGTGGAGTATGCAAGCGAGCTGAGCTGCCGGGGCGGGCGCGATCGGCGGCTTCCGGCCGTGATCGTGATCTCTCAATCGGGCGAAACCTCGGATACACTGGCGGCACTGACTGAGGCGCGGAGGCGTGGCTCGAAGACGCTGGCCATTACCAATGCAGCCGGTTCCACCATGGCGCGGGAGGCTGACGTTTCCATGCCTCTGGCCGCCGGAGTGGAAAAGGCGATTCCAGCCACCAAGAGCTTTACCTGCGAATTGGCGGTGCTGTTTCTGCTGGGGCTCTATGAGGCGCGGCGGTTGGAAGCGATGGATGCTGCGGAGTTACAGGCCAACATTGGGCGGCTGCGGGCGCTCCCTGCCAGCATCGGTGGGCAGCTTGACGGCTGGCGCGATCAGATGGCAACGCTGGCGCGCAAGTACAGCACCGCCGGCAACTTTCTCTACCTGGGCCGGGGCATTCACTATGCGATTGCGCGCGAGGGCGCTTTGAAGCTGAAGGAAGCCTCCTACGTTCATGCCGAAGGCTACCCGGCCGGCGAATTGAAGCATGGACCCAATGCGCTGCTCAGCGATAGCGTGCCTCTCGTAGTGATGGCCACTGTAGACCCCGCGCTTGAAGCCTCGGTGGTGCGCTATAAGAAGACCGTTCACCTGTTGCGCGAAATGAAGGCGCAGGGTGCAAGAGTGATCGCCGTAATCAATACCGGAGACCGCGAAGTGGCGGAACTGGTGAGCGATTCTATCGAAGTGCAACCGGCAAGCGAGTATCTGTTGCCCATCGCCGAGATTGTGCCTCTGCAACTTTTCGCGTACTTCATGGCAGTGGAACGCGGTGTAGACGTAGACCGGCCAAGGAATCTTTCGAAAGCGGTCCTGGAAACATAGAGATCCATCCGGAACAACCGAAGCAAGAGTTATTCTGCCAGGTCCGGGTTACCTGTCCGCGTCAGGTCGAAGAACGGGGTTCTTTTTTGCTGTACACATTCAGCCGCATAGAGGTACATGGCTGCCGACCAGGTCTGCCAATCGCGGCCGCTGGGTTTACCGGTTTGCGCGTGAATCCATTCGTTGAATCCCCACTCCGCTGCGTCTTCATGCCATGGCTTCACCAGTTCAGTTAGTGCTAACAACTTGCGCTCCGCTAGATCCATCTGTCCTGCCGCTACGCAGGCCGCGACATAGAAACCACAGATAAACGGCCACACGCCTCCGTTGTGATAGTCTCCAGGCCGGTTATAGCGCTCGTATCGTGGCAGCCAATCTGCATGATGGGGCAGAATGTAAGGAAACAAACAGGGCGGCAGATCTACGGCGAGTTCTCCGCGGCCCCGCATGGCCTCGCACTCGGCTTCAACCCAAAGCAGCATCTCCGTTGCCCGGTCAGGTGAAGCAATCCCAGTCAGAATCGCCAGACTATTGCCTAACAGATCGAAGCGGTCGCTGGTCATGATCTTGTATGAATAGAGTGCATAGTAGGGGGCGGACGGCTCTACGAGTGCCTCTTGCTCATAGCTGATCTTCTCTTCACTACTGACTTCCAGACGGCTCATCAATCCGCGCAACTGCTCGGCGGAGTCGTGTTCTCCGTAAAGGCGAAGATAGGCGTAGACGATCATATTCACATATAACCCGTACCCCATCACATACTGCTCATCGCGCCAATCGCTAGTGGGCAACTGTGAAACCATCACCCTGTCATCGGGACTCTGGTATTGCATCCATCGCAGAGCCTTCTCTGCTTCTTCATGGAGGAACTGTGGCTGATT
>JBEKQD010000148.1:0-3272 GCA_049520075.1 Occallatibacter sp. | reverse complement strand
GAGCTGCGCGGCTTGAATGCGCCGCCCCGCAAAAAGCCTGCACCGATGGCCTTGACGCGCGCGGCGGTCGCAAACATCTGGTCTCGGCTTTCGATGGAGCATGGCCCGGCCATCACGGCTACTTGCCCGCCGCCCACTTTCACGCCATTGCGAAACTCGATGACCGTGCCTTCCGGTCGAAAGGCGCGACCGGCCAGCTTGTAAGGCGAACTGATGCGGATAACATTGAGCACGCCCGGTAACACTTCAAATTTGCTCAGATCCACACTGGCTGTGGGTCCGACGCCGGCAAGAATGGTTTGCGATGCGCCTGTGGTGCGATGCACGCCGACACCGACTTCTATCATGGCGTCAATCACGGCGTCGATCTGTTCTTCGGTCGCCTTTTCCTGCATGGATACGATCATTGTTTGTTCCCTGTCTCGTGCGCTTCAGCGCCGCTGCCTTGGCCCGACGTATCACCCCCGCGACTAAGACCTGTCGCCGGGGACCCCGATGTATTCGCCTGGGCATTTCTTTCCGAAGCCAACTCGTTCTTCTGCAAGGCCCGCATCACGTCGATGATGCGCTCGTAGATATGCGTCAATTCGATGTCCGGCAAAGGGCCTTTGTTGGCCGCGCGCACATTGGCGTAGACCACCTTTTCGCGCGCTGGTTCGTAAACCGGGAGCGACGTGGCGGCCTTCAAGTGACCCACCATCTGCGCGGCGCGGGCTCGCTCGCTCAGCAGTTCCACAAGCTGGCGGTCCAGAACATCAATTTGGTTTCGCAATTCTTCCAGCGTCATTTCATCCTCGTGTTGGAAAGCTGGCTTTTAGCTTTTAGCTTCTAGCTTCGCGATGTCACTGCGAGCTTGCCGAATCACTCCGGCAGCGAATCAGCTATTAGCTAGTAATTAAGAGCTAATAGCTGGTAGCTAAAAGCTGAGGTGGCGTTTACTGGGCCAACGCTGCCTGTGGCAAGCGGAGGCCCTTGATAAATCGAGCCACTGCGCCGGGCGCTGTGTCCGACGTAGAGCGTTCGATCAACTCCACAATCGCGCTGCCGACTACCGCGGCATCAGCGAACTCGGCCACCTGAGCAACGTGATCAGCGTTGCTGATACCAAATCCCACGGCCACCGGCAGCTTTGTATATCGCCGGATGCGAGCCACGAGCGAAGCGGCGTCGGAGGTCAGGCTGTGCTGCGCGCCCGTAATGCCCACGCGAGAGATGGCGTAAACGAAACCTTTTGAATGAGTCGCGATAGCTTCAAGCCGTTCGTCGGGACTGGTAGGCGCAGCCAGAAAGATCGGCGCAAGCCCTGTGCGAGCCATCTCGCTCAGATATTCGCCCGCCTCCTCGACGATCAGGTCGGTCACAAGCACGCCGTCAACACCTGCGGCAGCCGCTACATTTGTGAATTGACGGAGGCCATAGCGCAGAATCGGATTCAGATAACTGAAGATGACAAGGCCCGCATCGGACCGCACCATGCGAATCTCTTTGGCTAATTTGAGTACGTCCTTGAGCCGCGTTCCCCTGGCCACAGCCCGCTCGCTGGCGCGCTGAATCACCGGCCCGTCGGCCAGCGGATCGCTGAACGGCACACCCAGCTCGATCACATCTGCACCCTCGTCGATGGCCGCAAGCGCGATCTCGCGCGTGGCATTGAGGCTGGGATCGCCCGCCGTCAGATACACAACTAATCCCGGTTTGTGATCGAAACGTATCGTCATCGAAGTTAGCTGTCAGACTCCCTGGAGCTTCAACTCGCGCGCAAGAATCCCCATATCCTTGTCGCCGCGTCCTGAAAGGTTCACCACCAGTATGTCACGGGCCGCCATCGTCGGAGCAATTCGCAGCGCTTCGGCAACGGCGTGCGCGCTTTCGAGCGCCGGTAGTATCCCCTCGATGCGCGCCAGCTTCACCACCGCATCGAGCGCCGCCGTGTCGTCCTGAGAAACGTACTCCGCGCGTCCCGTATCGTGCAGCATGGCGTGTTCCGGGCCAATCGACGCATAGTCGAGTCCTGCGGAAACCGAATGAGTGAGTGCAATCTGGCCGTTCTCATCCTGCAGGACATAAGAATATGTTCCTTGCAAAACCCCCGGCGCTCCGCCGCGAAAACGCACCGCATGTTCGCCCAGCGCCGTGCCGCGTCCGCCGGCTTCCACGCCAATCAGGCGGACTTGTTTGTCGGGAATGAACTCGTAGAATGCGCCGATAGCGTTCGACCCGCCGCCCACGCAGGCGATGATGGCTGTCGGCAGACGGCCTTCTTTTTCCAGAATCTGCTCCTTCATCTCGCGGCTGATGCAGCGGTGGAAATCGCGCACCATGGTGGGATACGGATGCGCTCCCAGAGCGCTGCCCAGCAGATAGTAAGTCGTTCGCACGTTGGTGACCCAGTCGCGCATCGCCTCGCTGATGGCGTCTTTCAGAGTCTTTGATCCCGACGAAACCGCGCGAACCTCGGCGCCAAGAAGGCGCATACGAAGCACGTTGAGTTCCTGACGCTCCATGTCCACATCGCCCATGTAGACCACGCATTCGAGGCCTAGCAGCGCGCACACCGTAGCAGTGGCCACGCCATGCTGTCCCGCGCCGGTCTCGGCGATGACGCGCTTCTTGCCCATGCGCCTGGCCAGCAATCCCTGACCCAAGGCGTTATTGATTTTGTGCGCGCCGGTGTGCAGAAGGTCTTCGCGCTTCAAGTAAATCTTCGCCCCGCCGAGTTGCTCGGTCAGCCGTTTGCAAAAATAGAGCGGCGTGGGACGGCCCGCGTAGTCCTTCAGCAGCCCAGCCAGCTCGGCCTGAAACGCAGCGTCAGCCTTGGCCAAATCGTACTCACGCTCCAGCTCAACCAGCGCCGCCACCAGCGTCTCCGGCACATAGCGTCCGCCATAAACGCCAAACCGCCCGGCGCGCGATTCGGATGGAGCTGCCGGAAAAGTAATCGATGCCATGAGGGGCCTCCTGATGTGCGAAGACAAAAAGCTGGGAACACTTCAGTGTACTAAACGCGCGTTTAGATGCCAGGTTTGCGACAATCGGCGATGTGCGGTACCGATGTGGGTCGTTAATCGGCGTCAGGCATTTCGATTCTGAGATCTGTGATTGAATCGCTTCCACGCAGCGTTTCTCACTTGCATCGCACGCTTCCCCCCCCGTCCCGGCGCTATGATGAATCTGTGCAAACCCACTACAAATTAGGCGACATACTGGCCAATGCCATCACGCATGGCATCGGCGCACTGCTGGCCATCGCCGGCGCGGCGGTGCTGATCGTC
>JBEKQD010000147.1:0-4177 GCA_049520075.1 Occallatibacter sp. | reverse complement strand
GCTCTTGACTTCCATCTCGCGCGCGAGATCGTTGATACGAACCTTACTCATCCGCCTCTTTTCAAATTGTGTTTCCCAAAGCCCTTAGTCGCTCATAGCTACCTCATGGCATTGGCTGTTCTTAAAACTTCCGTTATCGTCTGATGGGACTTGAAAGACGCGGCGCATCTTACGCGCCGTCCTCTTTGGCCGCCCGCTCGTCCGTGGCTGCGCTTTCGTTTTCGTTCTCTTCCAGCAGCGGCTGTTGCGCGCTTTGAGCGTCTTCTTCAAGCGCCTCAGCCGGCTGGTCTTCCAAAGTCTCGACTTCCGATTCGTCGGCCGGGGGAATATCCTCAACCGCCGCTTCGGCCTCCGTGCGGTACTCCGCATCCTCTTCGGCGGCGTGGACGTTTTCCGCCTCAGTGATGACCGCGGCGTCGTTTTCCGCTTCCGCTTCGTCCGTTTCCAGAACCGCTTCGCTCTTCTCTTCGGCGGCCGCCGGCTCAGCGCCTTCGCTTTCCTCGGCCGCTGGCACGTGGCCTTCCTCGCCCTCTTCAAATTGTCCGAAGTAGTGGCGCACCGCAAGGCTGATCTTTTCCAGCGTCTTTTCGCCGATGCCGGGAATCTCTTCGAGCTGCTCCGGCGTCATATCGGCCAGCCCCTCGACAGTCGTGATGCCGGCCGCAACCAGCTTTTGCAGAACGCTTTCGGCCAACTCCGTCACCCGCTCGATGGGCGTCGTAGCTCCGCCGGTGAGAGCCTGCATCTGTTGCTCGACCTCTTGGCGCTTCTCCTCTTCGCTCTTGATGTCGATCTTCCAGCCCAGCAGCTTGGCCGCGAGGCGAACATTCTGCCCCTTTTTGCCAATTGCCAGCGACAATTGCGTATCGTCTACGATCACTTCGAGTTGCTTGTCGGTCAGGTCCGCAACCGAGACGCGGCTTACCTTGGCCGGCTGCAGCGCCTTCTCGGCAAATGTGGTAATTTCATCCGAAAATTCGATAATGTCGATCTTTTCGCCCCGCAGTTCGCGGATAATCGACTGCACCCTCATGCCCTTCATGCCCACGCAGGCGCCCACCGGGTCCACATCCTTGTCGCGGCTCTGAACGGCGATCTTGGTACGCTCGCCAGCTTCGCGCGCGATGGCGCGGATGACCACCGTGTTGTCGTAAATCTCCGGCACTTCAGACTGGAAAAGATTCTGCACCAGTTCCGGCGCGGCGCGGCTCACAATCACCTGCGGTCCCTTTGCGGCGCGATCCACCTTCAAAAGAACAACGCGAACCCGCTCGCCGATGGAGAATTGCTCCAGCCGCGATTGTTCCCTTTTGGGGCAGCGCGCTTCAGCCTTGCCCAGGTCGTAGATCACGTCCTGGCCCTCGATGCGCTTCACCGTCGCGTTCAGCACTTCCTTTTCGCGGTGGGCATATTCGTTGAACACCGTGTCGCGTTCAGCCTCGCGCACCTTCTGGAAGATGACCTGCTTGGCCAACTGTGCGGCGATGCGTCCCAGCGGGGTGGTGTCCTTGTAGATCCGAATCTCGCTGCTCACTTCCACGTCCGGCGCCAGTTCCTTGGCCTGTGTGAGCGTAATCTGGTTCAGCGGATCCTCAAGGGGATCGTCGTCGGCCACCACCGTCTTGTAAATGTAGGCGGTGATCTGGCCGGTTTCCTTGTTGAGCTCGCCGCGCATATTTTCCTGAGTCTTGTAAAACTTGCGCGTGGCCAGGGCAATGGCCTCCTCGACCGCGCCAACAACGATGGCGGGGTCAATGCTCTTTTCCTGGCTCAAGAGCTCGATGCTCTGATACAAAACGCTGGCCATACTCTGCTTGCTCTCTCGGTGTTACGTGCGGCTTGCGCCGGTTCGGTTGTTAAAGGAAGTAGTCCCTAAGTCCCTAATCCCTGTCTCTGTTAAATCTCCGGCACCAGTTGCGCCTTCTCGATGTTGTTCAGCGCAATCTCAACCGTGCTAACGCCGGCCTTCCGGCTCTTGCTGTTCTGCTTGACCGCATTCAGGTCGAGCGTGATGTTCTCGCCAGCTCCGGCCCCAGTCCGTGCCGTCAGCCGTCCCTGCCAGTGCCGATTGTTGCGGACCGGCTCAAAGGTCTGCACCTTCACCAGGCTTCCCAGAAACCGTTCAAAATCCTCTGGCCTGGTCAATTTGCGGTCCAGGCCCGGAGAACTGGCTTCAAGCGTGTACTCCGCTCCCGGAACCAGGTCTTCCACATCCAGCAGTACGCCAAAATCCCGGCTGAATGCTGCGCAATCCTCGTGTGTGATGCCGGAAAACTGCTCCAGGCTCAACGTGCCTTCACGCGCTTCTTTCAGCAGTCGCTCCGGCAGATCCTTGATTGCGGCCTCGGCAGTCGTTTCATTCCCGGCCGCTTCGGCCGTAATTGCCGCCTTCAGCCGTTCCCGGCCCTCGGCGTTTTTTTCCAGAAATACACGAAGAACGCGTTCTTTCGACGGGCCAACCAGTTCAATCTCTACCAGGTCCAGCCCGTGCGAAGCGGCCACTCGCGCCGCCGCCAATCGGATTTCTTCCAGCTTTGCCGCCATCGTCTCCACACCGCCCTTGGGCGGATCAACTCATCGAGGCCTTCGCGCGCAAATTCAGCCCCATTTAACCCCAAAACCGGGGAAAATGACCCCAAAATCCGGGAAATTTTCCGCAAATAAAAAGTGGGCTGTGAGCCCACTCATCTCTCCGCCAGCCGGCGTGCTCACGGCAACTCAGGCGGACAAATTCGTCTGCATTCTTAGCATAGGCCAAATTCGGGGGGAATTCAACAGGTAAGTGAGGCAAATGGGCGAGAATTGCCGTCCCACTTGACAGCCGGCACTGAGTCCATGAGGCTGGTTGCATACCTCCTTTGCCGCTTCAACAAGAGGATTGAGAGATCTATGGACCCGCGCGACGAGATGGAACCCGATCAGTTGAAGATGTTGCAACAAGCCTTCTGCGAACAGTTGATGGCCTGCCTTGACGAGTGCGCCCGTGGCCGCAAGGGGTTGTTTGGGGATGTCGCGCTCCTGGGCGACGAGGGCGAAGGCACCGCATGGCCAGAAGCATCCCGGCTGCGCGAACTTGCCCTTGCGTTACAAGCGATTCTGGCGCAGCAGGAAGAGCGCAATGCGCTTTGTGACGAGTTCCTTGATCTGTGCTCGATTCACGGCGAGAGCAACCCCGGCGAACGAAAGCTGGCGCGAGCCTTTCTCGAGCGCATCGAGCGGGGCGAGGTTGGCGCGCAGCCCGAAGGGAATAAACTGCCGTGGTAATTCTGCATGCATTTCTCGCGCTGGTCTCCGGCTTTGTTGTCACCCTTGCGCTCGTGACCACACTGTCGGCCCTCATCGCACGCCTGGTCCCGAGTTGGGCTGAATCGGAGAGCAAGTTGCAATCAGGATTTCCGTTAGATGATCTCCGCTCACAGCCGCGCGGCTCCGGTTACGCCATCGTCAATCTCGGCACCGCATTCTTATCCGCGGCGGCAGGTGGCTACGTCACCGCTTGGGCCGCTACGGCCAACCCTCTGATTCACGTGCTGGCGCTTGCGCTGGTACTGCTTGCGCTCTCCGCGCTGAGCGTCCTGCAATCGCGCGGCAAACAGCCCGTTTGGTACCAATTGGCGCTGGTGGCTATTACGCCTGTCGGCGTGCTGGCTGGAGGGTTGGTGCGGCTTAGGATGTTGGGAATTCTTTAGGAGCGTTTTCCTAGTCATACTAATTTGTGGGGATAAACACCGAAGGCCGGAGCATCGCTCCGGCCGTCGGTGTTTGCAGCAGGTTGTTCGCTCATCCCTGAATGTCGAATTGCTCGGGATGCAGCGTGGCGTCGCTCTTGATGAGGATGTTCTTGCCGGTCAGCTCCTCAAACTCGACGAGCCAGCTTCCGCTGTTGGCCTTGAGCACCTTCACCGTCTCCGGGTTTACGCGCAACAAAACGTCGGCGCTCTCGAAGTGCTTCTTCATCTTGCGCAGCTCGGTGTAAATCTCGTTGCAGACCGTCGTCGGGCTCTTGACCATGCCGGTTGCCTGGCAAGTGGGGCAGGGAACTGAAAGCGTCCGCTCCAGAGATTGCTTGACGCGCTTGCGTGTGATGGCAACCAAACCAAAGTCGTTGAACTGCAAAACCTTGGTCGGGGCGCGGTCGCTCTTGAGCGCTTCTTCCAGTGCGGCCATCACCTTGTAG
>JBEKQD010000146.1:0-4306 GCA_049520075.1 Occallatibacter sp. | reverse complement strand
CAGATTCACTTCCGCCGCTTGACTTATTTCAAGGCTCATCGTTCGAAGCCTAGTCGTTCTTTGCTACCTATTGTGGCAACCCGTTATACGAGCTCGCGAACTTTTGCAGAGTCGTAAACGCCTGACTTGCAGGAATATTCTGGCCCGCTTTGAAATCGAATCTGGGATCATCCATGATGGTGGTAAGCATCAGCTTTTCTCCTTCGCCTCGCGCCGTGAAGTAAATCTTCAGAGCCGGTACCCACACCACAAAATCATCCTTGCTTGCGCGACGTGCGACCAACGCCCGCGTAAGCGCCGAATTGCCGAACTCATTCGCTCTCCAGCCATCGTCGCGTTGCGTCGCCGAAAGCGAAGAAACTACCTGCTGGTCCACCGTCACTGGATAGATCAGCTTATGCGCGTCCTGCAAAAGAGGGAAGGCATTGGCGTCGCCTTTATAGGCCGAGAGCGCATCCAGGGGAACTCTGTAGACCTTCAGCGAATCGCCCAGTTGCGCGTTCTTCACCTGATCCACCGAACTGAATCCCAATCCTTGATAGTTCTCCGGCCTGACCAGCGACTGCATAGTTTTCAAGCCGGCCTGGGCTGCATCTTGGCTTGACGCGCTCGCGGGCGGGTCGCCGGACAGATTGGCCTGCGAAGCCGGAAACATTCTTCCTTTGCACCCCGAAACCAGCAGCGCAACTGATAACAACAACATCGCTTCACGAATTTTCATGCTAGCTACCTCCCGCATAAGTGATGTTGTAGAAATCGTTCCAGTGAGTATGGTCGCTGCCGCTCACGTAATTGGCATAAGTCATGATCGTCTCCGTACCGCCAGTCAACGTGTTCAGGTTGGTGAACGGCTCCGGATCGTTGACATCGACATACTGCACATTGTCCAAGGTCAAGTAACCCTTGACGACCATCATGTGCCCACCACCGCCGTTCCAGTGCCAGGAGAAAGCAAACGGCTTATTGGCACAGAATATCTGACCCTGCACCTCGGCCCATGTCAGCGCCGCATTGTTAGTTTGATCGGCCGTAAATCCGTACTTGGTGTATTGCGGCCATCCGCCGTTGTTGCAGGATCCTCCATTGTCCTTGCAACAGGTGCTCAAGCCGAACTCGTTATTGGCCTCGGTGCACTGACTCACGTCGTGGCCAAAGTACTTCATTGTCATTTCGCCGCTTGCCGCCCAGCACCAGTTCGAGTCTTGCTGGGGCAGCGTAGGCACATTCACCGTAGCCACCAGCGGAGGATTGCAACACCCCGCCAGAAGAAGCAAGGGAAAGGCAAGGACGCCTTTCTGGAACATGTTCATAGGACGACCTCGATTGTTGGATTCATTCGAACCTGGTCCAATTTGCCCGGTTGGGTTCTACCGGCCAAAGGGGAGGGCCAGAGAATGCACAATATATACTCCACAAGTACTTTTGCGTGCCAGCTTTTTTTGATTTATTTTAAGGCCGGTGTTGAGAGGAGGTGTCGCTGATTTTACTTTGAAACCTTGGATCGGAGAAGTAGCCTCCTAAGGCTTTCATTGACCTCGCCAAGTTTCTCACTGATCGATGGTAACGTGGCTGCGGCTCTCTTCGTTCTAGGGAGATGAAACCACTTATCTATAGACCTCTCGCCGATTCCCAATCTGCAAAACCAAAACTGTCAGAAGCTTGTCTTGAATTTCGCAGATGACGCGATAATCGCCTACGCGGTAGCGCCACAGATCGCCCAATGGACCCTTCAGCGCTTTGCCCGTCGCACGAAGATCGTTGCTCAGGGCGACACGCTCATCCATGAAGTCAACGATGCGCCGTGCTGTGATTTTGTCGAGCTTTCGCAATTGTTTCTTCGCGGTTTCGGCGTACTCAATGGTCCAGGCCAAGGTCTTTCCTTACCGAGGCCGCGGAGTGCACTTTCTCCTGCCCCTTGCGTACCCGTTTGAGAGTATCGGCAGCCAGATAATACTCTTCCATTTCGCCGATACCGTCTTCGATCATCTCCCGCAGGTAGAAAGCTTTTGTGCGCCCAGTCTTGGCTGCCAGCCGGTCCAGCCGTCTTGAGAGTTCCGGCGCAAGCCTGATGGAAGTAGCCATAGTCACCTCCCACGTGAATACATGTATTCAATGTATCACATCTGTCATAATTCTGACGCCAGATATTGCTGAGCGCCCGCGTTTTTTCGGTTGATTTTCATGGTGGATAATTGCAGCATGGCAAGTGAATTGATTTCTATTGAGGTTATTCGCGCGGCGGCCAAGCGCATTGAACACATTGCGGTGAAGACTCCGCTGGTTGAGGCTGCGTTTCCCGGGCTCTCCGGTTACGGGACCGAAAGGAAAATCTGGCTCAAGGCGGAGAGCCTTCAGCCCGTCGGCGCCTTCAAGATGCGCGGCGCGGCCAACAAGATTTTGCAATTGACGGCGGAAGAGATTGCGCGCGGGGTCATCACCTATTCGAGCGGCAACCACGCGCAGGCTGTGGCTTACGCGGCGCGCGCGGTGGGTGCGAAGGCAGTTATCGTAATGCCCTCGAACGCGCCGGCAATCAAGCGCGCGGGAACGCTGGCGCTGGGGGCCGAAGTTGTTGATGTGGGCGTGGCTTCGAACGATCGGCTGGCCATGGCAGAGAAGCTGGTGCGCGAACACGGCTACGTGATTGTGCCTCCCTATGACGATGAGCAGATCATCGCGGGACAAGCGACCTGCGGCCTGGAGATTGCTGAAGAGATGCCTGATGTGGACCTGGTGCTGTCGCCGGTTTCAGGCGGCGGCCTGTTGAGCGGCATTGCCGCGGCGGTGAAGCAGTTGCTGCCCAGAGCGAAGGTCTTCGGCGTGGAGCCAGAACTGGCCGGCGATACGGCGGAGAGCTTCCGCACCGGCAAAATCGTCACATGGCGAGCCGAGCTGACCAGCCGAACGATAGCCGACGGCTTGCGCACGCAGAGCGTGGGAGTGCGCAACTTTGCCCACATCCAGGCTTTTGTGGATGGTATTGTTACCGTGAGCGAGGCGGAGATTCGCGCTGCCATGCGCGCGATTGTGGCCCTGACTCGGCTAGTTCCCGAGCCAAGCGGAGCGGTTGCAGCTGCTGCGCTGATGTTTCACGCGGACCAGTTGCCCGCGTATCGCAGGGCTGTGGCAGTGGTGAGCGGCGGCAACGTAGCACCAGAGATGCTGGCCGAGATACTCTGCGAAAGTTGAGATTCGCAGAATTTGACCGGCTACCTGATAAGGTGTTGTGGGAGGCTTCTTGAACGTTTACATTCAGTCCGTTTTGCTGGGCATTGTGGAGGGCCTGACCGAGTTTTTGCCGGTCAGCTCGACGGCGCACCTGCGCATTACTGAAGCGTTGATGAAGATTCCGCTGGATGACGCCTACTGGAAGATGTACACGATCGTCATTCAGTTAGGCGCGATCCTGGCGCTGCTGCTGCTGTTTCTGGGCCGGATTACGAATTTCATCCGCACCTTCCCCAAAGGCGAAAAGGGCGACAGCTCCTGGCTGAACCATCCCATCTCGCTCACGCTGATTGCCTTTGCATGCACGTCGGTGCCCGCGCTCGCACTGCACAAGTGGAGCGAGAAGAACCTGGGCAGCCTGAGCGTGATTGCGTGGGCGCTGCTCATCGGCGGAATCCTGATGTGGATCATTGATGCCTGGAGCGAGCGCTACGAGGCCACCACTACGCATGTGGAAGAGATGACCGTGCCGCAGGCTATCTGGATTGGCCTTTGCCAGACGCTTTCGGCGATTTTTCCCGGCACATCGCGCTCCATGTCTACCATTGCCGCTGGGCAGTTGGTGGGGATGGACCGGCCATCGGCGCTGGAATTCAGCTTCCTGCTTTCGATTCCGACGATGATTGCAGCGACCATATGGGACCTGAAAAAAGAGGTATTTCCCAGCGGCGGCGGCGCGGCGCACGTAGTGATGACGACCGATAACTGGATCGTGCTGGCCATCGGATTTGGAGTCTCGTTCATTGTGGCCTGGGGTGTAGTGGAGTGGTTTCTGCACTGGGTACGCAAGCATGGCTTTACCGTCTTCGCCATTTATCGCATTCTGCTGGGGAGCGCGCTGCTGCTCTGGGGAGCGAAATATATCGGCGGGTGAGCGTCCCGCTAAATCCTTTGTTTGGCGGGGGTCCACAGCAAGGTTCCTCCCGGCTCGTTTTGCGCTGATTCCGGCGTTCTGGCGGGGATAATAAAGACTGCTCTGGGACTCTTCGACCGCTCCACCGGCACGCTCGCGGCAGCTTTCCAGAGCGGCCATCGAGACGGAGCGCCCTTGCCATGAAGCCCATTCGCATTGTTTTAG
>JBEKQD010000145.1:0-5518 GCA_049520075.1 Occallatibacter sp. | reverse complement strand
TGATCCTCACGACTGCTCAACCGTCCGGCTGGCAACGAGCTTGTCGATTCCGGTGCTCCGGTTCGAGCCGGGCCCCACTCTCAGCATTGTAACTGGCCGGAGCGGGTCCATGACAGAAGCGAAACCGGGAACGATCTGAAGCCTTAGACGCAAAGAGATGAAAACGGGCGCTTTTCACAAGCCAAAACGCCGCAAAGAGCCGCTTTTCCGGGGCAAGACGGGATCTTTGGCCCTTTCGAAAATAATCTACCCTTCTAGCCGGCCCGCTCCACGTGGTAGTGGAATGGCGGACCCTGTTGCTGGGCCAGTGCCCTGACTGTGCGCAAAAAAGCTCTGGCGGCGTAAGAGAGTGTGGCTTGCCGCCGGTAAACCAGCCTGAGAACGCGCTTGACCTCAAGTTCGTCGACTGGCACACGCACCAAATCCCCGGCCTCGAGTTCCCTTGCCACCGTCAAGTGGGGCACCAGCGCCACCCCGTTTCCCATGGCGACAAACCGCTTGATGGCCTCGATGGTGGGCAACTCAATGCCCATATTGAGCGGCGTGCGGTACTTTTGAAAGGCCTCAATCACCCGTCGCCGCATCGGCGAAGCCACGTTATGGGCGATGAAGACCTCTTCGCCAAGATCGTTGATAGAGACGCGTTTTGCGCCGGCGAGCGCGTGACTGGGGCTGACAATGAGAGCCACGCTGTCGGCGTACACCGCGATACTGCGGTACTGCGCGGGATCGGGACGGTACGACACCATCCCCAGTTCAAAAGTGCGCAAATTCAGTTCGTCCGGGATGTGCGAGGCCAACATGCGGTGAACAGTAACGCTGACTTGGGGAAATTCGCGCCGGTACAGGTCAATGGCCTGCAACAAATACAGACAAGTGTACTCATTGGCCGCCAACTGCAGCCTGCCCCGCTCCAGGCTCTTCAACTCATCAAGCGCGCTGGAAGCTTCGCGCCGCAACGCGAGCAAACGCAGCGCGTAATCGCGCAACAGAACTCCGGCTGCGGTCAGCGACCCATCCCGCGCCGCCCGGTCAAAGAGTGTCTCGCCCACCGAGGCTTCCAGTTTGCGAATCACCTGGCTGACGGCAGGTTGCGTCCTAAGCAGTCGCACCGCCGCACGCGAAAAACTGCGCTCCTCAGCGACGGCAAGAAAAGTTTCGAGTTGGTTCAGTTCCATATCAGTGGTCAGTGGTCAGTGGTCAGATGAAATTCTTAGCAACTCTTCCTGCTTCTCTGGCAAAGCATCCAGAAACCCAAGTCCGTTCACCCTCATGAAACGCACTTGATCACTGGCCACTATTCACTGTCCCTTGCAGTATAAGCAATTCTAATCGCATCTACAACAATTATAACTTTGCCTTATGACGCCAAATGCGGCACACTGCAAGTGTTGGGAGAATTTTCCCTGGGAGGCAGATTCATGGCGTCAGATCGCATCGTCTTTTTCGATACCACGCTGCGCGACGGCGAGCAATCGCCCGGCTGCAGCATGACGACGCAGGAAAAGCTGACCATGGCACATGCCCTGGAAGATCTGGGGGTTGACATCATCGAGGCCGGCTTCGCCATGGCTTCTGAGGGCGACTTCGCTGCCATCGCTACCATTACGCAGGCCATTCGCAAGCCGCGCATCGCGTCGCTGGCCCGTGCGAAATCCGAAGACATCGTGATGGCCTCGCGCGCCCTGCAGTTCGCTGATCGCGCGCGCATCCACGTCTTTCTGGCTGCGAGCGATCTGCATCTCGAATACAAACTGAAGATGAGCCGCGCCGAGGCGCTGGATTCAACTGCTGAGTGCGTGCGCCTGGCGCGTTCGCTGGTAGACGATGTTGAATTCTCGCCCGAGGACGCTACCCGCTCGGAGCGCGACTTTCTCGTCGAAATGGTGAAGGTGGCCGTTGAAGCCGGCGCGACAACGATTAATATGCCCGACACGGTGGGCTACAGCACTCCGGAAGAATACGGCCACATGTTCGCCGAGGTGCGCGAGCGCGTTCCCGCCATTGATAAGCAGGGCGTCATTCTTTCGGCTCACTGCCACGACGACCTCGGTCTGGCCGTGGCCAATTCGCTGGCAGCGATTCATAACGGTGCACGCCAGGTGGAGTGCACCATCAACGGCATCGGCGAGCGGGCCGGCAATGCTGCTTTGGAAGAAATTGCTGCTGCGCTTTATGTACGCGGCGACCGGTTCGGCGTCACCTCCGGCATCAATTTGAGCCAGATCTATCCCTGCAGCCAGGTGCTGGGCCAGATCATCACCTTCCGGCCTTCTCCCAACAAGGCAATCGTGGGCGACAACGCGTTTGCACACGAGTCCGGCATTCATCAGCACGGTATGCTTGCCAACCCGCTCTGCTATGAGATCATGACTCCCGCGCTCGTGGGCGTGGCCAAGACTCATCTGGTGCTGGGCAAGCATTCCGGCCGCGCGGCGCTGAGGCATAGACTAGAGCAGTTGGGCTTCACACTGACCCGCGACGAGTTGCAACACACCTACTACCGCTTTGTCGCGCTGGCCGACCGCAAGAAAAACATCTACGATTACGACCTGGTCAGCCTCTTGCCCGATCCGATTCGCGAACGACGCCGTGAACCGATTGAATCTATTGCCGAGCTGGCCTGAGACTCAACGAACCGCACAACACCGACAACTTAAGAGAGCACGCATGAAGCTGAAGATTCTTGTCACAGCCGGCGACGGCATCGGTCCCGAAGTCACACGCGAAGCGGTTGCAGTATTGCGCGAAGTGGCAACCGCTGGCGGCCACACACTCGAAATCGATGAGAAGCGCATCGGCGGCGTTGCGATCGTCAACGACGGAACCCCTCTGCCAGCGGACACCCTTGCTGCCGCACTCGACTCAGATGCTGTTTTATTGGGCGCGGTAGGCGGCAACGAGTTCAATTCCCTCCCCCCGGACAAACGCCCGGAAGCAGGCCTGCTAGGACTGCGGGCCGCACTGGGCGGCTTTGCCAACCTGCGTCCCGCATTCGCCTTCAAGGAGCTGGCCGCCAACAGCCCTTTGCGACCTGAGGTTATTGACGGCGCCGATATTCTCTTCGTCCGCGAACTCCTCGGCGGTCTCTATTTCGGCCAGCCGCGCGAGTGGAATCGCAACAGCGGCGAAGCCTGGAACACCATGCGCTACACGCGCGATGAAGTGACGCGCGTGGCCCGCGTGGCCTTCAAGTTAGCGCAGAAGCGCCGCAAGAAGATCACCAGCGTGGATAAGGCCAACGTGCTCGAAGTCTCGCAACTGTGGCGCGCGACGGTGATCGAGGTATCCGCGGAGTTTCCGGATGTGGCGCTCGATCATCAATACGTGGACGCAATGTCCATGCACCTCATGAACCGTCCGCGCGACTTCGATGTGGTGCTGACGGAAAATTTGTTTGGCGACATTCTTTCCGATGAGTCGGCGGTTATCACCGGTTCGCTCGGCATGTTGCCCTCGGCCACCATCGGCGGCAAGGTCAATTTGTATGAGCCAGTGCATGGTTCCGCGCCGGATATCGCCGGCAAGGGGCTTGCGAATCCGATGGGCGCGATTCTGACAGGAGCGTTGATTCTGCGTCACTCCGGCGGCCTTGAAGCTGAAGCCGTTGTTATCGAGACGGCTGTCCGCAAAGTACTTGAACAAGGCTTCCGCACGGCGGATCTCGCGCGCTCGAATCCACGAGGATTTACTGTGCTCTCGACCACCGAGATGGGCAAGAAAGTCCGCGAGACGGTTAAGGCATCGCTTGTAAGCGCGTGAGTTTTTGCTCCCTACTCACTGTTCCTTGGCAATACGCAACGAATTTAAAAAAGGAGTTCAATGAGTTCCGAACCGAGAACACTATTCGAAAAGGTCTGGGAGCAGCACGTGGTGGCCTCGCCCGAGGGCGAGCCGACGCTGCTCTACATCGACCTGCAATTGCTGCATGAAGTGACCTCGCCACAGGCATTTGAAGGGCTGCGGCTGGCCGGCCGAAAGGTGCGGCGACCTGACCGCTCAATCGCGACGGTTGATCATAACGTGCCCACAACGAAAGAAGGCCGTCTCAATATCGTCGATCAGATTGCCGCCACGCAAATTGCCGCGCTACGCACCAACTGTGCGGAATTCGGCATCGAGCTTTACGACGTGGACTCGCCCAGCCAGGGCATCGTTCACATTATCGGACCGGAGTTGGGGCTGACCAAGCCAGGCATGACGATTGTCTGCGGGGACTCGCACACCAGCACGCACGGAGCCTTCGGGGCATTGGCCTTTGGCATCGGCACCAGCGAATTGGAGCACGTGCTGGCCACACAGACACTGCCACAATCCAAGCCCAAGACATTCCGCATTGCGGTTGAAGGCAAACTACCGCGAGGCGTCACCGCCAAGGACATTATTCTCGCCATCATCGGCCAGATTGGGACCGACGGCGCGACCGGCTGCGTTGTCGAGTATGCCGGCTCTGCCATTCGCGAACTTTCCATGGAAGGCCGCATGACGGTGTGCAATATGAGCATCGAGGCCGGTGCGCGTGCGGGCTTGATCGCACCCGACGAAACCACATTTGCCTACCTCAAAGGCCGTCGCTTCTCGCCGCAGGGCGCGGCATGGGATGAAGCTGTTCGCGAGTGGAGCAAGCTGCCCAGCGATTCCGGCGCAAAGTTTGACCGCGAATTGGTGATCGACGCCGCCACACTGGTTCCGTATGTCAGCTGGGGCACCAATCCCGGCATGTCCGCGCCGATTACGGCTACCGTTCCCGACCCCGCCGCGACAACCAACGAACAGGATCGCAAGGGAATCGAGCGCGCTCTCGAATACATGGGCCTGAAGGCCGGCACGCCACTTGAAACAGTTGCGATTGACCGCGTCTTCATCGGCTCCTGCACCAATGCACGCATCGAAGATTTGCGCGCCGCGGCCCGCATCGCAGATGGTTACAAAGTCTCCACCAAGGTGAGCGCGATGGTGGTTCCAGGCTCGCAAGCCGTGAAGGCGCAGGCTGAGACGGAGGGCCTCGACCGCATTTTTCGCGCGGCCGGATTCGAATGGCGCGAGCCGGGCTGCTCCATGTGCCTGGGCATGAATCCTGACATTCTTTCGCCGGGCGAGCGTTGCGCTTCGACCAGCAACCGCAACTTTGAAGGCCGCCAGGGACGAGGCGGACGCACACATCTTGTGAGCCCTGAGATGGCCGCCGCAGCCGCTATCGCAGGTCACTTTGTCGACATTCGCAACTGGGAGGTAAAAGGCTGATGGAACCCTTTCGCACATTGACAGCATTGGCCGTGCCTCTGGACCGGGCGAATGTTGATACGGACCAGATTATTCCCAAGCAGTTTCTCAAGCGCATAGAACGCACCGGCTATGGCGAGTTTCTTTTCTTCGATTGGCGGCGCACGGCCACGGGCGAACCGGACCCCAGCTTTGTGCTCAACGACTCGCGCTATAAAGGTGCAAAGATTCTTATCGCCGGAAAGAATTTCGCTTGCGGTTCGAGCCGCGAACACGCTGCCTGGGCTCTTTCGGA
>JBEKQD010000144.1:0-5606 GCA_049520075.1 Occallatibacter sp. | reverse complement strand
TCGTCAAGATTAAAGAATGCTATGTACAGGGGAGCACAGTCCGTAGCCGGCACAGACGATTCCCAAACCCGCACGTTTTCAAATCCTGCTGGTAGATTTGTCACAGGGCGGCTTCCATATGCTCTCTGGTTGGCATTTATCACTTCCTGGTTGGTTACGAGAGAGCGCGTGAACTCATCCAGCTTGGTCAGATTCGCGCCCAGAATCAGCGGCGATCGCGCGATGGCCCAGAGCGTGAACTCCGTCTGCTGCTCGTCGTGCGTCAGCCGCGACTGGCGCGGTTCGCCCCATCCTGGATGCGGCCCCAGCCATCCCCACGGCAGCATATCCGCATCCGGCCAGTTACCCTCCTTCACATACGGCGCCCACTTCGCCAGCAGGTCGAACTCTTCCCTCGTTCCATAGGGCCACACGTCGCCGTTGGGTTTACGCGGAAACGTCCATCCATCCCAGTGATCGTCGGAGATGCGCCACATCTGCGCCAATTTGGCCAGTTCCGCGGCGTGTTCGAGCTTTGTGGGTCCCGGCGAAAGGCTCAGCACGATCGGCCGCCCCGTCTTCCGGATCGCCTCGGCTATCTGGCGAATCTCCGTGGGCCGGTAGGGATGATCGCTGATGCAATCCACTTTGATGAAGTCCAGGCCCCAGCCTGCATAGAGTTTCAGCATTGAGTCGTAGTAAGCTTGACCGGCCGCATTGTCCACCACGCCGTAATTGCCGTCGTCCCATGGGCAAGCCTCCGTGGTGTCGGCAGCGTCGGTAGCATGAAACTTCGACCCCGCGATGGGCAGATTCTCTTTCACCGCCTGCCGCGGAATCCCACGCACAATATGAATGCCGAACTTCAGCCCCCGCGCGTGAACCCAGTCTGCCAGCGGCTTGAAGCCCGCGTCCTTTGCCGCCGAGGGAAAGCGGTTCGCTACAGGAATGAGAATTCCGTTCGCGTCCAGCAGATATTTCCTCTCAACCAGGTTGGCGCCGAAGGGATTCTCCATGTACCACCCCTCGTCGATCACCGCATATTGCCAGCCAAACTGCTTCACTCCGGCCAGCACGGTGGCATTGGCCTTGAAGTCAGCCTCGTTAATGGTGAGGCCATAGGCGTCCCAACTGTTCCATCCCATGGGCGGCGTGGGAACGGGGTTCTGCGCATGGCTGAGGCTTGTAACTGTAAGGCAGGCAAAAACTACGGCGAAGAAAACATTACGGCGAGTCATGCGAAAACATATACCACAAACGCCGTCCTCGCTGCACGGCGGGATCGCACACAACGCAGAGTGTCTATTTCGAGAGTCCTCATTCCGCGTCGCATTGATACCTCGTCCCTTCACGCCCGCGAAATGCCTGGCCTCGACAGGTATACAATTCTCTCAACCTCACGGAGATTCAGCTGAAATGAACAAACATAAAGTGTTGTTCGGTGCGCTGCTGATCTGCTTCTGTGGATTGGGTGCATGTGGTCATAACGGCAGCCCGCGCCGGGACTACGCTCGCGACAATCTCAAAGTCTCGCCTTTGAAGCCGGAGATCAAGCTGGTTCAAACCGCAGTCAAGGACCATGAGAAACTTTCAGTGTCCACTACGCTGATCAACTCCGGAAGCACTGTGTGGATGCTGGAGGTTCCGTTGTGCGGTTATAGTTACGCGTGGCGCTCAGATAATCCTTCGGTCCAAATTTACGGAGAAGCATGCGCAAAGAATTCAGTCTCTAAGATCTATCTCAAGCCTGGCGAAACCTTTGAAAAGGAAGTGCCGGTCCGTGTCGAGCTTGCTGCCGGCAAGCCTCAGCCTGAATCGCTTACTTTCCGGCTGGGATTCAAAGACCCGACTTGCTGGTCGGCCCAAGGGATTCCGCCGAACTGGAGCAATGCTGTGACTGTAACCATCACAAAATAATAGATTTATTTCGCATCCTCTGTCTCGTTTTCGAAACCTGAGCTTCGCATCGCTGCCGGGCCGTTCTGCGCGTTAGCCCCCAATTCGCTCAAAGTGCGGTAAGCTTGTAATGCCAACCAGCAAGGAGCAAATGAACAATGAACGCAGTCTTGGGAATTGACGGGGGAGGAACGCGTACCCGCGCCTCCATCGTGCAAGGTGATCGAGTTTTGGCACACGCGGAGAGCGGCTCCATCAAGCGGCTGCGCGTGGGCGCAAAAGTATCCGAAGAAAACCTGCGAGCGCTGCTCAAAGAGGTTTATACCAAGGCCGGCGTGGACGGCGTGAGCGCCGCCTCGGTAGGCGTGGCCTCTGCGACTATGCCCGGAGTCAAAGAGTGGATCACGGAGGTTTTACTGGCTTTTGGAACCGAACGCACAGAGGTCGTCGGCGACGAGGTAATCGCCCTTGATGCGGCCTTCCAAGGCGGCCCCGGAATCCTGCAGATTGCCGGCACAGGCTCGAACACCATCGGTCGCGCACCCGACGGAAGCCGCGAAAGTGCCGGCGGCTGGAGTTCTCGGCTGGGCGACGAGGGTTCCGGCTACTGGATCGGCGTCAACAGCGTTCGCCGCGCGCTTCATGCCCATGACCGCGAGCAGCCCACGCAAATCCTTGAAAAGGTTGGCGAAATCTGGGGTACGCCCAACATAGCTGACTTGATCAATTTAGGTGACAGCACGCCGGGACCGGACTTTGCCGCACTGGCGCCAGTCATCAGCGAATTGGCGCTGGCTGGCGACCCCGTTGCCAAGGCAGTTCTTGCGCAGGCAGCAGCTGATCTGGTCGAGTTTGTCCTGCTGGTGCGCGCCAAGCTGCGCCGCAAGCACGCCATTGAAGGCGAGGTTCCTGTCGCCTGGACCGGTGGCGTCATCGAACAAATGACTCTGGTCCGCGAGGCCTTTTTTGCCGGCCTGAAAGCCGCCGCGCCCCTGATGCCGGTAGCGCAAAAGCCGGTGGTCTCTCTTGAAGGCGCGCTCTGGCGGGCCCAAAGGCTGGCGGAAACAGCAGGCTAAAGTACCTGCTTCCCGTTCACAACCGAGCCAACCAGCTTCCCCGTCCGGTCCAATGCCACAAGACTGGCTGGTTGGCCCACCGCGACTGAGCCCGCCTGATCGCTAAGGCCGGTCATGGCCGCTGGGTTCGCCGTTGCCAGGCGCAAGGCCTGCTCGACTGGCGCGCCGGCGAACTCCACAAAATTGGCGACAGCGCGGTCCAGCGTCAACACGCTGCCGGCCAGCACGCCGCCGGTCGTTGCTTTGCCGTTGGCCACCTGCACTGGAGTTCCACCCAGCATGTACTCGCCGTCCGGCATTCCCGTGGCGCTCATCGCGTCGGTCACCAGAATCCCGCGCTCCGGCCCTTTGGCCTTCCACCAAAGCTTCGCCATCTCCCTGACGGTGTGGACGCCGTCGCAAATCAACTCGGCAAACAATGTATCGCAAGTTAGAACCGTGCCCAGAATGCCAGCTTCGCGATGGTCCAGCGGGCGCATGGCGTTGAACGTATGCGTGGCGCTGACGGCTCCGGCAGCAATGACGGCGCGGGTCTCGGCGGCGGTAGCGTTCGAGTGGCCTACCGAGACGCGCACCCCGCGCGCCGTAGCGTGCGCCGCCAGCTCTGCTGCACCGGGCAGCTCTGGCGCCAGCGTCATCAGCCGGATGCGGCCCTCCGCAGCCTCGAAAAATCGGTCGAAGGTGGCAATGTCCGGCGCCAGCAGGTCTCCCGCAGGCTGCGCGCCGCGTTTCGAGTGCGAAAGAAACGGGCCTTCCAGATGAATGCCGACAGGCCGCGCCTGCCCCGGTACCGCCGGCCGCTCCAGCAATTTTGACAGTCCCGAGAGCGACCGCAGGATATCGTTCAACGGCGCGGTCATCGTGGTCGCCAGAAAGTTGCCCGTGCCACGCGAAGCCAGAAAGCTGCTCATCGTGTCGAGTGCGGCGGGCGTAGCTTCCATCACGTCGTGGCCTTTCGCTCCATGAATATGCACGTCAAAAAGCGCCAGCCCCAGCATTGCGCCGGGAAAATCGATCGCCTGCGCCTTGCCGGGCGCTTCATTGGCTTCGCGCGTTGAAATGGAGGCAATCCGGCCGTCTTCAACCACGACCACAGGAAAATCGATCAGCTTTGTTCCATCCCAAAGCCGCTCTGCTGTCAATATCGTTCGCATAAATCTAGATTACTGCACGCGCCACGCTCTTGCGAAAATCTGAGTGAGCCGAAGACTCGAAAGTGCGTGACTTCAAATCATGCCCTGAGCAAGAATCGAGTGATGCCGCAAAAGCTGTTATACCGTTCTTACTATAGGCTACTTTTGCGTGGCCAGGGCCTCATCGTAGATGGCCCTGGCAATGGACGCTATGACGTGCTCGCAGGCGTCCTGGTCGGCGTGGGCATCGGTGACAAAAACCGCCAGTGCAAGTTGTCGCCCATCGGGAAGAGTGATGAGCCCGACATCGTTGGTAGCGGGAATCATGCCCCACTCAACACCGGAAGAACCGGTCTTATGGGCAACTGGTGTGCCGGCGGGAAGCAGTCCCTTGATCCGGTTAGGGCCGCTCGCGGCTTCGAGCATCCATCCATTGAGGAGCGCCGTGTCTTCCCGGTTGAGGGGAGAGTGGTCGGCGAAAAGGCGAAGAAGCGCGACCATCGCGGCGGGCTCCGCGTAGTCGCGATATTGCAGCTTCTGGTCGCCGTGCAGCGTGAACTCGCTGTCCTGCTGATGGATGGCGCTCAAGCCTAGCGAGTCGAGATATTGCTGCAGGACATCAGGCCCGCCGATAAGGCGAAGCAGAATGTTCGCCGCAATGTTGTCGGATTCCTCAGCCATCAGTTTGATGAGCTTGCGCAAGGGAACATCAACATCGGCCTCGGGAAACTCATCCTGCAGCGGACTGAAGGTCTCGTAGCGGTCGGATTTGAGGAAGCGAACCGGCTGATCGAGTTGCAACTTTCCCAGTTCCACGTGATGTAGCACGGCGAGAGCAAGCGGGAACTTAAAGGTGGACTGCATCGGCGGGTGGCCGTGGGGATCGAGATCGCAGTCGAGCTTCACGCCCGGCAGCGAGCAGGAGACGTAGACCTTGCCCTTGGCCTCATTGGCGATGCCGGCAAGGCGTTGATGAAGCGGCGTTTGTGAAGCGGCGGCGGAGACGGCGAGGAGAAGCAGCAAGAGAGCACGCATGGTTCACGATAACCCGTGAGATCACGGCATTCCATTAACGAATCTGGTTCCTGTCTTCAGAGGCCTTTCAATGAACTATTGCTGTCCGGTCCGGTTCAACCGCGCCCTTCTGCTGTTGCACTGCTTCGAACATCGCTTGCGCGGCCGCCAGTTCCGCGCGGCAGGCCGTCAACTGCGTCGATAACAGTGCAAATTGCGACGCCAGATGCAGCCGCAATTCCTCAATTGCGTCCTCCAGACGATAGTTGGCGGAGACCTGTTCTGCCTGACTCGCCTGCACTGCCTTCAAATTCGGAAGAATAACGTCTGTAAGAGTTCGCGTAATGGGTGCAAAGATCTCGTCCATGAAAAGATTCTAAGGACAATCTGTAAAAAGCGCCTGATTACGGCTGCGCAACCATTGGTAATCTAGGTATGATTCCCTTGCCGAATGAATCCCTCTCGGCCATTCCGCGCGACTGCAACACTCCTGTAAACTGAGCGGCTC
>JBEKQD010000143.1:0-5986 GCA_049520075.1 Occallatibacter sp. | reverse complement strand
GTGGTGAATGAGGCGAACGAGCGAGAGCTTGCGGACCTTATTTACGAATACGGAGAAGAAAGGAGGTCGCGGAGAATCGCCAGAGCCATTGTTCGCGGGCGGCCGGTAACAACCACGGGGCAATTATCCCGGATTGTTGCCTCAGCCGCCCCGGCAATGAAACAAGCGCACATTCATCCGGCTACCAGGACATTTCAGGCACTTCGTATTTATGTGAATCATGAGTTGGACGAGATTCAGGCTTTGTTGGAGGCCGCACCCAAGTTGCTCAAGCCCTCCGGAAGGTTGGTAGTCATAAGTTTTCATTCTTTGGAAGATCGCATCGCAAAAGACAGCCTGCGCGAAGGCGCACGGCAGAGAATCTGGGAGATTCTCTCGAAGAAGCCGATCATGGCCGGAGAAGAAGAGTTGGACCGCAATCCGCGTTCGCGGAGCGCGAAGTTAAGAGCAGCGGAAAAAGTAGCTGGAAGCTGAGGTGACACCATGGCGGCATGTGCAACAACCAATTTCGAAGTAGGCAGAAGCTGGAGCGCGCGGGTCGCGGAGCGTAACGCCGAGCTGATGGCTCAGCAGGCTCTGCGGCGTCGGGGCATGCACACGCCGGAGTTCTCTTTCTCCAGGCACTTTGACAACAGCCGCCTGATCAAGGCGCCCGACCCTGTGCGAGCTCACCAGATTCGCCGTTTCTCCCAGGCTGTCGCGTTTCTCTTCGTGCTGACTATGGTCTATGGCTTGCAACACTTTAGCGCCATTGAGGGTGGTTACCGTATCGAGTCGGAGAAGCAGGTCCGCGAGCAGTTACGTGAGGAAAATCGTCAGTTGCGTCTCTCCGAGGCACAGCTCACACAGCCCGGCCGCATTGATAAAATGGCGCGCGAAATGGGCCTTGCCGAGCCGCAGCCGGGCCAGATGGTTCAACCCAATGCCGCTCCTGACACCTCCACTCCGGTGCTCGCGCAAGCTGTTCCTCCAAGAACAGCGGCTAGCTTCTAGCTGATAGCTACTAGCTTTGAAGTGGGCGGAATGCGATCCTGTACTAGCAGCGATAGTTTCATAGGTCTGGATTGGAGCCGGCGACGACCTGGATGACGCCCGAGCTAGAAGCTAGGAGCGAGAAGCTACCACCGGAGCGATTGTCCATGCCGTCCACTGTTCGACCCACACGTAATCAAAACTCCGCGCCGCGTGTCATGCCTCTCAAGCGGGCGCGCTTCTGGCTGGTCTGCCTGTTCTTTCTTACCTGGGCAATCCTGATTTGCGTTCGTCTCTTCTGGCTTCAGGTGGTGCGCCACTCGGAGTACACGGAGCGCGCGCAAAAGCAGCAGCAGCGCACCTTTGAAGTGGCTCCGCGCCGCGGTGTCCTCTATGACCGCAACCTGCGTGAGTTGGCCATGACCGTGCAGGTGGACTCCATCTTCGCCGTGCCCGCTGAAATTGACGATAAGCAAGCCGCTGCTCACACACTGGCCGCGATCGTTCACACTGATCCCAACGACACGCAGAACACAGAAGAGCAGATTGCCGCGCGCCTCGCCGCCGGGCGCAACTTTGCATGGGTCGCGCGGCGCGTGACACCGGAAGTAGCGGCACGCGTCAAGGCGCTTCCCCTCAAGGGAATCTACTTCCAAAAAGAGTTTCAGCGCTTCTACCCGGATAACCAAATCGCCGCGCAGGTGCTGGGCTATGTCGGCACTGACGACACGGGCCTTGGCGGCATCGAGCAGAAATTCGAGTTGCAGTTGCACGGCGTTCCCGGCCGCATGTACACCGCCATGGATGCGAAACGCCACGTGCTCGGCTCTACTGAGAGCGAACCGCAGCCGGGCCAGAATCTGGTGCTCACCATTGACGAGAACATTCAGTTCATGGCTGAGCAAGCGCTGGATCACGCCATGGCGCGAACCCAGGCGGCCAACGGCACCGTGGTCGTGCAGGACGTGCATACGGGCGAAATTCTTGCGCTGGCCATTCGGCCCACATTCAACCCGAATGATTTTCGCCACACCACGCTGGAACTCCTGCGAAACCATGCTGTGAGCGATGTTTACGAGCCGGGTTCCGTCTTTAAATTGGTCACTTATTCGGCAGCGCTGGAGCAGCACCTCGCAGCGCCCGATGACATGATCGACTGCCTCGGCGGCAAGATCACCCTCGCTGGCCGCGTTATTCACGACAACCAGGGCGAGCACTACGGCGTCATCCCGGTTCATAAGGCGCTCGAAGTTTCCAGCGACGTGGCAGCCGTCAAGCTGGCTCTCAAGGTCGGCCCGGAGCGCTTCTACCAATTCGTCCGCGATTTCGGCTTTGGAGGTCGCACCGGCGCCGAAATGCCCGGCGAGACCCGCGGACTGCTTCGCCCGGTGAATAAATGGGGTCCCTCTTCCATCGGGTCAATTGCAATTGGTCAGGAGGTCGGTGTCACGCCGCTGCAACTGGTTTCCATGGTTTCCACCATCGCCAACGGAGGAGTTTATCTGCCTCCGCGTGTGTTGATGCCCGGCCAGGTGGATGGAACGCGCAATGGTCAAACGCCCGCCACGCCACTGGTGGCGTCGCCTTTCAAGCCCGGCGAGGACCTGCCCAACCAGCTGCCCGCTGGTGCGCATCGCGTACTCTCCACTCTCACTGCAGCTCAAATGCGCAAGATGATGGAGGGCGTGGTATTGTTCGGCACCGGCAAGCCCGCGCAACTCAACGGCTACTCATCCGGCGGAAAGACCGGCACCGCGCAGAAGATTGATCCGGCCACGCACCTCTATTCGAAGACCATGCACATCGCCTCGTTCGCAGGCATTGCTCCAGTCAACAATCCAGTCATTGCCGTGGCTGTGGTTCTCGATTCGCCCAAGGGTGCCTATTATGGCACGGCTGTCTCCGCGCCTGTCTTTGCCGAGGTAGCGCAGCAAGTTCTCGAATACCTCTCTGTGCCTCACGACATCGATGCACGCCGTCCCCACGCTTTATCCAAGGCTGATTTGCAAGTGGCCGAAGACGACAGCCATGAGCAAACCGGCGATATCGGCGCCCTCTATGCCGCGGCCAACGATCTGCCCAGCGACGATCCGCAGCGCGCGTCCGCAGTCCAGACTCCGCCGGCAAACTCACCGGCCGCGGGGAGCCAATCACAAACCAACGCGCAGCCTGCAAACACAAATGCCAGTCCCGCCACCACGCAACAGCAGCCGCGAACAGCTAATACGGTCACCATCGCCGACGGCAAGGCTCTGCGCGTTCCCTCACTAATTGGTCTACCGGTGCGCAAGGTCATTGAGCAGGCCGCCGCCGCCGGACTCGAAGTGGAAATCAACGGCAGCGGAACAGTGCGCGAGCAAGCTCCCGCGCCGGGAACCATGGTCGCGCCGGGAACCAGAATCATAGTTCGCTGCGGACGTTAATAATTCCCCAGAGAAGTGCTACATTCCCTTTGGAATACTGCGCGTCGCTTCCAGCGGTTTGCCAGTTTCCAGAAGACTCTTCAGGCTGGAAAGGATAATCGGCCACCCCTTCGACACGCCCTTGATGAACTTCGAATCGGGCTTGTCCATCACATGCGTCAGTGTGAGCTTCACGCACTCGCCTGCCGGTTCCAGCTCATACGTCATGCGCGAATAGCCCTCTGCGGTCATCTCCGGAAAAAGCTCATTGCGCCACTTAAGAACCAACCGCCTTGGCGGATCAATTTCGACTATTTCGCCAGTGTCGCCGACGCGCCCGTCGGAGAATGCAATCTGCCACGACGCCCCTGGCTTCCAATCGCTCTTCTGCGTTGTATCAAACCAGAACTGCCGCGTGAACTCCGGCTCGATCAGCGCGCACCACAGTTTTTCCGGCGTTGTGCGGATAAATGTCACATAAACAAACTGAGAATCAGCCATCCGTTTCTCCCTCCAGTTTTGATTTGAGTTCAGCGAGGACGCGCAAACGGCCCCGCTCGTATTTGCCAATCCAGCGCTCTGAAATCTCGTGGATGGGCACAGGATTCAGATAGTGCAACTTCTCGCGGCCGCGCCAGATAGCGACCACCAGTGTGGCTTCTTCCAGCAGCTTGAGATGTTTTGCCACGGCCTGCCGTGTCATCTCCAGATGCGCACAGAGCTGGCCCAGCGTTTGCCCGTTATTGGCCCGCAGCCTGTCCAGCAGAAGCCGGCGTTCCGGGGCTGCCAGGGCCTTGAAGACCTTATCGAAATCTCCACCCATCAAAATCATAATAGGCAACCATTTGGTTGCATGTCAAATTCAAAGATAAGTTTCACTTGAAATTCAAGCCAATTTGCAGACCTGCACTTTCCGAAGACACGCGCGTGCGCGATACTTGAATCGGCATCAAGGAAAGGAGTTGTCAATGTTGTTGCCAAAGTTGCGCCGAGCATTGCGGCAGGCTGGTGACCCGGTCCGGGCGTTGGCTATGCAGGCGTATATGAAGTCTGAGATGCCCTATCACGGATTGTCGGCGCCATTGCTGCGCAAGGTATGCAAGGCGGCGTTTGCAGCCGTGCAGTTCGCATCGGCGGCGGATTGGCAGGCTCAGATCCTGGAAGTATGGCGCAACGCGCGTTTCCGCGAAGAGCGATATGCGGCTTTGCATCTCGCGGGAGACAAACGCGGGCTGCCGTTTCAGACTCTGTCTGCGATCAAGATGTATGAAGAGTTGATCGTCACCGGTGCATGGTGGGATTACGTCGATGGCATTGCATCGCACCGCATTGGACCGATCCTGCGAGACTATCCCGTTCCAATGCGTCGCAAAATGCTCGCCTGGAGCAAGTCGAACAATCTGTGGAAGCGGCGCACGTCGATTCTGTGCCAACTCGGCTTCAAGGAAGAAACTGACCTGGAGTTGCTTTATGCCTGCATCGAGCCATCACTTGGATCGCGGGAATTCTTTCTGCGGAAGGGAATTGGCTGGGCGCTGCGCCAATACGCCTGGACTGACCCAGCAGAGATAAAAAAATATGTGCGGCTCAACCGTACCCGCCTGAGTCCGCTGAGTTGCCGCGAGGCGTTGAAGAATATCGAGACTCTGAAAGCGCTGCCCTGAGGCCCAACGAAAACAAACGACCCCGACAATCTACAGAATGAACCCGTAATGAGTTCGCTGATACCGCTATAAATGATCAAGGTCAGGATTGTCCGGCTCCGGGAGGGCCACTGCTCCGGAATTTGAATGGGGACGAGGCTGAATTGGCGTGCCAACGAGCGAGTCTGGCTCATTGGGTGAACCGGAATCGGGATCACAATTTTCCGAAGGGTCGCCAACCAGGAGATCTTGCAGCTTCCTAATTGTCTCTATGTCCGCCTCCAGGTACGCTTTCGCATATGCTCGCACGAAATCTTCGACTGGAAACCCCTGCAAATCTCGCCGTAGATCGTCATAGATGTCTTTTCTTTTACCATCCATAAAAGCATCTTAATGCCAGTTCCGACCGATTGAGGCAAAGCAATCTACAATGGAACCCGTGATGAATTGGAAAGAATTAATCGCAGAAGTAACCGCAGTTGGCTCCGGCGGCGGCGCGGACGGGCCGGTGACGGGCGTCGAATACGATTCGCGGCGAGTGCTGCCAGGTTCGGTCTTTGTCGCCATGAAGGGCGGCTCCACCGATGGCAACCGCTACGTTGAGAAAGCCATCGCCGCTGGCGCGCTGGGCGTCATTACCGACTCGCCGCAAAAGTTTGACCACCTGCTGGTCTTCGAGGCCGGCCTGCCTGTGCTGGAGGTTGAGCACGGCCGCCGTGCGCTGGCCCAGGCCTCCGCCGCGTTTTTCGGCCATCCGGAGCGCAAACTGGCAGCCACGGGCATTACCGGCACAAATGGCAAGACGACCACAGCATTTCTAATCGAGTCGCTGCTCAACGCCGCGGAGCGCAAGTCGGTTCTTGTCGGCACCATCGAATATCACGTGGCCGGCGACGTGCGTTCCTCGGTGCACACCACCCCGGAGTCGCGCGACCTTTTCGAGCTTATGGCCGAAGGCGTTGCTCGCGG
>JBEKQD010000142.1:0-6238 GCA_049520075.1 Occallatibacter sp. | reverse complement strand
TGGGGCCTGTGATGATGTGGTTGGCGATCGGAGTGTTGGCGGGCTTTGCCGTCAAGGTGCCGATGATCCCGTTCCACACCTGGCTACCCGCGGCTTACGCTGAAGCGCCCTCGCCGGTAACGATGCTTCTGACGGGAGCTATGTCGAAGATGGGCGTCTATGGCCTGCTGCGCATTGCGCTTCCTCTCTTCGGCCATCAAATTTCTCAGATTCGTACCCCGCTCCTGGTGCTGGCTGTGGCTACTGTAGTCATGGGCGCATGGGCTGCGGCGGCGCAGAAAGATCTGAAGCGCGTATTCGCTTACATGTCGGTCAACCACCTGGGCTACTGCTTGCTGGGTATCTTCGCGCTGGCTGTTCCGGCCGTTGGAGCCGCAGCAGTCAACAGTCAGACAGCGGCGCTCAACGGCGTAATCTTCCAAATGTTTAACCACGGCGTCACCGCGGCTGCGCTCTTCTGGTTTGTGGCCATGTTGCAGGAGCGCACAGGCGGTCATCGTGGCATCGACCAGTTCGGCGGCCTGCGCAAGCCCGCGCCAGTGCTAGCCGGGCTGATGGGCATCGCGCTCTTTTCTTCGCTGGGGTTGCCAGGACTGAACGGCTTTCCCGGCGAGTTCCTCATCTTCCGCGGCGTCTTCCCGCTGGCGTGGGCCGCGGCAACATTCTCAGTTCTTGGCTTGCTGGTCACAGCGGCCGTGATTCTGACTGTGATTCAAAAAGTTTTTACCGGCCCGGTGCCCGAACACTGCGTCGGCTTTCCTGACCTGCACCACGGTGAGCGGATGGCGCTCATTCCCGTGATTGGTCTGATGTTTCTCGTTGGCCTTCTACCGCAACTGATTGTGGCCACCGTGAATCCCACAGTCATCAACCTGCTGGCTCACTGGAGATTTTAGATGTTAGCGTGGACAATCTATCTCTCGTTTGCCGGAGCGATCGTGCTGGCAATCCTGCCCAAGGCCAAGTCAGACCTTGCGCGTTGGCTGGCACTCGGCATTGCCGTGGCCGGACTCGCCGTCGCCGTCGCGGGCTTTATCGCCGGCATGGGACAAGGGCGCACAGTTTTTGTCGATTTGCCCTGGATGCCATCCATGGGGATTCACTTCCTGCTGGCCGCGGACGGCATCAGCCGCGTGCTGGTTCTGCTCACCGGTCTGGCAGCGGTTGCAGGAGTTCTCTTCAGTTGGAACATCGAACTGCGAACCAATGAGTTTTTCGCTTTCTTCTTGGCGCTTATTGGTGGAGTCTACGGAGTTTTTCTCAGCTTCGATCTGCTTCTTCTCTTCGTCTTTTACGAAATCGCCATTGTGCCCAAGTATTTTCTCATCGCCATATGGGGCTCCACGAGGCGCGAGTATGCGGCCATGAAGCTGGCCATCTATTCCTTCGCTGGATCGGCGATGGTGCTCATCGGCCTGCTGGCGGCCTATGCCACAGCAGGCAGCCACTCCACCGGCCTCATCGAGTTAGGTCATGCGGGATTTCCTGTCAGCTTTCAAATGTGGTGCTTTCCGCTCGTCTTCACTGGCTTTGCGATTCTTGCCGGCATGTGGCCGTTCCACACCTGGGCGCCCACAGGCCACGTCGCCGCGCCCACCGCTGCTTCCATGCTTCTGGCTGGTGTGGTGATGAAGTTGGGTGCCTACGGTTGCCTTCGCGTTGCCATTGCTCTGTTTCCGCGCGGCCTTGATCCTTGGGGAATTTCGTTCCTCGGCATCGGCTCCTGGCGAGATGTCTTCGCGGTACTTGCAGTTATCGGCATCGTCTATGGCGCGTTGGTTGCCTTGGCGCAGACTGACTTCAAATTTGTCATCGGCTATTCGAGCGTCAGTCACATGGGTTTTGTGCTGCTGGGCCTCATGACTCTGAACCAGGTTGGCATGACCGGCGCGGTGATGCAGATGTTCTCTCATGGCATCATCGCCGGACTGCTCTTCGCCATCGTCGGCCGCATCGTTTACGACCGCACGCACACGCGCCAATTTGCTGAGTTGGAAACCATGCACCTCTCCAGGCGCTTGCCCTTTGCCGCATGGGCATTTGTCATTGCCGGAATGGCCTCGATGGGCTTGCCAGGCTTTTCAGGCTTTGTCGCCGAGTTGCAGGTGCTTGTCGGCGCGTGGAAAGTTAATCCATGGTGGGTCGCCGCAGCGGGCATCGGCATTGTCGTCGGCGTGGCGTATACCTGGCGAGCATTGCAAAAGGCTTTCTTTGGCGATCTTCTGCCCAGCGCACACGTGCTGGAGGAGGAACACGGCCACGAGTTTGCGGCAATCACCTGGCCTGAAGTTACCGGCGTTGCGCTGCTGACGGGAGTTAGTTTGTTTGTGGGGCTTTATCCGAGAATTCTGCTCGACACAATAGAACCGGCAGTGAAGGCGCTGCTCGCGGGAGGTGTGCAATGAACTACGCAGATCTCTTCCGTGTAACGCTGCCGGAAACAATGCTGGAAATCGCCGCGCTGGTGGTGCTGGTGGTGGACCTCGGCTTTCTGCGCAAGGCCGCGCTCAAACTGCGTGTGACCGCGGCAGCGTTGATTGGAGTGGCTGGCTGCGGGGCGGCGTTGTGGACCGTTGGTCTGCAAAATGGCAAGGGATTTTCTGTCGGCGGATGGGAAGTGCTCGTGGTTAGCCCAGTCGCCGTCGTCGCGCAGGTCGGTATTCTGGTTCTCACTGCGCTAACGCTTTTGCTTTTGATTAACCAGGACTTTACCCGTCACGTGGGCGAATACGTGGCTGTTGTGCTGATGGCGGCTGTGGGCGGCTTGCTCATCGCCGCCGCGCAGGATTTGCTGGTCATCTTCATCGGACTCGAGTTACTCAGTCTCGGCCTCTACATCATCACCGCATTTGCAAAGAGTTCGGGCAAGAGCGCGGAAGCCGCGATGAAGTATTACCTATTCGGTGGAATGTCGGCGGCGTTTCTGCTGTTTGGATTCAGTTATCTATATGGTCTCAGTGGCTCAACGAACTTAGCCGAAATTGAGCAAGGCATTCCGCAGGCAGGGATGCCGCTCCTGTACGTTGCTTGGGTACTTATTGTCGCGGGCCTCGGCTTTAAAGTCGCTGCGGTTCCATTTCATTTGTGGGCGCCAGATACGTATGAGGGGGCGCCCGCGCCTGCGGCTGCGTTTATCGCTTCCGTTTCCAAGGTTGCTAGTTTCACACTACTGCTGAATATCTGCTACGGCCTATTCCAGCCCGGCAGAGAATGGAGCGGACCGCCTCAACTTATTAACGAGATATTCCGCACTGAGTTCGCAATATGGCAACCGCTGCTGATAGTCCTAATCGTCGTCGCAGCTGCATCTATGGTTGTGGGCAATTTGGCTGCGCTGGCACAGACCAGCGTGCGTCGCCTCCTCGCTTATTCCGCTATAGCACATGCCGGTTATATTCTGCTTGGCATCGCAGTTCGTCGTCCCTATCCTGGCTACGGTGACAGTATTCGTTTCGTGCTGGATTCGTTTGGCCCAGCACTCCGCAGCAATAACGCCGTCCTCTTCTACGTCCTCACTTACGGCCTCACCACTATCGGCGCATTCGGCGTGGTCGCCGTCGTCGAGCGCGCCACCGGCAGCGACCGCATCGACTCCTTCAGCGGCCTGCACAAGCGCAATCCCGTGCTGGCCGCCGTGCTGCTCGTATTGTTTCTCTCGCTCGCAGGAATCCCGCCGCTGGTCGGCTTCTATGCCAAGTTCAACCTCTTTGCCGCGGTACTAGGAGTTTCCGCCGGGCCGGTCCCATTCGCCCTCGTCGCGCTGGCCGTTGCGCTCAGCGCCGTGTCGCTTTACTACTATCTTCAAGTGCTCAAACGCGCCTATGTCATGCCCGCCGTAGACGAGTCTCCCATCAAGGGCCATCCGGTCACAATGGCCGTTTTGGTGGCTATTGCGTCGGCGGTTGTGCTTTTAGGATGCTTCCCTGCTTTGCTGCAAAACTGGATCGAGAGCTTCTATAGGTGATATAGCTCACATGAAAACGCAGAGTGGCTTTCGCTCCGTGCATCTTCTCACTCAGACGGACGAGTTATGCACAGAAAGTGCGTAAACTTGGACGCGCTCTTATTTCCATACACGAGCTATCCGAAATGGTTTCTGCTGTGTAGGGTAACAGTGCCGGTTACTGGGGTAACCCGGCCTCGTAATCTTGCGCCGAAGATTCGCTTTATCTACCATCCATGAAGCTACCAGACAACAAGATAGTGATGTCTTGAAGAGTCTTTAAGCCTCACGCATTCCTCTGTGATGTTGATTCACCCCAGAGAAAGCAGGCAAGTTCGCATTATGTGAGCGCTAAATCCGAAGCCGAGCAGCAAGCTGGTTTCCTTTTGTAAGAGGCAAGAAAGAGTGAGGGAATGAAGAAGTTTTGGGTTTGCACGATTTTGCCGATAGGCGTTTTTTGCGCTCTGTTGTCATTCAGCCCGCTGAAGGCCAGTGCGGATACGATCGGATCCACGGTCACCTTGCAGCTTACGGGCGTCCAGGGAACGAATGACGGACATTATTATGTTTATCCCTACTATCTCAGCGTCAACGGCGCCTCGCCTTCTTTGCCGATGATGTGTATCAGCTACGACAATGAAGTTTCTCAGGGCGAGAGCTGGACCGCGACCATCACTTCGGTTTCCGGGCAACTGCAGGAAGAAGCGGTGTGGCTTTTCAATGACGATAATGCCGCCATTGCAGCCGGCAACACTGCGAAGCAGATTGACGACCAGTGGGCAGCCTGGCAGCTTTTCTCAAAGACTGCGCAGAATGCGACTCCGCCAGACGCTGGCGTAGCAACTCAGTTGGCCCTTGCCGAGGCAGCTTACGCATCAGAGCCGGCAAGTTTCTATAGTCAGTTCGTAATCTTCATTCCGGAGGCCGGCAGCCAGCCCTCAGGCGATGACGTGCCGCAGAACTTCATCGGATATAACACGCCCGAACCAGGCACCCTCGTTCTGCTCGGCACCGGCATTCTCGGTCTCGCAGGCTTCTTGTATCGCAAGAGGCGCTCTGCTTGAGAAGTGCTTCCACGGCTTTTCGCGAAGCAGTTAGAGGTATTAGGACGGAACAAGCCCCGGCAATCTGCCGGGGCTTGTTCCGTCTGCCACGAATTTTTCCTGCTTGAGCCGGCTTCACATGGAAATGGACCCGCGGCGAGACTCATTAGGGTACCCTCATTTTTGGGTGCGAGATTACCTGGGTAACGTCCGTTGGTCATGTTGTACATCCGATTGGGCTTCACTAAACTTACTCACAGCAAAAGCCTTAATCATCCTGTTAGGGAATTGCGAGTCTGAGAAAGACGGCCTGTGTATTGATTCGCTGCACGGGCAACTGATTCGCCACATAGCGCACGAATGTTCGCAAAGTGTGCGCGTGTGACTTGGGCCCAGTTACGAACCGTGACGTTTGCTGCAGCCGGTCATGAAAGGGTGATATAAAGAAGTTTGGAGTATGCACGATTCTCTCCATGGGCGTAATTTGCGCTCTTTTGCTGTTGGCCCCAATCAGCGCCTTCGCCGATACGGTGACTCTGACAGCCGGTAGTGGCTCCGGGCCGTGGTCTGGCAATTCTGAAGGGGCTTACGTTTATCCCTATGCCTTCACTGTCAGTAGCGCTTCAGGCTCCGTTAGCGCCAGTCTGATGTGCCTCAGCTTCGAAAACAATGTCGATGTCAACGAGACATGGACAGCTACGCCTGAAGTCGTTGCGGGGAACGTTTATTTCGAAGAAGCGGCTTACATCTTCTCGCAGGTCGGTACCTATGGCGCGGTAGATGCGCAGTGGGCAGCTTGGGAGTTGCTCGATAGCGCTCCTGGATTCAACAGCAAAGGAAGCAACCCAGCGACCGATGGATTGGATAATGTCCTGTACGGGTTTACAAACAGCAAAGGCGTGTGGGAACCTGGATTACCATCAAAGGACATAACAAACATCAACACTTTGATAGCCAACGCGGAGAATCCGGCCATCCTCAATGCCAATTCATCCGTTTACCCAACACTCGTGATTTATGTTCCAGATGGCGACGGGACGCTAAACGGCAGCGATGATGGGATGCCTCAATATTTTTTGGGGTTAGAGCCTACGCCGGAGCCTGGCAGCTTGATCCTGCTCGGAAGCGGTATGCTCGGCCTTGCGGCCTTCTTTTACGGCAGAAAGCGCAAAGGCTTGAAAAGCATCTAAGAAGCGCCTGAAGTGAGCCGGTTGCTTATCGTGTCTGTGACTGACTTGTTCTAGAAGCGATA
>JBEKQD010000141.1:0-15005 GCA_049520075.1 Occallatibacter sp. | reverse complement strand
GGACACCAGACGCTGGCCGACCGCGATTACCAATATGCGCGCTGCGGGCGCGAGATGTGGGAACGGCCGTCTGCCCTGGCCGGCTACTTTACCAGTTGCGGCAATATTCACGACGGGGTACTGGCCTATCGCGTGGCCGGGCTGCCGCTGACCGTAGACCTGCTGGCCGAGCGCGGGATGGACCACTTCCGCAAGCCCGAGGACCGGGTGGTGCAAACCGGCTTGGGAGTCGGGGGCGATCCAGGTGGCGCAGAGCTCAGTACATGGGAACTACGCCACCAATTGACGCACATTCTGCTGCTGATGCGGCTGCCGTTTCTGGCGGCCGGGTGCATGCTGGGCGGCGGCCTGTGGTGGGTGACGCGGCGGCTTTACGGCAACCTGGGCGGCTACACGGCGCTCGCGCTTTATTGCTTTTCTCCCGCGGTGCTGAGAGCCTGTGTCGCACCCAACGCTGAGGTGCTTGCCGCATTGGGAGTCTACGGCGGCGTTTACACGTGCATCGGCGTGGCTCATGCCATGCAGGGACCCCGGCGAAAATGGCGTCCGCGCATTGTGCTGCTGACGGTGGCTTTTGGCCTGGCAGCGGCCGCGCACATTGCCGCGCTGCCGGTGGTTGCGCTGATGGGCCTGGCGGCAATGCTGTGGGTGGCCGAGGGGCGCAGAAGCCAGGTGTTGCCGGTGGTGCTCATGGCCGTGGCCGGGGCAATGGTGGTGGTCTTTGCCTGCTACGGATTCTTGCCAGATGCGTTCAGTTACCTGTTCCGCTCAGCCGCAGGCCTTCTGTGGGTCTCGCTAGACCCCGCTCGACGGTTTTTCTCTGCGCTGCCGAATGCTGGAATCACGGTTGCCACAGGCGCGGCCGTGGTGTTGTTCCTGGGCTTGCGCAAATCGTGGTACTTCGGCAATATCGCTCCGCTGATTTGTACGTTGGTTTTGATGGTGCTGGTGATGACCGGCGTTCCCGGAAGTCCATGGCTGTGGGCGCTGCCGTTTCTGCTCACGTTTATCGGTGGGATCTTTGCCGACGCCTACGATGGCCCTCGGGGACGATTGGCGATGGGCGCTGCCGGAGCCATTGTGCTGTTACAGGCGGTCTTCTGCGTGCTCAGTTTACCGGGGCTGCTTTAGGGCGAACTGTAAGCAACGAGGGAGGTTTTCCCAGTCTCAGGGTTGGCGAAAAGAGCATAAAGGCCGGCAGTGTCGGATGCCGGATTCGAGGCCCAAACGGAGTGTTTAGTCAGTCTTGGAAGAGGCTCTTGGCGGGCTGATAAAAGGAGACTATAAAATCAAGCAAAATAAGGACTTATTTACAGTTTTTCGCCTTGCTGAAACCCTCTTTGAAGAGGTAAAATAGATCTACAGCCCGCGCCGGGCCGGCCCCGCTTTTTCCGGACATTTCCGCCGCCTTTCTGCGAGCACGAAAAGACAAAATATGCCAGACGAACAGAATCCACTTCTCCCCCTCGAAGGCGGTACGCCGCCGAATAGCGGTACAAGCTTCATCTCCATGAACGTTGAAGAGGAGATGCGCCGCTCCTATCTCGCCTATTCAATGAGCGTGATCATCGGGCGTGCGTTGCCGGATGCCCGCGACGGCCTGAAGCCCGTGCATCGCCGCATCCTCACGGCAATGGACCGCGAGGGACTCCAGCACAACAAGCGGTACTCCAAGTGCGCCGGCGTGGTCGGCGAGTGCTTGAAGAAGTATCACCCGCACGGCGACTCCTCTGTTTATGACGCCCTGGTGCGCATGGCGCAGCCCTGGTCCTTGCGCTATCCGCTGGTGGACGGGCAGGGAAACTTCGGCTCGGTAGACGGCGATCCGCCGGCAGCATACCGCTATACCGAGTGCCGCATGGAGCGCATAGCCGAAGAGATGATGGCCGATATCGACATGGAAACCGTCGATATGATGCCCAACTTCGATGAAACGACCGATGAGCCGACCGTGCTGCCCACGCGAATTCCGACGCTGATAATCAACGGTTCAAACGGCATCGCTGTCGGCATGGCCACCAACATTCCGCCGCACAATCTCACGGAAGTCCTCGACGCGACCATCGCGCTGGTGAAGGACCCCCACGCGGGCCTCGCTGAAGTGTTGAAGCACGTGCAGGGGCCTGATTTCCCCACCGGCGGATTTCTCTACGGCAAGTCCGGAATTCCCCAGGCCTACAAAACCGGCCGCGGGCGCTTCATGATGCGCGCCAGGGTAGCCACTGAAAACCTCACCAAGGAAAGACTCGCGATCATCGTCACCGAGATTCCTTACCAGGTGAACAAGTCCAAGCTGATCGAGCGCATCGCCGAGCTGGTGAACGACAAAATCGTCGACGACATCGGCGACGTGCGCGACGAGAGCGATCGCGACGGCATGCGCATCGTCATCGAACTGAAGCGCGGCGCGCAGCCGGAAATTGTGCTCAACCAGCTCTACAAGCACACGCAGATGCAGGAAAGCTTTTCGATGATCTTTCTTGCGGTGCTCAACGGGCAGCCGCGAGAGTTGGGACTCGATCAGGCCATTCGCTGCTTCATCGATCACCGTATCGATGTCGTCCAGCGGCGCACGGTTTTCCTGCTGCGCAAGGCGCGCGAGCGGGAACACCAGTTTGAAGGCTACAAGATTGCCATCGACAACCTCGACACCGTGATTCGCATCATTCGCGCTTCCGGCTCGAGGGTCGAAGCCCGCGAAAATCTGTACGCATGGGGCAAGGGCAAGGACATCGTCATCAACCTGGGCCGCGAGCGGCTGCCGCAAGAGGAAAAGGGGCTCACCCTTCGCCAGGTTGACGCCATCCTCGAACTCCAGCTCTATCGCCTCACCCAGTTCTCGGTGGATGAAATTCTCAAGGAGCTGGCCGAGATCCGCAAGAAGATCGATGAATACGAAGCGATTCTGGCCAGCGAGAAAAAGCTGCGCTCGGTGATCGTGAAGGAACTGGAAGAGGTGCGCGACAAGTACGGCGACGCGCGGCGCACGCAAATCATCGACGAAAGCGCCGAGTTGCAGCTTGAAGACCTCATCGCCGACGAGCAGGTCGCCGTCACCGTCTCGCACCAGGGCTACCTGAAGCGGACGCCGATTTCGATTTATCGCCAGCAGCGGCGCGGCGGCACCGGGCGCATGGGCATGAAGACGCGCGAAGAAGATTTTGTCGCACAGTTGATTGTCGATTCCACGCACGCATTTCTCTTGTGCTTCACCAACAGCGGTCGCGTTTACTGGCTCAAGGTCTACGAAATTCCCGACGTGGGTGCGGCAGGCAAAGGCAAGTCGATGCAAAGCCTGCTCGATCTGCAGCCGGGCGAAAACGTGCGTGCCATTCTGCCCGTGCGCGACCTTGAAGAAGAGGGCAAGTTCATCTTCTTCACGACGCAAAAAGGCACGGTGAAGAAGACGCCGCTCAAGGACTTCTCGAACGTGATGGCCCGTGGCATTATCGCCATCGGCATCGACAAGGACGACGAGTTGGTGGCGGCGCGCATTACCGACGGAAACCAGATTGTCTTTCTCGCCACGCATTTGGGGCAGGCGATTCGCTTCGACGAGAATGATGTACGCTCCATGGGCCGCCCGGCCTACGGCGTGCGCGGCATCGACCTTGCCAAGAACGATTACGTGGTTGGCGTGGCGATTACGCCCAAGGAGCATGAGCCGGAAGAATACCGGATTCTTTCCATCACGGAAAACGGATTCGGCAAGCGCACTAATGTCGAGATGTACCGGCTGCAGACTCGCGGTGGCAAGGGCGTCAAGAACATGGCTGTCACTCCGCGCATCGGCAAGGTGAACACCATCGAGCTGGTGGACGACACGTCGGAGTTGATGGTCATCAGCCAGTTCGGCAAAATCATCCGCATCGACACCAAGACCATCCGCGCCGCGGGCCGCGCCACGCAAGGCGTTCGCCTGCTCAACCTGGAACCGGATGACAAGGTGGCCGCCGCGGTGATCATTCCACCGGAGGAGTTGAACGGCAACGGCAAGGATGAGGAGCAGGGAACGCTGCTGCAGTAGGCCAGTGCGAAGTATCCCAGGTCTCGCTTTTCGGGCTTGGGATACTAGGAACATCAATCAGAGATACGCGGTCATCAAGATGAATGAACTGATGATGAATGCTCCAAGTGTTCTCGCTGAGCTTATGACGGAGCTTGTTCGGCGCGGTGACCAGGAATATCGAGCAGGTTCAGAATCACAGATTTCGGCCTGTTTTTTCTTGGCTATTCGTTCCGCGTCATTACTTTGTAGCATGATCAAACTCTTAAATCCTCAGTCACGGGACAGTTTGGAAATTCTTTCGCGTGGGTTTCTTGAATCCCGGGACCTTCTGATGACATACCGATTCGACCAGAAAGGAACAAGGGACAAAATAGCCTATTGGTTTAAAGGTAATCTGGACAATTCGTGGAAGGCAGAGCATAAGAAGTGTGACGAATTCATGGAAAAGATCGGACATCCAGGATCGGAATTCGAGAAGAGGTGGCGTATGACCACCACCCTAGCTCATCCAACCCGTTTCGCGGCTCAGAATTCCGTTGCGTGTGCTACGTTATGGGCGGCAAAGCCACGTCGTATGGACGATTACGAAACAATGATGGAACCAAAGGTCGCAGATTTTCTGACATGCGTCGCCTCGCTCATCATCATCGCTACTTATGACTTTCCCGGACTTACTCCGCTGAAATGCGATTTATCTCGCATGCCTAACATCGATAAATTTCGTGCCGATGTTTTCACAATTGCGGTGCCGATACTCAATAAAAACCAAGATGGTGATTTACCTACTAGCAGTTATCGATCATGAATACAGAAGCGATTGATTGGGTGGTGTCCCAAGCCGGGTACTCCTCTCTACTGAAACCAGGGAGGCCACGATCGACGTTCCCTCCCGTAGGGAGTGAGTGAAAATAGCCCAGGATGGAGCGTAGCGCAATCCTGGGAAAGCAGCCCATAAAGCCATTGCGCCCCGTAGGGGCGCTGCGAAACCTATAAACCCACCCAATCGCTTCGCGTTACCCGCCGAATCGTCTTATCCATTGGCGTGTTCGGATCGCGAAGAACGCCGATCTTCGCCCACGCCGCCACGCTCAACTCATGAGTCAACTCGAACCGCTCGCCGACTGAAAGTTCTCTCCAGTTGCGCACCTTTTCCTCCAGATGCGGCGGCACATAGCTCCGGTCAAACTGCGTCTCATCCACGGTCCAATCCTCTGGGTAGATTGTAGTCCGCTTCCTGTAGGGATTTGGGTGCCCGAAATCTCGTCTTCGAATCCTCGAATTAGCCCGCCTGCGCCATTCGCAGATAATTAGCTCCTACTGGCGCACAATGTTCTCAGTTGGTCGGGCCGGAATGGAAAGCAAATGAGGGACGAGTGCCGAAGAACATCAAAACGGAACAAAGCACTCTGCGCTCTTCGTCCAATCCGCACCCTGAAAACATGACCCCCTCCCCCCCTATACCCCAGGGGGGTATAATTTTCCCGAAAGCCGTGCAGATTAATTCACCAGCGCTTCTACGCAAAAATCCTCATACTGCTTATAACAAATGGCTTGATTGCAAAATTAAGCAGGGTGTGCAGATCATCCTTTTCCACAGAAATACTGCTCCTTGATGCCAGATGGTGAGAAACGGCCTCTGAAAAACGCGGTCTTTTTACGTAAGAACGCGTTTTTTCCCTTGTCTTTGGCGCTATGCCTTAACCAATCCGCTGTCCCACTCGCCTCGGGCGCGCAACTCGACTATCACTTCGCGCGCCATCTCCTGAGCGCGCACGTAATCCGGCTTGGCAATCCGGTTCAGCGGAATCTGGCCGGCTTCCAGAATGATCCAGTGGCGCGGCCGCATGTAGGTCGGCATTTCGCGCGCATGCCGATCCAGTTCGCGGCTGTTCAGTTCAACACCGGCTTTCTTTTCCACCAAGGCGACAACCGCCTCGGAAACGACCTCATGCGCCACGCCGACCACGACGCAGTTGGTAACTTTCTCCGAAAGCGCGCAGATATGTTTCTCCACGTCGCCGGGAAATATCTGGTAGCCAAACGACTTGATGACCCATTTCTCCCGTCCGGTCAGATGCAAGCCTGCAGCGTCTTTGAAGCCTAGATCGCCGGTATATAAAAAGCCGTCGCGCGAAATTGCTTTGGCGGTTGCGACGGGATCGTTGACATAGCCAAGAAATGTCTGCGGCCCGCGAAAGCAGACGTGGCCAATCTCGCCGGAGGGCAGCTCATCGCCGGCGTTGCCATCCTCGCGCATGGGCTGGCGAATCGTGCATGGATAGATGGGCATATCCACGCCAAGCCCCGCGAGAATCGCCTCCTGATTGGGCGTGCTGCGGTCAGCCGTGCTCGCCAGCACGTAGGTGCACCAGCCAGCAGCTTCGGTGAGTCCCAGACCGGTGCCGATCACTGGTGACATGGCGGCAAGCTGGTCCACAAACGCCCGCGAGACCGCATGTCCACCATAAGCGGCAAATTTCAGGCTGGAGAGATCGTGGCGATCATAGTCTTTAAGCATCCATTCGAGGTTGTACATGGCGGGAATCTGGCCCAGTATCTCCACGCGATGCCGTGCGATTGCGCGCAGCGAACGGCCGGCGTCGAAGACTTCCAACAGGACCGCCGTGCCGCCGCCAAAGAAGGTGCTCATCATCGCCTCTGTCTGTCCGCCGACGTGAGACGGAGGCAAGTTGACCAAGGTGCGTGTGCCGCGGTCTCCACCAAAAAAAGCGCCGCAAAGGCACATATTCTGTACCGTGATGTTGCGGTGCGAAAGCAGGGCAGGCTTGGGCGAACCGGTCGAGCCGGTAGTGAAGATGACTAGCGTGCCATCGTCTTCGGCGATCTGAGTAAGCAGTGGTGATTCTGCAGCGCGATTCGCTGCTTCCGCAATCGACGCGAAGGATTCCGTGCCCGGAATCGACTTTTCTGAATCCATCACGATTGAATGATCGATCCAAGGGCAACGTTCCTCGACGGCGCGCCACAGCGGGCGCAGATCGAGAGAAGATTTCATGCCCAGCGAGACAAACCCGCGCGGCCGGAGAATTTCCAGAGCTCGAATTATCTCGGCGGCGGACAATCGCAGATCCAGTGGGGCGACGATGACGCCGATTTTGAAGCAGCTGTATTCGAGCAAAACGTGATCGACAGTGAACGGCAGCAAGGTAACCAGGAAGTCGCCTTTAGCGAAGCCGCGGCGCAACAATTCCAGCGCAAATTCCGTAGTGAGTCGATCGAATTCACTCCAGGTGACAGCGCGGCTGCCGTCTGCGCTGAGCATGGCAACTGCCTCGGGGCGAGCCTTCGCCCACTTCGTTACAACACCATGCAACAAGTGGCGATCGGCAAAATCTTTCTCGTAATCGTCGAGGGAAAATTGAGGCATCTGCATAGGTTCACCCAGTTATGTTCTTGATCCAGCAGAACATCCGCGGCGGCAAGCGTCAAGCGCCGGACGACGGCATTTGTAACATCCGTTATCGGACAAAGGCGCATCCGGTTTGATACTCGGAAACGAAGGCGAATTGGCATACACTGAAGGTGCTCTGGATTCTCCGCGGGCCCCTTTATGCGGCGGACCTTATTCATCGTTTTCGTGCTGGCTGTGTTCTCGAAGAGCGCCGCCTTCGGCTTGCAGGCTTCCTCAGCCAGGCAGCATAAGAGTGCTGCGTTCGTAGCAACTTCTCACAAGCCAGGAATAACCGCTAGGAAGAGAGCAGCGAAACCAGCTAGCCATGTGGCGGGACAGGCTCTCAGTCATGCACCGAATCGCGTGCCCGGACGTAAGGCGGGAAGCGCAACTCAACATGAGTCCGTCGAATATGCTGCGGCGAGTAAACACACTCCTGGATCAGGCGCGCCTCATGCATCACACGCGCGGCCGTCACGCACCGTCCGAACCACAAATTCGCGTCCAAGCGCGAAATCCCGTTCAAGAGCGAAGTTTCGTCGGGCCGTCTATTCATACCCGTCGCGGAAGCTGCCTCGGGCGTCGATGCCTTACGAAAGCAACGAGACGCCAGTCTCTGGCCGCTCCAGTGTGCCCGAAATAGACCGTCCAGTTGCTGCTGCCGAAGGTGGCGCTGACGTATCGGCCCCACCGAACGCAGAGACCTCCGGAACGGCCAACTCTGCCATCGATGAACCAGCCTATCCTTCCGCCGAAGCCGTCGCTCTGCGCAAGACGCTGAAGACGATGCCTCCGCCGCTGCGCGGAAGCATGGAGTCGCTGGTGCGGCAAAACGAGAAGACGGAAGAGGACAATCTGGAACGGATTCAGGACGACAGCGATCTTAACGATCGCATCGCCCGCGGAATGCTGGTTCCCGTTCCGCTCTCGGCGGTGTTGACGATCAACGGCAGGCTGCCCGAGAACCGGCGCTACTGCCGGCCCTGGACGGCAAAGTTTCTTGCCGACCTGGGGCGCGCTCATGGGGTTGCGTTTCACCGGCCATTTGAGGTCAGCTCAGCTGTGCGGACCGTGGCCTATCAGAAGCAACTGGAAAGGGTCAACGGCAACGCGACAGCGGCCGAGGGCGATGTTGCCAGCCCGCATTTGACCGGCGCGGCCATCGACATTGCCAAGCAGGGCATGACGCGGGAAGAGGTTGGCTGGATGCGCGCCTGGCTGCTGCCGCTTGAAAAAGCCGGCATGATCGATGTCGAAGAGGAATTTCGGCAGTCGTGCTTCCACATCACCGTCTACAAGAGCTACGCGCCTCCGATTCCGCCGCGCAAAAAAGCAGTGCAGGCCAGGACTGCGCAGAGCACTGCCGGCGGATCTGGGTTTTAAACCTCAGAATCAATTAAATTTTGACTGTGCTAATCGGTCCCTTCGAGGGTACAATCGCGGCCATAGCCAAATGTGGCTGATCGAGGGGGATATGAGCGAGACAGTAGTTCCATCCACAGCCGGGGTGACTGCCCTTTCCCAGTGGCAGCGCGTTGCTTTCACGTTTACAGCGCCGTCGAAGACCTTTGAAGACATCAAGAGCGGCAGCAGAAGTTGGTGGCTGCCGTTCATCATCGCAATTCTGGCGGCTTACGTTCTGTTTGCGGCTATTACTTTCAAGATTGGCTGGGCTCAGGTAGCCGAAAACTCGATCCATCTCAATCCCAAAGCGGAAGAGAAGCTGATGCAAGCGCCCGCAGGTCAGCGCGAGATGACATTGAAATTCACCCAGTATGGAATGGAGGGTGGTTTTGCCGCCAGCCCGATTCTGGTGTTGGCAATTGGCGCCATTGTGTCTGTCGGGCTGTGGGGCACTATCAATTTCGTTTTCGGGGGCAAGGCAAAGTTCGGAAGTGTATTTGCAGTTTGGATGTATGCTGGCTTACCGGGGATCATCAAATCGCTGTTGGGGACAGCAGCGATCTTTGCTGGAGGTGCTCCAGAGTCGTTCAATCTCGCCAACTTCGCTCCCACCAGCGTGGGAGCCTTTCTAAATCCTCTAGAAACCAACGCGGCTCTCTATAAGCTGGCGAGCTGGCTGGACTTCACCTCCATTTGGGCGTTCGTCCTGTTGGGGATCGGCATAGCTGCCGTGGCGGGCGTCAAGCGCAACTCAGGCTACATCGCGGTATTTGGATGGTGGGCGCTCTTTTTGCTGATCAGCGTGGGCTGGACGGCGGCCATGGGTTAAGTAGCGGCGGGTTCTAAGAGACAAACAGCGCGAATCCGAATGGGATTCGCCCTGTTTGTTTTTGAAGCTGGTAGCTTTTCTATTCTTTCCAGCGCCGCAGAATGAGCGTGGCGTTGATTCCGCCGAAGCCAAACGAGTTCGACAGAGCGATGTCGAAGTTGTGAGCAATGGCCTTGTTGGCCACATAGTCCAAGCGGCAAACGGGGTCAACATTTTCCAGATTGATGGTAGGTGGCAGCATTTGGTTTTGCAGTGCCAGTACGCAGATGCCCGCTTCCAGGCTGCCGGCGCCGCCCAGCAGATGGCCATGCATGGACTTGGTGCCGCTCACCTTGAGCGTGTGGCTCAGAGCGTGTTCGCCGAAGACTGCCTCGATGGCCTGCGATTCATTGCCGTCGCCGGCCGGGGTAGCGGTGGCGTGGGCGTTCACGTAACCCACATCTTCCGGTTTGATTCCGGCGTCCTTGAGTGCCGCTCTCATGCTGCGCTGAGCGCCCTGGCCCTCGGGAGCGATGCCGGTCATGTGATGAGCGTCGGAGCTCATGCCGTAGCCGATAATCTCGGCCAGAATCTTTGCTCCGCGCGCCTTTGCGAATTCCAGCTCCTCAAGAATGAGGATGCCGGATCCCTCGCCGATGACAAAGCCGTCGCGATCTTTGTCGAAGGGTCGGCTGGCGCGTGTGGGCTCGTCGTTGCGCGTAGAGAGAGCCCGCATGGAAGCAAATCCGCCCACTGACAGCGGCGTGACCGCTGCTTCAGCACCGCCGGCAATCATCACGTCGGCATCGCCGTGCATAATTATGCGCACGGAGTCACCGATGGCGTTGGCCGAGGTGGCGCAGGCTGTGGCCGTGGCCGAGATCGGCCCTTTGGCGCCATAGCGAATGCTCACCTGACCGGCGGCCATGTTGACGATAGCAGCGGGAATGAAGAAGGGTGAAATTTTGCGCGGCCCGCCTTGCAGCAGATTGGTGTGCTCGCGCTCGATGATTTCGAAGCCGCCGATGCCGGAACCGATAAAGACGCCTACTCGGTCGGCATTCTCCTCGGTAATCTGGAGGCCTGACTGGGCGATGGCCTCTTGCGTAGCGGCAAAGGCAAAGTGGATGAAGCGCCCCATCTTGCGCGCTTCTTTTTTATCCACAAAGTCGAACGGGTCAAAATTCTTGACCTCGGCGGCGAAGGTGACCGGGAAGCCAGTGGTGTCGAAGCCCTGAATCGGACCCATGCCACTGGCGCCGGCCATAAGCTGCCGCCAAACTTCCGGCGCGGTGTTGCCCACGCCGCAAACCAGCCCCAGGCCGGTAATTACGACTCGGCGAGTCACTGGCTATTTGCCGCCTTTCGCATTCTTCTCGATGTACTCGACCGCGTCCTTGACGGTCTTGATCTTTTCGGCATCCTCATCGGGAATCTCGATATCGAAGGCCTCTTCGAACTGCATTACCAGCTCGACAACGTCCAGCGAATCCGCGCCCAGATCCTCCTGGAAGCTGGCGCCGGGGGTTACTTCGGCCTCATCCACCTGCAATTGCTCGACGATGATCTGTTTGACTTTCTCTTCAACGGCCATGCCTCTTCAACGGCCATGCGTGGTTCTCCTCGTGATTTTAAGAACTTGGGAATCTCTCCGGGGGCTCGCCTGTCCAGACTCCGCCTGCTTACCATACCGGCTCATGGCAGGGGTGTACAACTGCTCACGCCAGAAAATCGTGCATAGCCCCGAAGCTTCAAGTCTAATGGGCGGGCTTGGGTGTGTAAAGGCGTCGGAGCGCAAGGGAATCGGGAATAGGGAATAGGGAACAAAAAACCGGGCAGATTTGGCGGAAAAAACACCGTTGGAAGGCGTACATTAGGCGAAGAGGATCTTTGCCGTGGAAAGCTCTGCCATTTTGATTGCGCTGGTTGCCGTCGCCATCTTCTTCCTTGGTTTCTGGGTGGGATTCCGCTATGGCCGCACTGGAACTCGGGAACAAGTCGATCAAGCGTTGGAAAGCGAACGAAAACTCGCGGAAGTACGCGAGAAGGCCCAAGACGATAAATATGCGCAGATGAAGGCGGACTTGGACACGGCCTTCAAGGGTGCCGCTGCCGACGCTTTGCGCGCGAATACGGATTCTTTTCTGACGCTTGCAAAGCAGCAGCTTGGAGGGCAAACCAATGAAGCAAAGCTAACTTTGGAAGCGAAGGAACTGGCGATCAAAAACCTCGTTGACCCGCTGGGAGCCGCGCTCCGGGCGCTCGATGAGCAGACGCGCGAGATGGAGAAATCCCGTTCCGGTGCGTACTCCGAGGTGAGAACGCTGGTGGATGGTTTGCAGAAGACAATTCCTGCGTCGCTGGCCGCGCTCACGCAGGAGACCGCGCAGTTGATTACGGCGCTGCGCGCGCCCAAGACGCGCGGCAACTGGGGCGAACTGCAGCTGAAGCGCTGCGTGGAATACGCGGGAATGGTCCAGTATTGCTCGTTTTCCGAGCAGGTGACCGCGCGCGACGAAGACGACAAGATGCTGCGGCCAGATATGACCATTCAATTGCCCAATGGCCGCGAGATTGTGGTCGATGCCAAGACTCCGCTGGACGCTTTTCTGGACGCGAGCGGCGCCGCAGATGCTGCTGCGCAGACACTAAAATTTATGGCTCACGCGGCGCGGGTCAAGGCGCATCTGAAAGACTTGTCGAGCAAGGCCTACTGGAAGCAATTCGAGAAGGCTCCGGATTTTGTCGTTTGCTTTTTGCCGAGTGAAGCGCTTTTCAGCGCGGCGCTGGAGGCCGACCCGTCACTGATTGAATTCAGCGCACAGAACCATGTGGTGATGGCGACGCCGACCACGTTGATTGCGCTGCTGCGGGCGGTTGAATTTGGCTGGCAGCAATCGGAAATCACCAAGAACGCAAAGGCTATCCACGAATTGGGTAAGAAGATTTATGAAAAGCTGGTGGTCGCGCAGGGGCATGCCGAACGGCTCGGCAATGCCATCCGCAGCAGTGCGGATTACTACAACAAATTCCTCGGCACCATTGAAGGCAAAGGCGGCGTTTTCTCTTTCGGAAGACAGTTGGGCGAACTCGCCCACTCCGATGGTGAGTTAGCAGAGATCGACAAGCTGCAACTCGATGTGCGCGAGATGGAGTCGCAAGAGTGGTCCCAGCCGGGGCTGGCGCTGGCGGCAAATGCGGAAGAGAGCGACGAGACCGAGTAGGGGCTTGGCTAAACGGGGTCGTGGCTGCCCACCGATCTGACAATCAACCCAGTGAGTGAGGGCCATGGGGGCGTACACTTTGCTTTAATGCCCATCAGAGGAAATGTAGGTGTGCGAATGAGTGCAAGCTGGAGGACCGTCTCCGGTCGTTCGTTAATCCTATTGGCACTTTTCCTTTTCTGCGACGGTATCGGCATCCAAAGGGCAACGCAGTATGCCAACGCCGCACTAAGTGAGAGGACAACCGACGCTCACGTTTTTTTGGTGGAACATCACATATTTCACCATCTCAGATCCAATTTCTATAGCTGTAACTACAATTTCAGTATCGACGGATCCTTCTATATTGGACTTTCGGACTGCCCTCAAGGGATCGCTGACGACGCGGCCAAGGGAAAGTATTCGTACCCCGCTGGGGCCTCGACGGGAGCTGACGCAACCGTTTACTACAACCCAGCTGACCCGTCAGTAAACAGTCTGCTCGAGTTCAGTACAGCGAGCGAAAAAGAATATCAAGACCTAATGTTGCCGATTGGTATAACGGTATTGATTGTCCTCTCTATCGTTTTTGGGGCGGCACTTGAAGCAACCAAGAATCGGGGAAACGGCCCTATATTTGTAGATGCCAAAGGAACATTCGTTGACCCCGACGAGGTAGATTTCGCCTCAGAGTTTGGCAGTGTCCCCGTCGGGGGAGGCGCGGTGGCAACGGACGCTGCCACCAGCGAAAGAGCTGTGAGGGAAGCAAACTTCGCAGTCTCGCATGGACTGAGAGAACTCTATCTCGATGTGATCAAGCATGTTCATCCAGACCACGCTTCGAACGAATCGGACCGAGCGTTGCGGGAGCGGTTGACCAAAGATGCAAACATCGCCTTCGAGCGGGGTGATGACGCAGCATTACGACGAGTGTTGGAAGAGTACGAAAGCCTGGCGCCTCAGCGTTGATCCGCAGATTGCTCGCTATTCGGCAAACGCCGTCCGCATCCGCTTCCATGTTGTTTCCAGATCTTCCGGCAGAATGCGTGTCTCGGCGACGGTCGTCATAAAGTTGGTGTCGCCTGCCCAGCGGGGCAGGGCGTGCAGATGAAGATGCCCGGCAACGCCTGCGCCGCCGGCCTGGCCCAGATTCATTCCAAAGTTGAGACCATGCGGGTGGTAGAGGCGTTCCAGCGCCTGCTCGGTGCGCTGCGCAAGCTCGATCAGCTCGTGGGCGGCGGCGGCGGGCAAGAGCGCGAGCCGGTCGAGGTGGGCGTAAGGCATCACCATCACGTGGCCGGAAGTGTAAGGGTATGCGTTCAGGCAGATGAAGCAGTGCTCGCCGCGCAGGATGAGCCCGCCGGCGGCTTCGGCTTCGTCTGATTTCATTCCATTGGCGATGGCGTAGTCAATGGAAGCGATCAGGTTGCAGAAGACGCAATGATGGTCGCCGGGCCAGGCCGCCAGGCTCGCCGGGACGCCGGGCCGTGTGGCATTGTCCGCCGAGGTGATATAGGCGTAGCGCCAGGGAGTAAAGAGCTGATCCATAGGTGGGTTTCCGTCTGCAACAGTATAGAGTGTTGCCGGCGCGTAGGGTGCAGCGTGTAGTTCGTTGATTCCCAGGTCCCCAAGTGCGAGGGACCTGGGGCACCCGCAAAGATGCGCACGATAGTTTTTCTGTGAAAAGTTCGAAAGGCAGCTGCAACCCCATTGTTTTCGGCGCAGCACGTAAAAATGTGCACTTCTACCGCCACTTGTTCATCTCTTGTTCAATCTGTTGCATTGACGGGAGAAAGTTACGGTTGCTACACTGATGAGCGTAGCTTCCTGCGCGGATTCCAGCAGTGAGTTGCGGCCGCGATCCAGCGAGCCGTTGCCTGCCGGGTGTTTCCCAAGGAGACCAGCCCCTTCCAAGCCAGCCAGACCGGACGGAAGGACTGTCCCCTTGCAAGAGCGCCACGTCACAGGCACTCGGTTGCCGACAGAAAAGCGGTCTCCGATCCCTCAAATCATTTGCGTCAGAGGGACCACACCCAGCGACGGCATGTTCGAGTCGCGGGAGCAAGGAATCGCGGAGCTGGCAGTGATGGCAAACGTCCTCAATCCCGAAACCGAGAGTACAACCCTGAACACTGAATTGGAAAGCCCAACCCTCGAACCTGCGACGGA
>JBEKQD010000140.1:0-6971 GCA_049520075.1 Occallatibacter sp. | reverse complement strand
GAGCCGCCCGGCAACAGGGCAGCTCCTTCCTCAGGGAGAATAGTTCCAACGGAGGCAAAACCATCAGAACTTTCTGGCTGCATACTAGGGGCGGGGGATGGGAGTGTCAAGGATAAATCTATGAAGAAATAAGTGCTTTTATGTCAACAACTTGCCAAACGTTCTTCGGAAAATACACAGGAGCAGTCTTCGGCTCCTGTTCGCCTTTCAACTCCCCTATTATTCAGTGTTTTCAGGGTGTTTCTTCAGGTTCCCTAGGCTTTTTTCACAGGTTTTGCACCCCAGTTACCCTTCGGATGCGCGCTCACGATTCGATGGTTAAATTCTCGCTCAAATTCAGGCTGATGAACTCCGTGTCGTAGACCGAAGACGCCGGCTTGCCTCGCGCAATGCGGTACAGCGCCCTGAATCCTCCCAGAAAAAATGCCAGCAAAATCGCCGCGATGGCGCCAATGAGAACCATAAGCGTGATTCCCAGCAGCAGCTTGCCCATCTTCGACACTTCGGACTCCGTCGGCTGCGGAATCGACATCAGCTCCGATTCGTAATGCACCATGCCCAGCAATTTGTGGCTCTCATCCGGAATCGCGTCTCCGCTCACCAGCGCCACCAGCGGGCCGCTGCGCCGCACCTCCAGAGAAACCAGATCAGAGTCCGCCAGCGGCTTCGGCCACTCCGGATGAGGTTGTTTGCCCGCCGATTTAACGCCTTTGATAAACGCGCGAATCTTTGTCTCTTGCGCAGCTGCCATCTGCGGCGTGGGATAGTCGATGATGGTCAGAGTGGCCGGGCCGGACCGTAACGAATAGTTGGCAGTCACAGTCTCCGCGCCGTTATCAAAGCCCACCAGTTCCGCCGGCAGCACGCCGCCCGCACCGGAATACCCCGCCGTTCCCAGCGCATAGTGCATCGTCTGAGGGTCCAGGTTAGTCTGCGGAAGATCAGCTAGCACCGGTGGCGCCAGAGCCTTGCCGCCCTCTGGCACAGGCAGTTGCCCGGCCAGTTCGCGCAGTTCCGCTCCCGACATAGGGCTGATGTGGGAAAAATTCGCATCCACTAATGTATTGCCCACCCAGAACAGCACACGGTTGTGGTTCGACGTTGCGCCCGTGCCAATCTCTTCCTTGGGCCAGCCATTCTGCCGGTAAAACGAATACGCGCCGAATGCACCGCTCACGTCGCGAAACCGCAACGCGCGCAGGCTTAACGTTTCGCCGCCACGTTTGTACTGGGCCAGCACGCCGTCGGTAAAGTCATACTCTTTGAGAGCCACTGCGTTGGTTGCGTCAGCCTGGGTCGCATCGTTCAGTTTCTTCGGCGCTCCGGCTTCTACCCAGCCCGCAAATGAATCCGGCAACAGTGCCTTGGGCACGGGAGGCAACTCTATGTGCGTAGCTTTTGTCGGCGTCTTCACCGGCGCACTCTGCGCCTCGCCCCCAACAGCAACCCCTGCCAGCACCGCCGAACAAACCACTATGGAAATCCAACGCATCCAGACGCTCCAGTATTAAGGGTACACGCAGCCGCCATGACCCTCTATCTACTTGGACACTGCCGGCGCCGGAAAGGTTCCTCAGATGGATTTTTCTATTTCGGCCTTCGCGTGCTGATGCGCTTCAGGCGAGAACGTCTAATAAGACATTGAGATTGCTTTCCGCCGACGCGGCGCTCGATCCGCTGGCGCTGGCCCCAGGCACGTTTGGAACGGAGACTGTATACGTTCCTCCCGACTCCGTTACGCTTCCCGAGTAGGTTACGCCCGCGATTGTTGTGGAGTAAGAGGAAGAGATTGTCGAAACTGCACTACTGAGGGCGGCACCTTGAATCTGCCCGGAGGCATGCGCCGCTCGGGCATGTTTGGCGGGCGCGGCAGCAGGTGCGGGTGATGCTGCCGGGGCAGCCGGAGGCGAGGAGGTATTGGCAGCTACAGGCTTCGATTGCACAGTGGCGGCGGATGACGGGGCTTCGACGGACACAGAGGAAGTGAAGGTGTCCTCAGGCTCTGGCTGCGCGGCGGGCCGCAGGGTTGACGAAGTGGTGGGCTTTGGCTGGGACTGTACAATCGCCCATCCAGATGTAGGAGAAACGATCGCCGAGATTTCGTTGATCTGCATCTTCCACCCCCAATTCCTGAGTGTATCCAGCGCTTATCGGCACCAATTGCTTTTGAGTTCAGTCCTTTTTCTGGATTTCTAGAAGATTTATGCTCATGCTCACGAAGTGTCTGACGAATCCCAAGCGAATCAAGAATCGACAGGCCCTGTGTCAGGGCACGACTTCAGTCGTGCCGTAAATGCCGCAAAGTCAGCGCGGCCTTTAGGCCCTGAGGAAAATCTTCCTTTGCTTGCGAAATGCTCGGTCGATTCACCACGCGCTCACTCAAGACCCATGAAATCAACAGATAAAGCGCGCTGAATTCGTTCTACAACGGATTGCCAGTCGCCAATTTCTGGTTGGCGGAATAGCCGCATCGTGGGGTACCAGGGGCAATCCTCGCGATCCAGGAGCCAACGCCAGTCAGGCATGAATGGCAACAGTACCCACACCGGAACGCCGAGCGCACCAGCCAAGTGCGCAGTGGAATTGTCGATGGTTATCACCAGGTCCATCGCGGCGACCTGCGCCGCGAAGAGATCGATGTCCGCAAGCTGATCGACTGTGCGATCAATAAGGATCGGCGCGTTTGCTTCCGCTGCCTGCTTCTCCAACTCGTCGTGATTCCCGTATTGCAGGCTGATCCAGCGGATGTCGGTTCGCTTGAACCACGAATCAAGCAACGACAAATCAATCGATCGATAGCTGCCCCATTTGCGGTTATTTGTATACCAGGCCAACCCCACCAACCGTCTGCCATCAGCATAACCGGCGCGCAGCCGGCCTCGTTCCGCAGGGTCCGCAATAAGGTAGGGCGATGTAGTATCTGCGAATGCCGCACCGGTATTTCGGAACACGCCCCCTAAGCTGCCGCAAGGCATCTGCGCGGCAATCTCCAGTTCGGGATGAACTCCTGGACCGCAACCCGAGACAACCTCAACACTCGGAAAAGAACGGGCGAAGAGTGGTCTGAGCCGCTCCTGGCAATCGAGGACACACCGGTTGCCTGTGCGGATTACGTCTGGAATCAGTCCCGCAAACATAATCTCGTCGCCGATTCCCTGCTCGCCCCAAATCAGCACACTTCCGGATTCCAGCTTCTCGCCCGTCCACAGAGGCTGCGCATAGTCTCGCCTCGGCGTGTCATGATCGGCGGTCAGCCAGCGCTTTTCAAAGTTTTTCCATCCAGCAGCGAACTCCTCGTTTACCAATTGAGCCAACGACTCGCCGAAACCTGCTTGCGCATAATCCGGCCGAAGCGCGAGAGCTCTTGCAAATTGCACCAGCGCTTCATCCACTTTGCCTTGTTCGCGCAGGACGTTGCCCATGTTGTAGATAGCCTCTGGGTATGCGGGCTTGATGGTCAGCGCCCGCTGATAATACGCAATCGCGTCATCCAGCCTGCCCAGGAATCTGTGCGCGTTGCCCAGGTTGTAGTAAACCTCGGCATAATCCGGCTTGATGGCCAAAGCCCGCTCATAGCAGGCGATCGCTGCATCCATCTGGCCCTGCACCTGCCGCGCGGTACCCAGGTTGTTCAGGGTCTCGGCGCTGTCAGGTTTAAGAGCCAGCGCCCTCTCATAACTCTCAACACTTTCGTCGAGCTTTTCTTGCGCCTGCAGCACGTTGGCCAGATTCACATGAACCTCAACCAATTGCGGCTTGAGGGCTAATGACTGTCTGTACAGTGCTTCAGCGTCTTCCAGCTTGCCTTGTGCCTGGAGCACGGTACCAAGGTTGGCATAATAGGATGCGCCCTTGCTATGGATCGCAATCGCCTCGCGAATCAGCTCGGCAGCGGCATCGAGACGTCCCGCCTGATATTCGATCATCCCCAGCAAATGCAGTGCGTCCGCGTGACGCGAATCGATGGCCAGAATTTTCCGATAAAGCTGCTCCGCTTCCTCCAGCCGTCCCGCCTGGTGGTGCCCAAGTGCTTCCCGCACCATGGCTTGAACAGACGAATCCGGGCCGCGTTTCATAGTCCCATCCCGCCGCTTGACCTGAAATGCAAACACCCGCTCATCTGCCCAGTTTAAGCGCAACATGAAAAACGAGCCGGAGAATGGGATTGCAGCTTGAGAACTGACTCGGTGTCAGTGGTTTTGCGCTCGTCGAAGCGTCCACTCTGGCCAGATTCCTGCTCACATTAGAGCGAGATGAGTAGATGCTGGTCAGCGCGCCGGCAAGGAATGGCACGCCAATTGCATTTACCTAAAGGCAGAGTGGGCGCATCTATGCCCGCTCTATAGGGCTAATTCTGTAATGCGAAAGAAGAGAGACAACAGACGGTTGAGCACCAGCGCCGCCGCGATCTGGCGTGCCAAGGCTTTGCAGCGCAACGCGAAGCCCACGTCAAATGCTGAAACCGCCTGGCAACCATGGCTTCATCGCGATGCTCGGGTGAAGCTGCTCGATGCGGAACTCAACCCAAACATAAATATAGATAAGGATACTGAGGTAACTCTACGCGTCGAACGGGCCACTCTGTTAGCCCAACTGGGGCGCAACCTCGAAGCCAGAACCGATTATCTGAGAGTTATCGAACTTGAGCCTTCGCACCTCGAGAACCTCCTCGGGCTGGGAAAACTCTTGGTCGCCACAGGCAAGCGAAAGGCCGCTGAAATGGTCTACGCCGAAGCGGTGAAGTACCATCCATACGACGTCGTCTGCCGCGTAAATCTCGGCAGCGTCTTGCTGGAAGGCGGCAATCCCGCGCAGGCGCGCATGCATTATGAAGAAGCGCTTCGCATGGATCCGGATTTGCCTCAGGCGCATGGGGGGATGTATTACGCGCTCATGCAACTCGGCGAACCGGAAGCCGCAAAGATGCACCAGCGCAAGAGCTTTGGGAAGAATAGCCTTTTCGTGAATCCATATCGCGGCGCATCTCAGCCGGTGCCTGTGGTGCTGCTGGTCTCATCGACCGGCGGCGGAACACCCATCGAAAAACTCATCGACGACCGCATCTTTGAGACCTACGTCGTGGTCGCGGACTTCTACGACAAAAAGAAGCCACTCCCCGCGCACAAACTTGTCGTGAACGGGATTGGCGACATTGATGTGGCTATGGAAGCATTGGATGCAGCCGAGTCGATGCTCGCGTTTACATCTGCGCCGGTCCTGAACCTGCCTGCGGCGGTGCGCGCGACGGGCCGCTCGGAAAATGCCGCGCGCCTAGGTCGGCTTCCGGGAGTGATCGCTCCAAAAACTTCCATCTTTCCGCGCGCTTTGTTGGCTTCGCCGGATGGCCTCGCCGCGCTTGCCGCCAGCGGCTTTACATTCCCGCTGCTCTTCCGAGTTCCCGGCTTCCACATGGGAATGCATTTCGTAAAAGTGGATTCCCCCGTAGCGCTCACCTCCGCCGTTACTCCTCTCCCTGGATTCGGGAACCCTGAAGCGGAAGTGCTGGCGATTGAATATCTCGACGCCCGTGGCGCCGGCGGTTGCGCACGGAAATATCGCGTGATGATGGTTGGCGGCGAGCTTTATCCTCTTCATCTTGCCATCTCGGAAGACTGGAAGATTCACTACTTCAGCGCGGACATGGCCGACCGCCCCGACCACCGCGCCGAAGAAGCGAAATTCCTGGCCGACATGCCCGGCGTGTTGGGCAGCAAAGCCATGACCGCCCTTTCAAGTATTCAGGCAGCACTCGGCCTCGACTACGGCGGCATCGACTTCGCCCTCAATCAGCGCGGCGAAGTCCTGCTCTTTGAAGCCAACGCGACCATGGTCGTCGAACAGCCGTGTGAAGACGAGCTTTGGGATTACCGGCGTGCGGCCGTCTCGCGTATCCATCAGGCCGTGCAAAATCTTCTCATCAAATCCGCCGGAGCGCTTTCTTGCGCCCTTCCGGTTCCAGATTCAGTTTTAGCCTTGGCGCGCGTCTAAATTTCTGAACTATCTTCCTTACTCGCTTCAGGACGCTTTGGAAGCAGAAGCCAAGTTGCGACGGTCGCAATGAACATCAGCTCAACCGCCAATATATAGCCATGCAGATTAAGAACTTGCACAGCGATGGCCGCGGCAATGATGAAGCATCCACCCCAAAGGCAAAAGCAGGCCAGCCCGCGAATCACATTCCTCACCCAAGGATCGACCGGCAACGGACGCGCCGCTCTGCGGAAAGAGGCCAGCGGATCGGCGTAGAATTCGCGACCCATATAAATCAGATAGCCGCCCAGCGCGACTCGCAGCGCGACGGCAACGATGCGATTGGAGAGAATATGCGCAAGATCAACCATGTGCGTTTCCTACAGCCTGTCACAACATCATCCCACAGCTTCTGTTCTGCCGCATCCCGAGTCCCCGAACCATCGGCAGTTAGCCGCCCCTTACGGTCAGCTAACGGGCAGCGGTGGTGGTGGCGGCGGAGAAATAATGTCGCCAAGAGCCTCGTAGCGGCCGCCATAGAAGATCAGCGCAAACTCCCGCGTGGCCATAGCGATTGGCCCTGCCAGGCAGATGCTCGCCAACAAGGCGAAGCCGAAGGCAACCAAGCCGAAGAAGGCCATGAGAATTATGCCGATTACCCTGGTCACGCCCGTGGCATCTGCGAATGCCGCATGAATGCCGTATTCAACGCCTCCCAGGGAACCGACGAGGAAGATGCCGGGAATGATGAGCACGATAAATAGCGCGATCATGGCGATGGTGGGCAGGACGAGCCGCAGCAGCGCGTAGGCAAGGAATTGCGCCTTCTCTGCCGTGACCCGCGCCCAGACCTGGGACCACGCTTCGCCTGCCGTGGCATCCTCAAGAGCGTAGTGCGGCAGCATCCAATCGCGCAGAGTCACGTCCGCGAGAACTGCGGCCAGCGCCAGCAGAAGAATGATGGGAATCAAGGGCAGCACCAGGGACAGCAACAACGGGAT
>JBEKQD010000139.1:0-6808 GCA_049520075.1 Occallatibacter sp. | reverse complement strand
TGACCGGGTGAGTAATAGACAAAGCCTCACGCGCCAGCCGCGAGCCATCCGGCGACCTCACCACCAACGGCCACATCGACTCATCGGAGGTCTGCGCCTCCCAAAGGCGGCGGCCATCCGTCGTCAGAGCCACCAGCTTGCCTGCGCCCGAGTCAGTGCAAGTAGTCGCCAGAACTTCATGCTCTGACAGGAAGTCGAAGAGCGGCGCACAGGCGGAGTCTATGCGGCCTAGAATTCTGCTGCCGCCGCTGAAGTAGTTCAGGTCCAGCATCCATGCGTCGCCACTCGAGCGCAGGCTTCCGAGGTAGCCGTCTGAGTTGATGGGCAAATGAACAGACGAGGGTGCGCGGCTGACCAGCATCACCTGGCCGGAATCGCGGCGCAGAACGCGCACCGATAGATCGGAACCGGCAGGATTTTCCCCGTTCGGCTCCTTGCCGGCCGCCGCCGCTGGTTCGAGCGAGTTAGTCACAAGAAACTTTTGCGCCGGGTCCATATCGAGCCAAAGCAGGGGTCCCGGAAAGCGTAGGAAGGGTTTCAGTTCCAACGTGGCGTCGCCCATCTCGAGGTTGTCGCGGTCACGCAGCAGAAAGCGGCCACCGGTGAGCATCCACAGATAACGCTGCCGGTCGTGAACTGTCCAAAGGGACTCTGCCTGGACCGCTCCTGAGGGCAGCGCAAGGACAACCGCATGAATTTGGCGAACGTCCATTTCTCCTTGACTGGCTTCGCGCTCGCCTGCCTCGCGGCGGATCAATCCCGGCACGCGAAAGGTGAACAGGAGGTGGTCCTCATCGAGGAAGTCGAGCGAGACGAGGCTGTTGCGCTGGCCCAGGTAAAGCGGTCCCGGAGCGGAAAAGCCCAGCGGCTCGACGGAAACCTTGAACGCCGGGGGCTGGGAGGGTTTACTGGGAAGACGGTCAGGCAATTCAGGCGCTCTGACTGCGCGTGTGGGCTTCGGCGCATCAAGCAGGCTTCCCTGCGCCGTTGCCGGCGGAATCGCGCCCAGCGCGATACCGGCTATCGTCAGACCCAAGCCCAAACCCGCCCAAAATGTCCGTTTCGCCATCGACATTCATTCTCGCCGATGTGGCCTGTATTCGGCAGTGACGCGGCTCTCCGGTTTGCCCGTCAAGCAACTGCAAGGCCCTCCCAAGCCGCTTCCTGAACTGGAAGGCGATTTCGCGTAAATCCCGAATTCATGGATACTTAGGCGTTTACCTTTACCTATTAGTTCCGAGGCTCATTCCGGCGGGCGAGCTTCCATCGAAGAACTGTGGGATCCTGCCGTAAACGTTGGCGGCTTGATGAATATCCCTAAGAGCCATGGGCCATGCGACAGGCGTGACTGGAAGTTGGGTTTGGATACTGAGAAGTTGAGGAGATGGTGCAGCTTCCTCATCTGCCGAGTAGTGCTCAGGATGATTTGTGACCACAAGAAGATTGATGGGGTCCCTGCCTGAATGCCGTCTCCGCATCCGATTCAAAGTGCCGTGGATTAAGGGGTGAGGCGGAATATGCATGTCCAGAAGCCTGTTCGCAGTCAGCCAAGGAAGATTAAGGTCGAAGAAGACGACCAGCGGATGCACGGTGTTCTTTCTGATTGCATCGTTGAGGAGGTGCCCTACATTTAAGTTGTGTTCACCTTCTGCTTGCCGTGCTCCCGGAAAGCCGAGGATGCCAGGACGGTGCTTGCTTTTCGCTTCAACCGAAACTTTTTGACCAGTAGCTTTGTGAGTGGCAGTGAACTCCGCGTGGCGAGTTAAACCATCCGTCTCGTCTTCATGTTCGATAAAGAAACCTGCTCGGAGGCAGGTAGCCTCTGCGAATAGCTCATGCCTTGCACCTTGGAACTGATTGCAATTCTTCAACCGCTCAATCAGTCGTGCGTCAAGGCGTCCGTTGTCTTGTACTGTAAACAGGTCGTAAGCGAAGGTGAAGTATTCCAGTATCGGACCTGTCATTGAGGCTTTATATACTCCTTGAGCATCGCGAGGTTGCGCATTCATGTACGACATCGCCCTGTATCTTGCCTCAAAGGCTGGGTGCCGAGTGCCACGAGGTTTTGCAACCTCTGCATCAAACCATTCTTTTCCAAAGGTGTTCAGGACAAAGTTGAGCAGAATATCAGTAAAGAACTGCGCCTTCTCCTTGGGCTGATACAACACCTTATTTCCCGCGACGACAAACCTGTACCCCAAGTAATCGGCAGAAATCGGCGGACGAACCTGACCAAAATGGTGAGTGAAGGTGGAACTCACCCTCGAATTCTTCGCTTCGACCTGCATTCTCCTCAGTTCTGGCGTGATCTCATCCGGCCTCAGTTCCCGGAAGATGAAGGGTGGTTTGGGCGTCGTTTGTCCAGTCGCGGGCTTAGCTGAAGGTGTAGGCAGAAGCGGGCTTCCATGACACTTTTTGTATTTCCTGCCACTCCCACACGGACAAGGATCATTCCTACCAACCTTAGCCACTTGATTCGCTCCGAGCCGGGTACCTCGGGTCTCGATTCTGAGACCTGGGAAAGCACAAAAGTTTCAGCCAACACATATTACTCCTGGCAAGTCGCCAGGACTCCGCAGATCAGCTTACGCGGAATTCTGAGCTAACGCCAACAGCCCGTAGCGCCCAATGAATAGCTCTCGCGATCCTCCTTTGCGCAATTGCTCCCGTTAGCCGGCTACCCAGAAGCTGCACACTATCGGTCTTTGGCAGTGATACAGGCCCCCGTGCGTATGTGCGACAGTAGAAGAAGGATGAACGAGAACGCAGCAACAGGCCGGCGCAACAGTTTTCTCGGCTACGGCGCATGTTTTGTGGCCGGGTGCCTGTGGGGCACGGGCTTCTACTTTGGCAGGCTGGCGCTGAACGAGATGAGCGTGGAGCACATGGTGCTTTATCGCTTTCTGTTTGCTTGCCTGGGCATGTTGCCCGTCGCTCTGATGCATCGCAAGCGGGTGCGGCTCACCGGCTCGGAGGTGCGCCTGTTGCTGATCTGCGCATTTCTCGGTGTGCCCGTTCAGTTTCTCATCCAATTCCACGGCCTGGCGCGCACCACAGTCAGTCATGCATCGCTGATGGTGGGCGCCATGCCGGTACTGCTGGCTGCCGCGGCTCCGCTCTTTGCCGGCGCCCGGGCAGCGGAGGAACGGCTTGACCGCTTCGCCTGGCTGGCCCTCCTCGGTTCTACTGTTGGCGCGGCGCTCATCACGCTGGGCGGCAGCCGGGGTCCGGCAATGCGCGGCCAGGCGACACTCACCGGAGACCTGTTGATTGTGGCCTCGCTCTTCACCGCGCTAGCGTGGATTCTGCTCAGCAAGAAACTGATGGAGACGCACAGTCCGATCGTGGTGACGGCTTACACCATTTTTTCAGGAACCCTTATGCTGGCTGTCTGGGTGCTTGGTCCGTGGGCGTTGAGTCCGCTGACGCACGCCAAAGTCGCGTCGCTACCCATCGCCCACGTGAGCCTTACCGCTTGGATAGCGCTGGCAATTAGCGGCGTGTTGTGCACGGCCACCACTACGCTCTTGTGGAACTGGGGCATCAACCATGTGCCGGCGTCGCGCGCCGGAGTTTTTCTGAACATAGAACCGGCGCTCGGTTCCTACCTGGGCGTCAGGCTGCTCGGCGAACACCTTGGCCCTTTCGCGTGGGCTGGCGGCGGCCTTATTCTGGTGGCGGCTGTCACCCTGACTACACGCGGCCAAACACATGGTTCTGTTTCGGAACCGGCAATCCTGCTCGAATAAGCATTGAATGCGCGTCTAACATTCATCATGACGGGCAACATGGCTTCCATTCCGGAGAGAGGCGACCCGATTGCGGTCAGGAGCCGGCGGCGCGAGATAGTAGAACTCGCCGTTGGCTATGGGCTAATCCTGCTCGTCGTATGGGCGCCGCGCCCGTGGCAAAAAATGCTCTGGTGGGTCGCAGCCATCTCGATTGCGGTCATTGTTTCCAGATCGTTTGAGGGCCTGAAGCCGATGGGCCTAAGCGCGGAAAACTTCTTTCGCTCGCTCTGGGTGGTGGGTGTGGCGCTGCTTGGAACCGCCGTGGCCGTCGCCATTGCTGCCGCGCGGCACACATTGCAGGTGCCCGGCAGCCCTGTTCTTTTTGTCAGATCTTATGCGGGCTATGCCATCTGGGCCTTCGCGCAACAATTTCTGCTCCAGTGCTTTTTCCTGCCGCGATTCCTGCGCTTGTTTCCCAACGCGAGACTTGGAGCGGCTGTGGCCGCTGTTATTTTTGCGGTGGCGCATTTGCCCAACCCTGTTCTCGTGCCGGTTACTTTGTTTTGGGGTTTCGCCGCCTGCCTTGTTTTTCTTCAGTACCACAACCTCTACCCGCTGGCCATGGCGCACGCCATTCTGGGAATCACCATTGGCCTCACCGTTCCCGGACCGGTAGACCATAACATGCGCGTGGGGCTCGGCTATCTGACTTACGCGCGCACGCACAGAGCAGCGCACTCAGCGCAGCCATAAGGACCAGATCGCGTCCACCGAGGCGTGGGTAATAGCCGACGCTCCAACGCGTCGCTGGCTACGCCATGCCCGGCCATAGAAAATGCCTGCCACCGCTGCCAGCAAAACGTAGCGCCAGTTGAAATAAACCGCGCGCTTGTTGAAGTGTGCGAGGCCAAAGAGAACCGCCGTCAGAATCAGCGCGGCGGTGCGGCCCACGCGCCGTTCCAGAAGATTCTGGAGCCATCCGCGAAAGAAGAGTTCTTCGGGAACGGCAATGAAAAAGAATGTGAATATCCACGCGCCGGCAATCATCATGAGGCCCGGCCATCTTGTGTGCAGATGCAGAAATCCCAGACTCAGACCCAGCGCCAGCCCTATCGGCATATACCAGGCCAGCTCTCGCAGACCGATGGCAGCGTCGCGCAGGCGCAGGCGCAAGTCAAAGCCCGTTCCTTCCAGTTGGCGCAACGCAATGAAGCCGTAGATTCCGGCGTCGAGTAGCAGCATTTTGTTGAAGATGGCCAGATGAGCCGGCCATGCGCCCTCGAACCAGCGCAGATCGACCGCCAGTCCCAGCGTGGCGAGAACCAGAAAATCGCGCCAGTTGCCCCGCTGCTCCTTGTCGGCGCGCCCCGCCTGCCAAAGCAAACTCGCGATGGCCACCGGTAGCAACACATACAACGCAAGCCAGCCCCAACGGAAGATGCCACCGCCAACGGCCACAAGCAGATAAGGCACACACAAGGCGGCAGGAGAGACGAGTTGCGCCCATACCGGTAGCGCGCGCACCCGCACAACTGCCCAGCGAGAAAAGAACGCGAAGGCCAGAAACGGCACCAGCGTAAGCGAGGCGGCGATGAGATTTGCCGGAGTAATCATAGCGGCCACTTTCATTTTGCGCCTCAATTGCGAGAAATCGGCAGAAGCACGCAACTTACAGGCAAAAGGGAACGTCCGCTTGCCCTGGCGAGAACCTCGCCGCACAAGTGCATCAGGCCAAAACCTTTGTCGCATGGCCCATATGGATCAATTGAAAATTCGGCTCGTCGTGCCGATAGGCTCCCCAAGCGATTTACGGAGGCTCTTATGGCCCTATTAGCTTTGAACCAAGTCGGCAGCGTTGGCGTAAGAGCGATGGATGACCAACACGGCATCCTGATGGATACGATGATCGAGCTTCGCCAAGCGGTCGCACACGGCGAGCGCCGGGAAAAGATCAGCGAGGTGCTTGACCGGCTGATCGAGTTCACGCGGATGCACTTTTCCAGTGAAGAGTTCTTGCTGGAGCAGTATTCCTATCCCGACCTGGCCACGCACCTTGTCGCGCACCAGCGCATTCTGGCCCGCATCCGCGAGTGTTCCCATCGCATACAGCACGGCGAGCAGATACAGATGCGGTCGCTGCTCAGCATGCTGCGCGAATCGTACACCGAGCACATCGAGGACATGGATCAGGAGTATGGCCCGTGGCTGAATGAGCACGGCGTGGACTCAGGCTTTATTCCATTACCAGAGTCCGGGCACGAGCCGGAATCGCGTTAGGGCTGCGTATTCTTGATAGCCGGGCAGTTCGCGGCGGAGAAAACTGTCTTCCTTTGCCGTGCGCCAGACAACCAGAGCCATCATCAACGCCGCTACCTCCATGGCCCATCCTGAGCCCAAAATCAGTGCCGTCGCCGGAGACATCAGGACGAAGCCCACATACATGGGGTGGCGCACGAAGTGGTAGGGTCCGGTGCTGACCACCGATTGGCCACGATCCGATTGAATGCGGACCGTTGCCTCCGCAAAAGGATTGGCCAGAAGGCTCCATGTAATCATCGCCATCGCCGCCACAAACACCACGATGCCGGGAAGCAGTGTCCACTCGGGCAGCGGCAAGGCCTGGAATCGGACCGCATCCAGCCCGGCAACGGATATCTGAAAAAACGTCAGCGGAAAATAGATCCACAGAAAAGTCCGGTCAAACGGCGCAGTATCCTTGTGCATGAATCTCGCGCGCGCCGCCGCCAGCTCTGGATTGACACGCTTTAGCAGTGTGCCTATCGCCATCATCACGAGCGCGTAGACGCCTAAGAAAACCCAGCCCCGCACCCAATCGAGCCGCCCCGCGCCGGCAAAGACCGCGACAACCCAAAGAGCCATCGCCAACATTCCCTTGGCGAGCATCAAGATGTGGCTCAAACGACTTGGGGCCGCTTTCGCTTCTGTTGGTTTCACGAGCGAGTTAGGCATCACATTTTTCTCCTTCAAGTGCGACGCAAGAACTATACCTCGAAGGAGAGCTGAATGGGCGCAAAAATGGGCGAAACGGGTTTAGGCTCGGAGGCCAGTTCATAGAC
>JBEKQD010000138.1:0-7147 GCA_049520075.1 Occallatibacter sp. | reverse complement strand
TGCATGAGACGCTGGGCAGCTTCGAGGCGCGCTGCTTCGTGGATACAGGACCGGTGGTCGAGCGGGCGCTGGCTACGGCGGCCGGGGTGGGCTGGACGGGCAAGAATACTTGCCTGATTCATCCCAAGCTGGGATCGTTTGGATTTCTGGCGGTTCTGGTGACTTCGCTTGAGTTAGAAAATGAATCGGCGCCCGCGGTGCTGCAACCTGATCGCTGCGGAAGCTGCCGCCGTTGCCTGGAGGCGTGCCCCACGGGAGCGCTGACTGCGCCTTACCAGATGGATGCGACCAAATGCATCTCCTACCTGACCATCGAGCATCGCGGACCGATTGCGCCGGAGCTGATGGAGGGGATGGGACGTCAGGTCTTTGGCTGTGATATTTGCCAGGACGTTTGCCCATGGAATCACAAGGCTCCCATCAGCACCGACCCGGAATTGGAGGCGCGCGAGAAGTTGGTGAACCCGGCGCTGGGGTGGCTGTCTACGATGGACGAGGCAGAGTTCGAACGCGAGTTCAACGGCTCGCCGGTGCGCAGAGCAGGGTTCTTGGGGCTCAAGCGCAATGTTGCCATTGCGATAGGCAACAGCAGGTTGAGCAGGCTGACGCCCTGGCTGGAAAAGTGGAGAGAGTCTGCCGACGAGGGGCTGCGGAGCGTGGCGATGTGGGCGCTGGAAAGACTGAAGGTTTCCCGATGAGTGGTGGTTGAGTTTCGTGATATCCCACCCATTTCGCAAACTACGCGAAATGGATGGGCACCCAGCATCCAGTACTTGCGGTTATTCTTGAAGTAACACGATCTCCCAGTCGCGACCGGTTAGACCGCATATTGGGCGAAGTGCGCCAAGGGAGAGTTTTGCTCTGGAGAGGGAGTCGCAAGTGGCTGATGATTTGAATAGCGCTACCGAGAAGGAAGCTGTGAGCGAGACTCCCAGAGCCGCCGATGTGGCGGAGCCGGCAACACGGTCCAAATGGTACCACTGGCGCAAAGACGGCACGGCGCTGGTCAAGTACCTTCTGGACAGCGAGGTGCACACCTTCGCTTTTAGCGTCGCGGCCAACGCGATTCTGTCGTTCATTCCCTTCACCGTGCTGCTCTATACACTATGTCGTTCGATCTTTCACTCCGTAATGATGAGGGACGTGGTGACAGATATGGTGAACTACTTTCTGCCGTCGGTGGCGAGCAAGGACTGGGTCGCGCTCCATTTGGAAGCCACCGCCGCGGGCCAGGGAATACAGTTCTTTTCTCTTCTTATGATTCTGATTGCCTGCACGGGTATATTTCTTCCGTTGGAGGTGGCGCTGAACCAGGCGTGGGGTGTGACCAAAAGCCGTAATTATCTTCACAATCAAGTTATCGCGCTCGGCCTGGCGTTTATCATGGTTATGCTCGGCATGAGCAGCATTCTGCTGAACGCGGCCGCGCGCAGCGTGCTAACCGTGATCTTCGTTCACCAGACAAATATCCGGTGGTTCGATTTTGTCCTGCACATTACCTATCAGGGAATAAGTTTTCTGCTATTGACCGCAACCACCGGCGTGGCCTCGATCTTGTTCTTCTTTTCGATCTACTGGTTGCTGCCCAACCGCAAGGTTCCGTGGAGACACGTGCTGCGCACATCGGTCTATACAGGAATTATCTGGCTGGTTGCGCGATACATATTTGTGATTGCACTGCCGCACTTGGATCTGGGCGCGCTCTATGGCCCGTTCTTTATCTCGGTGGGGCTTTTGTTCTGGGCTTATGTCTCGGGTCTGATTCTGTTTGCCGGGGCGCAGTTCAGCGTGGCGCGGCTGGGGAACGGAAAGAACTAAAGGCATCGGGCCGAGCGCAGACTGGCAGCAAGAGTTGCTAGCGTTTTTTTGCGGGCTTGCGCGGTTTCGCGTTCAACTCAGCCTGGCATTTTCGCAGAGCCTCCTCCGTCAGTTTTAGCTCTTGAATGTCTTCAAGGCCTCCGTACCAGGAAATGATTTTTCCGGAAGCATCAAAGCGCGGATAACCACGGGACCGAAACCATCTCCATTCACCATCCTGGCACCTGATCCGATATTGAATATCCGTAGATTGCCCGCTGGCGATGGCCTCGTTGATAGTTTGCATGACCAGTCCCAAATCGTCCGGATGGAGCGCGTCTATCCATCCGGTCCCAAGTGTCTGCTCTCTTGTCATGCCCGTTAGCTTTTCCCACCGCGAGCTCACTTCGACCGTTTTTCCTTCCGCATCCATGATCCAGGGTACCTGCGGATTCGATTCCACCATACTCCGGTAGTGCTCCTCGCTTTCGAGCAAAGCCTGCTCGACGCGTTTTCGATCGGAAATGTCATTTACAACGATGGAGACGCCCATCACCTCTCCAGCTTCATCCCGAACCGGTTGGTAAGAAAGCATGAGCGTGCGCGAGCCGCTTCTTGTTTCGAAGTTGGGCCTTTGCACCTCAAAGTTCAGCGTCGATTCTCCTTGCAGCGCGCGGTGAAGAAAGCCCTCAAACTGAGGGTACAAATCCGGGACAATCTCGGAAATAGGTCTGCCAAGATGCGCAGCAAGTGGGGCGCCGTTCATTTGCGCGAGCCGCCGATTGAGGCTCACATAGCGCAAGTTCCGGTCGAGCAAGCATAAGCCCACTGGGACGCTATCGTAGATGGCCTGCAGTTGGGCGAACCTCTGCCCCGGCAGCGCCTCCAGGCTGGTAATCGGGTCTGCATCGGGGGGATCCGACAGGCAGGAGGCGTAGGCCTGCGGCTCGTGGGCAACAAGAGCCGGAAGATCTTCAGATGGAACGGGCCTGCTATACAGAAAGCCCTGGCCAAAGTCGCATCCGAGCCAGAGCAGCATGTTGGCTTGTTCCTGAGTCTCGACTCCTTCAGCGACAGTGGTGAGCCCGAGGCTGCGTCCCAAGCCGACAACGGCGGCGACAATTTTTCTGCTTTCCCGCGACTGCGTCATGGAGCTGACGAAACTCTTGTCAACTTTAAGTTCATCGAAAGGCAATGCCTGCAAATGTTTCAAGCTCGAATATCCGGTGCCGAAATCGTCGAGTGCGAGCTTGCAATGCAGCGCCTTCAAGTCGTTGGCGACGGACTGGGCGCGCAGAAGATCAATCAGCAGCGCGCTCTCGGTAATCTCGACGGTCAAACGATCGAGCGGAAAGCCACCGCGCTCGGCGGCAGCCGCAATCATGCCGGGAAGCGCGCAATCGTGCAGTTGAAGCGGAGAAAGGTTGACGGCCAACATCACAGAGCCGGGCAATACAGGGCCAGCGGTGAAGGCCTTTTCCAGTATCTGGCGGGTTAACTCGTTCATGGAGCCGCTCTTTTCCGCGGCGGGAATGAAGTCGTCTGGGAGGATGATGCCAAGCCGCGGATGTTTCCATCGCGCAAGTAGTTCAAAGCCAGCCAGCTGGCCGGTACGCAGTTCAATCAAAGGCTGGAAGTAAGGATAGAACTCGTCTTCGTGGAAGGCCCGATGAAGGTCGGTTTCATCGAAGATCATGGCAGAACCTCGCGGCAAGGATACAAAAAGCTTTACGCCACGTGTAAGGACATTCTCAGGAGGGTCGAGAAGGCCCGAGAGACCGTAACAGATGAGTTTCTCCCGGGCTCGCGATTATATGTCAAGGTTGCGTACGTTGAGCGCATTGTCTTCGATAAATTTGCGGCGCTTTTCTACGTCTTCGCCCATAAGGGTAGCGAAGATCTCCTCAGCTTCCACAAAGTCTTCGAGCTTGACAGATAGCAGCGTGCGGCGCTCGGGGTCCATGGTAGTCTCCCAAAGCTGCGTGGAGGTCATCTCGCCCAGACCCTTGTAGCGCTGCACCTGATAGTCCTTTTTGCCCTGCTCGACGATGTAGGCGAAGAGCTCGCGGGCAGTCTGCTTCTCCACGGGCTCGCGCAGCAGGCGAGCGGTGCGCCGTGCCTGTTTGGCTTCCGCCTGAGCTTCTGCGCTATCAGGCGCGGTTTCCTCCGCTTCGGCTTCCTCGGCAGCTTCAGGTGCGTTCTCAACTGCGGCAGCCTTGGCAGCATACTCAATAAGGTACGGCGGCTCCAGGAATTCCTTGATGAGTGTGTATTTGGTCATCATCTGGCGAAACTCGGGGCTTGACGCCAGGGTCCAGTCGATGCAGCGCACAGCGCCCTGCGTATCGGTAAAGCAAATGGACCAGGTGTGGTGCTCCTCGTCCTCGACCGCTTCGCTGAGCGCCTTGAAGCCAAACTCATCGGACCGCTCGGCCAGTTCGGCGCGCAGCGCGGCCAGCTTGGGCGGAACCTCGCTTTCGGATTTGGAGGCGAAATCGGCACGGTGCAGCAACTCGGCGCGGGCCAGCAGTTCCGTCAGCTTCTCATTGCGGATGCGCTTGTCTACCTTTTCGACGAAATCGAGGTATTCGCCGAGCGTGCTCATGAAGCGGGTAAGGCTGGCGCCCTCAATACGGCTGGCCGCCTCGCCGTGACGGACGATCATGCCCTCTGAGGCGCGTTTGATCATCACTTTGACAAACTCGCGCTCGTCCTTGATGTACTGCTCGAAGCGGCCCTTCTTGATCTTGAAAAGCGGCGGCTGAGCGATGTATATGTTGTCGCGTTTGATCAGCTCGGTCATGTGCCGGAAGAAGAAGGTCAGCAGCAGCGTGCGAATGTGCGAGCCGTCAACGTCGGCGTCGGTCATGAGGATGATTTTGCCGTAGCGAATCTTGCTGGGGTCGAAATCGTCCTTGCCGATGCCGCAGCCGAGCGCGGTAATCATGGCGCGAATTTCTTCGTGACCCAGCATCTTGTCATAGCGGGCCTTCTCGACGTTGAGGATTTTTCCCTTGAGGGGCAGAATGGCCTGGAACTTGCGGTCGCGGCCCTGCTTGGCTGTGCCGCCGGCGCTTTCGCCCTCGACCAGGTACAACTCGCAGCGCTCCGGATTGCGCTCGCTGCAGTCAGCCAGTTTGCCAGGCAATCCGCCGCCGTCCAGTGCGCCTTTGCGGCGAGTCAGGTCGCGAGCCTTGCGGGCTGCCTCGCGCGCGCGAGAAGCTTCAATGGCTTTGTTGATAATGCGCTTGGCGATGGGAGGATTCTGCTCGAGGAACATGCCCAGCCGCTCATTGACGAAAGCCTGCACGGTGCCGGCGATATCGGAGTTGAGCTTGCCCTTGGTCTGGCCCTCGAACTGCGGCTGAGAGAGCTTTACGCTGACTACGGCCACCAGGCCCTCGCGCACATCGTCCCCGCTGAGGTTCTCCTTCATGTCTTTGAAGAGTCCGAGCTGCTGACCAATGGCGTTAATCGTGCGGGTAAGCGAGGTCCGGAAGCCGGAGAGATGCGACCCGCCGTCAACGGTGTTGATGTTGTTGGCAAAGCTGAAAACGGTCTCAGAGTAGCTGTCGTTGTATTGGAGGGCGATCTCGATTTCAACGTTGTCGCGAGTGGCCTCCATCATGATGGGCTTGTCATGCAGCACGGCCTTGCCGCGGTTGAGATACTTTACAAACTCGGCGATGCCGCCGGCGTAGTGAAAATCGGCGTGGCGGGCTTCGCCGGTCTTAGCGTCTGCGGTGCGCTCGTCGGTGAGTGAAATCGTAAGGCCCTTGTTGAGGAAGGCCATCTCGCGCAGGCGCTGGGCCAGCGTGTCATAGTTGAACTCAGTGGCTTGAAAGATGGTCTTGTCGGGCAGAAAATGGATCTTGGTGCCGCGGCGCTTGCTGGTGCCCGCCTGGCGCAGCTCGCTGGTGGGATCGCCGCAACTGAAGTCCATCTCCCATGTGTGGCCGTCGCGCCAGATCTCCACATTGAATTCTTGCGAGAGTGCATTGACGCAACTGACGCCGACGCCGTGCAGGCCGCCGGAGACTTTATATGTGGACGCGTCGAATTTGCCGCCGGCATGGAGCTTGGTGAGTACCACCTGCACTGCGGGCATCATTGTGCCGTTAGACAACGGCATCATGTCCACGGGAATGCCGCGGCCATCATCGACCACGGTGATGGAGTTGTCCACGTGAATGATGACGTCGATTTTTTTGCAGTAGCCCGCCAGCGCCTCATCCACCGAGTTGTCCACCACCTCGTAGACCAGGTGATGCAAACCCATCTCACCGGTCGAGCCGATATACATGGCCGGACGCAGGCGTACCGCCTCCAGGCCCTCAAGGATTTTGATGTTTTCGCCGGTATAGCTGCCGTTATTTTCGGGGAGCAGGGGTTCAGTCGCCATAGGGTTCCATTCGTAATGCCTTCGCTTCGAGCTCCAATGGGAAAGGCGCGGGATCCGGGGGAGCTTCCGAGCCGCGGAGGTGGGGTCTAACCGATTGAAAGACCGAGGTTTTCAATCGGACTCATCTATGCCTATTTTATCATGCGGTGGGGGTCTGAATGAAGGAGAAAGAGGGACCGGGGGAAGCGGACATAAGTGTCATACTGGGAACGAATTACGACACGATAGTAATTTTATACGAATTACCATATGTTACTTAGTGTGGTTACTATTGAATAATTATTCTGAATTTACTGGACTTAGCGCGGCACATTACTTACGATTTCTATGAACAGAAGATACGTCTTCTGTCAACGAAAATCCAAAAGAGGTTACCAACGATGAAACTCGCTATCCGCCTTTTCGCACTGTCTCTTGTTGTTGTTGGCGCTGCTGCCGCTGCCGTTACACCGAAGACCACGCCCGCCATGCCCAGCCACCAGTCGGCCACCGCGAGCTACCCGGCCCCTGGGTGCGGACCCTACATGTGCGAGGTCAGCCCAAATTCTAGTAAATAGATGCCGACAATTGGGCTAAAAGTAACCTAATTAGTACATTTTTGTCTTGAGCGGTGCGACATTTGGCGCTATGCTGAGAGAGTTCTCAGAATAGCGAGAGGGACCTTATGTCTTCACAGACCGCCATGTCGGTGTTGAGCGGGGCCGAATTTCTTTTATGGGCCGTGCTCGGTTTTCTTTTTTGGGCGAAGAAGCTGCATCGCCGCTTCCCCGCGTTGGGGGGCTATTTGGCGTTGCGTGTAGCAACGGGGCCCGTGTTTCTTTTTCTCATCTATGGCCAATCGCAGCACTGGTTCAACAACCTGTGCTTCCCAATCTACTTTTATCTGTACTGGTCCGTATATATCGCCAGCGCGATATTCCTTTACTTCATTTGCGTTGAGGTCTTCCG
>JBEKQD010000137.1:0-7204 GCA_049520075.1 Occallatibacter sp. | reverse complement strand
TTCAGCCCTGGGAGGGCTAAAAAAAGACATTCGTTTCATGACTGGCGAATTGGGCGCAGAGAGGCGCTGTCAACTCCCGAAGCCCGCAAGGGGCGCGGAAGCGAGCACGGCGGCTTTTATGCTGCGCGGAGCTGCACAAGCGGAGTTGACAGAAGGAGCCGAACGGAGCCCGAGAGTTCGCCGGGAAACGAATGTCGAACCGGAGGTCCAGCCGAAGGCTGCACCGCATTGCTTTTCAGGGCCGGCGTTGCGGGCCGGACACAGGCCCGCATGGATGGGAAGCGGAGAACGCCAGCTTCACCGGCGGTCGCAGCGGGGGAAGGGCGCAGCATCCTTCCCGCAAATATTGTTCGCAGAGTTTGGCCGCGCGCACATCGAGATGCGCTCCGGACGGAGAAGACTCGTCCCGTGCATGGCAGGATAGCACGCTTGAACATCCAGCCGAGGGCGCGAAGTGAAATGGAGAAAGCAACCTGCTACAGACTCAGCGGCCCAGACAGAGACAGCGATGGCGGGTTATCACGGTGCAAGAGAGGTGTAATGTGTTGCATCAATGCAGATTCCAGAGATGATTGACCCTGTCGTGCTTTGACCTTCTCAGAGGCGCCATTGAGCCAGACCCAGGGTCGAATCGCTATGAGGGGATGAGGCTTCCATGATGACAGCCAATCATCTGCGGCGTTGAGCTCACGCGCTCTATAAGCTCTTGAGAATTGCCTCGGCGGACGAGAGGAGTGGCCCCTCGCCAATCCCGTCCTCGGCCAAGGCTCCGACCACGGCCAGGGCAACCTCCGCCAAGCGAATCCGGGAATCCAAATAACCCGGACTCTTCTCCTTTTGAATGAACCTGATCGGCGCCACGCGCTTGGCGTCGGCGCCTTGTCTACCCAGCCTGGACCGTTTTCGGATCGGCACTCTGAAATTGCCGTAGACACGTAAGACATAAAAATACTTGTAATTATTATTGCAAGTATTTCCTTGGGGTGGTATAAATTATCCCAGCTTAAAGCTCAACTCATGTTGTCGTGCCAATCACTCGGCATATCTGGGGCTGCGGGCCTGCGCTGGCTTTGCCTGCGCGAAGGAGAAAGCATGTCGTATTCACGATTCATCCTTGGTACTTTTTTGGCAGTGATTCTTGCCACTTTTGGGGAGCCAGTAACGCGAGCACAGCAGGTTGCAAACGCCCCGGACGTAAAGCACGTTGCGACGGAAACTCAAACCCCCGCGGATCCGGCCGCCGCCGCCAAAAGCTCTGAAAACCCCTTGACCTGGCACGGCCTCACGCTCTACGGGACTATCGATATCGGGCTCCTTTCGGAATCGAATGGCCGCCCTTACAACAACAACTTCGGCACTGGGTTTGAGACCATCATTGCGCCCAACGGGAACGAGTCCATCACACATTACGCCGATAACGGCCTCGCCCAGTCGGTCATCGGGATACGTGGAGACGAGCCCCTGGGTAAAGGCGCGTCTCTCATCTTCAAGCTCGAGCCCGGTTTCAACCCGGTTTCAATGCGCTTCACCAATGTGCAAAAGGCCCTGGTGATGAACAACGGCATCGCCAAGCCGAACCAGACCGCCAACACCGACGGACCGCGCGCCGGGCGCATTGACAATGGATTCGCCTTTTTTGGCGTGCACACCGCAAAGTTCGGCACGGCGACTTTTGGCCGGCAGTTCAGCCTGTTTGCCGAGAACACATCCAAATACGACCCTATTGCCGGTTCCTACGCCTTTTCGTTGATCAGCTATATTCCATTCGTAGGCGGCGCTGGCGACGTTCAGGATGCCTTCCTCGATCAGTCGCTTAAATATACTTTGCAGATCAAGCACTACCGCGCTGGCTTTCTCGAGCAGTTCACGGGCAACAATCCCGTCTTCAGTCCCGATCATGTCTACGGCAGCGCTCGCCAGTTCACCCTGGGCGGGGACTACCATCGCTTCTCCATGGATGTTGCCTACGGCAAGCGCCACGACGGCATCTACGCGTCGACGCTGAGCGCCACCCAGATCTTGACGCTACCCACTAATTCGCTCGCGGCGACAATCTCCGACAACGAGGCCTATCTCGCGATGGGCAAATATACTGTCGGCCGTTATCGCATTACCGCGGGATACGACCATACCCGGTACGCCAATCCCTCCACGCCACTGGTTGCGCCGATTACAGAAATCGGCGGCTACGAGATGAGCTTTCTTACTCAAAACGCTTATAACGTGAACAAGATCCTGCAGGTCTACTGGACCGGCCTGAAGACCTCGGTCACCAAGAAATTGGATATCACCGGCGCCTACTATGGATGGCGGCAAAACAGCTACTCCGGCAACGGGTGCACGAACAACAGCAGCCCCAAGTGCAGCGGCGACATGAACGTCATTTCGGGCGTGGGCACCTACAAGCTGCCGCACGGATTCACCGCATACGGCGGGATGGAATGGTCCTACGTCATCAATGGGTCGTCGTACACCTACCTTGCCAATCACAACATCCTCACCATGTTTGGCGGTCAATATCACTTCTAACCGCGCTGCTTCGATGGCCTGGCTCGGCCCGCCTGTAGAGATACCGGCAGACGGTCCGAGTAAGGACGTCTCGAAACAGCACTCACCCGGGGGAAGCCTTGCTATCCGGCTTCCCGCTTGACTCAGGGAAGACCGTGGACGCCGATAGTGGGTATCAGTAATAGAGAGGGCGCAGTTGTGAGGACGCAGATGACCAGGAATCGATCTCGATCGGCAAGTGTTTGCCTCACATGCGAACCCAATCAGGGACACAAATAAATAATTGCAATTATTATTGCAATTATTTCTACGCGGTGGTATAAATGAAATCACCAATTCAGAATGCGCCATTTTCAGCTTGTGAGGCTTTGAATTCAATGAGTTCGCTAACTGTTCCCCGTGAAGAACGCAGCCCGATGCTCACGCCGGACGAAGTTGACCAGTTCCGAAAACTCCCCACCGGCAATGTCTGCGATGCCAATGGCAAAGCAGGCAACATGGATGCAGGCATCAAGCCGATCGACCGTCACAGCAAGCTTGTGGGCCCGGCCGTCACCCTTCGCGCCTTTCCTGGCGACAATCTCCTCTTTTTCAAGGCGATGGAGGAGGCTGCACCGGGATCTGTGCTGGTCATCGACGCCCGCGGTTACCTCTCCGCCGGTGCTATGGGAGACATGATGGTCACAGCCTGTATCGCCAAGGGAATCGCCGGCGTCGTTCTCGACGGCGCCTGCCGCGATGCCAACGATATCGAGGAAGCAGGTTTCCCGTTTTTCACGCGCGGGCTCAACCCCGGCGGCACCGTGAAAGAGAGTGTGGGCCCCATCAACACAACCATCCAGTGCGGAGGCGTCGTAGTTTCCCCCGGGGACCTCATCGTGGGGGATTGCGACGGGGTCGTTGTGGTCGCTCAGGCGAATGCGCGCGAAGTTCTCGCCCGCGCGCAGGCCATCTTCGACAAGGAAACCAGGATTCGCGAACTGCTCAGGCAGGGCAAATCGGCGCTCGAAATCTACGGCTTCGACGTCAAACTGAAGCAAAAGGAAGCCCAGAAATGATTGAGATCAGCTCTGCCATCCTCGATGGATTCAAGAAGTTGGACACCACTTGCGTCTCGGACGCCCTGGACAAACTCGGCATCACGGGCGGGCTGCTAGGCATTCGACCCGTAGTCGAAGGCGTCAGCTTCTGCGGTCCCGCCTTCACCGCGCACTACGTGCCCTGCGGCATTGACAAAGGAACAGTCGGCGATTTCCTCGACGATGTAGCTCCCGGTCAGGTGGTCGTTCTCGATAACGGTGGCCGCGTCGATTGCACGGTCTGGGGAGACTTGATGACCATCAGCTCCACCCGCCGCGGCATCGCAGGTACTGTGATCGATGGAGTATGCCGCGACGTTCCCGGCATCCGAAAGTATCGGTATCCGGTTTTTACGCGCGGGTGCTACATGGTCACCGGCAAAGACCGCGTGCAGTGTGACCGCACGAATGTCCCCGTTGCCGTTTCTGGTGTCTATGTGAGCCCCGGCGACTTGATGATGGGTGACGACAGCGGCGCGCTCGTCATTCCGGCAGAAAAAGCCGAACAAGTTTACGAAACCGCGAAAGCGATCGCCGAACGGGAAGCGGTTATAGAGCAGGAACTTCATCGGGGCGCTTCGCTGCGCGATGCGCGTGCAGCCGTGAACTACCACCAGCTTCAAACGCGTGCCGGCCTGCGCTGAACCAGCGCAAGATCCGTCAGACGGAGATGCAATGTAGAGGAAAGTGAGAAAGTTCGATGTCAAGTGCCACAGCAGTTCCTGAAATCGATGTAGCAGTTTCGAAGAGACAGTCGACCGATGAATTCGATATCGGCGTCAATGAGCGCGTTCCCTTCTTCCAGGCTCTCGCGTTAGGCCTCCAGAATATCTTCGGCATGGCGGGAATGTTTGTCTTCCCAGGACTTCTGGGCCGGGCCTTTCATCTCCCGGTCGATCAGATGGCCTACTTGTACGCTGTGACATTCATCGTTTGCGGCGTCATCACTGTATTTCAATCGGTATTTCTGCTTCGCTTGCCCATCGTGCAAGGCCCGTACGCCGGCAGCTTCGCGGCTCTGCTTTCAATCGGCTTGATCAAAGGGAGCAACCTCGGCGCCGCCTACGGTTCGTTCTGCATCGCGGCCCTCATCTGGTGCCTGCTATCGATTCCCATTCGTCACGTCAGCCTGATCAGCTTCTTTACGCGCTATTTCCGCTCTCCGCTGATCTCAGGAGGAATCGTAATTCTGGTCGTGATCCAGATGTCCAGCGTTTCGCTACCCAACTGGATCGGCAACCCTGCGACGCCAGGCTTTCCGGTGATCAGCTTCTGCGCAGGCCTGGTGGCACTGTCTGTCCTCATGATACTTACTCTTTGGTCCGGGCCACGCATGCGCCGTTTTGCCATACTCATCGCGCTGGCGGCCGGTACCATCGTTTTCTCCATCTTCAAGCCCATCAGCCTGCAGGCGGTCTTCACGGCCCCGTGGTTCGTGCAGCCGCGCTGGTTTCCATTCGGGTTTGCTCTTCGCCCGGACTACATCGCGGTCTTTTTCCTGGTCCTGCTTTCGGCCAACATGGGCTCCATTTCGCTTTATCAGATGGTAGCGGCCTGGGGAAGGGAACCCATACCGGCTTCTCGCATGTCCGAAGGAATCTTTGCCATTTCCCTGGGGTCGGTGCTGGCCGGAGTGATCGGCGGCTTCAGCACCATCGCCTATCCCGATAATGTGGGCATCCTGCGCTCAACCCGGATCGGCTCGCGCTACGCAACCCTTGCCGCCGGCCTTCTGCTTATTACGCTCGGAGGGTTCATCAAATTCGACTTTCTCCTAGTGCTAGTTCCGATGCCCGTGCTGGCGGCCGTCGCCACGCTGCTGTTCGGCATCGTCCTGGTTCACGGCATCAACATCCTGGTCAAGGTTGAATGGAACGATCGCAGCCGCATGGTTGCGGGCCTGGCCTTGCTGGTTGGACTGAGCGGCCTCTTTGTGAGTCCCGACGTGCTTTCCGTAATGCCTCTCACTCTCCAACTGATCATGAAGCAGCCCATTATTTCCGGCGGCCTGATTCTTGTTGTTCTCTACTCGCTGCTGTGCCGAGAGCGGCCGCCGGCAGCCGAATAAGACTGTCTTGGCCGAGCGGCGCGAGTCCGCTCCGGCTTAACAATGCGGGGTTGAAAAAAGAAGTCATTCAGATTTGAAGGAGCGGTACCATGGTAGATCTCACCACAAAACTCGGCCCGTTATCGATCAAGAACCCATTCATCGTTGGCGGGGGGCCGCTGACCGGCACCGCCGATCACATCCGCAAGTGCATCGATGCTGGTTTCGGAGCGCTGGTCACCAAGACCGCGTCCACGCCCTGGTTTCTGAGGCGGTATCCGCGTCCCCTCTATCAGCTGGTCGATTACCACGAGAATCACTCCAACTCCCATTACATTCCCGATGACTACACCTGGATGCATCGCGAACATAATTCCGTCTACCATCCGCTCAAATTCGCCAAGATCATCGAGCAGGTCGCGGACTATGCCAGGGAAAAAGAGTGCGCCATTATCGGCAGCTTTGCCGCACGCTGGATGGAGGAGTGGGAGGGCATCGCCATTGCTTATGAGAAGGCCGGATGCACGGCGCTGGAACTGAACTTCTGTTGCCCGTTTCCTCCCGAGGGCTTGACCAAGAATCCGGAGGAGGCTCACATCGGCATCCACTTCACGCGCAATCCGGAGGAAGGCGCGAGGGTGATCCGTCATCTGCGCAACTTCATCAAAATCCCCATGTTCGCCAAGCTGAGTCCGGATGGCGGCGATTTTGGCCGCATGACCAAGGTATTTGCGGAAGCGGGCGCCGCCGGCGTCACCATGTTTGCCAATAACAAGAACCTCCGCGTGGATATCGAGACCGGCAAGCCGATTCTCTACGGGCCCACCGCCGCGACAGGCCCCTGGGCCAAGGCGCAAACGCTTCGCTGGCTGGCTGAAATTGCTCCCAACGCAGGCGAAATGGGCATCATGGGCGGCCGCGGCGCTTCCACCTGGCAGGATGCGGTCGAGTTCCTTATGTGCGGCGCCTCCGCGGTCCAGTACTGCTCGCCCATCATTATTCGTGGCGTTCAGTCGGTGCGCGGCATGATCGCGGGCCTCACAGAATTCATGGAGCGCCGCGGTTACAAAGACATCGCCCGCATTCAAGGTTCAGCGCTCAAGCACATCTACAAGAACCAGGACCTGATCGACAAGGTCAAGCCGCTTTATGCCGAGGTCGATTTGCATAAGTGCGTGGGCTGCAGCCGCTGCACCGATGTCTGCTGCTTCGACGCCATCAAGTTTTTCCGCAAGGCCATCATCAAGAAGGAAAACTGCGCCGGTTGCTCGCTCTGCAGTCAGGTGTGCGCATCGCACGCCATCCAAATGCACGAGCGGGACAACGATGAAGATCATTTTCGAGCCATGTTTTCCGGGCATCCCGAACTCGCGCCGAAAGATTTCTTCGATATGGAGGAAGAAAATTACTTCCCCATGCCCGCGCACGGTGTAAGCCAGGAAACTCCGAACATCCAATCCGCCGGGCCCGAGGCATCCAGTTGCGGCCCCTGTGCGGATGCCAATGACTGAACGCCCAATTCGCCTTGGACGGTCGCAAATCAGGCGTGAAGAGGATCTGCCATGGGAAT
>JBEKQD010000136.1:0-8404 GCA_049520075.1 Occallatibacter sp. | reverse complement strand
TACGCCGGGAACGGTTACAACACGGGCGGTTGCATGGGTTGTCACGGGAGTCAGGGACAGAACCCTGCGAATCAGGCTGGAGACTTCAGCGTCATTTTGGCGCGAGGAGCAGTTGCTTTCCCCGAGTATCCGGCACAACTGACTGCGAACGGTATGAGCGTTGTACCGCGGAACAGAAGCATCAAGTAACCTACTGAGTTTCAACACGGAGGGAATTATGAATCGTAAAGTGCTGGCAGATATGAATTGCCCTACACCCGTTAGCTGGGCTAACGATGTTCAGAAACTCTTCACACCGACCGACGTGGCACATATGAAGGCAGTAACCCACGGAGCCCTCGATCTAAGTAGCTATGACAGTGTCAAGATATGGTCGGCAAAGATTTATGACGAAGTATCGTCCGGTAATATGCCCCCTCCTCCAGAGTCGAAGTGGACCGACCTGATGGTGCAAACTTTTGGCTGTTGGATTCAACAGGGTTTTCCGCAGTGAATCTTCTCATTCCCTAGCTCCGAAGCCCTCCATCATCAAGGTTCTGTATGGATTCAAGGTGAACTCCGGGGTGATGGCTGTTTGTCCCAATTCGCGGCGATGTTGTAACTGCTCTTAAAGGTCTCCGGAAGTACCCGGCCAACTGCTGGAGCCGTGAGGAAAGAGGGTTCTTATGAACGCGTCTCTAGTATTGTTCGCTGGAGTTATGTTGTGCTCTTCGGCTGCATTGATGAGCGAAACGAATGGACCGGCTCGCACCCACGGACCTTTGACGGAGGGAGGCTCCACCAATACTGCAGAGCCTCCACCGCCGCCTTTGCGGATTAGATTGAGCTGGCAGAGCTTTTCGACGGGTCCGGATGGGCCGAAGCGGGTGGCAAGCCTGGAGAAGGCGATCGCCAAAATGAAGTCTCTGGATTCGGCGAGGGGTTCGACCGACCCGCAACGGCAAAAGGATTACATGCGGAGCTGGGAGTATTGGGCCAATATTCATGGGTTCTTCGGTCCAGACAGCATGAATGGGCCGATCGCGGCTTACGTTGCATCGCTCCAGGGACAGGTGCCCCAGGTGGTGATCGATTCCTTCAATGGCCTGCAGGACCAGACCGTGCCGGCGGATGGGGTGGCATCGAAGGTCTGGGGGACATGTCAGCACTCGCACAGCGGATCGGACGGCAAACTTGTGCAGGCAAACTTCTGGGGCTGGCACCGGATCTACCTGTACTACTTCGAGAAAGTGCTGCGTTGGGCGGCCGAGGATGACACGCTGAACCTTCCCTACTGGGACTACACAAATGTGAACCATCTGGTACTGCCGGCACCGTATCAAAATTCGCATACTTCGTTGTTTGAACCGAAGCGGGCCATCGGCTACAACTCAGGCGGCAAGCTCCCGGCCGACGATACTGACGCCGATAGCGCTTTGGGCATGGGCGCGTATCTGGACGCGGAGCTTGCGGTCGAAACGGGGGTCCACGGCAACGTTCACTGCGATGTGGGCGGAGCAGCGAATGGCTGTCCGCAGGCGCTGATGGGGAAGGTGCCGGTCGCGGCGAACGACCCGATTTTCTATAGTCACCACGCCAATATCGATCGCCTGTGGGCTTGCTGGCAGGGGATACACGGCGCGCCAGCACAGGGTGACTGGATGAACCAGGACTTCTCGTTTCCGGATGAAACAGGAACGCTGCAGACACGCAAGGTCAGCGAGTTCCTCAAGACGGAGGCGCGGGGCTACCGGTACGAGCAGACGTCCAACTGTTTGCGCCATCCGGCGCCAGAGGCAGTGCGAACCGCGGCCATAGAGGGGCAGAACAACGAAAATGCGGCTGCAGCAGAACCTACGATATTGGGCTCTGCGGCGGCGGTAAAGCTGACGCAGGCCACAACCCAAGTGAAGATCAGCGTGCCGCGGGTGCCGATGCTGGCGGCGCAGAAGATGGGCGCACCGGTTGCGACCAAGCTGGTGCTCAGTCAGGTTTCCGCAAAGGTCCCGCCCGGGCCAGTGTTGCGCGTGTATGTGGAGGTAACAGGCAAGCGGGCGCTGCGCAAGCTGGTGGGCTCGATCAACTGGTTTGCGGAGTTCGAGCATGAGGGAGGCCCGAGTGTGCGCGATCTCACATTCGACATCACCAATGCGGTGCACGCTCTGGGCGAGCCGGCGTCGGGATTGACCGTAACGTTCCAGGCCTCGAAGGGAGTGGACATGCCGACGACGAAAGCGCTGAAAAGCACGGCTGCAACAGGGACGCCCTTCAATCCGGCCGCAGACCTAACGGTAGGGTCCATCCAGATTGAACAGGTCCCGAAGACGCAGTAGAGCACGTACGCGAAGCGGGATAAAGCGAAGCAGAACGACCGCCCAAAGCGCGGCGGCTGAAATGTCTAGACGAGCGGCATTGGAGATTGTCTATGGTGCGAATGAAGTGCATTTTGACCTTGGTATCTCTGTTGACGATGGGAGTTTCGTTGAAGGCGCAATTGGCGCCGCAGCCTTTTCTGCCCCCGCCGCGATTGCAGGAGAAGACCGGCATAGAGTCACAAAATCTGTTGGCGTCTCGGGCGGCGAATGCGGGCGAATGCAACCCGGATGGCGATATCACTGTGGGCTCCAACACCGTAACGGTGAACCTGAACGTGCGCTATTTGCCGAACACGATGCGCAATCCGGGCGATACGATGGCGACTCCGCCGGTTCCACCGCACATGGACAACGTGCAGCTACGGTCGTACGGCGGTTGCCTGACCGGCCCGCTGATCGAGGTGAAACCGGGCAATACTCTGCGGATCAACCTGCACAATGAACTCTCGACGAAGGACCCAAGCTGTCCGGGAGGGCCGGATTCGAAGACAGACCCGGGATGCTTTAACACGATCAACCTGCATTATCACGGGCTGCATGTATCACCCTCAGGCAATAGCGATAACGTGTTGCTAAATATCGCGCCGAGCTCGAAGTTCGAATACGAAGTGAATATTCCCGAGGACCATCCTGCGGGGACTTTCTGGTATCACGCGCATCGGCATGGCTCCACTTCTTTGCAGGTGGCGAGCGGGGCCTCCGGGGTGCTGATCGTGAAGGGAACGCGACCATATAAAGGCGGCGATCCGGGAGATGTGGACACGATTCTGCATGACGCAGCGGGTAAGCCATTTGCGGAGCAGGTGTTCCTGTTCCAGCAGATTCCATACGGGTGCTTCATCGATGAGGCCAGCGGTACGCCCTATCAGCAATTGATTACGGACACTGGACTGATGACGGATAAGGTCTCGCAAAAGGGAGCGTGGATTTGCCCGAAGACCTACATGGACCCAAATGGCAAGACATATCCGGTGACGGCGGGGGTGGTGGAGAACTTCGGAGTGCAGCTTGCGTCTCCTACGGTGTGGGATTACAGCCAGCGTTTTACGAGTATCAACGGAGCGGTGCAGCCCGTGCTGAAGTCAGTCGCTGCGGGTGAAATTCAACGCTGGCGGATGATCCATGGAGGCATCCACGACACGGTGAACGTGCAGGTCGTACGTATGGTGCCGGCGGCGGATATGCAACTGACCGCAATGGCCTTCACCGGAGCTTTGCTGGGAACTCCGAAGGAACAGGAGAAGGAACTGGAGCAGATTTGCCCGGTGCTGCTGCCGGATGGAAAGCCAACCGGAGGGATCGTGCCGCAATTCGAATTGGCCTCCGATGGACTGACGCAGACGCATCTGCGAAAAATCGGCGCGGACTTGGAGAAGACCAAGGGCATCACTTCAAACTTTTTGCAGCCAGGGTATCGCAGCGACATTCTGATTGCCTTTCCCTCTGAAGGAACCTATTGCGTATTGAATGAGGCAGCGCCGGCAGACGAGCGGCCCACCAACGGCGGCGGCGGTGGACAGGGTCCCAATACTACACAACTGCTGGCCACGGTCGTGGTATCGGGCGGCAAGCCGGTCACGGGCGATCTGCAGGCCTACATCGAACAAGCTCTATATAACGGAAACAAGTCGACTCCAGACTTGCCTGCTGCCGCGCTCGCGGGACTGAAGACTGGCGATCTGACGCCGTGGTCGCCAAAGTTCAACCTCGGCGTACCGTCCAATGCAACGCACCCGCTCCCGGTGGAGTTCAAGATTAGCGCGGATACGAAGGGCAACGTGGGCTTTTTTGTCAACAACGCGTCGTATGATCCGGACCGGGTCGACCAGACGCGGCAAGTGAATACGACGGATGACTGGGTGTTGACAGCCGTGGGTGGCGGAGGCATTCCGGCGGAGCCGCATATCTTTCACATCCACGTGAACCCATTTGAAGTGGTGGATGTGACATCGTTGGCAACGGGCGCGAGTATCTTCGGCCCCAGGGGAGAGTGCCTGGTAACCGAAGCGGGACTGGCAAATCAGTATTGCGGCATGTGGCACAAGTTCAAAGACACTGTATTCGTGCAGAACGGCTACAAAGTGCTAATCCGAACCAAATACGACCGGTATATCGGTGAGTTCGTGATTCATTGCCACATTCTCGACCATGAGGATTCGGGGATGATGGCGAACGTGGAGATTGTTCCGGACGCGAGTGCGCCGGGCGGCGGCCTGGGTATGCCGGGCATGAAACATACCAACCCACAGACAGGAAAGAAGTAGAACTATGAGCAATCCGTTTGCAGGCACATGGAGATACCGCAGCTTCCTGAACAGCCCCGCTCCGGTGGGCGATGACCCGGCAAAACTCGAGGCCATTCTATTCGCGGAGGCTCTGTGGACCGTCAAGGATGCGGCAGCGACGGTCTTCGATGGAGAACTGAGCTTCGGTCCCGGCAATGTGATGGACCTTAAGGGCGTTGTTACCCAGGCACAGGACGGTGTTGCGGCGCACGCGCACATCGTTGGAAAAGGGCGGCCAGGAACATCCACCGAGCATCTTTTCTACGACTATGACGGCTCGCTGACCGAATCCTGGCCGAACGGAGTCAATCAGGTTCCTGCAATCACCGGCTCAGTAATCCGTGTACAACCGCATGATGGAGAACCAGCCGGACTAGTGGCTTCTTTCATCGCGGTAAAGGCAATCTAGCTGAGCTTCCGGGCAAGGATTGACTTGCTCGGGAACTGCTCAGGAGGTCAGATGAAACTCGGTGTTCCGGTATTCGAAGGGGGCGACCTGCTTGATGTAGCAGGGCCCTACGAAATGTTCAAATGGGTCGATCCGAAGAAGGCTCTGGAGACTGTCATCCTCTCAGAAGACGGAGGGCCGGTGACCTCTGGAAACGGGGTGCGATTCGAAGCCCATTCGAGCTTTGCGGCGAATCTCATTACTTACGAGACAGTCAAGCGGTGGAAGGCATCCGGTAAGCCGGCTAAACATGCATTTTTCGGAATCGGAGACGTCAACTTCCATTCGGAACGTCCGAGCGACCCTCATGTGCCATCTGAAATTCAGACAAAGAGCCAATTGTCATGGTGATGAACCCAAGGTGTGACGCGCGATGACTTCGCTGCTGGAATCGACGCCGTTCCACTTTGGTATTCTTGCGCAAATTGTTCATCTCGATTTGGACTCGGAGTCTAGGTTTCTATGACGCTACTGGAGAATGCGCTGGCGCGCACGCCCATCTCAACCATTGAGCAACTCGGATTGGTGCATTTGACCGTCGCGCGGGCCTTACAGGGCATTCTCAAGTCTGAAGCTTTGATTCCTTCGCATTGCAAAGTATTCGACAGGAAACTTGTCTATCTCTCGTATGGGTTGCCATATTATCGACCGAGAAATCAGCAGACTGAGGATAGCCTTTTACATCCGATTGCGTTGGCATTTAGTCCAAATCTTCTCGGCGCCATGGAACGATTCTATCCGTACGATACCGGCGCTGCCAGAGCAGGGCTCTTTGGCAGGAAATGGACGACGTTTCTCAATCGATTTGAAGAGCTTTATGTCAGCGACAATCCGCAGCGCTTGGTAGCACTCTTATATGGCTCAAACTCCAGGTATCTCAGAGGAGAAGTAGCTTCTCAAAGCGATCTTCTGATGCCGCCTTTAGAAAGATTGACCGAGTTCTTGGCTCAAAACTTCTCCAGCCGGGGTGTCGACCAGCGTCAGCGAACAATCGAATGTATATCGGGTGCCATCGTTCCAGTGCTGAAAGAATTGGAGTGGGTGGCTTACCCGCATACAGCGACAGTCGCCATAGCGGAACTCTGGCGTGCCAGCAGTCGAAAATTCAGATACGAGAGTTATGTCGCAGATGTAAATGACAACCCTGCAGCCTTAGTCACTCTGGTCAGAGGACTCGCGCGGAAAGCTCTTGCCCATCAGTCGGAGGCCCCGCATGGCGCGCCGTAAGATGATCGGGCATTTTAATCCGTTTGGCGAGTATCCAAGTTCTGTCGTGCCGATATTCGCCGACAACCGGGGACACCTCTTCGCAGCATACGGCCGAGACTTTGAGCCTCTACCGGAGACGGCTCCATACGAGCGCCATGAGGCTAAGGCCCTCGATAAACTCAGAGACTTTGTGCCTGGGCGGGACTGCCTGTTTGCCACTTCGATCACGGAGCTTGCCTCGTTTGCTCGCCGTCACGAGGCTGAGTTCTTCTCCGAGTTGCTTCGCGGAGAATCTATTGGTCCAGCCAATCCACAGCTGGTCCTTTCGATGGCAAGGAAAGCCAGAGACCCAGCAGCTCTGTTGATGGCCACCCAGTGCTGCATCGCGGAGTTTGGGACGATTGATGCCTTCGTAGCGGACTGGTACAAATTGGAACATCATCGTGCAGAATCTCTTGGGCTCTCGTTGCCGAGGCATTTCGAGGAGGTTCTCTCGAAAATGCGACTTCTGCGATTGGGCTGTTCACGCGACAAGGTACCTGCGCTCCGTAGAATTAGTCGGAAATTCAATTGGTCCAGTTTCGGCCGCGGAGAGCGATCCTCCTCCGTTGCGCTCATCCCACAAAGCGCGCAAGCAATGAACGAGGCGCTGTGGACGGGAATGGTCGATGACCTTGCCCCCGAAAAACGTATCCCTTAGCGAGCTGTTCTAATGCGAAAGGGTAGCGAAGATGACGAAGGCAACGCGGGGACGATACACGCTTGAGTTCAAGCAAGAGGCAGTTCGGCTAGTGGAGTCGGGCCAGAGCCAGGCAGCGGTAGCACGCAGTCTGGGGGTAGTTGAACAGACCTTGGGCACGATGGAGCGCGACATCCTGGGAAAAGCCACGGCGTATTTTGCGAAGTGCCAGAAATGAAGTACGCCTTTATTCAACGCCACAAGCGAGTCTGGCCGATCTCGGTGCAGTGCCGGGTGCTGCGGGTGAGCGTCTCTGGCTATCACGAACACCTGGCCCGTCGCGTGGAGATTGCCCGGCGCCGCCACCTCAGCGACGAAGCACTCTTGGTTCACATCAGCGCCGTCTACGCGGAAAATCGCGGCGCGTATGGATGGCCGCGCATCTGGCGGCGACTGCGGGCACAAGGCATTCGCGTGGGCAAGCTGCGGGTGCAGCGGCTGATGCAGAAGCACGGCATCCAGGCGCGCGGCAAGCGACGTTTCCGCGTGGCCACCACCGACAGCCGGCACAACCTGCCGATTGCACCCAACGTGCTGGATCGCAAATTCACCGTGGCCGCGCCCAACCGGGCCTGGGTCGGTGATCTGACGTATATCGCGACCGAGCAAGGCTGGCTGTTTTTGGCTGTAGTGATCGATCTGTTCAGCCGCAAAGTAGTGGGCTGGTCGATGCGGCCCGACATGCAGCGCACCCTGGTGATCGATGCTCTGGAGATGGCCTGGTTCAAGCGCAATCCAGGCAAGCATGCAGAACTGATCTTTCATAGCGATCGCGGCAGCCAGTACGCCAGTGACGACTTCAGTGAGGTACTCAAAGAGCATGGCATTACACCATCGATGAGCCGCAAAGGAAACTGCTGGGACAACGCCTGCTCAGAGACGTTGTTCGGTTCACTGAAGGTGGAACGACTGCATGCCCAGCGTTTTGAAACCATCCGAGAGGCCAAGGATGAAGTCATCTCTTGGCTGCTCTGGTATAACCAAACACGAATGCACTCGACGCTGAACTATGTCAGCCCGACGCAGTTCGAGCAAGACTGGACGGATGCAACCATGAAGATCGCCGCCTGAGAGTTCGGGGAGATCGAGGCAGGCCGTGGAAATGACGGTTTGTGGAAAGCCCGGAAAACGATGGTACTGTTTTCCGCCCTTCCCACAAACCTTGGAAATCGATGAAGCCGATTCCCACATTTCCACCGCCACAACTACGACGAGGATGAATTTAATCCTCAAAAACCGGCCGGTTAAGAGATACGCAATCTGAGGGCAAGGTCAGACAGCCGGTGAAGCATCCCTTTGTCGCGCAGTAGTAAACCAACCCATTCAAATCAAGGAGCAAAGCATCATGAAGCTGATCTTTGGGTTTCTG
>JBEKQD010000135.1:0-7404 GCA_049520075.1 Occallatibacter sp. | reverse complement strand
ACTATGTGTGTGAGGATTTTCTGCAATGAACTCCACTTTGAAGCTGCGTTTTGTCCATCTTGTATCTCTGGTTGTTGTCGCCGGCACCATACTTCTCGCGGGCCGGGCCGTGGCGCAAAGCTCTGCCGATGCCGCAAAGATTGCCGCCAGTTTACCGGCCGACACGCACGCGGTGATTGATCGCCTCTCCGCCCTGCGCGAGTTGCCTGACGCAGCATGGAAGATGCATTCCGGCGATCTGGCGCATGGCGAGGCTTTGAATCTGGACGAGAGTGAGTGGCAGCCCATCGCCACGAACTTGCTCGCGCCGAAGGATGCGGTCTGGTTTCGCCAGACTTACCAGGTTCCTGCCACGCTGAACGGCTACGACCTGACGGGCGCGCGCATCTGGTTCCAGTTTCACGCCGATGCTAACGGGCCAATGCCGGAAATCCTCTACTTCAACGGACGGCGCGTGGCCATGGGCGACGATCTGGAGCCGGTGGTGCTGATTGACCAGGCGAAGCCCGGCGACACGGTGACGGTTGCGGTGAAGCTGCTGCATACCGTGGACGACAAGAGATTCAGGGGCGCGACGTTGAAGATCGATTTCCCTGAGAGCCGCCCGAATCCCGAAGACCTGCGCGAAGAGTTTCTGTCGGCCGCGTTGCTGGTTTTCGCGCTTGCGCCGAATGATGCCGGCAAACAGAGCACGCTTAACGACGCCATTCGCACAGTGGATCTGGCGGCTTTGGATGCACACGACCAAACCAAATTTGATGCGAGCCTCCGCGCGGCGCAAACAAAGCTCGAAGCGCTGAAGCCGCTCTTGCAGCAGGTTACTTTTCACCTTACCGGCAACTCGCACATCGACGCCGCATGGCTGTGGCCGTGGACCGAGACGGTGGACGTGGTGAAGCGCACTTACGGCACCGCGCTGCAACTGATGTACGAGTATCCCGACTACACATTTACGCAATCGGCGGCGGCTTACAACGATTGGCTTGCGCAGAAGTACCCGGATATAAACGCGGGAATTACCCAGCGCATCAAGGAGGGCCGATGGGAGATTGTGGGCGGCATGTGGGTTGAGCCGGACCTGAATATGCCCGACGGCGAATCGCTGGTGCGGCAGATTCTGGTGGGCAAGCGCTGGTACAAACAGGCATACGGCGTGGACGTGCGCATCGGCTGGAATCCGGATTCGTTTGGCTATACGTGGCAGTTGCCGCAGATCTATAAGAAGAGCGGCATCGATTATTTTGTAACGCAGAAGATGGGTTGGAACGACACCAATCAGATGCCGTTCAAATTTTTCTGGTGGGAGTCGCCGGATGGTTCGAAGGTTCTGAGTTATTTTCCGCATGACTACGCGAATGAAAACCTGAACCTGGTGCGCCTCTCGCGCGACTATGCGATTGCGCAGAAGCAGGCCACGGGGCTGCCGGGGATCATGGACCTATATGGTGTCGGCGACCACGGCGGCGGACCGACGCGGGCGATTCTGGATGAGGGATTTCACTGGACGGCGCCTGGACACGTGACGCCGAAGGTCGAGTTCGGCACGGCGCAGAGCTACTTCACGGCGCTGGAAAAGCAGATTGCGCCGGAGAGCCCGGAGTGGGATTACAGGTCGATTGCAAAGGGATATACACCGCCAGCTGCAGTTGAGGGCAAGGTCTCCATTCCGACATGGAAGAGCGAGCTTTATTTTGAATATCACCGCGGAGTGATGACCACGCAGGCCAATCACAAGCGCAATATGCGCGAGAGCGAAGAAGAAGTTATCAACGCGGAGAAGTGGGCGTCGCTTGCATGGCTCGATGGCCGCGAGTATCCGGGAAAAGAGCTGACGGAAGATTGGAAGAAGGTGCTCTTTAACCAGTTCCATGATTTGGCGGCTGGGTCGGGTATCGGCGTGATCTATAAGGATGCGCAGAAGGACTATGACGTGGTGCGCTGGTCTACGAATGAGATTGATGCCGGGGCATTCGGGGCGGTGGCGGAGAGGATCGATACCAAAGCGGCCGGTCCAAATTCTTACTCGTTCGTCGTTTTCAATCCGTTGGGCTGGTCACGTTCGGGAGAAGTGACATTGAGAATCCCGATAGGCCACTTCGGAACGGTACTGGATTTGTCCGATAACTCGCACGAGTCTAAAAAACTGCAGTATGAAGTTCTATCTCTAGGCGACTCCCCTTCTGCCCCTTCGGAACTGAAGTTTGGTGTTTCCGATATCCCAGCGCTCGGTTATAAGGTTTTCCGCTTGCACGTGGCTGGAGGCCTGGCAGGTGCCTTATCTCCAGTAAAGAAGGACGCAGGCGCACACACTTTAACGCTCGAGAATAATCTCATTCGCGTTCAGGTGGACAGCGTGACCGGTTGTATCACGAGTCTCTTTGATAAGCGAGCGGGATTCGAGACGCTCTCGCGGGGAGGTTGCGGCAACGAGTTGCAAGCCTTTAAGGACACGCCGAACGATTATGATGCGTGGAACATCGATCCGGGCACGTTGGACCAACCTCCGACGATTCTATCGAAGGTTGACCTTGTAGGTGAGACACTGGGCGGTGCTATATGGATCAATCGCCATTGGCAGAACTCGAAGTTCGTGCAGACCATCAGCCTCAAGGACGACATTGTCGACATCGACAACGACATCGACTGGCATGAGTCGCACGTGCTGCTGAAGGCGGCGTTTCCGCTGGCGGCTTCGGGACCGTTTGCCACTTACGAAATTCCCTACGGAACCATCGAGCGGCCGACCACGCGGAACAACAGTTGGGAGAAGGCGCAGTTTGAGGTTGAGGCGATGCGCTGGGCAGATCTGGGCGATGGAAAGCATGGGCTGAGCGTACTGAACCAGACCAAGTACGGTTACGACGCAGTGGGCAATACGCTGCGGCTGACGCTGCTGCGCTCGCCCAAGTGGCCCGACCCTGACGCCGACATGGGCCATCATCACTTTCACTACGCGCTCTATCCGCACGCAGGAACTTGGAAGGATGCTCTGACGGTACGCCACGGCTACGAGTACAACTATCCGCTGACGGCTGTGGTGACCACGGCTCATGCGGGGTCGCTGCCCGCCAGCCACTCGTTTGCATCAGTTGCGCCGGAGAATGTGGTGCTGACCGCGGTGAAGAAGGCGGAAGACGCCAAGGGTTTGATCTTCCGCGTTTATGAGTGGGCAGGGAAAGAGACAACCGCCGAATTTCATGTGCCGCCGGGAGCGTCAGGCGCGACAGTGACCAACCTGATGGAGACGCCGGAAGGCGCGCCGCTGGCCGTGGTTGGCGATGTGGTGAAGGCGCCGATTCACCCTTACGAGATTCTGACGATTCGCGTGGATTATCCGAACGGCGGGCCGAAAGAGTAAGTCTGGCTCAATCAAATAGGAAGGGTTCCGGGAACGGGGCCTTTCTTTTTTGGTAGTCTAACTGCAAGGAGTTTGCACTATGCACATTACTTCCCCGTTCTTTGTTGTCCCGGTTATCGTTGTGATTTTTACCGTGGCAATTCTTTTCGCTACAAGCACAAAAGAGGATGGCGACTCGACGCACTGAGCAGAAGCTGTAGGGAGCTGTGGCTGCAGGCAGCGCGATTCGAGGAACATTTTGCGAGATGCGGACGTATAACGGGGCTAGAGGACGATTGCCATGAATCTCGATACGACGCGAAAAGCAGCAGTTTTGGCCGTGAGTCTGGCGCTCGCGGCCGGGATGGCGGGATGCCGGGTCCATGTGGACAAGGACGCCAACGGCCAGGATAAAAAAGTCCAGGTGGATACGCCTTTTGGCGGCGTGCATGTGAATACCAATCAAACCGCTGCAGCGGACCTGGGATTGCCGGTCTATCCGGGTTCCACGGTGGTGAAGGACGAGGGCGACGACAAGTCAGCGGACGTGCATTTGGGCTTTGGCGAGTGGGAGTTGCGCGTGCGGACGGTATCCTACGAGACTCCGGATTCCGAAGATAAGGTGACCGCTTTTTACAGGAAGGCGATGGGCCGCTACGGGGACGTGATTACGTGCCGGGGCGATTCTCCGGTGGGCACGCCGGTGGCTACCTCCGAGGGGCTTGGCTGCACCGACGACAAAAAGGGCGGTCAAGTAAAGATCAGCCGGGACGAGAACGGCAAGGAAAGCATAGAACTGAAGGCCGGTTCAAAGCGGCACCAGCATATCATGGGTTTTGAAGGGTCAAAGGACAAACAAACCCGGTTTGCACTGGTGGCGCTGGATCTGCCCGCCGTTGTAGAGTCCGGCTCTGGAAAGAGTGATTAGTGCACGTTGCTGCTGCCGGGGATGATAGAGGGGCGCCTGCGCACCACGGACTCTGGTTTTGGGTGAGTGCGTGGTTGCCGGTGGCTATCGGCGTGGGCATCATCGCGCTTGAATCGACCGCACTGTTCGGCTCCGACCACACCACTGGGCCGCTGCGCCGGCTCTGGGAAGCCATCTTCGGCGCTGTTGGGAACGCGCGATGGGAAGTGATTCATCACGCGATCCGCAAGACCGGACACTTTTTCGGCTACGGATTCATCGGGCTGGCGTGGCTGCGCGCGTGGTGGATGACGCTGCCCCGCTCCAAATTTCTCCATGACGCCTTTCTTGCACTGCTGGGGACCGCTTTGGTTGCCAGTTGCGACGAATGGCACCAAACATTTCTGCCCAATCGCACGGGGTCAGTGTGGGATGTGCTGCTGGATTGCCTGGGAGCGATTGCGTTACAGTTGGTGGTCTACATTTATATGCGGCTGATGAGGCCCAAGAAGCTAGCGCGGGCAGAGTAAGAGACTGTTGCAAAAGTTCGCAAACAAACACAAGCGCATCCCGCGAAGGGATGCGCCCGTTTGGCATTCTAAGGGAGGGAACGCGGAAGAAACGCCGTCTTAGGCGGCTTCTTCCTTGACTTCTTCCTTCTTCGATTCTTCCAACTGCTTTTCCAGCTCTGCACGTTTTTTGGCCTTGATGTCTTCGCGCTTCTGACGCTTGACCTCAAGCTGCTTTTCGGCGCCCAGCAGTTCGATGAAGGCCTTCTCGCCCCCATCGCCCTTGCGGAAGCCGGTGCGAACAATACGCAGATAGCCGCCCTGGCGGTCGCTGTAGCGCGGCGCAACGGTCTCGAAAAGCCGCGTGACGGACTTGTCGGTCATGAGAAAGCTGAGGGCCTGACGGCGCGAGTGCAGATCGCCATTCTTGCCCAGGGTGATCATCTTTTCAACCAGCGGACGGACTGCCTTGGCCTTGGTCAAGGTGGTCTCGACGCGGTCTTCAACGATGACTGACGTGACCAGATTGCGCAACAGCGCGCGACGGTGGCTGGTGTTGCGTCCGAGCTTGAATCCTGCATTGCGATGGCGCATGGTAAAACTCTCTTTCCGTTTTAGCTTTTAGCTCCTAGCTTTTAGCTCTTAGCTTTTCATCCGCACCAACTGCTGCGTAACACGCCACGGCGAAGCTAAAGGCTAACAGCTAGAAGCTAATAGCTGTTCTTAAAAGTTCTCGGTCTCAGTGGGCAACTGTAGGTCCACGGAATCCAGTGGCTCGTCCTCGTCGTCGAAGTGGCTGTAATTGGCGGCCAGTGCGGCGGCGGGTGAAATGCTGGTGGGTCCAGGAACAGCGTTGCCTTGTTCATCGATCTTCATCCCCAGTGAGAGGCCCATCTGGGCGAGGATTTCCTTGATCTCGTTGAGGCTCTTGCGGCCGAAGTTCTTCGTCTTGAGCATTTCGGCTTCAGTCTTCTGCACCAGTTCGCCAATTGACTGGATGTTGGCGTTCTTCAGGCAGTTGTAGCTGCGGACGCTCAGTTCCAGTTCTTCGACCGAACGGTTGAGATTGTCATTACGCAACAGAGTGCGGCCTTCTTCGCTGCGCCCGTCGGTCTCAATCTCTTCTTCGAAGTTGATGAAGATGTTCATGTGGTCTTTGAGCAACTTGGCGGCCAGACCGACAGCGTCGGCGGGCAGCACAGCTCCGTTGGTCCACACCTCGAGGGTGAGCTTGTCGTAGTCGGTGATCTGGCCCAGGCGGGCGGCTTCCACCACGTAGTTGACGCGGCGCACCGGCGAGTGGACCGAGTCCACGGGGATGAAGCCCAGACCCAGGTCGGCGTCAAAATTTTTGTCGGCGGAAATATAGCCGCGACCGCGCTTGAGGCGCATTTCCATGTCGAGCTTGCCGCCTTCAGAGAGCGTGGCAATATAGATGTTCTTATCGAGGATCTCGACGTCGCCATCGGCTTCAATCATTCCCGAGGTGACGATGCCGGGCTGGTCGGCGCGCAGATAAAGCGCCTTAGGACCGTCGCCCGCGAGCTTGAATGGAACCTGCTTGAGGTTCAGGATGATGTCTGTCGCGTCCTCGACCACGCCCGAGATGGACTGGAACTCGTGGAGCACGCCCTCGATGCGGATCGCTGTGACCGCGGCGCCCTCGATGGAACTGAGAAGGGTGCGGCGCAATGCGTTGCCGATGGTGGTGCCAAAGCCGCGCTCAAAGGGCTGGGCGCTGAACTTTCCGAAACTGTCGGTGAGCGTCTCGGCGTCGACTGCCAAGCGCTTGGGTTTTTGAAATCCTCTCCAAAGCATATCTGTGTCTCATTTCCCGCGCGGCATGTACGTCGCGATGCATTTTGCGGCGACCGCGCAAGTTCTCCTTCGTTTTGAGATGCAGTGGATAGTGAACAGTGGTTAGTGGTCAGTAAGAACCCGATCGGTCTTTTCCCTGTCCACTGTCCACTGTTCACTGTTCACTATTACTTGCTGTAAAGTTCGACGATGAGCTGCTCATTGATGGGCAGGTTCACGTCCTGACGCTTGGGCAGATGGAGCACCTTGCCCGAAAGGTTCTCAAAGTTAGCTTCCAACCATGCGGGCACGGGGTTTTGCGCGGCGTATTGCGCGCCCTGCTCGATGATGATGAGCTTCTTCGCGTTGTCGCGGATCTTGATTTCGTCGCCCGCGTTCAACTGGAAGGAAGGAATGTTGACCTTGCGTCCGTTGACCTCTACGTGTCCATGACGGACCACCTGGCGAGCCTGGCGGCGAGAGATGGCGAAGCCAAGCCGGAAGGCTACGTTGTCCAAACGGCGTTCTAACTGCTGAATCAGCAGTTCACCGGTGACGCCCGATGCGCGGTTGGCCTTCTCGTAGTATTCGCGGAATTGGCTTTCGAGGGTAAAGTACATGCGCTTGGCTTTCTGCTTTTCATGCAGTTGCAAGCCATAGCCCACGATCTTTGCCTTGCGGTCCTTGCCGTGCTGGCCGGGAGGAAAATTACGTTTCTCCAGGGGGCAACGATCGGAGGCGCACTTGGCGCCCTTCAAAAAGAGTTTGGTGGCCTCTCGACGGCAGAGGCGGCATACTGCTCCGGTATAACGTGCCATTTCTTCTCCTGACTTCGGATGACGGCCGGTTTACGT
>JBEKQD010000134.1:0-7409 GCA_049520075.1 Occallatibacter sp. | reverse complement strand
GCTTTCGGGCGCTTCCACCGCGCGATGCTTGATGCCGGCGTCTGGCTTCCGCCATCCCAATTTGAAGCGGCATTCCTCAGCACAGCGCATGGCGCGGAAGAGATTGAGGCCACCATCGCCGCTGCCCGCGAGGCTTTCAAAGCTGTCACGACTGACCAATCCAGGAGTGCATTATGATCTGCGGAATCGACCCTCGAAGTCGAGTCGCAACTCTCTGCCTTTTGTGTCTCACTATTGCGCGAACCGCGTCTGCGCAGTGCCCGACTCCTCAGGAAGAAACGAAGCAGGCTCTCACTGTTGCAACGTTGGGAAATTTAATTTCGGCGCATGGTCATAACCTAGCCTTCAGAGACTTTTCTGCTCCTGACGGCGCTACTGGAAGATTGGTTATGACAACATTTGATTCACTCGAAGCCGCACAGCAGCAAATTGACGAGTGGATCAAAGGGGCGAGTGAAATAACGTGTCGAGAACAGCACCAGAATATAGGCGACCAGCGAATTAGCGACCGAATATTGGCGCGAGCTATCTCGAAATCTGATTCGAAAATAAAGCTGTTCCTGATAATCAGGCGCGACGGCCTTGATTGTTACTTCATTACGTCGTCGTCCATTCGGGTTGCGACGCAGATTGAGAGTCTGATTGACCCAACGGCTAACAAACGTACACCATCGTCTTAGTAGTTCTGATTGCTGCGTATTGCGGCAAACCGGGTGCCCCAGGTCCCTCGCATTTGGGGACCTGGGAATGCACGAACTCGAAGTTTCAAATTCCGCAGTCAAGGGCTTGTGCAGCCCGGTCACTCGCTCCAGCCCTTTGCCCGCTCCACGGCACGCTGCCAGCGCCCGCGCCGTTCGGCCCGCTCACCCGCATCCATCTTCGGCTCAAATCGAACATCGCCCTGCCGTCTGGCGCGCAAGTCTTCCGGGCTTGCCCAGAATCCCGTGGCCAGTCCCGCCAGATACGCGGCGCCAAGAGCGGTCGTCTCAGTCACCTGTGGACGCACCACCGGCACGCCCAGCACATCGGCTTGAAACTGCATCAAAAGATTGTTCACAGCCGCGCCGCCGTCCACTCTGAGCGCAGCCAGCGGTGTGCCGGTCTCGCCTTGCACGGCCTCCAGCACGTCGGCCACCTGGAACGCGACGCTCTCCAACGCCGCCCGCGCAATGTGTCCCGGCGTGGTGCCGCGGTTCAAGCCAATGAGCAACCCTGAAGCGTGCGGGTCCCAGTGCGGCGCACCCAGGCCGACAAACGCCGGCACCAGCACCACCCCGCCCGAATCCGGCACGCCCGCTGCCAACCCCTCAACCTCAGCCGATGAGCCAATCAGTTTCAGATTGTCTCTCAGCCACTGCACCACCGCGCCGCCGATAAAGATGCTGCCCTCCAGCGCATACTCCAGGCGATGCTCGGCGCTGGCCGCCAGCGTGGTAATCAGCCGGTGCTTCGACCTCACAAATCCCGTCCCGTTGCCGTCGCGTCCGGTGCCGATGTTCTGCAACAAAAAACATCCAGTCCCGTAAGTGTTCTTGGCCTCGCCCGCCTTCCAGCACAATTGCCCAAACAGCGCCGCCTGCTGGTCGCCGGCAATGCCCGCAATCTCCACGCCGCCCAGACCCAGTGTCGTGGTCACCTCGCCCACTCGTTCGCTCGACCACACCACCTTCGGCAACATGCTCTCGGGAACGCCGAAGATGCGCAGCAGTTCTGCATCCCACTCACCCTTCACAATATTGAAGAGCAGCGTCCGCGATGCGTTGGTCACGTCCGTCACATGCCGCTGCCCGCTGGTCAGGTGCCAGATCAGCCAGCTATCCACCGTGCCAAAAGCCAGTTCGCCCCGCTCGGCCCGCGCCCGCGCACCCGGCACGTGGTCCAGAATCCAGCCGACTTTGGTAGCGGAAAAATATGGGTCCAGCACCAGTCCGGTTTTATTCGAGACCGTCTCCCCAACCCCGCTCTCTTCAAGTTCCTTGCACCGCGCGGCAGTGCGGCGGTCCTGCCACACAATGGCCCTGTGAATCGGCTTGCCCGTCGCGCGCTCCCACACAATCACCGTCTCGCGCTGGTTGGTAATGCCGATAGCCGCCACGTCGCGAGGCCGCGCGCCCGCCTTGCCCAGCGCCTCCACGGCACAAGCCATTTGACTGGTCAAAATCTCCACGGGCGAATGTTCCACCCAGCCCGCCTGCGGGAAGAATTGCTCAAACTCATGCTGCGCCACGGCGGCGACTGTGCCCGCCTCGTCAAAAAGAATCGCGCGGGAACTGGTTGTCCCCTGGTCCAATGCAAGGATGTAAGCCATTGTCTGTCGTCCACCTTCGGAACCTAGTCAAACACGCTGGCCGGGGCGCGGGCAAGAAGGCTGATGGCGTTCAAGTTGTCCGCATCAGGTCAGAGATCGTCTTCACCGCCCGCTAACTCTTGAACCCTTTACTGCCTGCAGAATCTGTCCTTCCGCTAACTCAGGTTCAAATAGCGGAACAATAATCGTAATCGCTTATCTGATTTAATTCGCTTTCAAAGCGGAGTTTTTGTATTCTGAAGAGGATGCCTCGTAAGTTTGCGGCGAATCCAACGGAGGAAATTCGAATGGCAGATACAGCGAAGAAGACGAAAACAGCCACTAAACCACGCGCTACCACAACAAAAACCGCCACCAAGACTGCGCCAGCAAAAGAGACAGCCGCTAAAGTATCCAAGCCCACCCGCGAGCAGATCGAGCGGCTTGCGAAGACTTATTGGGAGGCGCGCGGCCGTGTGGATGGATACGCGGAGCAGGACTGGGCGCGGGCGGAAAAAGAACTGCTCAATGGAGCATCGGCCAAGAAAGCCTCGTGATATAAGGCGTTCTGTTCTGGACCACTTTCTCGCGGACTCTGCGGTCAGTTGCAGAGCCGACGCACTTTGCGCAAATACAAGTCAGTTAATCCAGCCGCTCTTATATCAACCGAATGATATTGGTTTGCGGGCAAGCTCCCCGTCCTTTTCGCCGGCCTTTCAGGCACAGACCGGCGAAAAGGCGGATAACCCAACTCCCACTTCAGTGCTTCGCTTGTTGCGCCACCAGCATGGATTCAAGAATCTGATCCGACACTTCCTTTACAGCCGAAGGCGTGTGGGCCAGGAACAACGTGTTGGTTTTGTCGCTCTCGCCGATGGACTTCAGCGTGTCAAAGTATTGCGTCACAAGTACAAGTTGCATGACCTCTCTCGACGACGCGCCATCGACAGCCTTTTGGAATTGTTCGACCGAGACCTGCAACCCTTCGATAATCGCCTTGCGCTGATTGGCGATGCCCTGGCCTTGCAGGGCCTTGCTCTCTGCTTCGGCTTCAGCCTTCTTCACCACCAGAATCTTTTCTGCTTCGCCTCGTGCGCTGGCCGCAACCTGCTCGCGCTGCGCTGCGTTGATGTCGTTCATGGCCGACTTCACTTTCTGATCGGGAACGATATCCGTTACCAGCACGTTCACAATCTCGAAGCCAAAGGTCGCCATGTCCGCGTCGAGTTCCTGTTTGACTGCGGCTGCGATTGACGATTGCGAGGCAAAGACCTCATCCAGAGTCATCCCGGGCACGTGACCCAGAATCACCTGCTCCACATAACTCTTGATCTGCGCCACCGGATCGGACAATTTGTAGTACGCGTCAAACACCTTCTCCGGGCGCACGCGATTCTGCACCGAAATCGGAATGGTGACGAATACATTGTCCTTTGTCTTGGTCTCCATGGTCAGCGAAATCTGGCTGACTCGCAAACTTACCGTTCCTTGCACGGTGTCGATGAAGGGCATCTTCCAATTCAATCCGGGTTGTGCAACCCGCCTAAACTCGCCGAAACGCGTGAGCACGGCCACTTCAGCCGTGTTCACGGTAAAAAAGCTACTCAGAATCAAGATAAGAAAAATGAGAGCCAGCGCCCCCACGGGGATCAGCCACATGATGTCCATTCAGTTCCTCCGTTGCTTCATTCAGAAACAACGGAGAATTATACAGGAGCTTTATAAATGCGGTGTGACGCGCATAAATAGCTAAGTTCGGAGACAATCGTTGACGATATCCCAGCCTATAGCCAACTCTTCAACCCGCCGCCGTTTCGACGGATTCAACAGACGCAAAATGCGCGAATCTCAGTTCTCGCCCAGGCGTCCTGTTTCTATTGTTTCTCGGTCGGCTTTATGTGGCCGAAGTCAATCGAGAACTTCGGCTCCTCGCGCGTTCCTCCAATGAGTATGGGGACTTCAGTTCCAGCTCCGTCACGTTTGAAGTAGCGATCGGCCGGCGAAAGCAACAGTCCTTTCCACCCGCCAACCATCTTCGAAATCGTGGCGTCGAGCTTTGCGCTTCCCGTAAAGTCGAGCGCGCCGCCCTCCATGCCATACGTGCCCTTGAGCTCAATCCTCGCGCCCGGCACGGTATAGTTGAGCGCCGGCAGCGAAACCACCCCGCCTGCCAACTGGAAATTGCTTTGCATGCGCGACAAAATGCTCTCGGGATCGGTGGTCTTCAACTCGTCAGGCCGTCCCTGCCCGCGCAGGCTCAACTCCGCAATTCTCCCTTGAATCTTCGCGCTCGTGAACCGCGCCTTATCCAGCACAAAACTGCCGTTCATTGCCATCCGCTCATGAACTGGCTTTGGCCCCGGTGGAATATGCAACGTGGTCTTCATCGCCAGATCGCCGGTCAGCAGAAAACTTCCCGAGTGGCTCATCAGCCGTAGAAAATCCTCCATGCGCCCTCTGTCCACATTGACCGTGAGAGCAATATCGTGCCCACCATACTGCCGCACGCCCTCAACAATCGCTTCCTGCACGCGCACAACCTCGCCACGCGCAATGATGTGCGAATGGCCCAGCGTCGCATCCACGTTATTCAGCCACGTATCGCCGTTCGTCCCGTCCACACGCGCTTGGAAGCGCGTCGAAAGCGGCAGGGCGGTCCCGAAGTGCGTCAGCCGGAAATCCGGAGTCTGAGTCTGCCCGTCCACCGCCACGTCGCGCAGCGTGCCCCGATATTGCCCGGTTGACGAGAGAATCCCCGCAATTCCTTTGAAGCCAGACAGATCGGCATGATCGAAGCGGTATTCGCCCCTCAGCGGCGCATCACCCAGATCCGCACCATGCAATGGCCCAAAGCTCCCCGTTGTCTTGATTGTCCCTTGCGGCCGCGGGTTGGTCAGCTCGGCGTCAAACCCCATTGCGTTGTTCGAGGCAATATTCGTCAATTTGAAACGCGCAATCCGGAATTCGAGCGGCGGCTTGCCCGGCTTGCTCGATTCGATCATCAAGTCGGCGCCGACGCACTCCATCGTATCCAATTCAAAACTCACGAGAGCCGCTGCGCTATTGGGCATGACGCCAGCTGCAGAGCTGCCCCCACTCTCCTTTGCGGTTTGCTCGAAATGCGCCTTCGGCGGCAGATGAATGCTCAGTCCCTTCAACTGAACCACGGAAATGTGAATCGGCTTGCCCGGCTTCAACTCGAGCGGCGCGTGAAAGCGAAACTCTGCAAGTTGAATCAGCGGCTCGCCCTCGCCTTGCGCGACCTCTATGCCACCTGCGTGTGCGGCCGGCCAGATGTGCAGCCCTTTGCCCTCAGCCCACAGGCCGCCAACCAGCGAGATATGAAAGTTGTCCAGTTCCACGCGGGCGTGGAAGCGATTCTCCAACTCCTCCACAATGCGCGCGCGGAGGAATGGCTCTACCCGATGCAGAGCCACATCCACGGCTACGCCAGCCCCAACCAGCGCCACCAAAAGCCCGCCTGCAACCCACTTTGCCCACTTGTGCCTGCGCCAGAATCCCTTCCGAACCTCTTCCAAACCCGCCTCCCAATTGGTTTCCATTGTCGCAGGATTCCGCGGCCTCATTTTCTTAATAGACGGCCAATGCCGTAGACTTCAATTAACGGATGCAAGAACACATTGAAAACCTCGTAAAACTGCAAGCGGTGGAGCTGGAACGAACTCGCCTGGCTCAGGTTGCCCGCGCCCTGCCTGCGGAAATTGCCGAAGCTCAGGCCGCCCTCAGCGCCGCTGAACGCCTGGCCAGCGAAGCTTCAGCCGCGCTCAGCCGCGAGGAAGCACTTCGCAGCCGCCTTGATCGCGAGATTACCGCCCACCGCCAGAAGGCTGCTCGTTATCGCGCTCAGCAAGACTCTCTCACCACCTCCGCTCAGGCCGATGCCGCCGAGCACGAACTTCAATTTGCCGAGGCCGAGGCCGAGCGCCTGGAAACAGAGGACTTCGCCAGCCTGGAGCGCACCGAAGCGCAGGAAGCCGCGCTGGCCGCCGCCCGCGCCCGGGTTGAGTCGCAAGCAGCAGTCCTCGAAAATACCCGCAAACGTATCGGCCTTCGTCAGGCCGAAGTGGCGCGCCAGCAGGCCGCACTCACCGCCGAGCGCGACGCCATCCGACCGCTTATCGGCACCGAGTGGATCATGCGCTTTGACCACCTCTGCGCTTCGCGCGGCACTGGCCTTGCCCGCGTTGACAACATGCAATGCACCGGCTGCCGCATGGGCATACGGCCCCAAATGTGGAACGAGCTTCGCGAAGGCGAACTGCTCACCTGTGACAGTTGCAACCGCCTGCTCTACTGGGACCCGTCGATGGAGCCTGCACCCGCTCCGCCAGACTCCAAGCCCAAACACAAACGCAAGGCCGCGAAGCCCCCGGCAACCGAAGACTAGGCGCCTGTTGAAAAAAACGCTGGATCTGTGTCAGGGCATGACTTCGCAGGCTTCAAAAGAGCTTCATTTTGGTCAGGCTTTGTATTAGGGCACGACTTCAGTCGTGCCGCAAGAGCTAGCAAAATGAATGGGCTCTAACCCTTGCGGGACATGTTTATTCGCTCTTGGGTGCTCGGAAGATTCACCAAACACTGCCCGGGGCCTCCTTCCCCTGCTAACCTTTTCTTGGGCAGTAGCAATCCTCAACTTCGCAACCCCGGAGCAACTCGTGAAGCGCATCTGCGTCGACATGGACGAGGTCATGGCGGACACTCTCGCCGAACACCTTCGCCGCTACAACCAAACCTTCGACGAGGCCGTAACTCCACAGGACCTGGCCGGCAAGGGAATCTTTGAGATCACTCCCGAAGACCGCCGGCAACAGCTTCGCGCCTTTCTCGACGCGGAGGACTTCTTCGAGGTCCTGGCCGTCATACCCGGCTCTCAAGCCGTACTCGAGCAGCTCTCCGCCCGCTTTGAAATCCATATCGCCACCCAGGCCATGGTTATCCCCAACTCCCTCGGCTCCAAATATCGCTGGCTCCAGCGCCACTTTCCCTTCATCTCCCCCAGGCAATACACCTTCTGCGGCGACAAATCCATCCTCCGCGCCGACTATCTCATCGACGACCTGCCCAAGAACCTCCTCCGCTTTGAGGGCCAGGGCCTGCTCTA
>JBEKQD010000133.1:0-7412 GCA_049520075.1 Occallatibacter sp. | reverse complement strand
GGCTCAAGGCAGACCTGGCTTCGCTTTCGTCTTCCACACCGATCGTCATCTTTGCTCATATCCCGCTGTGGATGGTGTATCCGGAGTGGGGATGGGGCACTCCGGACGCAACGGAGGCGCTCACGTATCTGAAGCGCTTCGGCTCGGTCACTGTGCTGAACGGACACATTCATCAGGTGGCGCAGAAGGTGGAAGGCAACGTGGCGTTCCATACCGCAATGTCTACCGCATTCCCTCAGCCCGCCCCTGGCACGGCCCCGCACGCCGGTCCAATGGTGGTTCCTGCCGGCAAATTGAAAAGCGTTCTCGGCGTCACCGAGGTCCGGTACATCGCCCGGCACAGCCATCTGGCCATCGTCGATTCGTCGCTGGAGGAGCTGGCGTGAATCGTGTAACTACCCCGCTGATCTGGGTCGCAATCGCCTTCGTTTCCTCGCTCGCGCTGGCACGCATTCACCCCTTTGGGGACGCGCGCCTGAATGAAGCACCGGGCGTTCAGATGCCGATTCTAAACAACTCGCAAGTGCCGTCCGAGGTGCGTTTGATTCTGGTTGAAAAGTGCGCAAACTGCCACTCCAATCAGGTTCATGCGCCTTTCTATCGCCGCTTCGCGCCGTTCTCCTGGCTGATGGAACGGGACATCGTCGAAGCCCGAAAAGCCATGAATTTTTCTCTCTGGAACACCTACTCCGCTGACCGGCGGCAGGCCCTCGAAGCCAAAATCGTGCATGAGGCAAGGTCAGATGAGATGCCGCCAATGCAATATCGATTGATGCATTGGGACGCGAGAACCGCGGATGCGGACTTGCGGATATTTGACCATTGGGCGCACGGACCGCAGCTTATTCAAGTGGGCGCGGCGGTGGCCGGCGAAGCAGACCCCGAACGGGGTAAGGCTCTTTTTGAGAAACGCTGCACCGGATGCCATTCAATGACGCGGAACCGCGAGGGACCGCAACTGCAAGGGGTCTACGGACGCACTTCAGGCACGGCAGCGGGCTATGCCTACTCCCCCGCGCTGACGAAGGCGCATATCGTATGGGACGAAGAGTCGCTCAACAAATGGCTCACCGATCCCGACGCATTTATTCCGGGTAATGATATGGACTTTCTTGTTTCCAAGCCTCAAGAACGCCGTGACTTGATTAGCTATTTGAAGCGGAGTTCAGGCAAATAGTCGCCCGGCACATTTCGTTCGCGGCCTTAGCGAGAAATAGCGAGGGACACTTAGAAGTGTGGTGCGAATTGACGAAGGGAGCACCGCGGATTAACGGAGGGAGCAGGTGCCTTCAGGCACCTGAATACCGCAACCTAACGAAGGGCTTTAGCCTCATCGAAATGGTAACCACAATTTGCGAGTTATTTTTGAAACACGCTCTAAATCTAAGCCCGTGTTTTCAACACCGATCATTGGGCAACTTTATAGACTACAGGTTGGATCACTTGCCAAAAGCATCCTCGACGCTCTGATCCGAGCAGAAAAGAGCTGCAAAGCTGGAGTCGGTGCTTGCCTGCAGAAGACTTCGCCGAAGCACCTGCTCGAATCTGTTGTACTGTACAATCAATTCGTCATTAAGATCAGTGAAACTAACCTGAGTCCCGTGTACGAAAGCGGAACGATCATCGTAAAGAGCAACGGCTTCTGCTTCAGTTAGCTCTAGTCCCACACGATCCGCTAGCTGTGGAGCGCGTGAGGCGAACTGCTTGGTCGCCTTATAAGGGGAAATCTTGAGCAAACTCTCGAAGCCCGTAACTAGAGAAGCACAGCGTTGATCAAGATAGAAGCTGTGGAACGCATGGTCTATATGTTTGCGAGCTTGTCGTACCCGGTCTGGCGGACTCAAAAGATACTTGGGAATCGCATCTCGGAGCTGCTCGAATTCGGTCACTGACAGCCAATCCCGCCACTTGAAGTCTGCGACAACCCATGCGTGTGTTCCGAAGCCACTCGTCGGCCCTGGAACGATCATCTCAAGCTCTCCGTCATGAAAATATAGCTTTGCTGAGAGATTAGTACTGATGGTCGTAGGGCGAATCAACCGTGAGAGGAAGAGGACGCGCCGTAACCAGCCGTCGTTGTCCCATTCATAGTGGTCACTCTGTCTCGGTTGCACCCCGAGGCATATGGCATATCTGCAGCCATATTGACGGACAGGTTTGAAATTGTAGGCAGCCGGGCTGCAAGCGTCAAAGACGAGATCGCTTCTGATTCCATGCGGCAAATCACCCACCCAGAGGTCCGATCCTAGCGTAAAGTTCTCTTCCGGTGGCCGTGCCCGCAGAAACTCGTCAAAGTCTGCGCGGAATGCGCCGGTCGACTGCATCACGACATCAAAAACTTCTTCCGCCATTACAAACAGACTACTCGCCCATTTTGCGCTTTGGCCTACGGTGCCTCAACTTAAACGCGATTTAGGCGAGATGTACTTCTGAATTGGCGCCAACAGCCCGGTTCGCAGGTCAACCCGCTCCGTAGGCATCTTCACCATCCCGACTCGCTGGCCGGCACTCCGAGTCAGCTACGATTGCCCGGCCCGCTCCAGTTCCGCAATATCCAGTTTCTTCATCCCCATCATGGCCTGCATCGCCTTCGGATTCCTGACAAGTTCCGACAAGCGAGCGGGCACAATCTGCCAGCACAAACCGAACTTATCTTTGAGCCATCCGCATTGGATCTCGCTCCCTCCCGATGTAAGTTTCGACCAGTAATAGTCCACCTCCTCCTGCGAGTCGCACCGCACCACAAACGAGACAGCCTCGGTAAACTTGAACGCCGGACCGCCATTGAGCGCGGTGAACTTCTGGCCGTCAAGTTCAAAAGCGATAGTCAAGATGCCTCCTTTGGGTCCCGGGACATCGCCGGTATTGCGCAGTTCCTCCAAACGGCGCGAGTTCTTGAAAACGGTAAGGTAAAACTCGACTGCTTCCTCTGCATTCGAGTCAAACCACAGAAATGGCGTGATACGGGGAAAATTCTCAAGTGCGCTCATGGAAACCTCCTGATTCTTTGCTTGCCCTGGTGCTTCATGAACATCTTAATGTCGCGTCCGCGGAGCCGAGCAATCGTAAGAACGTATTTATGCCTGTTCAGCCAAAATACACCTCCCGTAAGAACGAGAGGACAATAGCCCAGGATGAAGCGTAGCGCAATCCTGGGAAAGTATAGCCGTGAACCTCCAGCCCCGTAGGGGCGGCGCGAACACTATCGCGACTTCAGTTGTTGTTCATACGATCGTCCGCCCGACATTTCAGCCTTACTCGACATCTCATTGCATATTTTTAACAGAATCGGATTGCAAACGTGCAAGCCAAATGTGTAGCGTATCTCTGTGCCTGAGATTTCCATCCCGGAGTCCCTCTCGCCTTCCATTCCCCATCTCATTCGCCGAAAGGAAAAACAAAACGATGAAACTCACCACATACCTCAACTACGGCGGCAACTGCGCCGACGCGCTCCACTTCTACGAGGAGCATTTGGGCGGAAAGATCGTCACCATGTCCACCTTCAGCCAGATGCCCGAACATCAGAACGTCCCGCCTGGACACGAAAATGACGTCATCCACGCCCGCATCATCATCGGCGATACGCTTCTTATGGCGAGCGACGCCCCGCCCGACAGATTTCAGCCCATGCGCAGCGTCTATCTTGCCCTGAGTGTCGATACCAATGAGGAAGCGGAGCGCCTCTATGCCCTGCTCAAAGATGGCGGCGAGATCTTCATGCCCATGGATGAGACCTTCTTTGCTTTCCGCTTCGCCATGCTCCGCGACAAGTTCGGCACATCCTGGATGATCATTAACGAGCGTCCCATGCCGTAAGGAAAAGGGAACAGGGAAAATGCATCGTGCCCCATCCATTTCGCGTTGTTTGCGAAATGGGTGGGAGAGCACAAACCTAATCTGCCCTGTCATCCTGAGCGGAGCGCACCGGGGCCCCCGGCGACAGGTCTTCGTCGCTCGGGTGGAGAGCGGAGCCGAAGGACCCGCGTTTCAATTTCCGTTGCGGAAAGGGTGGAAAATCCGCTTAGCCTTGCAGAAAATTATTCACTGCCGGCGCACAATGGGGGAATGAACCATGACCACAGCATCCGTGTTTTTCTATCCCCTATTTAGTCCCTGTTTCAGGTACCCCCCCCCCTATACCCCAGGGGGGTATAAATTTCCCCTGAAACCTCGCAGATTATTTTTAACCCGTTTGAAATCAATGCCTGTGTAAAACTTCTCGACCCCAAATTCTCCCGCATCATGGGATTTGGCCTCTGAAAATCACCGGGAAAATCCGTTTTTTGCCTATTCTTGGAGTTTTTGAGCGAAAGGGAAAAACGTAGTCCAAAGCCGAATTTGTTCAGCTTTCGATGTACTCCCAGAACGTGTCGGCCAGCTCCGCGCCCAGTTCGTTGGTCATGCGCCGCGCGGCGCGCTCCACCTCTTCAATAAGTCCGTGCAGGTAGTCGCGCGAGCGCGAAATAGCCACAATGCCGAGCGTGGCCGACTGCCACGTCACAGCCTCATCCAGCTCGGCCACCGAGACATTGAATCCTTGCTTCAGTTGGTCCTTGAGCGAGCGCACCACCTGCCGCCGGTCCTTGAGCGACTGGGCATGCTCGATGCGAATCTCCAGAGTCAGTTGGGCAACTGGCATGGCTTCAACTATTTCCACCGCCAGTGTAAGGCCGATTGCCGCCCCCGGAAGCACTTTTTCTTCGGAGCAGCCCTAATCCGAAAACTGCGCCAGTTGCTCCGCTGTCGGCTTCGGCGTAAACAGGCTGACCACGATTAACGCCAATACGGCAGCCGGAAGCGCCAGGAAGATGGCATCTCGGTCGGCCACAATGCGCGGAAAGCAGTCCTTTACCGCCTGTATGTCCCAGGCCAGAGTGACGACAGTTCCCGCGCCGATGGCCGAAACGGCGCCCCAGGCTGTAACCCGCTTGGAGAAGAAGGCTGCCAGCACCACCGGTGTCAGCGACGCGGCGTAAACTGTATAGGCCCACAACATGGTGTGAATCACGCTCGCGGCATGTAGCGACTGGTAAAGCGCCCAGCAGCCCAACAGCACCACAGCCAGCCGCGAAACGATCAGCACGCGCTTATTCGAGGCTCCCGGCGAAATGTAGCGCGAGAAGACGTCGTTGACGAGATTTGTGGCCGGCGAAAACAAATAGTTTGACGCGGCCGACATCACCTGTGCAAAGACCGCGCCCAGCAGCAGCGCCCCCATCAACGCAGGCAACCCGTGGCGCGCCGTGTAGGGGATAATCTCGTGAGGCAGCTTGGTTAGCTCGCCGTTCGAGTGGTAGAGCGCCGTACCAAAAACGGCGATGCAGACGATTAGCGTTTCCAGCAGGATTGCGCCCAGGAACCAACCCACCACCGAAAGGCGCGCATCCCGCTGCGTCTTTGCCGAGAAGAATTTCTGATACATCACCTGGTTGCCGAGAAGCAGCAGCATGGTAGGCACCAAAAATTCGAGTCCGCGAATGACGCCGAAGCCCACTGGCTGAAGCACGTGGTCGGGACTCATGCGATAGTTGCCAAGCAACTGAAAGTACTCCGGCGGAAGCGCATGATGCAGGCCAACCCAACCGCCCGCTTTGAAGTAGAGCATGGGCGCGGCGATGAGGCAGATAGTCGTAACCAGCGAACCGATAACCATATCCATATAGGCCACCGATGACATGCCCGCCAGCGCCGTGGTGAAGATCACGAAGGCGGCAATGATATATGTTCCCATCACCGGCGTCAGCGTCTCGGGAAAGATCAGGTGCAGCACGTTGCCGCCGCCGGTGAACTGATAGCTCGCGATTCCCACGTAAGCGAAGAGGATTGCAATGGTGCCCAGCACCCGCGCCGTCTGGTTGTAGCGGACCTCGAGCAGGTCGGGCAGGGTGAATTGCGCGAACTTGCGCGCGCGGGGCGCGATGAAGTAGATGAGCAGCAGCGCCAGCCAGCCCCCGGCCGGCTGCCACAGCGCGGCGAAGCCATTCTGATAGGCGTTTGCCGCTCCACCAAAAAGCGATCCGCCACCGATCCATGAGCTCAGCAGTGTCAGCACCAGCACTGCGGCCGGGAGTGAGCGGCCCGCAACCAGGTAATCGGCCTTGGTCTTGACCTGGGAGGTGCGATAGAGCGCGACAGACAGCAGCACAATGACAATGACAGCCAGAACGGCAACATAAAGGTAAGACATCCGCGGGGTTCCTCGCCGGCGCTACAGGATTTCCGTCAGTGTACCGGATGCGGGCAGCATCCGGCTCCAACCGCCTGACCAAGATACTATTTGACCCCCGTTCGGCCAGTTGCTAAACTGGTAATGCGGGGTGGAGCAGCCCGGTAGCTCGTTGGGCTCATAACCCAAAGGTCGCTGGTTCAAATCCAGCCCCCGCAACCAAATAAATCAATAAGTTACGGTTGAACAGCTTTCTCCTGCAAGACCCCGTTTGACCCCATTCGGAAACGGCCCCAAAACTCCCCAAACTCACTGGATAGCGACAGACCCTTCTGCGGTCTGGGTTGGCACACCAAAAACCAGGCTCACAACCTGGCTGTTGGCGCGACGTTTGCTGTCTGTCATGGCCTGGCCATACACATTCATCGTGGTCTGGATGGAGGCATGACGCATCAGTTCCTGCTGCACCTTCATCGGCGCTCCGGTCTCGTCCAACCACGAGCGGTACGTGTGGCGGAACGTGTGCCAGCCGATGTCATCGCCGATCCCGGCAGCCGTTCCAGCCGGTTTCAGGATGCGCTGTTGTAGCCCGTCCTGGTGATACGGTCTCGCCGTGGCGGGATTGGCGAAGAGCCAATCCTCGTCTCTCGGAAAGATCGTCTGAGCGCGCCAGGCCAGCACCGCCTCCGCGAGGCGAGCGTCGAGCGGAACGTGGTCCTTCGAGTATTCCGTCTTGACCTCATCCACGCGGCCTTGCACAACGCTGCGCTGAATCAGGACTGTTCGTTTTTTGAAATCGAAGTCTCCCCACTGGAGACCCATGATCTCGCTGACGCGAAGTCCAAGACATTGCGCAATCAGCACCATCGTGCGGTAGGGTTCCGCGAACTGTGCGAGGAGCCGACAAAACTCCTCGACAGTAAGAACTCGCGGACGCCGCTGGCGCTTCGAACTGTTCTTCACCCGCACCAGTGCGATGGGATTTTTGCCCATTTCGATCAGGCACCACCGCTCTGCGCATTTGAAGATCAGGTGCATCAGGCTCCGGATATGGGCCTTTGTCTTCGGCGCAAACTCAAGCTCTCGAAGCCATTGTTCGATCACCATCGGTCTGAACCGGCCCAAAGGGTATTCGCCCCAGCGCGGTCTGAGATGCACCCGGATGATGGACTTGTAGGCCATCCGGGTTGAATACCGATCCGGCAGTTCATGCTCGACAAAACGGTCGAGCAGAACGCCGAAG
>JBEKQD010000132.1:0-7532 GCA_049520075.1 Occallatibacter sp. | reverse complement strand
TGCCTCGACGTGCGTGACGGTCGAGTCGTTAAAGGCGTCCAGTTCGTCGATATAATCGACGCCGGCGATCCAGCCACTCAGGCTGCGCGCCATGCCCGAGAAGGCGCGGATGAAATTGTTCTGCTCGACATTACCGCGACGCATGAAGGTCGCGCCACGCTGCTCGACACCGTACGCCGCACTGCTCGCGAATTGTTTGTTCCCTTTTGCGTGGGCGGCGGCATTCGTTCCGCCGCCGATGCTGCGCAGGTCTTCGAAGCCGGCGCCGATAAAGTCAGTGTGAACTCCGCCGCGCTCGCCGACCCAATGTTGATCGACGCCATCGGCCGCAGCTTTGGCGCGCAGGCAGTAGTCGTCGCCATCGATGCGCGCCGCGATCCCGAAGCCGCCGATCCCGTGCGCGATGCGCAGGTGCTTGTCCAAGGCGGGCGCAAACTGACTGGCCGCCGCGTAGTCGAGTGGGCACGTGAAGCCGAGGCGCGCGGCGCAGGCGAAATCCTGCTGACTTCGATGGACTCCGACGGAATGAGAACCGGCTTTGATTGCGAACTGACCGCTGCCGTCAGCGAGGCAGTCAACATTCCCGTCATCGCATCTGGCGGCGCTGGTACAGTGAATCATTTTGTCGATGTCTTCGGACGCGGCAAGGCCGACGCGGCACTCGCCGCAAGCATCTTTCACTTCGGCGTTTCGAGCGCGCGTTCGCTTAAGAATGAGCTCGCAAGGGCCGGCGTCTCGGTGAGGCTGCCATGCTGATTCCTTCCATTGATCTGCTGGGCGGCCAAATCGTTCAGCTTGTGCAGGGGGAGAAACTGCGCCTCGCTTTTGACGACTTCGAATACTGGATCGAAAAATTCTCTAAATTTCCATTAGTCCAATTGATCGACCTGGACGCGGCCATGCGCCAAGGCGATAACTCGAAGTTGGTCGCGCAGATTGCGAAGCGGTTACCTGTTCAGGTGGGTGGCGGCATTCATTCCATCGAACGCGCACAACAAGTACTCGACGCTGGCGCGAAGCGCGTCATCATCGGCTCAGCTCTCTTCTCGGAAACAGGTGCAGTCAACATCGATTTTGCCGCTGCACTGGCAGCCAGCGTTGGCGCGGAGCGCATCGTAGCCGGTATCGACACCAAGAACGGTCGCATCGCCGTGAAAGGCTGGAAGGCGGAGGTGGCGCTCACTCCTGATGAAGCGATTCCACAACTTGAAGCCCACGCTGGCGCATTTCTCTACACGCACGTAGACGGCGAGGGAATGATGCAGGGTTTTCCCGTCGCTACCGCCACTCGCCTGCGCAAACTCACTCAGCGGCAACTTATTGTGGCCGGAGGCATTCGTAGTCAGCAGGAAGTGGATGCGCTGGACGCCTTTGGCGTCGACGCTGTCGTCGGCATGGCAGTCTACACCAACTTGCTCACGATTTGACCTTTGTAACCACCGCCGACTGTCTTACTCATGCGTCTCGCCGACGGCGAGGCTGGTTTCCACACGCGATGCGCGCAGCAGCCGTGCAATTTGTTTCAGGTGGAGTTGCACGGCATAGGCACGCAGAATCTCCGCCTGTGAGAACTCGATGCCCCTGTGCCGCACCGCATCCATGCGCGCTTCCAGTTGAACAATGTCGTCTTCCAGGATCATTCCTGGAGGAGGAACGTTAAAGCGCCATTCGTGGATGCATTCCGCCACATGATGGAAGCCTGTACGAATGTCCACCGCCAGCTTGCCGAGCTCCGGTTCAAGTTGCTGTGCAAAGGCATCGTGGTGGCTGTCTTTGACTGAAAATTCCAGCGCCACAAGAGCATCGAAGATTGAGTGGCCAAACTGTACCAGCATTCCCAGGCCCTCGCGCCATCCCGGGCCGCCGCTGGGTTCGTTGCGCGCCGCTTCCAGCAGCTGGTTGTTTTTGCGAATCAGGGCCAGCAATTCCTCGCGCTGCGCAGGCAGGCCTTCGGCGGGTGTGCCACGAAAGCCTTCGAGAATTCGCTCGAAAAAAGTGCCCAGCAACAAAACTTCTTGCGCCAGTCCGTCGCGCAGCCACAGTCTCGCGCGGTCAGGAAACACCAGCGTTGAAACTGCCAGCGCCACCACAATGCCCAGGAACACTTCCATTACCCGGTCCAACGCGATTGTCCAATGCGATCCGCCGTTCTGCACTAGCATTACGATGGTGATGGTCACACCAGCGAGCCGCGAACTACTGCGCATGCCAAGCAATCCGCAAACGGTAACCGCTGCCAGCACTGCCAGACAGTAGTTCCATGGAAGCGTGCCAAATTGCGTAAACAGAAAGCCAAACAGAGCGCCGATTACGGTGCCGAGGATGCGATCGCGCGAAGCAGAAATCGTCGACCCAAAATTTGATTGCATCACGATGATGGCGCTGATTGCGCCCCAATAACCGTCCGCCAATCCAAAGTGAATCGCAAGCCACCAGCAAAGCGCTGCGGCCAAAGCCGTCCTTGCCGCGTGAATCAGCAGCCGCCGTCGCTCTCCTGTAAAGAATCCTGGATTCTCTTCCCGCTCTACGCGCAGCTTGATTGCAAGCTGATGCTGAGCCAACGTCTTCTTTGTCTTCAGGCGCATGGTTCGTTTCCAGGGGGCAATAAGGTCATGGTTCTAGAATGCCTTATTTGGGCGGGCTCGAGATGTGATCAACCTTACTGTATATCCCTCATTCAACCAATGTAACCACCAACTTTTCCATGCGCAAATTCGCCCTTCCCGTGTAACATAACAGTCAGGCGCCCGCATCCCACGGGCCCGCTAGCCCCATGCTGCGCGTAGGATACCCAGCCACAATATCCGCGGACCTGTTGCACGATTTTCCTCCGGAAATCGAACTTATTCCCTTGCCTGACGACCTCGGCCACGAAGTCGAAATCGATGTCTGGATTCCCAACCCCTATCCCACGCGGGCGATGCGCGTGTGGCCTCAGCTTCGCGGCGTGCGCCTGATCTTGTCGCTAATGACCGGCACGGAGTGGATTCCCGGCGTGGCCGGGCCGCACGTCACCATATGCAATGCACACGGCGCGCATAGTATCTCCACCACCGAGTGGACCCTCACCGCGATTTTGACCATGCTGAAGTACGTTCCGCTTTATCTCGACGTGCAGCACTCCGGAGTTTGGAAGCGGCGCTTCGAGGCCACCGCCCACTATGCGCAGATTACCGGCGATACGCGTCCGCTTTATCCGCCCGTCATGCTGGAAGAACTTACCGGCAAGAATGTGCTGCTTGTGGGCTATGGCGCCATCGGAAAAGAAATCGAGCGTATGCTCTCGCCTTTCCAGGTTGAACTCACGCGCGTCGCCCGCACTGCACGCAGCGCTCCGCCAATTCATGCCGTCAGCGAACTCGACAGCCTTTTGCCGCAAGCTGAGATTGTGATTCTGATTCTGCCATCAACCACTGAATCGTTTCATCTGATCGGCGTGCGCCAGCTTTCGTTGATGCGGCAGGGAGCGCTGCTGGTCAATGCCGCGCGCGGACCTATTGTGGATACAGACGCATTGGTTGAGGCGCTCAATGCCGGCCATATTCGCGCCGCTCTTGACGTCACAGATCCCGAGCCACTGCCTGATGGCCACCCGTTGTGGAGTTGCCCCAATCTATTTATTACGCCCCACGTGGCCGGCTCCAGCCCGCAGTTTGCGCCGCGTTCCTTGCGTACCGCCGCGGATGAGTTGCGCCGTTACATTGCCGGCAAGCCAATGCACAATGTGGTTCAAGCCGCAATCTGAGTCGCGGCCGCGCGCCGCCAATCACGCAGTCCCAGCACTGCCAAGACTACAAGCAGCGCGTACAGCGCCGCGGTCGGCCGAAGACCCTTGTAGAGATATTCGCCGATGTAGGCCAGGTCCACAGCAATCCAAAGCCACCAATTCGCCGTGTGCTTCCGCGTTTGCCACCAACTAGCCACCAGGCTGTAACTCATCAGAGTCGCATCCAGACGTGGAAGCGCCGCGCCAACATGTTCCATCAGCAAACCCAGCAGTACGCTGCCCGCGGCTCCCGCCGCCAATCCCACCAACATGTTGCGCAGAGTCAGCCGCACCACGCGCACTTCGCCCTCTTCACGCACTCCGCGCCACCAATACCACCAGCCGTACAGTGTGAAAGCCAGAAAGAATATTTGCAGCAGTGCGTCGGAATATAATTTGACGCGATAAAAAACAATCAAGTAGAGTACGTCGGAAACCAACACCACCGGCCAGCAGATGAGTTTGCGGCGCGTAGTTAGCCAGATACCCACTACTGTAGTGACGACACCCGCATCTTCCATCCAGTTCGCGGCCAGATAATTCGCAATCGCTTCCCAGTGCATCAGTCTTTAGCTCCCACCGGCGCTACTACTCGCCGCTCTCTATTCCCGGCCCACCCTTGAATTGCGTCCAACAGTTTCTGACCATCCGCACCGCCAAACCATCGCGCATGGCCCACTAGATAATCGATCGAAGCTACCCGCGCCTTTTCTTCGGAATGCAGCACGCCTCCGTAGTAATCCGCTTCACTCAACGCAAACTCCGCGTGGCAAAGCGCGGTCATCGGCGCAAGGGCAGCGGCCTCCGCATCAGTCAGCGGCCGCACAGATTCATAGCCATCGAGCATCGCCTCCAAATGATCGATGTGAACAGGAACACTGTCCGCGTCTTCCAATCCTGGGCCTAGTTCAAGCCACTCGACAATATTGCGTTCGATGGCCTGTGCCAAATCGTGTACGGCGTTCGTGCGGTCGGCGAGGCCGAAGTCGATTACCGCGACGGCCCGCGCATTGTCGGAAGCGTCGCTCCATAAAAGATTGGAAGCGTGCGGGTCGTTGTGCGTCCACAGTGGTTTCAATGCGGAAAGATGCGGACGCAGTTGCGCATGAAACGGCTCCAGCAATTCGAGCGCCTCCCTGCATCCCTCACGCGCAACCGCATCTCCGGCGAGCGCGGGGCGAGCATCCAGGTAGCGTGCCATCGCCGCGCCTGCGTCATCTTCAGCGAAGATTGTGAAGCCTGCCACCAGTGGTTGCGCTTTGCGCAGCGGCGCGTCGAATCCCCGCGATGCCAGATGCAGCCTCGCCAGCGCCTCTCCCGCCGAGCGTGCGTGCGACGTTGAGCGAAACGGTGTCCACGAGAGCGCCTCTTCATAAATGTCAACGCCCGGCAGCGCTTCGTGCACCTCGAATGTCCATTCGCCACTTTCGATGGCTGTCTCACCCGATGGGGCGGCAAAGACGCCTGGAACCTGTCCGCCGTGCTCACGCAGATGTTTCAGGAAGCTATGCTCTTCAAGCAATCCCTCGCGGTCGCGCACCGTCCGGTGATGTCGCTTGATAAAAACACGACCGCTCTCCGTCGCAACTACGCTCGCTGCGGAAAACGGTCTGGGACTCACCGACAGAATTTCGATAGGCTCGCAGCATCCAGGAAACAGATCCAGCAGCGCGCGCACCTCAGAGAGCGTGAGCGGCGGCCAGTCCGGTTCCATCAGACTGCCGTCCAACCCGTGCGCCTTTGCCGTCGTGCTCATCGCTTGTGCATCCTTTGCCCTCATTTACAAAATCAAAAAGTGTAATGCGCCGAGAGCCGCACCGTCGTCGGCGCGCCCAGCCAGAGAAAAGTATCGCCGGCACTCGCGCCCGTGTCGCTCCAGTAGCGTTTGTCGGCGATGTTGTTTGCGTAAATCCTGAAGGTCAAGCGGCCCTGATCGCCGCCTGGCGTGTAGCGCGCGCCCAGATTGAAAATGTTGACGCCGGGCACACTCACTGCGTCGTCGCGCGTTGCTTCTTTGCGTCCCGAATAGTTCCAGCCCGGCATCAGGTGCAGTCCGTGTATGCGCCGCACTGACATGTCGGCAAACATCGTCGTGTGCAGATGCGGAACATCGAGCACCTGTTTGTTGTCGAAGGACGGCGTGCCAGTGTCATCCGAGATGGCGTTGAGTGCCGCCGCCGAGGCCGTTAAGCGCAGCCACGACGCTGCCTTGCCTTCCACGTTCAACTCAATGCCGTTGTGCGTTTCGCGACCTTCAGAGACAAAGGTAAAATTGCCACTGGCTGGCTGAGGATACATGAACGGTGCGCGCATATGAAAGAGTGCAGTCGTCAACAAGATGCGCTGACCGGGTTCATACTTTGCGCCAATCTCGGCTTGGCGCGTGAAAAATGGATTTAGAAACTGATTTGCGTTCGTGACCCACCACGGCGCTTGCGGTCCAAGAGAAAGCATCACTCCGTAGTTTCCGTAGAGCGTAAGATCGCGGACCGGGTTGTAAGTAACTGCGTATTGCGGTAGCCAGACATGTTTATCAGTGTTATTGGGCAAAGTTGGAACGGAGTAGATCGGATTGTTCGACGGGTCGTAGGTCGTCGGGCACGGATCACTCGCCGGTCCAGGCTGATTGGGATTAGTGGCCGAGCAAGGAGCGGTCGCGGCTAGCGAGTAATTATGATCGCGCAGCGAATCCTCCCGTCCACTGATGAGTAACTGAACGCGCTTCGGTAGATGAACCCGGTCCTGCACGATACCGGATGATTGATGGCTATCTTCCCAGAGTCTGCGCGGGCCGGCGGATTCGAGCGGGCTCTCCTGTTGAACGGATGTAATGGGATCGTAGATGTTCTCCGATCCAACGTAAGTGTAGACCGCGCCGTCCTGAGTGATGCCGTCAGGCGAAATTGGATTTGCGTATGTATCAAATCCCGGCTGCTGCACGGTGCGTAGAAACAGTTCCCCGCCTGCGATCAGGTCGTGAGTGATAGCTCCTGTTTTGATGTGGCCGGTAATTATTGCCTCTGCCAGCGCGTCGATGCGCAGTTCGCCGGGGTCGCGATAGTCGTAGATGCCATAGTCACCGCCGTTGTAATTGATGCCAGGAACCACGGGACAGAAAAAGTATGCCGGTGCATCTGGCGCGCCGGGGCAAGCCACATTGCCATTCGCATCAAACGGTGTCCCATACGCGTAAATCACATTATCCTGAATCAGCGAGTGGCTGTAGCTCGCTGCTGCAAAGGCGCGCCAGTTGTGCGGCAAATCGTAATCGAATCGCGAGCCTGTGTTGAATGTGTCGTATGTGTCAGGCGGACCCCAGGGTTGGTCACCGAGCATCGTCGATGGGTAAATCTGATTTATATCCGGCAGCGTCACGCCACCCAGCAACTGGTAGCCACTGCCGTCGCGCTCTGTTTTGTGCTGGTACTCGAAGTCGCCCTTCAAAATCGCCTTAGGGCTAATGCGCCAATCAGCCGCGCCGGCTCCCATCGCGCGCCATCCGTTGGTGTCGTTCATATAACTCGCAATTCTTTCGCCGGCCACATTGATGCGCGCGCCCACCTGTTTGCGAACGCCGAAGAGGCGGCCAAAGTCCAGTGCGCCGTAGGCCGTGCCGCGATGGTCGGTAGCCATATCAACGGCCCCTACGTTCGCCGGCCGCTTGGTTACATAATCGATGAGCCCGCCGGCCGAAGCCACGCCGCTCTCCACTCCGGCGAGGCCTTTGAGAAACTCCACGCTCTGCTTGTTTTCCAGCGGCACATAC
>JBEKQD010000131.1:0-7533 GCA_049520075.1 Occallatibacter sp. | reverse complement strand
ACCGGCCAGCCTTCGTGCGTCGTCCCGCCCTTGCCGGGAGTTACTCCGCCGACAACCTTGGTGCCATACTCCGCGCAGCTCATGGCGTGGAAAGTGCCTTCCTTGCCCGTAATTCCCTGAACGATGAGTCGAGTATTTTTATCAACGAGAACCGACATGCTATGCCCCCACGCTTGCTGCAGCCCTTACCGCTGTTTCCGCTGCGTCCTTCATGGTTTCTCCCACAAGGAAATTGAGTCCGGAGGCTTTGAGAATCTTCCGGCCTTCCTCGACGTTCGTCCCTTCCAGGCGCAACACAATGGGAATACTGATCTGCATATTGCGCGCCGCTGCCACCACTCCCGTGGCCAGGCGATCCACGCGCAGGATGCCTCCAAAGATGTTGATGAAGATGGCCTTCACGTTTGCGTCGGAAAGCAGAATCTCGAAGGCGTGCTCAATCTGCTCCTGCGTGGCGCCGCCGCCCACATCAAGAAAATTTGCGGGGCTGCCGCCGGCGTATTGAATAATGTCCATCGTCGCCATGGCCAGGCCTGCCCCGTTGACCATGCAGGCGATCGTACCGTCGAGCTTGATGTAATTGAGTGCGTATTTGCTGGCTTCCACTTCCAGCGGGTCCTCTTCGGCCGTGTCGCGCAGCGCCTTGATATCGGGGTGGCGAAAGATCGCGTTGTCATCGAAGACGATCTTCGCGTCCAAAGCAAGAAGCTTGTCGTCCTTTGTCGTGACTAAGGGATTGATCTCCAGCAGCGCGGCGTCGGTCTCAACGAAAGCCTTGTACAAGCTTTGGAAGAAAGCGACCGCCGGGTTGATCTGCGCCGCTTTGAGGCCGAGAGCGAAGGCCAACTTGCGCGCCTGCCATGCGCCCAGTCCGATAGCCGGATCGATGCTCTCCTTGAAAATTGCTTCGGGAGTCTTCGCGGCCACCACTTCAATCTCCATGCCGCCGGCCTGCGAGGCCATGAACACAAGCTTTCCCGTTGTCCGGTCCAGCACGATGCCCAGATAAAGTTCGCGGTCGATTGCCGCCGTCTCTTCAATCAGCAGCCGCTGAACCTTCTGGCCCTGCGGTCCGGTCTGATGGGTAACCAGCGTCATGCCAAGAATGTTCTTGGCATGAAACTCGGCCTCTCCGCGCGTGTGCGCCACTTTAACGCCGCCGCCCTTGCCGCGCCCTCCAGCGTGAATCTGCGCCTTGACGACCACGCCCGAAGCGCCCTCGGCAAACAGTTTGCGGGCTATTGTGGAGGCCTCTTCGAGCGTGTTGGCCACCTCGCCCCTGGGCACAGCTACGCCGTATTTCGCCAGGATTTCTTTCGCCTGATACTCATGAATCTTCATGGTGTTAGAGACCGTCCGTTCGCTGTCTCGGGGATTCGGAACCGGCGAAGGAGTGTTCTGGGAGAGCCGGTACCGAGCCAGCGGTACACAAATACTATCCTGCCGCCTGAATAATCGGCAACCGGCCATAAGCGCGAATGTTCGCGACGAGCTTCGCCGCATTGCGCCGTTACCATAGAAGGATATGGATTCGTTGAAACAGCTCTTGAAACCTCTGGCCGAGGACGGAGCGGCGTTGACCCGCGAACAAGCCGCCCAAGTTCTCGAAGATATCCTCACCGGCAATGTGCCAGAGGTAGAAATTGCGGCGCTGCTCACTGTGCTGGCAACGCGGGGCGAACAGGCCCCAGAGCTAGCCGGCTTTGTCGATGTCATGCGCCGGCGCGTCACGCCGTTGCCCTTCACGGATGCGGAGCGCGGCGAACTGGTCGACGCGGTGGGCACAGGCGGCGGAGGGCCTTTGACCTTCAATATCTCTTGCGGTGCAGCCCTGGTGGCCGCCGCCGCGGGAGCCAAAGTCGCCAAGCACGGCAACCGCGCGGTCACTTCGCTCTGCGGCGCGGCCGATGTGCTTGAAGACCTCGGCGTGCCCATTGCGCTGGGCCCGGAGCTGGCCGTCGAGTGCCTTCGCGAGACCGGCTTCGTCTTCCTCTTCGCGCCGCTCTATCATCCGGCCATGAAGGCTCTGGGACCTCTGCGCCGCGCACTCGGATTTCGCACCATTCTTAATCTCTGCGGTCCGCTGACCAACCCCGCCGGCGCGCGCGCGCAGGTCATTGGAGTGCTCGCACCCAGCCGCGTCCTTCTGGTGGGCCGCACGCTGGCTGCGCTCGGAGCCAGGCGAGCCTTTGTTGTTCACGGAACGGACGGCATCGACGAACTGACTACCACTGGCGAATCCATCGTCGCGCGCGTCGAAGAAACAGAAACCGGCGAGTGTACCTTGAGAGCCGCCCGTGTCACGCCGGAAATGGCTGGCCTGCCCCGCACCACGCTCGAACACTTTACCGGAGGCGATGTGAAACTCAACTCCACCCTCCTCTACAACGTGCTCACCGGCATCCCCGGCGCGCGACGCGACATTGTGCTACTCAACGCTGCCGCAACCCTCGTTGCAGCGGGGTTGGCCCTCGATCTTAAAGAAGGCGTCAGCCTCGGCGCCGAAGCCATCGACTCTGGTCAGGCTGCCGCAACGCTTGCCAAATTGCGGCAGTTCGGGGCGAAGCACGCGGCGAAACAGTAGCAGACGAAACGCCTGTGGCTGGAAACCGTCAAATATCCTGCAAGTTTTTGTATGCTCTACGTTCAGGAGATGCAGGAGGTCAATCAATGTTTATGAAGCATGAAATCGCGGCACTTGCCATCTTTGCGGGCTGCGCGGCAGCCGCTGCGCAGCAGGGCACTGAGGTTCAACTCAAGATAGAGCCCACCAACCGAACCCTTACCGTCAGCGCGCAAGGCCAGGTGACCGTCGACCCCGACGTGGCCATTTTGCACATCGGCTTCCAAACTCAACCCGTGGATGCCAAAGCCGCTTACGCCGCGGGCGCCAAGACTTCCAACGATATTGTGACCGCGGTTAAGCAGGCAGGTATTCCCGAATCCTCGATTCACAGCGAGTGGCAAAGACTCGATCGCGTTTATGGCACTGCACACAAGTTCCAGCTGGTGCAGCAATGGACGGTCAAAACTTCGCCGGAACGCGCCGCCGAGATATTGGACGTAGCCATCACTGCCGGCGCTACGCAGAGCGGCGATATCGATTGGACCATGCAGGACATGCGGGCGCTGGACGACCAGGCGCTGGATCGCGCAGCGGCGCGGGCCAAGGCAAATGCCGAGGCGCTGGCCAAAGACATGGGCGTTCGCCTCGGCGCGCTGCTCTACGTAACCAACCAGGTGTCTACGCCACAGTTTCTTCCACGTTTCCACGCAAACGCCGCCTTGCCGCAGGCGGTTGGCGCGACGCCGGCGACGTTGGCCATCGAGCCGCATAAAGTGAGCAGCGAGGCCACTGTCTACGCTGTCTTCGCCATCGAGTAGCTCTATCGCAGCATTGCTTCCGTCAGCGGATCTTCTTCGCCGCCGAAATACTTTTTCAGCGCGGCATCGAACTCGGCGCTTTCTTGAGCGGCGTGGACAAACAGCGTCATCGACGAGCGGAACTTGAGATTGTCGGGGTAGCCGAGAATCTCCTGGATCGTTCGCCCTTCAACCTGATTCACGAGGCGCGTGCACTGCAACAGTCGCTGCCCGAGCACCGGATGGCGCGCGTAAGCCTGGGCTTCCGAGAGCGTGCCAATGCCGTAAAACTCCGCCAGCGAACTGCGCCCCAGACCCTTCATCTGCGGAAAAATAAACCAGATCCAGTGGCTGCGCTTTTCTCCCGCTCCCAGCTCCTTTAGAACCTGCGCGAAAACATCCGCCTGCGCTCTTACAAAGCGTTCGAGGTTGAACGGATCGGCCACGGCTGTCACCTCCCACGAAGACATTAGCCTTCTTGTGCGCTACAGCAGCCCGTCGCTTCCGGCCAGTCTGCGCGAAAACAGCCAGCAGAGCAGCGAAACGCTCAGAGCCAGCGCCACCCAGCCAGCCTTCTCGACAGGGCCAACAAGCGCGGCCGGAATGCGCGGCAAAGCAAACGCGAGCAAGCTTTGCGTTGGCAGACTGATCGCACGCCCTCCAAGACGGAAGATCTCGAACGCGCCCCAGCCAACCACCCCGCCCACCAGCAAAATTCCGGCAACGGCCCACGTCCATGGGAAGGGAATCGGCGGAGGCAGCGCGGCATCTTGCCTAACTCTTTCCATCACTGATGCCATGAAGCCTGAAGAAGGAATCAGCCGCTCTTCCGTGGCCAGAATATGGCCGATCTCTGTCTCCATTTTCGCGTTCCGTTCGGCGTGTGCGCCGTTTTGTTTGCTGCGAATTGTTTTGATCCAATTCAATTTGCGGCCTCCTTCCCTGGGTTGAGAGCTGTCAGTTCCATCACTGCGGATTCTTCTTCGAGATGCGGAAAGCGTTGTCGCAGCAGAGCCCGCGCCCTGGAGAGCCGCGCCTTCATCGTTCCTTCCGGCAAGCTCATGGTCGCTGCTGCCGCGGCCAAATCCATCTCATGAAAATAGTACAGAATCACTGGCTCGCGATAACGCAATGGCAAGGCCAGTACGGCGCGGCGAATCGCTTCCTGACGTCGACCCTCTTCCAGCTCACGCTGCTGCGAAGCTGGGCCGGAGGGTTCGTGCGCGACCTTCAGCGGCAGCGTCTCCGTGGGAAAACGCTTCAGTTCGGAGCGATAGACATTCGCAGCCAGCGCAAACAACCAGGTTGAGAAGCTCGATTCGCGCCGCCAATGGCTCAGCCCGCGCCATGCTCGAATGAAGGCCTCCTGAGCCATCTCTTCGGCACGGCTTCGATCGCGGCAATAGCGCCAGGCCATGTTGATCAGCGGGCCCTGCCAACGCCGGACGATTCCCTCAAAGGCCTCCATGTCGCCACTCAGCACCTGTTTCACGGCGATCAAATCTTCTTCGGCGCTGGATGTGGCGTTCATCAGGGATCGAACCCTCTGCGCCAAGTATGACCGGATCTCGCCTTTTCTGGTTGCATTTTCTTTCAATCCACTCTGTTTTTGAAATTATGCAACCGGATGAGCGAACCCGCTGTCGTACCTGTCGCATGGGGAAAAACCCCGGCTAGGAGGAGATCATGGGTCCAGAACACGTAGCATTATTCATTCCAATCGTACTTTTTGTGTCGGTGTTCACATTCTTAATATTCGCCGTTTGGTTCGGCACCCGGCAGAAGGAACGCGAAGCATATTACAAATCGGAGACTCTCCGGCGGATCACTGAGGCATCGGGCGAGGGCGCCAAGGCCGCAATCGATTTGCTGCGCGAAGAAGAGCGCTTGAAGCGGGTCAAGGCCCGCGAGGGCATCAAGATCGGCGGCGTCATCAACGTGGGCGTGGGCATCGGGTTGGTGATTTTTCTCGGGGCTCTGGTCGGCGTTAAGGTGGCCCTTTGCGGTCTCATTCCCGGCCTCGTCGGCCTGGCTATGCTGATCTACGCATACTACCTGGCCGCGCCGATCGAGCAGTAGCCGGCAACTTGAATCGCGGGCATGGCTGAAGCATCCAATCAGTTAGTTGTTTGAACAACTATCTTCATTGGAGGCTCCAGCCCATGCCCGCCAATCCCCAGCGCCAGCCCGCAATTTTTCTTCCTCACGGCGGAGGTCCTTGCTTTTTCATGGACTGGACCTGGGGGCCAGCGGACACATGGCACAAGACCCAACACTTCCTTGAAGGGCTCGCCGCCACGCTCCCCGAACCGCCCAAGGCTATCCTGGTTGTCAGCGGCCATTGGGAGAAACCTGCTTTTACCGCTAGCGCCGCCGCGCAGCCCGAACTGATCTTCGATTATTCCGGATTTCCCGAGCCCACCTACCAGCTCACCTGGCCGGCTCCCGGCTCACCGGAACTCGCCGAGCGCGTTACCCGTCTGCTCACTTACGCTGGCCTCCCATCCGCGCTTAGTGGCAATCGCGGATTTGACCACGGTGTCTTTGTGCCACTTAAGGTGGTTTTTCCTGAGGCGAAGATTCCGGTGGTCTCGCTTTCGCTGGCAGCCTCTCTTGACCCCGCTCTGCATCTTGCGGCTGGCCGCGCGCTGGCTCCTTTGCGCGACGAGGGCGTGCTCATCATCGGGAGCGGGATGAGCTTTCACAACCTGCGCGGTTATTTTCAGCCGGAGACTCAGGAGCGCGCCAAGGCTTTCGACGACTGGTTGACTCGTGCTGTCGAGTCGCCTGCAATGGAGCGCGACACCTTGCTGACTGGCTGGCGCAACGCTCCATTTGCTTCCTACGCGCATCCTCGCGAGGAGCATCTGATTCCGTTGATGGTAACGGCGGGAGCCAGCGGAGGCGCTCAGGGAACCCGGATATTTGCCGATCAGCCAATGGGCGCGGCCATTAGCGCTTACCGGTTCGATTGATGCTCTAGCCCCCGCTCTGGTACCAGCGCCTTTTGCGGCCCAACCGTACCCCGGAATCAATAGCCACCGCCGCCAGACCAAACAACATCGACAGGTCCACCCGCGCTTCATGAAAAAAGCTCAGCCAGCCATAGTGGTTCAGCTTGGCCAGCGCGAATTGACCCAGCGGTCTGCCCAGCAAGATCGGCACTTTGGTGGTAACCAAGGCCGTCGCGATGACCACCAGCAGCAGCAGCGCGGCATCGCCGGCATAGAGATTCAGCATGATTGCGACGCCGCCAATGATCTCCACACCGCCCACGAGCAGCGATAACGGATGAGCAAACGGCAGGCCGATAGCTACGAAGCGTCCCGCACCCAGCTCTTCGGGACGCAGAAACTTCAGGCTGCCCTCTATCGCAAACGTCAGACCCACGATCACACGGATCAGGATCATGGGAAGTGCTCGACGCACCGCTGCCTCCAATCGCTGGTTCCCCCGGCCCGATCTGCTTCATTAGACGTTTAAAGCTGTGTTACAAGCCGGATATGGAAAATCATACCGCAGGGACCAGCTTCGCGGAGCAAATGAGAAAGATTTGCGAATAAATCTCGAAAAAGCTGTTCGTTTTGATGACCATGTTCACAATGGAACGCTTCATTAGCTCTTAGCCCAGTTCTTTCACTCCGAAATCGCGCCTTGAGCGCTCCTGCCCGCATTTATTTGGGGACGTTCGGCCGCATGGCGGCGTTCGTGGGACGCCATAACCCGGCTGCGTCCGTTAGACTGTGAAATAGGTTCAAATTACCAGAGTCCCCTGCGATGGATCCTCGTCGCCGGGGTGGTAACCGGGGTTCCCGGTGACTGGTCTTGGTCGCCGCGGTGCTAACCGGAGTCCTCATTGACGGGTCTTAGTCTCTGGGGTGTTGGTAGGGACCGGCCCGAGTCCGAAGGCGGCAGGCGCGGCAGGGTGATGGCGGGAGAGACACGATTACCGCGACCATTGGCGGTTTAGCCGTTTGGGCGGGGTGGATGCGTTCCAATATAATTGTTCTTTCCTTTAGGCAGGATCAGTTTTTAGGCAGTATCAGATTTTTTCAGCAGCGAGGGTGTCGATATTCTTCCCGTGAAGCCGAACCTGATGGCGAACTTTGGACCGCACCAGTACGTGTGCTCAGCGCAGGGCTCCAGCCCGGTGAAGATCAAGCACATTTC
>JBEKQD010000130.1:0-7893 GCA_049520075.1 Occallatibacter sp. | reverse complement strand
ATGACCTGTGGAACTCCATGCATCAGCTTTGACTGTCCGAATGGTCCGCGCGAGGTAATACAGAATGGAGTCAATGGCCTGTTGGTATCGGCCGAACAAGTGAATGCTTTGGCAAGCGCAATAGTAAGACTTGGCGCGAATCCATTGATGCGCAAGAGACTTGGTGAAGCCGCGCAAAGCGTTTCGAAGCCGTTTTCCGAGCCGCGCGTTGTGACACGCTGGCAGGAAGTGTTTTATGGCCAGATGCCCATCGTTACGAGGCCTGTAGCTCGAGCAACTTCCAGCAGCGCCGCAGCATCGAGGGCAGCGTAAATGCTGTTTGCGCAGACCGGGGCCGGGGTCATTAGTTGCGCGCCAACGGCCTTCAATGCTTCGCCAGCGTATAATTTGCTTCATGGCGGCGCAGACGCAATCGCAATCAACGGGGACCGGAGACGCGGAGAACGGTCCGAATCATGCGGCAGATATAACACTCAGGCTGCGCGCGTTGGAAGTACGTCTGGGGCAGTTGGGCAGCGTGATGGTGGCGTACTCCGGCGGCGTGGACTCCGCATTTCTGGCGGCCACGGCGCATCGTGTTCTGGGCAACCGCATGATTGCCGTTTTGGCCGATTCACCCAGCCTTGCTCGTCGCGACTTCGAGAAGGCCTGCGAGTTTGCGCGCGCACAGGGTATTCCGCTGCGCATCATTGCAACCGAAGAATTGAGCCGGCCGGAGTATCAGCGCAACGACGCTCATCGCTGTTTTCATTGCAAGGACGAGCTCTTCGGCGCCATGGAGAAATTGGGTACTGACCTGGGCTTCGAGAAGATCGCCTTTGGGATGAACGTCGATGACACTAGGGATTTTCGTCCCGGGCAGCGAGCGGCCGAGCAGCATGCGGTGTTGGCGCCGTTGGCCGAGGCGGGACTCACAAAGGTCGAAATACGCGCGCTTGCCAAGGCCGCCGGTTATTCGCTGTGGGACCGGCCGGCAGCGCCGTGCCTGTCTTCGCGTGTTGAGTATGGCCGCACAGTAACTCCCGAGATCCTCGCACAAGTGGAAAAGGGCGAAGAAAGCTTGCGGCAGTTGGGCTTTCGCGAGTTGCGCGTGCGCCATCACGGCGAAGTGGCCCGGGTTGAGATTGCGCGAGCCGAGTTGCCGCGCGCGCTCACCATGGAGATGCTCGACGCTATTACTGCCGCTCTCAAACTGGCGGGCTTTCAATATGTGACGCTTGACTGCGCCGGTTTTCGCTCCGGGGCAATGAACGAGATTCTTGGGAGCGCAATTCTGTCAGTGGATGTGCTGGCCAAGCGCGGAGCGGACCCGGCAGTTTAGAATCACCTTGCGATGCGTATTGGATATCTCGAGTGCTTTTCAGGCATCAGCGGCGACATGCTGCTGGGAGCCTTGGTGGATGCGGGCGTTCCTTTCACTTGCCTTACTGAAACGGCGGCGGCGCTGAACGTTGGGGCGCGGTTGGAGATGCGCAAGGTGAGCCGTGGCGGTCTGGCCGCAACCAAGGTGGACGTGATTACGCCCGACACTTTGGCGGTTGAGCCGGAACACTCTCACCAGGATCATCCGAAGCACTCGCATCACGAGCATGAGCCCCATTCGCACACCCACGCGACTCACCGCTCACTGCCGGCGATTCTTAAAATCATTCAGGCCGCTTCGCTTTCAGAGCGAGTAAAAGCCCGCTCGATCAGCGCCTTCCAAATGTTGGGCGAGGCAGAAGCCGCCATTCATTCCGTTCCCATCGAAGAGGTGCATTTCCACGAGGTGGGCGCGGTAGACACCATTATCGATATCGTCTGCTCCGCCGCGGGCGCCGAGGCGCTGGGTGTAGACCGCTGGCTCTCGTCTCCGCTCAACGTCGGCAGCGGAACTGTGGTTTGCCAGCATGGCACGCTTCCCGTTCCCGCGCCGGCAACGCTGGCATTGCTGGGAGATGCGCCGGTTTACGCGGCGGGTGAGCCGATGGAGCGAGTGACTCCGACCGGAGCGGTCCTGCTGCGCATGTTGGACGTGCAGTACGCAAAGCTGCCTGCCATGCGCGTGCTGAAGACAGGTTACGGCGCGGGCGGGCGCGAGACAGCAGGACAGCCGAACCTGCTGCGGCTGCTGGTGGGCGAAGATGCTGGCGAAACTTCAACAACCGATTCGATTGCAGTGATAGAGACGGTCATTGACGATTGCAATCCCCAGTTGCTGAGTTATGTGAGCGAGTTACTATTAACCGCCGGCGCTTGGGACGTTTATCGCACATCTGTGCAGATGAAGAAGGGGCGCACGGGCGTGCAGATGACCGTTCTCTGCCGCCCGGATCTTGTAACCGCGTTGCAAAATCTCTTATTCCGTGAAACCACAACCATCGGCCTGCGCTGGAGGCTGGAGAACAAGATTGCTTTAGCGCGCGAGTTTGTCGAAGTTGAAACAAGCTGGGGCAAGGTGAAGATCAAGATTGCCCGTTGGCCTGACGGCAAGATTGCCAATGCTTCGCCGGAGTATGAAGATTGCCGCCAGCTTGCCGGCGCGCACGCGGTTCCGCTGAAGCAGGTGATGGAAGAAGCGATGCGGGTTTACGCGCTCACTAAGGAGAAACTCTGATGGACCGCGCACAAATTGAATCGCTGCTCAACGATGTGCGCGAGGGACGCACGGCGGTGAATGACGCAGTTGACCGGCTGAAAGATCTTCCGTTCGAAGACCTGGGCTTCGCTAAGGTCGATCATCACCGTGCGCTGCGCACCGGAATGCCGGAGGTAATTTTTGCTGCCGGCAAGACCACGGCGCAAGTCGCGCAGATTTTCGCCCGCATGGCGCTGGCCGGAGGTAATGTGCTTGCCACGCGCGCCACGCGCGAAATGTTCGAAGCTGTTCATGCAGTAGAGCCACGCGCCGAATTTCATGAGACGGCTCGTGCCATCACGCTTACGCAGGCTGCTACTGTTCCAGGCAAAGGAACCATTGCCGTGGTCTGCGCGGGCACCAGCGATTTGCCCGTCGCAGAAGAAGCTGTAGTAACTGCGCGCTTGATGGGCAACACGGTCGAGTTGATTGCGGATGTCGGCGTAGCCGGCATTCACCGGCTGCTGGCGCAAAAAAATTCTCTGCAAGCGGCGCGCGTGCTGATTGTTTGCGCCGGCATGGAAGGCGCGCTGCCCACCGTTGTTGGCGGACTGGTGAACGCTCCGGTTCTGGCTGTGCCCACCAGCGTTGGTTATGGCGCGTCGTTTGGCGGCGTTGCTGCGCTGCTGGGAATGTTGAACACCTGCTCGCCCAACGTTTCAGTGGTCAACATCGACAATGGCTTCGGCGCGGCTTGCATCGCTTCGTTGATCAATCGGTTGTGAGAGCAGTAGCGGAGTTAGCCGCGCAGCGCGCGTGTTTGCGGAGTTAGCGGAGTTGGCAAGTCGTCAAGTCAGCGGAAAGGCCCTGGAGCAGATGCTTCGGGGCTGTTTTTTGGTCAAGAACCGGAATTTTCCGGTGATTTTCAGAGGCCAAATCTCATGATGCGGGAGAAATTGGGGTCGGAGGGTTTTCAACAGGCATTGATTTCAAATGGGTTAAAAATAATCTGCAAGGTTTTGAGGGAAATTTATACCCCCCGGGGGTATGGGGGGGGGTAGGGGGGTGCCTGAGGGGTACGGACCGGGGACATACCTGACATATTGGACCGATGAGGGGTTGAGTGTTCATTTCTTCTACCTGCCAGTGTGCGCCGAGGGAGAATAATCTTCGGCAAACCACCTGCGATTGGGCAGACGCGTAATGAGATCGTGGTCTCGCACCCCTGAATCAAAAAGCGATTCAAGGACGGGGCACCCGGCGACTTCAGGAAGTGGATCGCTCAAGAAGCTTCTCAAAAACGATCTCTTTGAAGTCCAGCAGCGGGGCATCGCTTTGCTCGGCGCGCATGCGCAATAGAGCACCCTCCCAGCTGTTCAAGACGAACTTTGCCAGCAGCGATGCTGCGAATTGATTACTGATCTCACCTTGTTTCTGCGCTTCCGAAATGCAAACCTCAAGCAGATCGCACCAGGCGTCAAAATGCTTCGTAAGGCCCACACGTATCAGTGCGCTCTGGTCAGCAGCTTCAGCGCTGAAATTACCCATCAAACATCCACGGACATACTGTGCAGCCCTAAATGCCGCGATCCTGTCATCGAAATACGCCTCCAATCGGGCTCGTGGTGCGACATCCTGATTGAGAAGATAGCTGCGCAGCCTTTCCTGGCCACGATTGGAATAGGCATCGATCACTTCTGCAGCGAAAGCCTCTTTGCTCGGGAAGAAATTGTAAAAAGATCCCTTCGGAACGCCAGCCAGCTCGACAATGCTCTGAATGCTGGTTCCACCATATCCACTCGTATGGATTGCCAGGATCCCCGATTGAATGAGTTTTTCCCGGGTGTCTAGTTTCGGCTTGGGTCCCCGCTTTGCGGGCGAACGAGAATCCATTATGTGGCTCCAGCTCTATTGTCACCGACAGTGACCCGAAAGCCATATCTTGTCGTCATTTTAATATAAGCCGACTGGTCATCTTGTATTATTATAATGTTCTCAATGATGCAAGATCAACCTTCGAACCTTCCCCAAAGGAGTGACCATGAATAGAAATGACGGAAACTTGAAATGGGATGTATTGACCAGCAAGCGCCCCGGTCTCAGCCGTGATCTTCCTCCAGGCAAAGAGGACTTGTTATGGGTGTCGAACTCCGCGACGCTTATCTACGGAGAGCGCGATGCTGTCCTTGTCGATACATTTCTGACCATCGACCAGTCGCGGATCTTGCTGAATTGGGTTATCGCGAGTGGCAAGAACCTTACCGCGATCTACCTGACGCACGGTCATGGCGATCACGTGTTCGGAGTTGGCTCTATTCTGGAGCATTTCCCGAATGCGAAGGCTGTCGCTACCCCGGAAGTCGTCGCGGCCATCCGTGCGCAAGTGTCGCCATCGTGGCTCGATGACTTTTGGCGCAAACTCTTCCCTGGTCAAATACCGGAGCATCTCCCGGTTGCCGATCCTCTACCGGGCAATGAACTGGAACTGGAGGGATACAAGCTTGTTGCGGTGAATACGGGGAGGACGGACACAGCCCAGTCGACATGCCTGCATGTTCCTTCGATCGGACTGCTCGTCGGCGGAGACGCCGTTTATAACGGGATTCATCCCTACCTCGCGGAGACCACCGCAGAGAGCCGCCGCGAATGGATCGCCACGCTCGATCAACTCGAGTCGCTCAATCCTCGAGCCGTCATTGCCGGGCACAAGATCCCGGAAAATAAGGACGAGCCTCACATCATTGCGGAAACGAGGCAGTATCTTCGCGATTTCAATCGTCTGGATAAAGCCACCACCGCTGTTCGCGAACTTTATGACGCCATGCTGGAGCTCTACCCAGATCGCGTAAATCCAGGCTCTCTATGGGGAGGCGCGAAGGCTGCGAAACAGCAGGCGATCCCGTCGACTAAGTAGTTCGGGACCCAGCCAAGGAGATTCCATGAAGATGCGCCGAATGGTTTTCGCTGCCGCCGTTGCGCTGGCGACGGCTGCTACAGGATCAGTGGCCGCCGCGCCTCCAGCCGATAGAGATCCGCTTGATGCTTCAACGCTGGATACGGTCCGTTCGCAGTTTGGCAAGCTCATGGAACTGGCCAACAAACACGATCTCAAAGCCCTGCATGAGATGTTCTGGCAATCGCCTTCAGCCCTTCTGGTTGCAAAAAGTGCGATCGCGTCTGAAGGTAACTGGGCGGGCTTCTGGGGGAATGACGCGATTGATCAGAAGCTGCACGATATCGCCACGTCCGGCCCGGCCATACTTGAGCCGGACCTTTCGAGACTCAAGGTTGTCGGTCTGACACATGACCTCGCGGAATCCTATGTACCGATGACGATCACGGTCTCCTATGCGGGGCAAGACGGAACGCCCAGGCCTTTTCTGATGATCATCGACTGGATAAAGGTCGGGAAGGACTGGAAGGTAGCCTCGGAGATAATCCTGCCTGTGCCGCCCGTGCCTGCGGCCAAGGGTTAGGCAGGGGATTAATAAGGCCCGATGCTTCTCTGTGGGGCGGGTGGCCATATCTGGCGGCCACCCGAACTTCTTGTTCACGCGATTATGCGGAATTGGCTACACAGGTTGCACGCGCAGCCTCTCCGCGAGTTTGAAACGCACGATTGACTCCGCGGGTATCACGATGTCGCGGTTTCCGGTCAATCCCGCAGTGGCAGTTCCTGCGCCGCTACCTGCCAGGCCTCCGACTACCAGACCCACACCGCCCGTGGCTACGCCGCCTACCAGCATTCCCAGACCCGTGCCTCCGCTGATCATTGCGGTAGAGCGCTTGCCCTTGCCCCTCTTGCTCTCGGAGAGGTCATCCGTTGTCAGCGGGTAGCGCTTGCCGTTCAGCGTCATGGAGGTCAGCCGCAATTCAAGAAGCGAACGCCCTTTGAAGTGTCCGCGACGGTGAGCTGCCGCGACCACGCCACCTACAGGCGTTCCTTTGGGTACCACGACAATGTTGTCGAGAGTGCGCACCGGCTCGACAATCTCGCCCGTGAATTTGTCTCCTTCATGGGTGTGCTTCACGCTGATACGCTGATCGACCCGGATGGTGAGCCGTGTGCCTGCCGGGATGGTCAGGTTGACCGGCGCAGGAGGCGGTTGCGGCACTGCAGAAACGGTTGGTCCCGAGGGCGCCTGATCGGGCGTTCCAGCCGAAGGTGGTCTGGTCGTGGTGATCATCGCCTCGCTTGTTTCTCCGGGAGCGGGCGGCTGAACGATCGTGGTGGTAGTGGTTCCATTCTTATCCACAGAAACCACTTGCTGGGGTTGACCGGTCCTCGCAGCCTGCCCTCTGGCCTGGTTCAATGCCTGTTCCTGCTTGCTGTTGCATCCGGCAATGATGCCTGCCACCAGGAGCGACACCAGCGCCGCGTGCTTGTAGCTGGGACGGAGCGAAGACACTCGCAAGGTGCGAACCCGTAAGCCTGAATTGAACATGATTGATCTCCTCTCGCTGAACATTCTGCCAAGGAGGAATTGTGCATGCTTGAAAATGACGGTCAGGAATTCTTTATAGAACTGCAATCTTTATCGACTTGTAGCTGGTTTGACGCACGCGGGGGCAAAAGGGATTCTTCGCGGAAACGTCTTGTGCCAGAAAAGCATTTTTGCCGTTTCATCGCCATTTTGAGAGGCATGAGCATACACGATTGCATTTACAAGCTTTGGAAGCCTGAAATCGGTTTAAGGGCCGCCAGCCGGTGATGAGGGTCACAGTCCAGCGCTTGCCGATGCGCGAATTATGGAATATGCAAGACCAATTCGTTTACGCGCGTGGAGGCAATTGATGAAACGGTCGAGATTGCCGCTGATGCGCAGAGTTTCGCAGATATTTTTTCTGCTGCTCTTTTTTGCGCTGCTGCTTTTCACGTCGCTGAATTTCTTCCCTCACGACGCCACCGAAGTGCAACTGCGCGTCCCGGTGCGGCTGTTTTTCGAATGGGATCCGCTGGTGGCCGTGGTGAACGCACTGGCAAGCCACGCGCTCTATCGCGGGCTGCTGTGGAGCCTGCTGATTCTGGTGCCCACGCTGTTTCTGGGCCGCTTCTTCTGCGGCTGGATTTGTCCCATGGGCACGCTGCAACACTTTGTGGGCAACATGCCCTCAGAGGCGAAGCGCGGCAAACAGCGTATCGAGGCGAATCGTTATAAACGATGGCAGACGAGCAAATACGTGGTGCTGATTGCCGGACTAGTGGCCGCGCTTTTTGGTTCCGCAGTTATCGGCTGGCTTGATCCTTTCAGTTTGCTGGTGAGGTCTTTTGGTCTGTCGCTTTTGCCCGCCTTCAACTTTGGCGCGCAGGCTGTACTGACGCCGCTCGAACATAG
>JBEKQD010000129.1:0-8061 GCA_049520075.1 Occallatibacter sp. | reverse complement strand
CGGCTCCAGGAGCTCAACCGCCTTGCGGCCCAACTCGTCGCGCCCCGTGCGGCTCAGAATCGCCGCGTGATTGCCCAGCCTTCCAGACATCACTGCAAAGTTGGCCGGCGCGCCGCCGAGTAAACCGATCGACAAAGACCCGTCGATGGGGACCCCGCCGAGCCTCGGCCCGCCGGGAAGAATATCCCACAACAATTCTCCGATTCCCAGAATCAGATGCGGCTCTTTCAACGTTCAACCTCCGAAGGGACGCCTAAACTCGCTATACCAGAAACAGATAGTCGCACTTCATAATATCTCTGTCCATCTCTATTCCTTATTTGGTCCTACCCAGCGCCACATCGAACAGTCCTCATAGTTCGCCGCAGCGTATTCCCCATCCGGCTGGTTGGCCATGATGCGATGATCGGCAATCGCATCCACTCGCGAGCGCCGCACCTGACCCGAAAACAACCTTGCGTATCCGCGCTGCTGCTCCAGCACGTGATCTTGCTCATTGTTTACATAAATCAGATCCAGTTTTTCCGTGTGCCCAGTGGTGTCCCCAGACAAAGTTTTGCTCCAGGCCGAGAGCAGCCGCCGCATCACCGGCGCGCCAAAAGGATTAAAGAGAAATGCAAGGCACGGCCCCGCAGGAAGCCGAAAATCGACCGCGTCATTGCAGATGATCTTTGTCGGCGCCTTCGCTCGCCCCGATGCCCGCCAAAGAGCCAGATTCTTGCGCGCAATCCGCGCCAGCGTGGGGTTGAGTTCCACTCCCACCACTTGGCGAAAAGGCATTTCCGAAGCCAGCAGAACAGCTCGCCCCATCCCCGCGCCAACATCGAGAAAAGTGAAGTCCTCAATCGCTTCAGCCGGGAGACTCTTCCTCCAACGGCGTATCAACGCCTGAAAGACCGAGGGCGCAACCGCAAAGTAAGCCGTAGCATGGCGGTCATGCCGGTGACCGCTCTTCAGATGTCTTCCGGCTACGAGCCCGCTGGTGCGCACGCCGAATTCCTCGTCGAACGGATGGCGCGTATAGCCTTCACTTACAGTGAGTCCCGGCAGAGTTCGCCGTCCCGCACCTTTCGCGGTTTTCATCGAACAATTCTCCATCGCGCCCTAACGCGCAAGAGCCTCCCGGATGGGGAGGCTCTAAAGCTTTCAGCACCGGAATTTATTCTAGCGCAAGCGCAGCGACTTGATGGCCTCAGGCAGCCGTTCTTCGATGTTCCTGGCCTGCTCGGCAGCAATGCCGCCAAGATACGTTGGCGCAGATGTGGCCGTCAGCACCAGCGCCAGGGCAATCACCGAGAAAATCAGCCCCGCGATGCCTGCCGAAACCAGCATGTGATAGGTGTCAGCGATATCCAAGCCGAAGACGTTGAAGGCGACATGCTCCAGTGGCTTGATGTGCTTGAGAACCGCCAGTGCGAAGAGGAAAAAGAAAACCGCTAGAGATGTCAAAACAGCCAACGTCACATCCAGGCTGCGGTGGAATTTCTGCCGTGCTCTACAGTGCGGACATTCGGCAAAATGCTGCTCGTAGTCCTTGCGCATCTCCGGAGAGATTCCTGAAATATCATAACGCCAGCTCGCCAGGATTGAGCCTGCGACTCTGTCAGTGCATTCGGTTCTTGCCATAGGTGTTTAGACTCACTTTGCAAAGGATTTGTTTAGCCGCCGGAAACTTGCGCGGCCCGTGTGGCAACCGAAGGCTTTAATCAATTGATGCAACCGTCGGGGTCGGATTCGCTTGCATATCGCGGTCCCCATTGCATCTCACAGAGCGGTATGCCCTGGCGACTCCCTTGCCAACCAACCTGGTACAGAGTGAAGCCCTTGTCTTACCATTGTAACTTACACAGCCTAAAAGTAAAGAGAAGATAGTGGCTCATGCTGCGCGGCCAACAACAAGCGATTGGCTATAAGGCTCGCACGGCCGATGAGCGCGCGCTCGGCTGCGACCCGCGCCAGCTCAGGAAGATTATTGCTTTCAGAGAGATGGGCCAGAATCACGTAGGCTGCCTGGCCGTCGTAGCTATCTTCGAGGAATCCCGCCGCCGCCTCGTTCGACAGATGCCCGACCCGCGAAAGTACCCGCTGCTTCACCGCCCAGGGGTAAGGGCCGTCGCGAAGCATCTCCAGATCGTGGTTGGATTCGAGCAGCAACAGGTCCAGATTCTTTAACTGCGCCTTCACATTGGGCGAAATATAGCCTAAATCTGTGGCAAAACCCATCCGAACGCCTTCAGTCTGGAACACAAAGCCGACCGGGTCGGCGGCGTCGTGGGGAATGGTAAATGGGCTGACGCTGATGTCACCAATCTCAAATGGCTCCCCGGCGGCAAAGAACTCGACCGACGGAAGCCAGGTTGGGTCGTCCTTGCGAGAAGGTTGTTGAGTTGTTGAAGGTGCAGGCTTTAGTGCACACATCGGATCAGCAGAATCAACCGTGGCTTTAGCCGCTGAGGCAGATTCTTCATTCGCCTTGCTCAAAACTTCCGCTTCCACCAGATCGGTCTCGTCCGGGTCGCCTTCTTCGGCTGTGGCGTCGGCCTCGGCCTGGCGCTCGGCAGCTTGCTTGCGTGTCTGCTCCAGCCACTGGGCGTAGGTCATTTGCTTGCGCGGTGAGAGCCAGCGCATCCATGCGCGGTGTGTGCCCTCGGTGAAGTAAACCGGAATGCCCAGCTTGCGCGCCGTCACGGCCAGACCGCCAACGTGGTCGGAATGTTCGTGGGTGATGACGATGGCGTCCAGCGTCTCCGGCATTTCGTCCACCAGCTTCATACGCCGGAAAAGCTCGCGGCAACTCAGTCCGCAATCGACCAATATCCGCGTGTGCCCACTGGAGACAACTGCGCTGTTACCCTTTGACCCCGACGAGAGCACCGTGAAACGCACCATGGTTAGAGCATACCGCGAAGGGCTGTGCGTTGGGCGCAAGCGTGAACGAGCGCTTGAAAACCTCTCAGCTTCTGCCTGGAATCTCTCTCAATACCGCGACGCGCTTCTCGGAAACAATTGACACTCCGGGCCTGGAGTGGGATTATCGTTGCAACAAAAATCCTCAATACTTGCGACGCAGAAAAATCTTCTGCCTCGCAGGAGACTGGGTTCGGACGACGTGAAGCAAGGCTTGCGATTCGTGGTCTATCTATTCTGTGCCGGTCTCGGATTTCTCGCGGGACATTTGTTTCTCACGGGCGACTGGGCGGTGTTTGTCTCGATTTTGGTGGCATACCACCTCTTTCTCGGATACCTCGTTTTCACCGCGGAGCACAAGGCAGGCTTCGCTCTGCCCGTTGGCCCAACGATAATGACGCACACAGCCTGTTTGGCGATTGTCGCTTGCCTGGGAATTGGAGGCCGCTATATTCCCTTCTTCTCATTGATCGGCCTCTGCGTTCCCGCGCTTGCGCCTTTTGAGTGCAACTGGCTCTTCAGCACCGGCAAAGAGGAGGCGGTAGTCAAGGGAGCCGCGCCAGTGAATACGACTTTTGCCGAGGCCACCCGCGAGGATTATGCGGAGTGGATGGACTTTGTTGCAAAACAAAAGGCGCCCTTTCCCAGGCCTGGATGCAGTCTCCCGGCGGAATACGAACGCTGGCTGACCGCCCGCAACAATAGTCGCGCCATAACTCAGTGAGACTGAGGATACGCTTCGTTGCGCGGGTGCAATAGAACTTGGCGCGCATCGGTCGCTGGAACAGCTCTAGCGCGCTTCCGGCAAGATAGCAGGGATTTCAATGGAGACCAAGGTGCCGCGCCCAGGATTGCTTTCCACGCTGAAGCGTGCCTGGTTGCCGTAAAGGACTTCCAGCCGCTCCTGTACATTTTTCATGCCGATGCCGGCGCCGCCGCGGCTGAGCGCCGAGGTCGGCCGGCTATCCATGCCCACCCCATCGTCTGCTACCTCGATCAGCACGCGATCTCCTTCAAGGCGGCTGCGCAGCGTGACGGTTCCACCGTTCAGGCGTGGTTGGAGGCCGTGCTTGATGCTGTTTTCAATCAGCGGCTGCAGCAGGATACTGGGCACCAAAATTCCCAGCGTGCGCGGATCAATCTCCTTCTCGACGCGCAGCTTCTCGGGGCCGAAGCGCACCACTTCAATGTCAAGATAATCATCAGTAAAACTTAGCTCCTCGCTCAACGGCACATAGCTGTCATGGTCTTTCAGCAGCGCGCGAAGAATGTTGGCCAGCTTTACCGTCATCTGGCGGGCCAGTTCAGGCTTCATGCGCACCAGCGAGGCGATGGAGTTGAGAGTGTTGAAGAGGAAGTGGGGATTGATCTGGCGTTGCAGTGCGTCGAGCCGGGCCTCGAGCAGCAGCCGCTTCTGCTCTTCGAGTTTCATCTCGATCCGCAGCGCATTCCACACCTTGAGCGCAATGCCTACAGTGATGGGCGCGCTCAGACACACCAGCCCTTGTAGCCACCATTGGGTGGAGAGCAGCGCAAAGAGACGGTGCGGGAAAATGTGGGCGATCCAGTCGCGACAGGCCTCGGCGGCCGCGATGAGAACCAGCATCAGAATCTGACGGTCGACGCGCGGCTGTGGCAAGTTGCGGCGAATCCAACGGTAGAGGCTCAGGTCAACGAAGGGCGTAAAGGACCATATCTCCTCCTTCTCGACATAGAGACCGAGCAGCCCGGCTGCAAGCCCCAGCACTGTGTTGAAGGGCAGCGCCAGAAATTCGTGGTGGTAGAGAGCGGGCGCTGACAGCACCGCGCCGCCCAGCATGGCCCACTCCGGCCCCACCAGCAGACCCAACAGAACGATGGTTTCAAAGGAGATGTCGGCGGCGAGAAAATTCGGCACCGCGAGGCGCACCCATACGCCCAGCGTAAGCGGCACGAGAAAAAACGCCAGCAATGCCAGAGTCTGGCGGTGAGTGCGGCGCTCAGCGAAGAAGAAACGCCGGAAGGTGCTGCCGCGCGCCAGGATGCTGGCCACCGAGGCCACCACCCCCAGCTTGACCAGCAGCGTAATCAGAATAAGCTTGTCGGTCACCGCGGCGTATCCCGGTGCAAGGCTTTCACCTGGTAGCCGGCGCGCTTGAGTTCTCCGGCGATCTCTTCGACCATCATCACGCTGCGATGCTGCCCGCCGGTGCAACCGAAGGCCACAGTCAGATAGCTCTTGCCCTCTTCCACGTAGTGCGGCAGCAAGTAAAGCAGCAATTTTGTGACCCGCCGAATAAACTCCCTGGTCTGCGGAAACTTGCGCACATAAGCGGCCACTTTAGGGTCAAGTCCGGTGAGTTTGCGAAACTCCGGAACAAAGTGCGGATTGGGCAGAAAGCGCACATCGAAAACCATATCCGCGTCCATCGGCACGCCGTTCTTGAATCCAAAACTAAGGCAGGAGACCAGCAGGCGCTTGCTCTCTTCTTCGTGGCCAAAACGGTCCTGAATATGGGCTCGCAGCTCATGCACGTTGTAGTTGGAGGTGTCGATCAGAGTGTCCGCGACGTTGCGGATGGGGTCCAGGAGCTGACGCTCCTCGACAATCGACCGCGAAACCGTCTCCTGCTTACCCAGCGGATGCGGCCGACGGGTCTCGGAGTAGCGCCGCACCAGCACCGCGTCCTGCGCGTCAAGAAAAACCACGCGCGTGTGCAGCAGCATCTTCACCTGTTTGAGAATTTCCGGGAGGCGGTCGAGTGTCTGCCCTTCGCGGACGTCTACTACGATCACTGCGCTCTGAATCTCAGAGGATTTCTCCACCAAGGCGGCAAAATCGGGCAGCAGTTCAAGAGGCAGGTTGTCCACGGCGTGAAAGCCAAGATCCTCGAATGCCTTGAGGGCCGAGGCCTTGCCCGCGCCGGAGATTCCGGTAACGATGACCAGCTCTTTGGCCGGGGCTTTCTTGGCGGGTTTGGCGGCCTTGCGCGCAGAGGTCGCACGGCGCGCAGGCTTGGAAGTCGTCATGCGCACATCCTACACCGAATGGCGGCCCTTGCGCTCCGCTCGGGGGCCACGCGAGCAGCCGAAAAAGCCCGTCCTCTCCTGCGTCTGCCCCGAAAGCAGGCGCAGGAAAGGGAGGGGCTGTCGGCTTGATGAGGCATGAGAATGTTCAGGGAATCTCTACCAGTTCCATCTGTCCGTCGCGACGGCGATGGAGCACAAACAAATCTCCCGATGGATTGTGGAAGACGACGAGGTCGCGGTCACGGAATTCGGCATCCTTGACGGCCTCCTCGATTGTCATGGGCTTCAGAGAAAATGCCTCGCCATTGGTGACCACGTGCGGCTCGACAATAGCCTTGCGAACCGGGAAGGAGTGAACAGCGATAGCGGTGCGGGCCTTGGCGCCGGAGCGAGGCGGTTTAACCTCCTCCAAGCCATCTTCCGGTTGGGCGGCGCGAGCTTTGGGCCGGACCACAGGAGGCGCCGCGTGTACTTTCTCCTCCTTAGGCAGCCGCTTGCTCGCCATACGCCGGTCGCGGTGCCGGCGCGCCTGATTTTCAGCATGCGCGATAGCCTGGCGCAGGGCCGACTCCAGCGTGTCTGCCTTGCCCTCGGACACTATGGTCTGCATCCGAGCCTTAATCGTCAACTCGGCAATCATCAGACGCTTCTGGGTGCTGAAAACAATGCTGGCGTTCGCGTTCCTGCCCAAAATGCGGGCAATCCGCTCCATACCTTCCTCGGCCTGCGCGCGCAGTGCCTTGGAAATCTTCACTTGCCTGGCGGTGTACTCCACTTCCATGGTCAGCCTCCGCTTCTTTTTTCTCGCAGCCATTAAATCAGGCTGGAAGACTTCGGATTCTATAGCATTTGACTAACCTGTGTGAAAGATAAGGCTCAGGGACCCTATTCCCTAGTCCCTAGCCCTCACTTGTCCCGTTGTCTGCGCTGATGCGTGCTGGGAATGTTCATGTCTTCGCGATACTTGGCCACCGTGCGGCGCGTCAGTTGAATGCCCTGGCTGTGGAGCAAGGCGGCCAACTGGTCGTCGGTGAGAGGATGGCGCGCATCCTCCTCTTCGATCAGCTTGCGAACCTTGCGCTTAAGCACCAGCAGCGGCGTATCTGCGCCCTCAGGACCGTTCGACCCTTCGGAAAAGAAAAAGCGGAGTTCGATGACCCCTTGCGGCGTGTGCGCGTACTTGTTGGCAACCGCGCGGCTGACCGTCGAAGGGTGAACGCCGATCTCCTCGGCCACTTCCTTAATCATCATCGGCCGCAGGCCCTCGATGCCAACTTCGAGAAAGTCCTGCTGTCTCCGCACAATCACTTCGCAGGTCCGCAGAATGGTGCTCTTGCGCTGGGCGATGTTGCGCATCAATTGCAGCGCGGAGCGGAACCGCTCCTTCACGTACTCCTTGACTTCCTTGTCGGTGCCTTCGGCGGTGAGCATCTGCCGGTAACGCCGGCTGAGCCGGAGACTGGGCAGGTCTTCCTCGTTCATCGACACCACCCAGGTGTCGCCGCGCTTGATGAACATCACATCCGGCTCGATGAGCCGCGACTGCTCTCGATTGTATTGGCGGCCCGGCCGCGGATCGAGGGTGCGAATGAATTCGATTCCGACATGCGCCTCGTCGGGGGTAATCTGCGCAATCCGCGCCAGGTCTTTCACGTCGCGCTTCTGCAGGAGGTGAAGATGCTTGTCCACAATCAGCGCTGCCACTTCCATGCTGCGCCGCCGATCCTCTATGTGCGCTTCGGCCTCGGCGCGGAAGCTGCGGTGGACATCCTCCTCCGGATTGTCGGCATCGGCCGCGTGCTTTTGAAACAACTGGGCAAACTCACGCTGTTGGGCCACAATCTGCATCTGCAGACATTCGCGCAGGTCGCGGGCGCACACGCCGGCCGGATCAAGCTGGCGCACCACTTCCATGCCGCGTCGCAAAAGCTCAAGCACCGATTCAGCGGCCGGCTCCGGAACCTCCTGGGATTTGCTGAAGGCCTCCGCCAGCTCTTCTTCGCTGCCGGACAGATAACCGTCTTCATCGAGATTGCCAATGATGAACTCTGCCGCCTCGTGCAGGCTGGGCTCCAGGGTCAGAGATCCCAACTGCCACGCCAGGTGATCGGCGAGAGTCGTAGGCTGGGAGAGAAAGTTTTCAAA
>JBEKQD010000128.1:0-8181 GCA_049520075.1 Occallatibacter sp. | reverse complement strand
GGCGCTGCGATACCTTGAGGCTCAATTTGGGTTGCAGAAGCGCCATAAAGGAACTCGATTCCCGTTCGGACTCACCGCCAGTGTACTCGGGTGAGAAAAATGCTGAAGTTCAAAATGCCGCAATTCAACACAGCAGTTCCGGATTGGTCTACATCCAATCCGGGAATTTCGCTCTGGAATTGCTTCGCACACCTGCTTCGAGCTTGGATTGACGAAAGCCCCGCTGCCGCATCGTGCATTGCGCCCGTCCACCGGGACTTCGCATCAGCCCAGCGTGAAGCCCTCTCCCAGATAAACCCGCCGAACCTCCACATCGTTGCCCAGTTCATGGGGCGTTCCAGCGCGGAAAATCCTCCCTTCGGCGATGATATAGGCCCGGTCGGTCACGCTCAAGGTCTCGCGCACGTTGTGGTCGGTAATCAGAACTCCGATGCCGCTGGCCTTCAGGTCGAAGATGATCTTTTGCAGCTCCAGCACGGCAATGGGGTCAATGCCGCTGAAAGGCTCGTCGAGCAAGATGAAGTTGGGCTGAATGCATAGGGAGCGCGCAATCTCTACCCGTCGCCGCTCGCCGCCTGACAGCGCATAGCCCTTGGTTGTGCGGATGTGGCCGAGGTTGAGCTGATGAATCAGCCGCTCGGTCCGGGTACGGCGATCGCGCCTGCCCAGCGGCTGCGCCTCCAACACCGCCTCGATGTTTTCTTCCACCGTCAGCTTGCGAAAAACGGAAGGCTCCTGCGGGAGGTAGCTGATGCCGAAATTGCGCGCGCGCAGGTACATCGGCGTCTCGGTGATCTCTGTCTCGTCCACCATCACGCGTCCGCCATCGGGCTTGACCAGTCCCACGATGATATAAAAGCAGGTGGTCTTGCCGGCGCCGTTCGGCCCCAGCAGCCCTACTACCTCGCCGCGGGAGATCTTCAGATCGACTCCGCGAACCACTTGCCGTCCCTTATAACTCTTGCCGATACCCTCGGCTATCAATGTTTCCATCTGGCTCGCTTTCGCCGTTCCTTCAGAATCTCTCATGCGACTCATCATTTCGGCGCAGTGGTCTGCGTCCTGGTCTTCTGTCCGCCGCCTTCGACACTGACGCTATCATCGCGGCCATGGAAAATCAAAGCCTCGCCGGAGACCGTTCCCCTTGCCGGATCAGACATTTTCGGCGGTGCAACCGCAGTTCCCGTTAACACGTACTCGCCCGTAGCGCCGGTATAAACCATCTGCTCTCCGGTTCCCCGCCGGTCCTCGCTGGTTAAAACCACATGGCCGCGCGCCGTCATGCGGTCCACTTGCGCCTGCCCTTGCGCGCCCTTGCCTGTCGGCTGCAATACCACTTCAACTTCATCTGAGGTCGATGTCGCCGTTCCGGTTTCGGCAGTCACCGTGCCCAAAAAGCCCGAGTGCATCACGGCCTTGCGCGTCACATCAGAGTAATTCAGGTCGCCCCCGCGCACGCGAATCACCGACGGCTGATTGGCTTTTGCGGCGTCTTTGCCCGGCGTCGCTCCACCCGCGCTCACCAGCACGGCCCGTACCGGATCGGCCGCATTCGTGGTGTGAGCCGCCAGCGTCTGACGATCCCGATCAAGCACGATCACGGGCGCGGCAACGGAATTCCCCTGTTGCCATAGCCGAGCCTTCCCACGGAAAGTTGCCTCATTGGTCGGCTGGTGCAACTGCGCCTCGGCGGAGACCACGTGCGACGGCCCTTGCCCGCCCAGAGCCACGCCGCCCGCTGGCCTTCCCTGCTGGCCGTTGCTCCCAGAGCCCGCATCCATCCAGCTCGCCTTCACGTTGCCGTGAGCAAAGGCATCGCCCGAGACCCGGGAAACGTCCACCTTATCGGCAGTAAGCTGCAATGCGCCGTCCTCGACGCGCGGATTTACCGTCAGATGCAGCCACTCGCCTTCGCCCGCATAATCGGCGTGGCCCGCGGTAGCCCGGAGTGTGGCCGGCGGCGGCGCGCCGGGTTTAGCTGCTGCCTGCTGCGTCAGCACTACATGACCCTCGACCGTGGCGGACTGAATCTGTGACTCGCCCCCAGTCCCATGCTGCGTTCCCGGCGCCGCAAAATGCGCTTCCACTCGGTCACCGCTCGTGGTTTGCCGGGTTCCTGTATCCGTGGTTTCTTCAATGCTGGCGTGGCCAACTCCAGTCATTGCCGTCAATACTGAAGCCGGACCAAAGTTACCCGTCACTTCATCACCAGAAAGCCGGGAAGGCGACACCGCTCCCTTGCCGCGCTGGCTTTCGCCCGTTACCACCACGCCGCCGGTCCCACGCATCGCGGTCAGCTCGATTTGTCCATGACTCGAGTCGCGGAAATCGAGGTCGGCAATCGGCGAACGCCAGTGGCGGGTGAGCCGCTGCGTCTGCCCCGCCGACTCACCTTGTTCCTGGCTATCCATAACCACGCCCCGTTCCAGGTGTGCGTGGCGCAGTTTGCCCTGCGCATTAAATTCCAGCTCGGCCGTGGGCGCCGTTCCCTGCATCTGCCGCCGCCGCCCGCCCGACTCGCTCGTCGAGTTCATCGCGACACCGCCCTCCATGCGGCCATGGCGAGGCTGGCTGTGCTCGTCAAATTCCATGTGACCAGTGGGCGCGCTCACATGGCCGCCGGTTGCCGTGGCCATGTTGAAGCCGTTCATCGCATCCAGCCGAACCGCCGATCCATCCTGTCGAAATAGAACTTTCGCGTCGCCGGCCTTCGCTTCCCCGCCCCGGTAGTCGGCTGTAGCCGTGTGCAACAGGCAAATCTGGCTCTCGCGCTCGAACTCCGCATGCTGAGCATGAATCTGAACGGTCTCAGCGCCTCGCCGCGTGTTCAACTCCACTGCCCGGTCGAGCACCAGCACGCCTTTTTGCGAGTCGTATGTCGCTCCCATCGAGCTGCCCGCACCTTGCACCATGGAAAAATCCACATGCTTGCTGGTCGTGGCCACGCCGCTCTTCTGGTCGAATGTGAGTCCGCTTGTCTTCACGTGAATTTCGCCGCGAGCGGCGGCGTCTGCAACTGACGCTACGGGGGCGTTTTTTGGCTTCCCGGTCACCGCGCGCGCAGCAGTCGCCTTGGGCGCTATGGCCGGCGCCACGCCCGGACGCATCAGCGTAATCTCCACCGGACCGGCGGCGACAGCTGTGCCCGCCTGCTGATCGTATTCAAACTCCCCGCCTTCGATGCGGTCCACGCGGTTGCCGTCAGCGCCGTACAGTTCAATCTTCACATCATGCAGCAAAGCGTTGCCTTTCTTGAGCTGCACAACCTTCGAGGCGTGAATCTTGAACAGCGTACGGCCCCCATGTGCCTGCGTATAGGTGACGCCGTTTGCTTCCTGCTGGATTTCAATGCCGAGGCGATGCGGCAGATCGCGGCGATTGAAGGGGTTCTTCCACTTGCCCAGGGTCAGAAACACCACCAGCGACACGAGCAGCAGCGCTCCCGCCACCAGCACCAACGTCCGCATTCTTTCAATCGTGAGCCGCACCGTCAGTTCGTCCCCCCAAGCCGCGTCGACAGTCGCGCCGCCAGCCGCTCGGCAAGGCTCTCGCCCAACTCGCTCCACAACAGGCGCGCCGTGGCTCCCGAAGCCTTCTCGACGGCCGCGGTCAACTCGACCAGTTGGCGCACATTCTCCTCCACATGGCGAGCCGCCACGGAATCCAGTTCCAAATCTTCTTCAAGAAAAGGCGTATCCGTGCCGAAATCCACGCGGATGTGCCCATCGGATTCGTAGGCGCCCTCGTCAAAAAGCGGTCCGAAGCCTGTCACACGCACCAGTCGCGGCTCCCGCATCCAGCGAGCATCAAGCTGCCCACCGGTCTCCAGTTCCCACAAGCTCCATCCGATTTGAAACTCATAGGCGTAGTCGTCGTGCAGGATTTCAAGCGCCTCTGCGACCGCAATGCGCGGCTCCGCGCCTAGCTCGACGGCTCCATCGGCGCCGGCTCCCACTCTCCGGCCATACACCTGCTGAAAGACCGGCGACTCGGTCCAATCGATCGGCCAGACGGTTGCGGAATAGATTCTGGGCTCGCCGCCATGCGCGGCAAATGCGCCCAGCACCGCGGTCAGCTTGTCAGCAAGCTGGGGCAAGCGCAGATTCGGATACCAAAGGCTCAGATAAAGTGTGTCAGCCATCTCTACTGATTGTAGACGGACGAAAAGAGGCGAGGACGCGGCGAGGAATCACTGAAAAAGTGGGTGCCCAGGTCCCGATTTTGGGACCTGGAATTCACAAAACTCATTCTGCCGGATCTACCCTGTCACAATCTCGCTGAAGTCGGCAATGTCGGAGAAGCCAAGCAACACTTCTTTGATCAAGCCAAGATTCGCTCCACGCACTGCCGGATCGGGATCGAGCACCATCACCTTGTCGAAGAAAGTGTCCACTGCGGGGCGTAGCGTGGCAATAGCTGCGAGCGCCTCGCCGTAAGCCCTCTTCTCGCGGAGTTTCGCGACTTCCGGAGCGAGAGCTCTAGCGGCATCTGAAAGCAACTGCGTTTCCGGCGCGAGCTTCGCGTCCTTCGGCGAGCCAACGACAAACTTCTTCTCTTCTGCCTGCCGCAGAATGTTCTTAATGCGCTTGAAGGCGGCTGAAATCGCAGCAAAATCGGCTGATTCCCGGGCCGTGGTCAGCGCCTCACAGCGAGCAATGGCATCGCGGACGTCATCGGAGTCGGCCCAAGCAGCGAGAACCGCTTTGACGACGTCATAGGCAAAGCCGCGCACGTCCTTCAAATAAAAGCTCAGACGTTCCGACAGAAACGTCGAAACTTCCACATTGTTTGCTTCGTTCGACCCTACCGACAACAAGATATTGGACCAGGTTAGAGGCAATCCAGACTCGGCAAGAATTTTGACAATGGAATTAGCTGCCCGGCGTAGAGCGAACGGATCTTTCGAGCCGGTTGGTGCATTGCCGATCCCAAACATGGCAGTAATTGTCTGAATGCGATCAGCGATGCCCAGTAACTGACCTACGACAGTTGAAGGAATCGAATCCTCGATCGAGGCGGGCTTGTACTGGTCGTAAATTGCCTTGCTAGCAATCTCTCCCAATCCTTGCGACTCGGCATACAAGCCGCCTATAACTCCCTGCAATTCGGTGAATTCTTTCACTAACTCGGTTGTCAGATCTGTCTTAGCCAGTTCAGCCGCTTTGAGCAGTGCATCTAAATCGAAGACAATGCCGCGCGCTAATACAATGGACGCTAGCTGATGTGCAACAGCGCGATTCTCTTTGGTCTTCCAGTAATAACTTCCCAGTTCCTTCTGGAATGTAACGTTCTTCAAGCTCTCTACGCGATCGACGAGCGGCGTTTTCTGGTCGAAGTCCCAGAAGAAGCGTGCGTCCTTGAAGCGCGCCGTAAGCACTCGCGCATTGCCGTGGCGAATAATCTCCCGGCCTTTATCGTCCACCGCGGTATTCAGCACGGCCAGGAAATGCGAAGCCAGCTTGCCTTTTGCATCTTCAACCGCAAAGTATTTCTGGTGGTCGCGCATGACGGTGACAAGAACTTCTTCCGGCAGCGCAAGATACTCGGGATCGAAGTCGCCGAGAACCACGCTCGGCCACTCAGTCAGATGCACCACTGTCTCTACGAGCGGCTCGTCTTCGCGCCAGCGCGCGCCGGGAACCGTTCGCGTGGCCGCATCCAGAGCTTTTTGAATCGACCACCTGCGCTCGGCCACATCAACCACTACAAATGCCTTGCGCAGCGCTTCGGCGTAATCCGTCGGCTTGGCCAGGGCTACAGGTGAATCGCCATGCAGAATGCGATGACCGCGGCTGCTGTTGCTCGCCTTGATGCCTGCGATCTCCAACGGAACAACCGCCGCATCAAGCAGCGCGACAACCCAGCGTACCGGCCTGACAAACCGCTCCGGCTTGCCCGCTCGCCAATACATATTCTTGGCCCAATAAATGCTCATTACCTCTTTGGGTAACTCGGCAGCCAGTAACTCACTTGCAGCACGACCTTGCCGCTTCACCTTTGCGCCAACATATTCGCCTTTGGCGTTGGTGACTTTTTCCAGAGCCGCAACCGCGACGCCGGCCTTCTTCGCAAAGGCCTCGGCAGCAGCCGTTGGCGCGCCGTCCTTGAAGGCGACCTTCCACGAAGGCCCTGTCAGTTGCTCCTCGGTATCGGCCTGACTCGCAAGCACGCCCTCGACCAGCACAGTCAACCGGCGCGGCGTCGAGTAAGTGGTCAGTTTGGCTCCCGAAGAAAGCAGCCGCTCACGCGTGAGCAAATCGTTCACACGGCGGCCTAACTCGGCCTCGGCCCCGGCAATCATGCGGGCCGGAATCTCGTCCAACCCAATCTCTAAAAGAAAGTCCGACATTTTTGAGTTCTTTCTGCGTTTTTCAGATATCAAGTTCAGTGACCGGAAAACCCAGGGCTAAAGCCCACGATTTGTCTTCGCCTAAGTCAGGAGCCTGAAGGCTCCTGCTCCCTCCGGTTACTCTGTTTGCTGCGCCGCATAAACCTTGGCCACGCCTACGGCCAGATTGCGAATGCGCCCGATCATCCCAACTCGCTCGGTGACGCTGATCGCCCCGCGCGCATCCAGCAGATTGAAAAGGTTCGAGCACTTCAGCGCCAATTCATAGGTCGATATGGTCGGGAAGCGCCGCTTGTCCACCGCACTTGCCTTCTCATCAGCCATCAGTGCATTGGCCCGCGTCAACAGCGCCTGGGCTTCGGCCTCATAGCTGTTGAAGTGATCCCACAACTTACTCACATCGGCGTCTTCGAAGTTATAGACCGAATACTGTAACTCCTCGGTTAGCCGAACATCGCCATACGTCACCACTGCGCCAGTCTCGGGATCGCGCGCCCAAACCACATCGTAGACCGAATCAACATCCTGCATGAAGGCGCAAAGGCGTTCCAGTCCATAGGTCAACTCGGCGCAGATTGGATCGAGATCGAGACCGCCGCACTGCTGGAAATAAGTGAACTGGGTGATCTCCATCCCGTCCATCATGACCTGCCAGCCAACGCCCCATGCGCCGACTGTCGGACCTTCCCAGTTATCTTCTTCAAACTTCAGGTCATGCTGCGAGAGGTCAATGCCGATGGCTTCCAGCGATTGCAGATAAAGCTCCTGCACGTTGACCGGTGGCGGCTTGAGGATGAGTTGGAACTGAGTGTGCTTGAAGAGGCGGTTGGGGTTTTCGCCGTAGCGGCCGTCGGCCGGACGCCGCGAAGGCTGCGCATAGCCAACCTTATAGGGCTTGGGCCCCAGCACGCGCAGGAAGGTTTCCGGCGCCATGGTGCCCGCGCCCACTTCTACGTCGTAGGGCTGCTGCAGCACACAGCCGCGCTCCGCCCAAAAGCCCTGCAAGCGGAACAAAAGCTCCTGAAAGGTTAGCGGTATGGTCTTCGATGGGGATGCAATCTGGGTAGAAGGCACGGGCAACTCTCTCTCTAGTCGGGACTGCGTAGATTTTATCAGTCTTCCCGCGCCAGTTCGCCAATCTGTTAGCTAGCAAGCCGCGAAAGCGCCTCAGCCGAGCGTAGTTTGCGCTCCAGATGCCGCTCCAGGGCTTGCAGTGTAAAGCGGCGCAGGTCTTGTGCGCGCCTTCGCGGCCACAGCTCTGCGGCAAAGGACGCAACCGGCGCCCGCAACATGCGCTGCGCCAGTTGCCACGAGTCTGCCGAAAGCCCGCTTGAGTTGCCGTTGCGATGCACTGGGCAGAAGAGGCCATCGCCCAGCGTGTTGAAGCTGGCCTCGCCGGCCGTCAGCGCCTCGCCGCAGGCCGTGCAGTGGCCAATCTCCGGTAGCAGGCCCATCAGCCGCGTCATCCAGAGTTGGAAATAGGTCAGCGGCATCCACGGCTGCTCAACTGTGGTCTGCTCCAGCACGGAAACCAGCAGCCGGAAGACCGTCTCCTGAGGATCGTGATCGGGCAGCGACTCATCCAGCAGTTCGGCAAAGAAACTGAGCACTGTCATGCGCACGGGATCGACCGGGGCGGAAAGCGGTGAGCGGACGATTTCCAGTTGATCGAGCCGCACCAGTTCCTGCCCCGGCCGCTCGGCAAACCAGGCGCGCGCCTGCGTCATCGGCTCCAGCGCCCCGCCAAAGCGCTTGCGGCTCTTGAGCGCCGACTTGGCCACGCCCCGTACCCGCCCGTAATCGCGCGTAAAAAAACTCACGATCAGGTCGGC
>JBEKQD010000127.1:0-8220 GCA_049520075.1 Occallatibacter sp. | reverse complement strand
TGGCCTCGCCGGTCGCTCCAATTCGCGGCGGTCGTCTGCGGGTCAAGGTCGATCACGGCAACAGAACGGCCAGCCAAAACCGCTTCTACGGCTATCCCTAGCGCCGTTGTGGTCTTCCCGTTCCCGCCTTTTTGCCCAATGATCGCTAAAACGTGCATGATGGCTCCCTCTACGGCTACAGGGCTATAGGACTACAACCTGATACGAATATACGATGAGTCGGCACGATCTCGCAAGCATGATTGCAGGGGCGTTTCCTGGGCCGGAATCTGACAAGTCAACGGGGGTAGGGAGATGCCGATAAATTACAAATTATCTTATTTGCGACTACAAATATGTGCTATTGTAGTTTCAGTTGCATACTTTCGTGGAGGCTATATGGATTTTGGGCAGGCAATTTCGATGTTCCAGGTAGGGGCAATCGCGGGTGCTACGGCGATTGAAAAGCCAACCGAAGAGGGAAGTGTATGGGTCGTCGAATTGATCTTTAGAACACCACTCCCCCCGCATCTTTCAGGATGGCTTGAGGTCGCCCGAGGCGGGAAAAAGGTTTTCAAAAGCATACAAGCCGCCTTGAACGACATTAAAAATATTGGCGTCATGAGTGCCACGGTACAGTTTGGCTCCGCAGATTCTTTTCGGAGAAATCGCTTTGAATATCTCTACGATTGGATTCGGTTTTGCTATCAGGAGGGCCACGACGAAGAGTGGATTCTCAAAGCATTTGAAACTAATCCAGCTACATTGCTTCAACCTGGGGACGAAAAAGGAAAAAAGCTGGCGAAGATCATCATTCAACATGCACTTGGAAAAAGTGACGGGAAGGAACTCGAAGCCTACTTGTGGCCGGTTGAAGTGCTCGATGTGAAATACCTCAAGCCGACTGATGAAGGCCACCTCTGCCAAGCGACTTGCCCCGATGAAGATTTCACTTTTTTGATTAGCTTAGATGTGCCCGCAACACAGGCGAAATCCGCAATCACCAATCACAAGGCTGCAATGTGTACATTCGCCTTGGTTGCTGCACATTACCGCTATCCGCAAGGGTACACAGACCCAGACAGCCCTGGTAAATCACCTGCTGCGAAGTTTCGGCTTACTCGCGATGACGTTAACTATCTGAGTTCCAGTGACTTTAAACATGTCAGAATGTCGAACGTAGTTTAGCGCCAGAGTTTCTGAAACCGTGCCGGGTTGGTGGCCGTGTACCTGACGGTGTGCTGAATGTTGCGGTGTCCAAGATAATCCTGAATGAGCCTCGTGTCCGCGCCCTGGTCGGCCAGGGCGAAGCCGCAAGCGTGGCGCAGCATATGCGGATGGGCAAGCAAGGGAAGGGAAGCGGCGGCGCTGTATTTTCGCAGGGCTAGGTTGACGGTGGATCGGTGCAACGGCTTCCGCTGCTCACTCACAAAGAACGCCTTGCCGGTCGGCTTCATCCTGGCGCGTTCTTTCAGCCATGCGCTGACGGCTCGCAGCTCGTCGCCGCGTAGCGGCTGCGTCGTCGATAGACCGCCCTTCAATCGGGCGACGTGCAACACGCGGCTTTCGGTGTCCACCTGGTCAAGTTTCATCCGGCAGGCTTCCGACACGCGCAAGCCATGCCGGAACATCAGGAGCAACAGGCAACGGTCGCGGGCCTCGTTTCGGCTCCCCTTGGTCGCCTCGATCAGCCGCTCAACCTCGCGCCCGGTCAGGTGCTTCCGGTCGCTGTCCTCCCCGCCCGTGTTTCCGCTTTTGCGCCCGTTTATCATTTTGTCGAGAGTTTCCCCTGTCGAATGCCCCTGGAACCCGCATAAACAGGGCAGGTGGCTTTTCAAGTATCGACAAAATGGACCATTTTGTCGAGAGAGAAACACGGGGGGAAGAGGGCTACGCTGGCACCGGCACAGCTCGCACGATATCCATGTCTGTCCCGGACAAGCCAAAGAGTGCGCCGACGGCATCTTCGATCTGCCGCCTAAGCGTGGCCGCCTGCCGCTCACGCGTCGTTCTCTGATGAGGAACTCGGCTTGCAGCCGCCGCTGTCAGCGCGTCAATCAATTGCTGCACCAAGCCTTCAATCGCTATGCGTTGCTGGTCAGTCGCAAGCGGCACTGGCAGGTTCTCGATGAATTGTTTGCCGTGGGAATAGTAGCCGCCTCTAAACGAGCTGGTATGACAACGCACCATAGCCTCGCTAAGAGGATGGTTCAGCACGGCCAATAGGTAGTGATTGCTCAACACACCCGGAACCCGAGGCCGGATCATGTAGTAGGGACCATTGCCACCACCCGTTACCATGACGTTTGCATCATCGTAAGCATAGCGGGCCTCTGTGGAAAGGATCGGAAGGATGATCTTCGGGCTGTTGAATTTGGTAAGGCTCTGCGAACGTCCAAACTGGTAAAATTGCTTCTCGTTAGCGGCACCGCCGACGACGTTTCTACGGTCAAGCTCAACGCGCCGCGCTGTCAGATAGGCGAGAGCGCCCGGATATCGAGTAGCCATATCGTGAGGCTGGATCAGCCGCGCGCGCCCGGTGATTGCATCGAACTCATAAGGAAAAATCATCCACGTGTTTGCGGTCGGGCGACCGTATGCAGGTAAGGGAACATCCATGAGGGAAGGGCGGAGGATGCCGCGCTCAATCGGCCAGTCGCGACCATCCCATCGAAGGCTGATGGTGTTCTGTGTTTCGTTGACGCCGTGAAAAATGTAAATAGGGTCTGCGCTCGTCTGCACACCGACGAAAATTTCGGCTATGTCATCGAGGCGGGCCTGGTGCGCCACAGTCATACGATCAAACAAAGCTCGCGTTTCAGTGCTGGCAAATTGCCAAGCATCTTCCCCGAGGGTGTTGGAGGTAATTTCAGTGATCGTCGCAGAGCTGCCGTATCGCCATAGCTCCAGGGACTGCATCTGCTCGACACGCACAACAGTTCGACCCTCGTGCGCGAGAACCAAGATGCATGTGTAATTGGAAATCTCGCGACCAAACACCTGCTTGACACCAAAATGCACCACTTCTTCAAGCATAGGCGGTGTCGTGAGAAGCGCCCGTAAGGCCCTGCCCGAATGAATAGTCATGAATTTGTGCGGGACAATCACGCCGAGGCGTCCGGCTGGGCACAAGAGGGTTAGCGACCGCTCGATGAAAAGAGCGTACTTGTCGAAGTTGTCTTGATGGGCTGTCAAATAGGGAGACGCCGCACTCTGGTAAAACGCGACCTCTGCTGGCGAGTACGTGGTCATGTTCTGAATGCGAATGTAAGGTGGATTTCCGACAATCACATCAAAGCCGCCGCGTCCGATTTCAGCGGGAAACTCAGTCGCCCACGTAAAAGGGTTCACGGTGTCCACGAGAACCGTCGTCATTGGGCCGCGCACGGCGGTCCATTCCGCTTGGCTCACAAGGCTATTACCAGCCCGCAGAATTCCATCCAGAGCGGGCAGGGCGGGGGCGTGGTGACGAGTGACGTAATCTCTTAGCCCAGCGCCGGTCTCGTCCTCAATGAGCTTGAGCAAGAGGCTAAACGCTGTCACCTCCACCGCGTTCGGGTCGATGTCAACGGCCCTCACGTTGGCGAGCAAGATACGCCGCTTCTCCTCGAAGGTCAGACGCCATTGGCCAGCGACAGCCTCATAAATCCGATGGCCTGTGTGTACCTCCCGATTGTTCGCTAGATACCAATTTAGGTGATGGTCTAGCAAAAATTCATAGGCCGATAGGAGAAACACCCCGGACCCGCAGCATATGTCTGCGACGGTAAAAGTTGCGAGTTCCGCCGGGCTTTTCGCCGCGAGTGCAGGGAGCAAAGTGCGCTCCACAATCGCATCCACGATGTAACGCGGAGTCGGAACGACACCGCCGCTCTCTCGAACCTCAGGCCGATAGACAATCTCAACTTGAGCACCGTTGACCGTGATCTCTTCACCAAGGAACTGCTCATAGATTTCGCCTAGCACTTCCGTCTCAACCACCGCGAACGTGTATGGGCTTTGCGGGTAGTAAAGCTCGGCAAGAATACCTAAGAGCACATCGTCGCTGATGCGGATGTGGAGACCTTCATCATCTAAAAGCCTAAACAGGCCAGAATTATAGAAGTCATCTGCGCGGCGAAGCTCGGCCATGAAAGCGTCGAACGTGTTGGCGGCTGGGATGTTTTTCAGCGTTTCGTAGACCTCAATTTCTCGGTCTTCGCAGATGCGGAGAAACACAATCCGAGAAAGAAATAGCTGCACCGCGTATGTCAGCTCGGCTGGTGTAAGGCCGGGCGTGTTGGCGTTGGTGTCGACCGCTAAGCGCTCTCTCCAGGAACGAACCTGGGCGAGGAATAGTTGATCGAACTGCTGTGTGCCGTGTCGGGTGACTTCAACTGTGAAGCGCTGGTCAAAGTCGCCTGAATAGACTGCCTGACGGGAAAGCAACGGCCAGATTTCATCAAATCTGGCTTCCAGGTCTTGATAATCAACCAACAGCAACCGAGCGACGTGGGCGTCGTCTGTGAGGACTGGAATAGGGCGGCAGTCATACACTGCGAGCTGGTGAAAGTTGGTGAGTACGGATATGGGAAGACTCGCAGAATAGCCATAACGGCGGGTCTGGAAAGCAGACTCGCGCCTCTGGTCGATGCGCACGTTTGGCTTCTTGGCTTCTACAAAAAGCTTGCGTTGTCGTGCAAGCCTCAGCTCATAGTCGGGTCTTTTGGATAGCTTCTCTACGCCGACTTCGACAGTGGCTTCTTCGATTACCTCGCGAAAGGCCATAGGCAGGCCCGCAACATTATGCACGTCCCAGCCAAATGCTTCTAACAGCGGAGTTATAAAATCCGTGCGGGCCTGGGTCTCGTTGTAGGCAGGAGCGAGATAGTCAGTTTCATTAAGCTGAAAGTTTCTGACGAGTTCGGCAATTCGTGTTCGGGCCGCAAGTATCTCCGCGTCTATCGTCATTGCTCCACGCTATCTGCGGCCCGTGTCTGACCGCGACGCCGACGTGCAAGTCGGCGATCACGCATCTTCATCCATATATCGCGCAGCAAAAGACATTCAGGTTGGGCCAAACCCATGTGCTCCATGAGAACAATTTTTGCGTTTGTCTCAAGAACCTCATCAAGCCTTCCCGACCGGGTCAAGCGATCACACTCCTGAAGGGGCATCGCTCCGTTGAGGGTTGCTGGCATCATCAAACGCTCCGCTTCTGTCGGCTCGAGCTCGAGAACTCCGCCCCCATAGCTGCGCCCTTCGATTTCGGCCGATGCGGCGGTCAACCATGTGTAGGTATTAGCAATGATCCGCTCGGGCTTTGCCTCTTTGGCGGTGAGGCGATGGATGGTGTCAGTTGAGGTCGCGCCGGCCTGGTTCAATACAACGCGTGGAAAGTCATAAATTTGCCGGAATAGAAAACCGTCCGGAGTCCACACTGAGGGCACGGCATACCAAGTTGGGCGAATAGAACACTTGTATCCCTTGTGAACATCGTTACCCTCGCCGAAACGAATGTAACGCCCTAGTGGGCCTGTCGGCTGCTTTCCTTTGTTCGGCTCAACATGCAACAGGTGGACGCGATCCCCTGCCTTGGACATGGCGTTCCAGTCAGCCTTGCGAACCTTCGCCCCCTTCAAATGCACAGACCTGGATACCAGAGGAGCTGTGTAGTCTTCGAGGCCAAGTTCTGCGACTTGAGCACTCGTGAGCACGAAGAATTCGTTTTTCCCTGTGACCACTCCTACATCAACACTCGCGTGGGTGCTGAGGTTGGTCGTAATGGTTGCATCCCTCAGCGCCCGCATGAACGTGATCTCGCGGTTGGTGAGGAAGTATTTCAGCCACTTCTCGTTGTCGTGTTTAAGGGTCTTCGGTTGAGCATTGGCAAGCACGATTTCAGGCGAACGACCGGTAATCTCACAGACTGTTCGCGCCTCGGTCATCGTTACGGAACAAGTGTTTGCCTCCGACGCGACTGGCAAAGCACCATCAGCTAAGAGCAGTACAACCTCCTGCTCGGCTTTCTCGAAAAATAGCTCATTGCAGGCGACAATATCGATCCGAGCAAAGCGATCAGTGAGGAACGAACGTAGCTGCGCTGCATAGGTAACCTGGAGGATCTCTGCGGGAAGCACTAGAGCTAGTCGTCCACCTGGCTTCAGACTTGCTGCCGCTGCGACCACAAAGGGAACCCAGATATTCGTGAGCTTGTTCGGTTTGAGCCCTTCCTGTGCCATGATCCCCATTGCCAAGCTGCGGTGCGGCTCCGGAAATGATTGGTAGCGGATAAACGGCGGGTTGCCTATTACAGCGTCAAAATTGCCTTCCGCGCGCCCCTGCCACCACGCGAAGAAATCGCCGGTGTGAACAACTTCAGCAGCATCCTTGCCCAAAAGACCACGCAAGGCGGCTCTGGAGCTATCCGCCTCGGCAGCAATGAACTCGACTCCGGTCAGTCGCTTCGCTATCGCGGCGGGGCGAGCTCCAAGCTTTGCATACTGCTTGGCTGCGGCTTCGAGAAAAGCCCCATTCCCGGAGCTAGGCTCCAGAACCTTATCTTTAGGGGAACGAATAGCCCATGAACAAAGCCATGTAGCCACCTCTGTCGAGGTGTAATAACCGCCGCGCAGCTTGTCTCGGTCCAAATCTGCGAAGCGGCCTTTGCGAGTGCTCCCGACGGAAGTCGGGAAAAGTGACGATATGTCCAGAGTATTCATGCTCACAAAATCTTCTCAAATAACGGGTGTTGGTCGGCTATGTACTTCTCAGCAGCTTCACGAACGACCCAGGCAAGAGAAACCTTATTCCCCTTCTGGGCTACGGCTAAACAGCGGCGTGTGTTGGTCGAGATAGGCTCTGATCGCTTCCCTTACCATCCAGGCGAGCGACACGTGTTTGCTTGCAGCGAGACTCAACAAGAATTCGTGGTCCTCTCGCGGAATCGTGACCGTCGTCCGACATGACGTAGTTGCGTCCTGTGACGTGGTTGGACTCATACCGGTGCTCCCTTTCATCAGGATGCATCACTCCGATGCAGTTGGCAATAACCGAGTTGAGTCCATTTTGGACAGAACAATCTTTCTAGTGGAAAACACAGCAGATACTCGCAATTTGACTGCTAGGACCAATGTCTCAGATACCCAGCCCCATCCCAAGGTCTTGTCCTTGCTCCTGCTTCGGCGCGATTTCTCTCTGTGGCGCAATCGTCTGTTCCTGCTTCGTTTCCGGCGCATGGGCGCTGCTGTGCGATACATCGTGCCCCAGCGCCGCTCCCAGCTTCTCGCGGTCATTGGTGAAGATTTGCGCGTCGTATGCGCCGCGCGAAACGGCAACGTAGGCCATGCGGTTGTTGAGCAGGTCTTTGGCTCCCAGCTCGGTATCGGCGTGGATCAGCACACGGTCGGCGGTCTGCCCCTGGCTGGAATGACTCGTGACCGCGTAACCATGATCGAGGTGCGGATTCTTCACCGAATCAAGTTCTACCTCGCGGCCTCCGTCCATCTTCAAACTCATGCGCCCATCCTGGCCGATGCCTTCCACCGTTCCAAGCTCGCGGTTGGCCAGCTTCAAGTCGGGCAAGGGCGCGGTGAGCTGCACACGGTCTCCCACTGAAAAAGCCCGCTCCTGTTCGCGGTAGACGGAGACTCCCTGCTGGCGCCGTGGATCGTAGCTTTGTTCCGTACCGTCCTTCCGCTCGACGGTGAGCCTGTTGTTAGGCGCATCGACGCGGGTCACGCGCGCATACTCGCCTTTGCCGATGCCGGTCTCCTGAGAGCTGCGGCTGTAGCGCAGCACGTCGCCGGGGTTGTACCGGGCCGCCCAGATACGATCCGCTCCGGTGAGGTCCTGACGCGGCACAAGCACCTGGGCGCGGTGTTCCTCCCTGCCGACAACGCCCTTCGCCTGTAGCTCGGCGTGGATGGCCTGGTTGATCTCCGCGCGGGAGCGGTTGTCGGGCGAGACTACCAGCGTGTTATCGGGCGACTTGGCATACTCCTTAGCAATAGCCGTAATGCGGTCTTCGTGACCTGGCACCTCATGAATGCGGCCCTGCCGCTCCAAACCGGCGATAGCCTCTCCCACCTGGCCACGCGCAAGCTGCTCGACGGTCTGTTTCAGCTCCGGATCGCGCTGGCGGACAATCTCCTCCAGCTTCACCGTCTTCATGCCCGCGTCCTGGAGCTGGGCAAAGATGCGGCCCGCCTCGACGGATTCATGCTGGCGGGTGTCGCCTACCAGCAAAACGCGGTCGTTCGG
>JBEKQD010000126.1:0-8982 GCA_049520075.1 Occallatibacter sp. | reverse complement strand
CGTTACCGGCGAGGGCGCTTCAGCGTAAGCCGCGGGTAGCCAGGTGTGGAACGGGATCATCGGCACCTTGACGGCAAAGCCCGCCAACACTCCGATCGCCAACCACATCATCACAGGCCCCAAGTGCGACGTGACCAATTGTTCGAGTTCGCCGGTGGAGGCGAGCAGCGTCAGATGAGGGAAATCCATGCTACCGGGAAAATCCTTGCCTCCTGTTGAAAGGAAGATTGCCAGAAATGAGACAAGCAGAGCCGCGGAGCCGGCCATGGTGTAAATGAAGAACTGCGTGGCCGCCGGGCCTCGCCGCGTTCCGCCCCACAGCTTGATGAGGAAGAAAGCGTCCAGCGTCAACACCAGCGCGAAGTAAAGCCCAGGCTGATGATGAACGCGATGCGCGGCATCCACCGACATCAGCGTGACGATGGCTGATAGCACCAGCATCAGCGCGCCCAGCCCGTCTACGCCGAGGTAGTAATTAATTCCCAGCGACGGCGCCCATGCGTGCTGCTCGATGAATCCGTAGCCGCCAAAAACGGGTCCCCTGCTCCACTCGGTCCAAACAACCAGAGCCAACGCGAGACTTGCGAAGGTCGTGCAAAGCGCCACGGCGCGCGCATGCTTGCCCGCGCCAAGCGCAATCACCGCCCCGGCAAGAGGCAGCACGGTCAACAGCGAAAGTACAGGAATTCCGCTCATGCCCGGCTGCTCCAAATCAGAATTGCCGCCAGCACAACCACAGCCAGCGCCAGCAATCTCAGGTAAGTTTGCACGCGGCCCGTCTGCATGCGCGAAAGCAGGCCTCCGCCCACGCCTAACTCATCGCAGCCTTTGTCAAAGCTGCCGTCCACAATGTTGTTATCGAGGAAGCGGTTCAATTGCGCCCACAAGCCGAAGGCCCGCGCGACCCCGGCCACCACGCCACCCCAGACGCGGCGATCGAGCCAATCCGAGACGCGCGCCCAACTCTCATAGAAAGCTATCACCGTCACTCCGTATAACTCATCCACATAAAACTTGTCGCGCAGCCATCCCCAAGCCTTTGGGATAACTCGCTCCAGTTCATCCGGCTCTTGCGGCCGTGGAGAGCGATCTGTGTAAAGATTCCATGCCAACCCAATGCCGATAAACACCATCAGAGTCGAGGCCGCCATCACCGTCAGCAGGCCGGGCTCGGCAAAACCGTGCAGCTCAAAATTCGCTGCGTGACCGTCGAGGAACGAGCGGAACCACGGCCATGCGGGCGTTCCAATCGCTCCCAGCGCCATGGCAAAGAAGGCCAGAACAACAAGCGGCGCGGTCATCACCGTTGGGCTTTCGGTCGCGGGTTTGTTGCCCCGCCAGTACCCGCCGAAGACGTAAACCATCTGTCGCGTCATGTAAAACGCAGTTAGCAGCGCGCCAAACACCAGCATGTAGAAAGGAGCTTTCGCAACGCTCCAATGCATCGCAGCATCGAGAATTCCGTCTTTACTCCAGAAGCCGGAAAATAACAGCGGAAAACCACACAGCGCCAACATTCCTATCCCATAAGTCAGACAAGTGAGCGGCATATCGGATTTCAGGCCACCCATCTTGCGAATATCCTGCTCCTCGTGACAGCCGTGAATCACCGAGCCTGCGCCCAAGAATAAGAGCGCCTTGAAGAACGCATGAGTTATCAGGTGAAACATTCCCACAGCCACACCGCCCATGCCGAGGCCGGCCATCATGTAACCGAGCTGCGAGACGGTCGAGTAAGCCAGTATGCGCTTGATGTCGTTTTGCGCCACGGCAATCAGCGCGGCAAAAACGGCCGTAAATGCGCCGACCCAGGTAACGACGGTGAGTGCCGTTGTCGTCCCTCCGGCCAGCGCGCCGGCCTGCATAAGCGGATAAACTCGCGCGATTAGGTAAACGCCTGCGGCCACCATGGTCGCAGCGTGAATCAGCGCAGAGACAGGCGTGGGGCCTTCCATCGCGTCGGGCAGCCATACGTGCAGCGGGAACTGGCCGCTCTTGCCGGCCGCGCCGGCAAAGATTAGCAGGCCAATCGCGCCCGCGGCGGTAAGCCCCAGAGCTGCTGGCGTTGCGAGCAATCCGGTCAACGCTGAAGGTTCCAGCGAGCCTGCGCCATGGTTGTAGAAGAGCAACGTACCGGTCTGCGAGAACAACCAGACCATTCCCAAAAGAAAGAAGACATCGCCGATGCGTGTTGTAAGAAATGCTTTTTTTGCCGCTGCCGAAGCCGCGGGTTTCTGATACCAAAAACCAATCAATAAGTAAGAAGTAAGTCCCACTAACTCCCAGCATATAAACAGCAGCAGCAAGCTATTGGAGATCACCACGCCAAGCATCGCACCGGCAAAGAGCGACATGAAGCAGAAGAAGCGCGTGAAGTTCTCGTCGTGTTCCATGTAGCCAGTGGAATAGATAAAAATGAGCAGGCCGACAAAGCTGACCATCACCAGCATCATGGCCGAGAGCGGATCGAGCACCCAGCCAAGATCCACGTTGACGGCGCCGCTTTGGAACCAGGTAAGGTTGACAACCTCGCGCGCTGCTCCGCCACGCACCCAATCGCTCACGACATGAACAAATGCGATAAGCGAAAGCAATAAGGAAAAGGTCAGCGAGCCGATGGCCAAAGTAGCGGAAACCCTGCGGCGCCGCTGCTTCATAAGCGATGACAAACCCGCGGCGACGACGGGCGCGGCGGGAATCAGCCAAAGAATCTCCGCGATGGGAGAAGCCGTCAACTGCGGAGTGAATGATATTGCCTCTTGCATTAACCCCTCACCCCTTCATCCTATTCATCTGATCCAGGTCCGTCGTTTTGGCGTGGCGGTGAATGGAGATCACCAACCCCAGTCCTACCGCTGCCTCGGCAGCCGCTACGGCAATGGAAAAAATCGCAAACATCATTCCCGTGAGCGCCTCGGGATGCGGCCCGTAGCGCCAGAAAGCAATCAGGTTCAAATTGGCGGCGTTCAGCATCAATTCAATTCCGATCAGCACAAGGATGGCATTGCGGCGCGTAAGCGCACCGGCAAGGCCGATGGAAAACAAGAGCGCGGCAACGAGAAGATAACCCGCCAAAGGAGTCACTTGGTTCCCTCCTTCTCGTGCATGGCCACGATAACCGCGCCAATCAAGGCTGCGGTCAGCAGCACGGCAACAATCTCCAGCGGCAAAACGTAACGGCCAATGAGCGCCTGGCCAATCTGCTGTACGGTCACTGTGGGCGCGGGCGTAGCTGCGGGCAGCATGGGCGCGGTGTGGAGTATTGCCCAGCCGAGCACCGCAAAGACCGCCGCGGCCACCGCGAAGCCAGCGAGCCAGGTGCGGCTGAAGACTCCGTCTTTGGGAGTCTCAGAGCCTTTGGTAAGCAGAATTGCAAAAACTACAAGGATGGCCACTGCGCCGATGTAAACCAGAATCTGCGCGAATCCGGCAAACTGCGCGTCGAGATTCAGAAAAAAAAGTGCCAGTCCAGCAAAAGCAACCGTCAGCGCCAGCGCGCAATGCACGGTGTTTTTCAGCACCATCGACGCAAGGCCGCCGGCAACGGTGAGCGCCGCAATTATATAGAAAACAGGGCTCATCGGTGGGCGCTCCTTTCGTTGTGACCGCAAAAGAACTTACTCCGCATAGCGATAACTCCTCGGCCCAATGTTCTTCTTTCGCAGTTGCGTCAGGCCCGCGCCTACATAAGCCAGCAGCAGAATCGCTGAACAAACGAACCAGCGCAGCCAGCCATCGCCCATAAACCGCCAAACCGCGGCAACCATCAGGTTAAGCAAGCACATGGGCAAAACAAACTTCCAGGCAAAGTTCATCAACTGGTCCTGGCGAAGCCGTGGCAATGTCCCGCGCATCCAGATGAAGACGAAAATGGAAAGCATTATCTTGGAGAAGAACCAGATCCACGACGGAATCCAGGTCAGGAAAGAGAAAGGCGCTGACCATCCTCCCAGAAACAGCGTGGTGCCCAGGCCGGAGATGGAAAGCATGGCCACGTACTCGCCCAGAAAAAAGAGCGCAAATTTAAAGCCCGAATATTCGGTATGATAGCCGGCCACTAACTCCGACTCGCCTTCTGGCAGGTCAAATGGCGAACGGTTGGTCTCGGCCGTGCCCGCAATGGCGTACATGATAAAGCCTGCCAAACCCCAGGGCGTGAATATGTACCAGTGAGGAAATCCCCAGGTGTAGTGGTTCTGCGCTTCGACAATTCTGGTCAGCGAGAGCGAGCCCGCCATCATCACCACGACCACGCTCGACAGCAGCAGCACCACTTCGTAGCTGATCATTTGGGCTACTGCGCGCATGGCGCCCAGCAGCGAATATTTGTTGCGGCTGGACCACCCCGCCATGAAGACAGCTAACTCAGTGGACGCGCCCATCGCGAAGTAGAAGAGCAAGCCGGCGTCGAGATCCACGAGCACCATGTTGCGTCCCATGGGTAGCACCGCAAAGCCCATGAAGGCGGTGACCACGAGCAGCACCGGCGCGAGAAAATGCACTGCCCTATCCGCGCTCAACGGAACGATGTCTTCCTTGGTCAGTGACTTGATGCCATCGGCGATCGGCTGAAGAAGGCCGTAGGGGCCTACGCGGTTTGGGCCAAGCCGATTTTGCATGCGCCCCAATCCCTTGCGCTCCAGCCACACGGCAACCGCAAACAGCGCCGGAAATACACAGATGATGGCTGCCGCGTTGATCAATACACTGGCAGCGCCTTGCCATGATGCAGGCAGAAAGCTCACGAGCCAGTGCTGGAGCAAAACGAAGATCTGGTCTAGATTCTTGATCATCGGTTACGCTCCCTCTCCAGCCGTTGCCGCCGCAGCGGAAGTGGCTCGAGCTGCGGCAATGCTTTTAGCCTTGGCGTCGGCCTTGGCCTTCTCCACAGCCAGCTTTGCGTCCACCTCGTTCGCTTCGGTGAGATGAATCTGATGGTAATACTCGTTTGATTTTGCCAGCTGCTTGCGGTCCAGCAGAAGCCCGCCAAAACGGTCGCCGGTGCTCAGCTCAAACTCAGTGTCCATCTTGATAGCTTCAAACGGGCAAACCTCGACGCAAATCTGACAGCTCATGCAGACCGAGATATCAATGTCGAAGCGCGCCGGGTAAAACTGCGGCTTGCCGAGAGCGTCCGGCTTCTTGTCTGTTGACTTCTCGATGTAAATGCATTTGGGCGGACATTCTTTCTCGCAGATCTGGCAGGCCACGCAGCGCAGCCCGGCCTCCCAATCGGCAGCATCCTTCGCGTTCTTAGAGTCGTAGACCAGGAAGGGAAAGACGCGCGCCGCTTCGTATGGGGCGATCCGCTGCTCCGGATACTCGACGGTCGTCAACCGGTCGGCGCGAAAGTAGCTCCAGAAGAAATTCTTCGCTGTTTCCGCCATCCCTTTCAGTATGCCTTCACCTAGCACCTACTACCCTCCAATTCACAATCCGCCCACATGCACTCCGCGCGAAAACTTCGATTGAATTCATTGCGTGGTTTGTGTCCAGCTATCGGTTGCTGTTTTGCTTCCAGCAGTGTTCTCAAGCTTGACTTCGTTGAAATTCAATGTAACTCGAACCAGCGCCTCCGGAAGATTAGACCCCTGAGGCCCTGCGGTTGATGCGTCTCTCCAGACTGCAGTTACATTAGTGGGGACCACTTCATTAAAGGTCCACGTAAAAACGGTCCCGCCGGCCTTGCCTGTGGATGCTTCCACTGTCTCGACCAGCGTGCAGGAACTGTAGTGATCACCCTTGATGATTTCGGAATACAAGGTTGAATAGTCCTTGTTCGCCGCAAATTCAATCGTCAAGGACGAAGTCGGAGCCTTGCTTGCGCCCGAGCCAGTTAAGGATGCTGCGGGCCTGGAGATTGGCAGGTTGAACGACACCAGAGACAAATCCAGCGTTGGTCCGGTGCAACGGAAGTTATAGTTGCCTGCAGCCTCAGTCGTGACGACTTTGGACTTGTTATTGGCACTGGCATTCAAGCTGCCCACCAAGGCAGTTGCCACGACAATCAGAGCACCTGCTTTACGAATTACCATTCGACCTCTCCTTATTTTCATCTCCGCCCACGCGGTCGCCTTCAGGATGCTTCACGCCTTGCTTTGAAACCAGGGATAACTCAGCCCACAACATCCTATAAAGCCGGTAACTCAATTACCTGTCCACTTCTCCCAACACAATATCCACACTGCCGAAGATCAGCACTACATCGGCCACGTTTTGTCCCAGGCACATATCCTCAAGTATTGTGAGATTGATCAGGCTGGGCGGACGAATACGGTAGCGATAAGGATTTGGCCCACCATCGCTGATGAGATAAAAACCCAATTCTCCCTTGGGCGCTTCGATGCGTCCGTATGCTTCGCCCGGCTTGGGACGGAAGCCGCGAATCTTCGCCTTGGGGTCCATCACCGGGCCAGCGGGAATGTCTTTAAGCGCCTGGCGCAGAATCTCAATTGCCTCGCGCATCTCCAGCACGCGAATCATATAACGGTCGAACACATCGCCGTGATCGCCCAGTGGCACGCGGAAGTTGAAGCGGTTGTAAATGCCGTAACCGTCGACCTTGCGGATATCGTAATTCACGCCAGAGGCACGCAGCATGGGCCCAGTTACCCCGGCGTTGACCGCCAATTCAGCTGGCAACAGGCCCACGCCTTGAGTGCGCGCCATCAGAATCTCATTCGAGCTGAGCAGTTGTTCAAACTCGTCCACAAACCCAGGCAGGCCCTCGACGACGTGGCGCGTTTTGTCGAGCCAGGCCGGCGACGCATCCACGCGGCATCCTCCAAAGCGCATGTAGTTGACCATCATACGCGCGCCGGTCAACTCCTCAAATAGATCCAGAATCTTTTCCCGCTCGCGGAAGGCATACATCAGCGGCGTGCCACTGGCTCCCATCTCCTGAATCAAAAAACCAATTGACGAGGCGTGATTCTGGAAGCGCGTCAGCTCGCCCAGAATGACTCGCAGGTACTCGGCGCGCTCGGGAACCTCCTGGCCGGTTAGTTTCTCGACAGCCAACGCATAGGCCCAGTTATTCGTAATGGGACAGATGTAATCCAGCCGGTCGGTGTATGGCATCGAGGCCAGATAGCTCTGCCCTTCGCCCAGCTTTTCGTGATTGCGATGCAAGTAGCCGAAGACCGGCTTGAGCCGGATAACACGCTCGCCGTCCAGCGCCACATCCATGCGGAAGACGCCATGCGTCGAGGGGTGGTGCGGCCCCATGGCCACTTCGAGCAGTTCCCCGTCGCCGTCGGGCGCAATCACAGCGGGCCGGTTCCAGCCTTCGAGCTTATCCGCGTCGCTTGCAAAATAGGTTTGGGGGTGGCTCATTGGCTCGCCCCCGTTCCTTGCCGGCCTTCTTCGCTCGACTGGCCAGCAGTCGAGTCCTGATGCGCCTGCGCCCGTTTCAGCACCGCGTCGTGCGCCGTTGGTTCGTACTCGTAGTCGTCCGGCTCCACATAATCCCGCCGCATGGGGTAATCTTTGAAGCCATCCCACATTAGCAGACGGCGCAGGTCCGGATGACCCGTGAAAATGACTCCGTAGAGGTCAAATACCTCGCGCTCCTGAAACTCGGCCGAGCGCCAGACTGGTGTCAGCGAAGGCAACTCCACCTGGTCAGCCCGGTTCACGGTGCGCATCCTCATGACCACCGGTCCGTGCTTTTTCTCCATCGAATACAGGTGATAAACCACTTCGAGAAATCCTGGCTCGCTGCGCTTGCGGGTTTCTTCGACCGTCTCTTCCACTTGCTGCTCGACGCCGTCCACTGTCTTCGTGACCTGGCGGGTGACCGTCACCTTCTCGGCAACTTCCTTGCCCGGCCAGTCAACTCCGGTCACGTTCGAGAGGAAATCGAGCCTGAGTTCCGCATCGTCGCGCAAAAACTTCGCCACAGCCGGTGCACAACTCGGCGCAAGCCTGAGCGAGTGCTGCCCGGAAACGCTGGGGTTTGCGACAACCTCCACCGCCGCGCCTGGCACGGCCGCTTCGATTATCGTTTTGATTTCTTCTAATCCCTTCAAACCTAGTTCCCCCGAAGCCAAGATCAATCCCATGTGACAAATATGAGAATCAGAATATAGACAGAAAATAGCTGTGACCCGATCCAGTACTCGCAGTTCTTGGCTACTCTTTCACTGACAAGATTCTCCTTCAAGGCGGATCTGATATATCCTCTGAAAAGAAGAGAGACTGTCAGAGGGCATACGAAGATCAATGAAAAAGGGACGATTCGAATGAGGGTATGAGTCAATCCACGGAGATGAACCTCCTCCCATAATCTCATTAAGAAAGCGAGGGACCCAGCTGCCACAAATATATAGGCTGTGGTCCAATGGAACTTGTTGTCGTACCATTTTTGGGCAAAATCTCGATCGACGCTTTTTTCCATCCGCTCCCCGCACTGAAACCTGTCATTTGTCACTTGATAATCACCGGCACGGGCCAGACGCCTGGATTCGACGTGGGTTCCAGATCGTGCTCCCCAAAAACAGGCACGGGAAACTCGCCCTGTGCTTCGGCGTCCAAATGCCGCGGACGGTCTTCGCCGGTCAGATGCTGGGCATCAATTTTTTTCTGAAGCGTCATAAAAGCTTGAATCAGTGCTTCGGGACGCGGCGGGCAGCCGGGAATATGCACGTCCACTGGAATATAGCGATCAATTCCCTTCAGCACGTTGTAGCCCTGCTTGAACGGCCCTCCACTGATGGCGCAAGCTCCCATGGCAATCACATACCTTGGCTCGGCCATCTGGTTGTAGAGACGGACCACCTGCGGCGCCATCTTTTTGGTCACCGTGCCGGAAATAATCATCAGGTCAGCCTGACGAGGCGATGGCCTGAAGACCTCAGCCCCGAAACGAGCCAGATCGTAGCGCGCCATGGTGGTGGCAATCATCTCAATCGCGCAGCAGGCGAGGCCAAACTGCATGGGCCAGACGGAGTTGCGCCGGCCCCAGTTATATAGCTCCTCGAT
>JBEKQD010000125.1:0-8855 GCA_049520075.1 Occallatibacter sp. | reverse complement strand
TTGGCCACGATCACAATGAAGGAGCTGCTCGAAGCTGGAGTTCACTTCGGGCATCAGACCAAGCGCTGGAATCCAAAGATGAAGGAATACATCTTTGGCGAGCGTAACGGTATCTACATCATTGACCTGCAGAAGACGCTCAAGCTGTTCAAGGAAGCGTCGAAATTCGTTACCGAGCTATGTGCGAGCGGCAAGACGATTCTGTTTGTCGGCACCAAGCGTCAGGCTCAGGATGCCGTAGCCGAAGAAGCTACGCGCGCGAGCATGCCTTATATCAACCAGCGTTGGCTGGGTGGCCTGCTCACCAACTGGGTGACGGTGCAGAAGTCGGTGAAGCGCCTTCAGGAACTCGATGAGATGGCCACTGATGGCCGCTATGAGCTGCTGACCAAGAAAGAAGTTATTAAGCTGGAGCGGGAGCGCAAGCACCTTCAAGCGAACCTCGCCGGCATCAAGACCATGAAGCGCCTGCCTGACGCGCTCTTCATCGTCGACTCGAATAACGAAGCGATTGCCGTGAAAGAAGCCCGCAAGCTAGGCATTCCGGTGGTTGCGGTGGTTGACACCAACTGCGATCCCACCGTTGTGGACTACGTGATTCCCGGCAACGACGACGCACTGCGCGCCATTCGCCTCTTCACCTCGAAGATCGCCGATTCGGCCTCCGAGGGCGTGAACCTGGTGGGCGACAAAGCCTTCCAGGAGGAGTTGCCTGTCGCTGTGGCCGCGGAAGCAGCATCCGAAGCTGCCCCAGCCGAAGCAGAGGTAGTGGACCTCGAAGCGGCTTTGGGCGGAGGAATTCGCAAGGCTCCTGCCGCAGTGGCCGCGCTGGACGAGGCCGAAGTGGCCGAAAGCGCTCTTTAATCATTGCTTCGCACAGATGTGTGCATACTGAGAGAAGCGTGGCCGCCAGGATTGCGCCACGCTTTTTCTATAGCTGCCAGCCTTTAGCTGTTAGCTGTTCGAGATTGAACGGACCGCATGGCCCACCGCGACGAATGGTGGAGATGTTCTTAGCTAATAGCTGATAGCTAAAAGCTAATAGCTCCCCGGAAGTCTCCGGCGGGTGATATGCCTAGACCAAGAGAGTGAGACAAAAACAGTGAGCGAAAAGATTGATGCCAAGCAGGTAAAAGAGCTTCGGGAAAAGTCCGGCGCGCCCATGGGCGACTGCCTTAAAGCGTTGCAGGAATCCAAGGGAAACATCGAGGACGCCTTTGTGGTGCTGCGCAAGCGGGGCATGGCCTCGGCGCAGAAAAAGGCCGCCCGCACCACCAACGAGGGCGCTGTGGGAACCTACATTCACGCCGGAGGCAAGATTGGCGTGCTGCTCGAGCTGAATTGCGAGAGCGACTTCGTGGCCCGCACCGAGGACTTCCAGGAACTGCTCAAGGACGTTGCGATGCACATTGCGGCCTCTGATCCGCGCTATGTGCGCAGCGAGGACGTGACCGCTGGCGATATGGAGCGTGAGAAGGAAATCTATCGCGCGCAAGCCGCCGCCACGGGCAAGCCGGCCCCGGTGATCGAGAAGATTGTCGAAGGCAAGATGGCCAAGTTCTACGAAGAAGTCTGCTTGCTTGATCAGCCCTTCATCAAAGACCAGACCGTCAGCATCAAGGAATTGATTGCGACCAAAGTCGGCAAGCTGGGCGAGAACATCACCGTGCGGCGCTTTGCGCGCTTCAAGGTGGGCGCGCCCGACTGGACCGTGGCCACAACCAAGGCGGCCGAAGCGGCAGCCGAGTAACTTCCCGCGATATCCCGTAATTCCAAAGAGGCCCAGGGCACAAGCCTTGGGCCTCTTTCTTTTTGCAGACCTACCGAGCGGGAGAAGTTCAAGTCTCTTTCACGTTGCCGCCACAATCCGGGTGGCCGCAGAGGCAGACGATTTCCATCTTTTTCCCGATGCCCTCGCAGTGGGGACTGCAATATTTCGCGTTCCCGGGTGGAACGCAGGTGCAAGCCAGATTTCCGCATTTTTTCGGGCTCGACATAGTCCTCCTTCCTCCTATTTCCTTCTTTGCGCCGTTCTGCTGTGATGCCTTGCGGCAACACAGCATTATTAAAGGCCACAACAAGGCAAAAGAAAAGCGATAAAACCCAGGCTATCGCACGCACGGATTTGGGCCGCGCTGCTGAACCGCCTCGTAAAGGGCGAATTCGCACCGTCGCAGATGGTGATTCCGGCTGGCGCCTTCTATGCGATACTCGAAAAAGCATGTATAAGCGAATCGTTCTCAAGCTTTCGGGTGAGGTACTGGCAGGCCCGCGCGGCTTCGGCCTGGATGCAGACAAGCTCGCCGAAATTACCGGTGAGATCGTAGATGTGCACTCGCTGGGCGTGGAAATCGGCGTGGTGGTGGGCGGGGGAAACTTTTTCCGCGGCGCAGGCGCACAGGCTAAAGCAATGGACCGCGTGGCTGCCGACAACATGGGCATGCTCGCCACCATCATCAACGCCATCGCCATGCAAGACGCCATTGAAAAGCGCGGCGTGCAGTGCCGCGTGATGAGTGCCGTCTTTATGAACCAGGTGGCCGAGCCGTACATTCGCCGCCGGGCAGAGCGCCATTTGGAAAAAGGCCGCGTAGTCATCTTCGCCGCCGGCATCGGTAATCCATTTTTTTCTACCGATACGGCGGCCAGCCTGCGCGCCATGGAGATCAAAGCCGATGTGCTGCTGAAGGCCACCAAGGTGGAAGGCATTTACAACGCCGACCCGGTGCTTGTGAAGGATGCCGTCAAGTACGACGAGATCACTTATATGGAAATTTTGCGCCAGGGGCTGAAGGTCATGGACCTGACCGCCGTGAGCCTGTGCAAGGACAACAACCTTCCCATGGTCGTCTTCAACATGAACCAGCCGGGGAACATCCGGCGGGTGGTGCTGGGCGAGAAGGTCGGCTCGCTGGTCACAGCGTAAGACTTCTAACCAGATAACAGCTGACAGCTAACAGTTCTCAGTTGACGGGTGTTTTGCTGCCCGCTGACAGCGACCGGCCATCGGCTATCTTTTGCCCGGAGGCGTCTAACAGCCAGTGGAGATTAGCAAGCCAGATCGGCTGAATGCATTGACGGGCTTGCGCTGTTTCGCGGCCATCAACATCGTCTTTTTCCATTTTTCCAATCCCAAATGGTTTGGTTTCCTGGCTCCGGTCGTCAACGCCGGTTATGTCTCCGTAAGCTACTTCATCCTGCTCTCGGGGTTTGTGCTCGGTTATAACTACAACGCCCGGGCGCGGGCCGGGCAGTTGGACCGTGTGCGATTCTGGAAGGCGCGGTTTACGCGCATCTATCCTATCTATTTGCTCAGCTTGCTGTTGAGCGTGGGGACGCTCGGCAGGGAGTACGGGAGTCACACGCACGGTATGTTCTGGGCCGGCGTGGTACTCACACCCTTACTGCTGCAAGGGTTCATTCCATCCATCTCCACTTTTCTGAATACACCGGCTTGGACCATGTCGGCCGAGGCATCCTACTACGTCATCTTTCCCTGGCTGGCGCGATGGAAGCGGCCGGAGCGAGCTGGCCCCTACCTTTGGAAAATGGCCGCCGTTTGGGGGTTGGGCATGGTTCCCGGCCTGATCTATATGGCGTTCGACCCGGACGGCATCGCGCATCCCGACCGCTGGAGTTACGGCTTCTGGTTGTGGGCGCTCAAATACACTCCTTACGCGCATGTGGCCAGCTTTATCTTCGGGGTGATGCTGGCTGAGCTGGACGAGCTGATCGCGCGCGACAGCCGTCTCCGCTTGTGGATGGGACTGGGCGGCTTTGCCGGCATCTACGGCCTGCTGACGCTGGGACCCCTGATGCCTTATGCAATCATGCACGACGGCTTGTTGATGCCGCTCTTCGGCTGCATTGTCCTCGGGCTGGCCGGAAAAAATCCGCTGGCGGCCGTGTTGGGCATCCGCCCGCTGGTCTTTGTCGGCGAGGCCAGCTACTGCCTTTACCTGCTCCACTTCAACTTGTGGAACATCCTTCATCATTCACACGTCCTCGACTGGCTGGGACTCACCCGCTTTGACCCCTGGTTAAGCTACGTGCTGCTCATCGCCATGGCCGTAGCGACACTTCACCTGGTTGAGAAGCCGGCGCAGCGGATATTACGCAAGTGGATGGGCGCCTAATAAGTATCCTTCGGCAGAGCTGGAAGCTTTATGATTGGCCGCTCCTCAAAGTGGCCTGTGCAGAAGCGCTCCACGCCGACGGCGGCCCGTCGCCCGCGCCGGGGGCGCAGAGTTGGTTAGCCCCGCGCTTCAGCGTGGGGTCGGCGAACCAATCAATCATCCAGAGTCCCATAGGGACGACGCTCGTGCCCTGGCGCCAACAAGAAGGCCCAGCCGTGATGGCTGGGCCTTCTTGCTTGCATATCTGGCTGCGGTTACGGCGTAACCGATTGCGTGGAATAGTTTCCGTGAGGAACAGACACGATAGCTGTCGGTTTTTCCCCTGTGGGATACGGCGTGGCTTGGGTAGCCGTCAACGCGCCCGAAGTCGGATTCGCGCGGAAGCCGGAGATGGAGTTGCCGAGGAAGTTAGCGGTATAAACAAACCGGCCCAGCGCAGGATCTATTACAAGAGCGACCGGCTCAGCGTCCGTCGAGTTAGTGCCGGAGCCAGTGGGGTTCACCGAAGCCGTCGGAGTCCCGGTGGCTAAGGTAATCTCGTAGGGAGATACAGTGGAGTCCAGCGAATTGGTCACATAGATAAACATTCCGCGCGGGTCGATGATAATTGCGGAAGGCTGATTCCCTGTTCTGAACGGACCGTTGGGCAGGAAGCTCAGAACACTGCCATCAATAATCGTGTAGCCGATCAGCTGGTCTTGTGCGAAGTCGGTGATATAAACAAAGCGATCAGTTGGGTCAGAGGCAATTGCCGTGGGCTTCACGCCTGCTTCCCAGGGGCTTACGACCTTGGCGTTGGACGTGGATGCGGTCAACGCGCCGCTCGAGCCGATGGTAAAACCAAATACCCAGCCAGGATTGGCGCAGCCGGAAGTGCAACTGGCGGTCCCGCCGGGATTGTAGGCCGACAAGTCATAAGCCGAGACGAAGACCGCATTGCCGGTCACTTCGCTGTTATTGGCCAGCACGGTGATTCCCGTGGGCACAAGAATATCGCCCGCATAGGCACTGGAAACATTACTGAGATTCAGATTTACTGAAGCAACAGCAGAGCCGATCGTGCCTGAAGAGAGCGCATACTCCGTAAGCGTCGCGGTGTTTCCGGTGGCGGTGCATGGCAGAGTTAGCGAGGGAGTGCAGGAGATTACATACAGATAGGTCCCTGCAGTGTTCACTGCCATGCGAATGGGCGTGCCGGCTGCCAGGGTAAGCGTGTCTTTCGCCGTCAGCACGCCGTCGATGCCGATGCTGAAGTGAACGATATTGTTGCTTCCCGAATTGGCAACGTAAAGATTCGCATAGTCGGAGGTGACCGTCATGGCAACAGGGTTCACTCCGCCGGAGGACACAGCGCTATCCACTGTGCGCAATGCGCCGGACTGCGAGTCTGCCGCGTAAGCCTCGATCTGCCCATCATTCGAAGTTCCCGAGCCCGCGGAGCTGGCCACGAAAACATAATCGATGGTTGTGATCGCGCAGGCAGTAAAAACGGTGGCCACTAGAAGGCCAATGGAAGAGACCAGAAAAAGCTGGCTCAATTTGCTGAACTTCATGCGCTTCCTTCGTCGTGGGCTGGTCGTCTGCGAGCCCATGAAAACTCGTTAAGTTGCCTCGTATCGATTGTAAAAGCCCGGTACGAGGTGTTGCTAGAGCGCCTGGCAGCGAGCCACCGCCCAATACTACTTTGGTCCGCCGCTGTTTGGAACGGCGACCACAGCCGTCGGCTGGGCGTTGGTCGTGTAAGGAGAGTGCTGCGCGTTGATGAGCGTGCCCGCGGTTGTGCTCATCTCAAAGTCGGAGACATTGCTGCCCAGGAAGTTGGCTGTGAAAACAAAATGGCTGGTTGACGGGTCAATGCCGATAGCCACCGGCTGCTGGCCTGCGTCGTAGGTGGCGCCCAGGCTACTTAGCGCCCCGGAACTGCCGATGGAATACGCGCTAACCGTGCCATCCAGCAAGTTGGCGACATACGCAAACGGATAAGTGGGATCGACAGCGATGGCCTTAGGTTGATTGCCGGCCGCAAACGGGCTGCCGGCGATGGGGCTCAAGGCGCCTGATGCCACCGAAAAACCAAGTACCTGGCCTTGTGCGTAATCGGTGACGTAGACGTGGCCGCCAGAAGAATCGCTGGCGATTCCGCACGGAAGGCTTCCGGCGGGCACGGGCACGCCACCATTGAGGGGTGAGAGAGCGCCGGTCGAGCCAACTGAGAAGCCGAAGACATATCCAACGGCGCCCGCGTAGGCGCTGGCGTTCAGATTACAGATGTTGACTGAACCCTCATTGTTCGCCACAACGTTTGCCGAATCGTAAGCGGTGACGTACACATAGGCTCCGCCATGCAGAACATTGACCGCCGTAGGCACCATCACGTGGCTTGGGTTGCTGAGCAAGGTAAGCGGCCAGTAGCTGCCGGCAACGAGTGGATTGACGATGGGAGGTCCCAAGGCGCCGGCTGGGACCGCGGTAGCACCGCTGCCCGACGCTGGCTCGATGGGGAAGACAGCCACCGACCCCGAGCAAGGACTCGCGAGCGCGCAGCCTGGCAGCAGCTGAAAGGTGTCTACGACAAACAGGTTCGACCCGCTCACGGCAACGGCAAGCGGGTATACACCCGGCGTATTCACCGTGTTCTGCGGATAGATCTTGCCATCGGGGCCAATCAGGAACTGAACGATGTTGTTGTCAAGCTGATTGACCACGTACAGAGTCCCGTTGTCGGAGGAAACGGCTTCGGCCACCGGATCGCGTCCGCCCGAAGGGAACGGCGATGCCTTTATCGGGCGCATATAGCCGGAGACCACGTTGATCTCCATGACATCGATCTCTCCGTAGCTGCTCGGTCCCGCGGCCAGGGAACTGGCCACGAACACAAAATCCGTGGTTGCCGTGCCGCAGGCGGTCAAAAATCCGGCCACCAGAAGGCTGGCTGCGGAGACCATTAGCAGTTGGCTCGATTTGTTGAACTTCATGCGCATCTTTCGTCAGTGGCCTGGAAGCCCAGGCCTCCAAAAATCAGGTTTGGAATCGAGTTCCCGCGCGCTCCGTAACAACTTCGTGCCCGGGAATTCGGCTGCGTTCTTGATGACTGCGAATCAATCGTAATCCTGGGGCGGAATCTCGTTTTCCACCCCAGGCACATCCTTATCAAGCGACGGTTTAGTTGGTGCGCCCATCCACAAGGCACCAGGTGGGCTGGCCTGTCAGCGCATAGCTGGCTGGCACTTTCGACACCTGAGAAAGTGGGGTGAGGGTACCGGCGTTTTGGTCAATCGCCTGACCGGTCACGGTTGAAGAATAGAAGTTGGCCGTATAGAAGAACTGATTCGTGGGATCCTCGACCAGGCACTGTGGGCCGGCGCCAACGCCGAAGCCGACCGGCGTACCTGACATCTCAGTGGGCTGGAAGGGGCTGTTCAACACATAACCCGCCAAGCCGCTCTCGGCCGTTCCCGTATTAGTCGCGTTGTTCCCCTGATTGGCCACGTATAACCATTTACCCTTCGACTCCACCGCCAGCCAGGTTGGGTTGGATTGGTTCGGGTCATCCGGAATGATGCCGTTGGTGACCGACGCCAGCGAGCCGCCTGAGCCGGTGGTGAATGTCAGAATCTGGCTTGTCGCGTTGGTGGAGTTGGGTGCAGCGGGCGGTTCGTTGTCCAGCACGAAGACGTAACTGCTTCCGCTCACGAGTGCGGTTCCCTGCAAAATGTTCAGGGGCTGGGCGCTGTTCTGGTTCACCGTCAACTGGCCGTTGGAAGCGTTGTAGGTGTACGGAAAGACCGATGAACCGCCGGTGTATGCCAGCGTTGTCGAATCGACGGTGGTTTGCGCGCTGCTCATCGTGAGAAGGATTCCGCTGGACAGCACAAAGTCGACCGGATTGGCGGGAACCGGGAAGTAGGTCAAATTAGATCCGGTGCCGCCGGCCGTAGTCACCTGGGTATTCTGAAGCAGCGTCAGCCGGCCCGTGGTCGCGTTCACTGTAAAGGCTGTAATGTCGCCACAGGTGATTGCGCCGGTGAGGGCAGCCGCGCAGTTCGCGTTGTTCTGGTCCGCAACCGGAGCGCTGGACGTCGAGGCTGGAGTCGGCGAATCGTGATCCAGCACGTAAATGAAGCTTCCCGAACTGTCGGCGATCATGCGGAACGGGTTAACGCCCTGTGTATAGAACGTCTCCTGAGGCGTCAGAATCCCGTTGGCGCCAATCGCAAACTGGGTAATATTGGCGTTCAGGCACGGGAAGAGTGTTGTGCACTCGGTTTGGCCCGACTGGGGCACGCCCCGGTTTAGAACATAAAGAAAGCGGCTGCCGGTCAGCAGTACGGCGCGCACCGGATTTGCTCCGCCGGAGGGAACAGGCAATCCGTTGATGGGGGTCAGCTTACCCGTGTTGTGATCAATCTTGAAACCGCTGATGATGCCGCTGCTCGAGGACTGCGCTGTCACCGTCCCCGTCACATACAAATAGCCTACCGAATAGCTCTCGACGCAAGACGTAACGCTGAGAATAACGCCAGCAGAAAGGGCGCTCAACAGAAGGGCCTTGCCGAATTTCCTGAACTTCATGCGATTCCTTCATCCTGGTCCGGCGTGCGCCGCCAAGTTTGCTAGTTCCACAGCAGAGCTGGGTTGGGACGGGTCCCTGTTGCATTGTAAAAGCCCAGGGGTGGTTGTGCCTAGTTTTGGCGAAAGACTGGGCAAAAGAGCGTTTTT
>JBEKQD010000124.1:0-8890 GCA_049520075.1 Occallatibacter sp. | reverse complement strand
TTTGGTTCCGCAGTTATCGGCTGGCTTGATCCTTTCAGTTTGCTGGTGAGGTCTTTTGGTCTGTCGCTTTTGCCCGCCTTCAACTTTGGCGCGCAGGCTGTACTGACGCCGCTCGAACATAGCCACATCGGAATCATCAAAGGGACCGGCGAAACGTTGCATACGTTTTTGCACTATACGGTGCTCTATCTTCGCCAGCCGCACTACGCGCAAAGCGTGTTCCTGGGCATTCTGTTCCTTGCGATTCTCGCGGCCAGCCTGCGCGTGACGCGGCTGTGGTGCAGAGCGATTTGCCCGCTGGGCGCGCTGCTGGGCGCGGTGTCACGCTGGTCGCTGTTGGGCCTGCACAAGGACCCTGCGGCGTGCACCCAATGCAACCGCTGCTTGTTGCATTGCCAGGGCGGCGACGACCCGATCGGCGGCGTGCCGTGGCACAAGGCAGAGTGCCTGATGTGCATGAACTGCGTGGGAGCCTGCCCGCAGGACGGCTTGGCGTTTCGCTTCTTTCGCAAGGAGGAAGAGGTTGCGTCGCCTGATTTGGGGCGACGCAGAACGCTGACAGGAATTGCAGCCGGAGCAGCCGTGGTTCCTCTGATGCGCGCAAATACGGGCATGGGCAAGAGCCGGCACGAACTGCTGCTGCGCCCGCCCGGTTCAGTGGATGAGAGCGATTTCCTTTCGCGCTGCATTCGCTGCGGCGAGTGCATGAAGGTTTGCCCCAACACGGCGCTGCATCCGACACTAGATCAAGCCGGCCTTGAAGGACTTTGGACGCCGACGGTGGTGCCGCGCATCGGCTATTGCGAACCCAGTTGCGTGCTGTGTTCCGAGGTTTGCCCCACCGGCGCCATCTGGCAGATTACACCGAAAGAAAAAGGCTGGGTGGTGGGCGTCGGCTCGGCGAGCCAGCCGATTCGCCTGGGAACTGCATTTTATGATCGTGGGCGCTGTTTGCCGTGGGCCATGGCGACAGAGTGCATCGTTTGCGAAGAGTGGTGTCCGGTTTCGCCCAAGGCCATTTATGTGGAAGAAGCGCAAGTCATCGATGCGGACGGAAATACGAAGACTCTGAAGCAGCCGCGTGTCGATCCCAGCCGCTGCGTGGGCTGCGGAGCATGCGAATTTGCTTGCCCGTTGCAGGAGCACCCGGCTGTGTACGTCACCAGCATCGGCGAAAGCCGGTCGCCGGGAAGTCAGATTCTACTTAACAGGAAATAGGGAGACCGTTCACGTGAGATATTGCTCGAATTGGAAGTGGGCCGCTACTGCTCTTGTCATGGTTGCTGCAGTGGCTGGTACAGGCTGCAAGAAAAAGGGCGCTGATCCGTTCCCGGCGTCGAACGCGGTTGCGGACTGGCAGAAGACCAGCGAGACACGCGTGTTTGCGGCGAAGGATTTATGGCAGTACATCGACGGCGATGCCGAGCAGTACGTTTCGGCTGGCGTTGTCTCCACTTCGACCTCCGACTACAAATTCAAAGGCGAGTTGGAAGCGACTGTGGATGTCTACACCATGGGCGATGCAGCAGGCGCGCGCAAGATTATGGAGACCGGGCAAAGCTCTGACGCCAAGGTTGTGCAACTGGGCGATGCGGGCGTCGCGTATGCGCAGAGCGTAATCTTCCGCAAAGGTCCGTACCTGGTACGCATGGTTGCTTATGAGTCCACGCCCGACGCTCAACAGGCTCTGCTTGCGCTGGCGCACGCGGTGGAAACGAAACTTTAACCAGAAACAGATGCACTGATAACGCACGCGAGGATTGACATGGAAAGCCGCAGAGATTTTCTGAAGACCGCAGCAACGGGAGCTCTGATATTGGGCTCGCAGAGCAAGCTGGTGCAGGCCGCAAGGCTGGACCAACAAGCGCAAACTGGCAAATCCAAAGTTGTGATCGCTCGCGATGCGTCGCTACATGGAACAGGCGCGCAGCCAGACGAAAAACGCGTGCAAGATTTGCTCGACCGCGCCATCGCTGCTTACACTGACCGCGACCATCCGTTGGAGGCGTGGAAACGCATTGTGCGGGCGGACAAGAGGGTTGGGCTAAAGGTGAACGGCCTGGGCGGAAAGGGAGTTTCGACGCACCTGTCGCTGATGCTGGCAATTTGTGAGCGGCTGCAACAGGCCGGCATAAAGCCCGGCGACATCGTGATATGGGATCGAAACGCGCGCGATCTTCAAGCCTGCGGGCTGACTATCTCGACTGATCCAAACCGCGTGCGCTGCTATGGCAACGATGTGGCGGGTTACGAGGAACAATCGGTCACTTGGGGCGGGAGCAGTGTCAAGCTCGCAAAGATTCTCTCTCGCGAATGCGACATGGTGATTGGCTTGCCGATTCTGAAAGACCACAGCATGTCTGGCGTTACGTTTGCGATGAAGAATATGTATGGAGTGGTGGAAAGCCCACGGGAACTGCATGGCGGCGGCTGCAATCCCGGCGTGGCGGATATTAACTGCATTCCGACGATTCGCGAGAAAGTGCGCTTCACCATCGGCGATGCCATGACTTCTGTTTATGACGGAGGTCCAGGCTTCCATCCCGAGCGCCTCTGGCAGCCAAATGCGCTGATCGTGGGTGAAGACCGCGTGGCTGTCGATCACACAGCGTGGCAGATTCTCGAGCGCAAACGCGCCGAGGTAGGCTTGCCGACATTCGAAGCTGCTGGACGTCCGCCGCGCTACATTGCCACTGCTGCTGATGCGGCTCACAAGCTGGGAACGAACGATCCGCAACGCATGCATCTGATGGAAATCTGAGCGGGAGAAACACGATGGCCGGAGAAACCGAACGCAAGGCGGAAGAAGCGACAGGCGCGGCGCAGGGCATGACGCGGCGCGAGGCGATGCTGCAACTGCTGCGCGTGGGCGGAGTTGCCGCAGGCGCAGCGGGCGCGGCTGTCTGGCTCAGTGAGCACAGCTTCCGGCCTGTTCCGGCGAAGGCAGAGCAGGCGCGGCGCGACCACCGCGCGGCGGCCAACCTGCAATGGCCGGCGATGACAGTGGTTTACTACCCCACGGACAAAGACCCGTCCGCGGGGACCCCAGTTCAGAACGGAGAGCCGCGCGCGCTGGTCGATGCAGCTCTCAAAAATCTGGGCGGAATTGGACGATTCGTAAGCCGGCAGGATGTGGTGGTGATCAAGCCTAATATCGCGTGGGACCGCACGCCGGAACAGGCTGCCAACACGAATCCCGATGTGGTTGCCGAGATGGTGCGCCAGTGCTGGAGCGCAGGGGCCAAGCGCGTCATCGTCACTGACGTGAGTTGCAACGAGCCGCGCCGCTGCTATCAACGCTCTGGCATACAGGCCGCCGCGCGCGCAGAGGGCGCTGAAGTCATCCTGCCCGATCCTGAACTTTTCCGCGAGGTGGATTTGGGCGGAGTTGTGCTAAAAAGCTGGCCGGTCTTCACGCCGTTTCTTGAAGCGGACAAAATATTCAATATTCCCGTTGCTAAACATCACGCACTTACCGGCGCAACGCTGGGCATGAAGAACTGGTACGGAATTTTGGGCGGCGAGCGCAACAGGCTTCATCAAAAGATTCATCAGAGCCTTGCAGACCTGGCGAACTTCATGCTGCCGACGCTGACCATGATTGATTGCTACCGCATCCTGCTGCGCAACGGCCCGACAGGCGGAAACCTGGAAGACGTGGCCACAAAGAAAACCATGGTCGCGGGAACTGATCCGGTGGCTCTGGACGCTTACGTTGCCAAAGCTTATTGGAATCTCGACGCCGAAAAACTACCTTACTTACAGATGGCCGCTAACCGCGGTTTGGGTACGGTCGATTTCGATAAATTACAGGTGAAGATTAGCCAATTAGGATAATTGGTTGATCTAGGTGGAGTGATTGTCGTGGTAACAAGGGCTGTGAAAGGCGCTACAAGCAGTCAGTGTACATGGAGCCAATGACTGGTTCGGAGATAACAGAGCCTTTCTCATCTAAACCAACACGCACCCCAAGAAGCGCATTGTCTGTTCCGCAGCCAACCGGGGAGCATCCTGACGTGTAAATTGTCCCAGATGCTTCGTCTCGGGTGAACGTTACTGGTATACCGTTTTCCGCGAAGAAGTGGATTACAGAATCTTTTCTCGTCCCGATCGTGAGCTTTGCATGAGCCTCTCGCTCAAGTGTTCTTGCTCTCGAGTCAAACGCGTCGCCCCGCAGCTTGCAAGAACCATCCTTAAGCTTGGCATCATGGGCTTTTTGCAGAATTGCTCCCAGCGCAGCGTCGCCCGCGCTTTCTCGCGGCTTATTAATAGCGCCGCGGTATACGTAGAAGGCTGAAGCAACTACAAGTACGACAACTAGTCCAAGAGCCGTCCGGATAATCTTCTGCTTCATATCGCTATTGCAACTCTATCTCATTAGGCGCCTCATCTCTGCGCGTTCTATCAGCGCAAGGATGAGGCCCCCGCCAATCTTAAGGTGTGTCGATGAGTGGTTGCCAGAGTTCTACTCGGTTGCCCTCGGGATCGGTGATCCAGGCGAAGTGGCCGTAGGGAGCGGATTCCTGGTGAGGGTCGATGGGGACGTTGGCGGCGCGGAGCTGGGTGAGGAGGGCTTCGAGGTCGTCAACGCGGTAGTTGACCATGGCGCGCTGGGCGGGGTCGCCGAAGTGTTTGGAGGCGTCGGGGAAAAGCATCCAGGTGGTTTGGCCGGTGGTGGCGGGGACTTCGTCGGACCAGAGAAAGCTGGCGCCACCGTAGTCGGCTAGCTGGATGCCAAGGTGCTCGGCATACCAGGCGGAGAGGGCTTTGGGGTCGCGGGCTTTGAGGAAGACTCCGCCGATTCCTGTGACTCGTGCCATGTGGGTCTCCTTGGGGGTGTGTGCGGGGGGATCTCTGCTTCGCAACGAGATGATACCAAATGAGAAAGACGGGGTGAAGGAAAAGGACTGGCCGTCCAGGCGGGCGGCGCGTGCGCGCCATAGGGTTCGTGGTTTCCCCGGTCCCCAAACGCGAGGGACCTCCATCCGGCAGACGAAGGATTGTCCCTTCGTCCAAGCGAGCCAAAATCGCTTGCTGGAGACGCTGAATCCCATGGGGCGCAGGAGATGGAACAGCCGGCTCCTCGTCTTCTTCATCGGAATCGCGGCCGTCGTCATCGGAGTTGCATTCCCCTTCGTCGGAATCGGAGTCGTTCTCTTCGTCGGGATCGTAGTCGTCGCAGGTGTCGCGTTCATCGCAGCCAGCGCAGTCGCCGGTTTCGCAGACTTCCTTTTCCGGGGCCAGTTCGTCGCCTTCGTCGGTGACGGTCATGGAGCGGACAAGTTCGGAATCCGAATGGAAAGTTTTGCGATCAATATTCTGCGAGGCGATCTGGATGGCGTAGAGGAGCAGGCCGGTGTGGCGCGCATCGAGGCGGGAGCAGAGGTAGGCAGATGTGATCTGGTGGATGGCTACCTGGATGGAGGCGGAATCCTCCAGCATGGGGAGATTGATGTTATCCCAGATGGTGCTTTTGGCTTTGGCCATGGTATGCACGCGGGAGTGGAAATAGCAGTAAGCCGACCCGCTGAGGGCCGGAGATTGGCATCGATTTCCGTTGGTTTTGATATGACGGCAAAGATCGTACATCGGGATACCCCCACCCATATTTTGTAAGCAAATTCCTTGTTTTCATGAGTTTACGGGCAGGGTTTCGCCGCAAAATCGTGAAAACAAAGGAGTTCCCTGCAAAATAGTCCAGGATAAGGAGTTACGTGGATGTTTTGAGGGATTGCTCTGAGGATAAGTGTGCGACAGCGGGGGGAAATTATACGCAAGGGGTCAGGGGTCAGGGGAATCGTGCGGGAGGTTTCAGTCCGCGAATGGGGTTCGTGGTTTCCCATCCATCTCGCAAAGAACGCGAAATGGATGGGGCACCGGCATCAAAGTGCCGCAGTTGCCGTCATATCGCGGTAATATCTCATGCCGCTTGAATCGCGGCGCCTTGCAAAACTTGCCAAGGCCATCCTCGTAATCACCTCATTGCTCATCTTCAACCCATTGAGGCTACGGAGCAAATGTTGGATATTGCCAAGCCACCATCTGGCAATTGTGTGCCCGTGCAAGTCTCTCTCTACTTCCGCACAAGCTTTTGGGCCTTTTCGTTTTACAAGTCCCACTGACCTACAGCGCTTGAGCTCAGCTTTGATTCGCGATAGCCTAATCCTCGGCGCAACTCGTTCGCTAATTTGGACGGCCCCAAGAAGTTCCTCACGATTCGTGATTTCCGCCCCTTTTGAGGCAAGGACGTGATCGAGCCGCACCACATCAGAGAAGCAATTTTCGAGATCAATAGAGGCATTGCGGATAGCTTCGCGGGCTTGCAATAGGGCATTCAAGGGCAGCGCTAGGTTCTCCACGAAATCGATCAGCACATCCTTTGCGAACACGTCATTTTCCCAGCTATAGCCGTATGTGTAAAAGACGTTTGCGTGATTAATCTTGCGCCCCCTTCTGTCGTCAAAGTCGCGATCCATTGCAACGACAATTCGGGTTACTGATCCTTCCGCGACCAGCTTAGCGATTGCTTCCAGCGTCTGTTTGTTTCCCACTGACCTAACCTCAATCCGGCGCTGCGGTATTCCCAATCGGACAATAGTAGACCAGAAGGCAGTGTCGAGGGTAAAAGTCTCGCCTGCGCCATCTCTGATCTCCTCGACCGTCGGGTGTTTGCTTCCCCCTTCAGCGAAAACAATCGAATCCATATGCACGAACTGTGGTTGATTATTAAGTCCTTGAGGGGTGCGGAGAAATGGAATACTCACGCGATCAATGTCTCCATGTCGATAGTATTCTTTCCATACTGGCTAACAATGTCTGGTGAATGTGTGGCGAATATAACTTGAGCGTTTGGATTGGCTTTTAGGAGATTCCTAGTGAGTTGCTCCTGCCAGGTCACATGGAGGGAAAGCTCTGGCTCATCGGCCATGTAAATGAACTCCTCCCTCTCTTGAAGGAGCGCTTCCGCAAATAGAATTAAGAGCTGTTTCTCGCCGGATGAAAGCTCCAGGAGAGTGAGGTGCTTTCCGCTCGGCAGTTCAACCTCAAGCACATTCTCCTGATTCAACAAAAGCTGTTTGTTGTGATACATCTCGTTGATAATCTCTAAAAACTCGGTTCGCGGCCTTGCTAGAGCAGCCTGTTTCTTCTGTGTGTTGCCCCACTCCTCTACGATTTTCTGCATAGGAAAGACGGTGGCGAGCGCTATCAGTTCTTCGAGCTTGAATTGCTCTTTGTTCCCTTGAGCCTCGGCCGCTAGCTGAAAATGCGCCTTGAGCCTCTCTCTTGCTTTCTTTGCAGCGGCTGGTCTCAAGAAGGTGTCGAGTAGAGCCTCGACTGAAGACTGCATAGTGGCCAGATCAAGCCCTTGGGCGTGGGTGAAAGGGTTGAATTCGCTGGCGTTATAAATCAAGGAGGCAAGCATCTCCCTCAAGAAGCGATTGGTCTCTTCTTCGCGCTGCGCTGCAAGTTTAGAAAAATAACGCACGAGCTGATTGGATAGCGTCCCTAAATGACGATCAACGCTCGAGTCGGAAGTAGGTCGATCCTCACCTCTAGCTTTGGTCGGAGCTCGATGAACTGTGAGCCATTTCACCCTCACGTATTCGGTGAGCGGTGAGGTCTCCGCGTCATAGACCTTGGTAGAAACTCGGCCTTGAAGGCGTATCGGCGATCCCATTAAGTAACGCGGAGATGGGCTCACGATTTCAAACTTTAGTTCCTTCTTTCCTGGCCCCTGAATCGTGTACTGAAACGCAGGCCTTATTAGCTCCTTGTTGGCCCTGCCGACCACAACCTTGGTCTGTGCGTTGCTCTTGGGCGATACGAGGTCGCATTCTATTGTCGAGAAATGCCCCCTGGAAAGTCCGTCGTAATCGGAGCTTAGTGCTGACGCTACAAGATTAAGCAGCGTGGTTTTCCCCGATCCGTTCGAACCAATGAGAAAATTTACTTTGGGGTCGAAATCAGTCTCGACCCTCCTCTCATCCCATAGACCCTCAATAGTCACGTGCTTAAGAACGCTCATGTTCCGCTTATACAGCCTAGGGGCGTGGCGAGGCAATTTATATAGGGGCGGGGGCAGGCCGATGAGCCCTTCGCGGACTAACAAGCGCTCTCGGGTCTTCATACCGGAGGGGTTTGACTGGTGGCGGGCAGTTGCGCGCGGATTCTACGGCGACTGATGCCCTGGCCTATCGGATCGTGACTCTCAAGGCTACGAAAGGAAAATGCAGGTCCTTCGACTTCCTACGCTGCGCTGCGCTCGCTCAGGATGACAGTTTCGTGGTGGGAGCATGTTCTTGAGACAAGCGCAGATGTACAAAGGCCGCCCTTGCGGACGGCCTTTGTACGTTGAGTGAATCAAGGTTAAGGGAAATCAATCCCCGGAGACGAGCTCGCCTTCTTCTTTCTTTTCGACGGGCTTGGCGGGGGCGATGGCGTTGAGACTGACCAAGCCCTCGACCGGCTTTTCGCCGAGGACGTGCTCGCGATAGAGCTTTGCCATGCGGGCGTTTTCCGCATCCTGCTTAAGCTTTGCATCGCGGGCGCGGATGGCCTCTTCGCGGGCGGTCTTGGCGATGCCGAGATCGTCGAGTGTGTGGTTGGCCGCGGCGTTGACGTGGTCCATTTTCAACTGGAGGTCGTGACCAACTACGGGCATGGTCACCTTTTTGCCGCCGGTGAAGATTTCGTGACGCCCGTGCTCCTCATACCACTTGGTGAGCGTGGCCGTCATATGCATCTTCTCGATAATGTTGCGCCATCCGACGCCGGTGTTGTAAGCGCAGAAGCTGATTTCGCCTTCCTGCGTGGCGTAGGGGATGATGCACTGCTCGGTGCGGCGGAAGTCGTAGTTGAACAGATCCTGGAACCACATGCCGGCGATGAA
>JBEKQD010000123.1:0-9299 GCA_049520075.1 Occallatibacter sp. | reverse complement strand
CCCTCCGTCCCCAAGCCAGGGGTGCCGTCCATCGTGGTATGCTGCGCTCGTATTCCCGTTGTGGCCTTTTGTGTACTGATCTGTTTACAGAGGATCGAACCGCAATAACTCTGTCATCCTGAACGAAGTTTGACGCGCATAAGCGGCAAACGGAGTCGAAGGACCTGTGGTTGCTTTTGTTTTTTCGGAGTGGACCCAATCATGCTCGTCGAACTGCGCGCTGAAAACTACGCCGTCATCGATCACGCCATCGCCTCATTCGGCCCTGGGCTCAACCTGCTCACCGGCGAAACCGGCGCGGGCAAATCCATTCTCGTCGACGCATTGGCGCTGCTGATGGGCGGAAAATCCTCAGTCGATGTCGTCCGCCACGGCGCAGACAAAGCCGTCGTCTCCTGTGTTTTTGAATCGACCTCCAACGCCGAGACCATCCTCGAAGAAAACGGCATCGACTCCGGCGGCAGCGAAGTCATCCTGCGCCGCGAAATCCTGGCCTCCGGCAAGGGCCGCGTCTTCGTCAACAACCAGCCGGCCACCGTCGCTGTTCTTCGCCAGCTTGCACCTGAGTTGGCCCTGGTCCACGCACAGAGCGAAAGCCTTTCCAGCTTCGACCAGGCCCAGCAGCGCGCTCTCCTCGACCGCTTCGGCGCCATCGATACCGGCGCCGTCTCTGAAGCCTATGTCCGCTGGCGCGAAGCTTCCGTCAAGCTCGACGAGCTGCTGCGCGGCGAGCAGGATCGCCTCCGCATGGTCGATCTCTGGAGCTATCAGCGCAAGGAAATCGAATCCGCTCGCCTCGAATCAGCCGAAGACGAGGCCCTCGAAACTGAAAAGCGCGTCCTCGCCAACGCCGAAAAGCTCTATGCCGCCGCCATGGGAGCTTTTGAACAATTGTATGAAGGCGGCGCATCGGCCGAGACTGCCCTGCGCGCCGCCCTGCGCAACGTCGAAGAACTGGCCCGCTACGACAACCGTTTCACTGATGCCGTCCAGCAGCTTACCTCGGTTCGCGCCACGGTAGACGATGTCTCCTCCAGCCTGCGCGACTACGCCGAGGGCATCAACGCCTCGCCCGAGCGCCTCGCCGAAATCGAGGATCGCCTGGCTCTCATCGACCGCCTCAAGCGCAAATACGGCAAGACCATCGCCGAAGTCGTAGCTTTCGGCGAAGAAGTAACACGCAAGCTTGCGGAAGTCGAAGACCGCGACGAAATTCTGAAAGTCCTGCGCAAGTCTCTCGACGAAGCCGCCGCGGCCTATCGTGCCGCAGCCGCCGCTCTGAGCGCCGAGCGCAAGACCGCTGCCGCCAAGCTTGCAAAACTGGCCGAAGCCCAGATCAACTCCCTCGCCATGAAAGTTCGTTTCGAAGTTGTTGTACACTCCGCCGATGACGCCGGGACCGCCGCTGGCAAACAGAGTTTTGTGTCAGGGCACGACTTTAGTCGTGCCGAAGATGCCGCAATAAGTGACAGGGCTTTAGCCCCTGAGGGAAACATCGCCCATTGGACCTCGAACGGCTGGGACATCGTCGAATACCGCATCTCGACCAACCCCGGCGAACCCCTCAAGCCGCTGCATGAGATCGCTTCCGGTGGCGAAATGTCCCGCGTCATGCTGGCCCTTAAAGTTTCGGTCGAAGAGGGCGCGGTCAAACCGAAAAAGAAGATGCCCACTCCGCGCACACTTGTCTTTGATGAGATCGACATCGGCATCGGCGGACGCGCTGCAGAAGCCGTAGGCCAGAAGCTCAAATCCCTCAGCCGTGGCCAGCAGGTCTTGTGCGTGACGCATCTGCCGCAGATCGCCGCCTTCGCCGACCAGCACTTCCTCATCGACAAGCGCGAGGCGGACGGCCGCACCAAGACCAAGGTCACCCTCCTCGACGACCGCGCGCGCACGCACGAAGTGGCCCGCATGGTCTCCGGCGCAAAGGTCACCGACACCAGCCTCCAGCACGCCGCGCAGATGATCGCGGCGAGCCGGTAAGAGCTGGTTCAAGGTTGTTGATTGGTCCTTTCGAAACTGGGCTAGTCCCTGAGCAGGCTGCTCTTTTCGCCGACTATCAGTGTTTGCCCACGTGGCCGCGTCCATCCCGCACTTCATTTCCCTTGAAGTGGGCAACCTTGTCCACGTGTTTGTCCGGTTCGGGTTTGTCGCCGCGGTGAGGCGCAGGACCCGCGTAGCCGCGATGCGCATCGAAGTGGTTATTGACGTGGCCGTGGAAATGAGCCGGACCGTGAAACCACGGGCCGGCGCCGATGAACACTCCGCCTGCAAACCATTCGGGGCCGTAATAGCCGTACGGCGCGCAGTCGTAAGGGGCGTAATCGTAGTAGCCGTAAGGACAGTCAGGGGCGACTCCGATGTCAACGGCGATCTGAGCATGCGCTTTGGGAGCCGCGACGGTGAAGCAGGCAACCGCAACAGCAGCTAGAGCAAGAGATCTGAATTTGTTCATAGATACCTCCTCGTTGATATTTGTCCGGGCAGAGTTCTGACATTTGAAAACGCCATGCGCTGCTGAAAACACGCAGCGCAGCGTTAGACCACCAAGGCGGCAATAAGGTTTATCGCAGGCTTCTAGAATAAATCAGGTCGTGCGCGGCCCGCTGGATAGTCAGACGAGACTGGGTGCAGAAAGGATGCAGAATGAGTACTACTTTGACTGCCCTGGAGTCCCGTCACGTCGTGGAACCGGCAAAATAATAAAAACATTGCAGTTGCTGGCACAGTCCTCGCTCTTGCGTGAGTATATTGAGGCGTATACCTGTTGCGTCGCAGCGCAGAAAATTTTCCTCGCTGCGCTAACCGCCTGTCTAACTCTACGTCCGTAAGCCAACGGTAATCTTTTCCTCAACCCTTCCCCGGCCAAGGAGATCAACTGATGAAGCTGAATGCCAACGGGCTTGCTCTTGCAGGGGTTGTGCTGATCTTTTCCCCCCTCAGCCCGGCTGTATTGTATGCACAGACCCCCGCGGCCTCTCTTTCCGGTAAAGTCACAGACCCTTCCGGCCGGCCCGTCACCAACGCCAAAATCACCGTCAGGAATCTGGAAACCGGCCAGTCGGCGGATACTCGAGGCAACCCGGACGGCGTTTACATTTTCCCCAACCTCGCGCACGGAATATACGAACTCTCCGTCTCGGCGGATGCTTTCGCTGCAACGACAGCCCAGGTGACACTAACTGCCCCGCAGCAGAAACTGGACATGGTTCTCAATCTCGCCTCATCTCCAGAAGCGCTGCCCAATGCGCCTTCAGCAACTCCGGCACCGCCTTCACTAGGCGACCTGGGCTTCACTCCGCAACAGTCGCAGCCCAATACGCAGTTGCAGGCTATGCTCGACAAGCGGACGGAAATGCTCAAAATCCATCAGCGGCTGGGCCTGATCACAACCCTCCCCATGGCAGCGGCCCTGATCACTGGACCCATGGTGACTGCCAAAGGGAAAAACGGCCAGCCCATCACCGAACCATCCAATGCCAATCTCGACTTCCATGCCGCCCTCGGCGGAGCAACCACGGCGCTCTACTTCACATCGGCCTACTATGCGCTCCGCGCGCCCAAAGTGCCCGATACGCAAAAACATGGCGCCATCCGTTTGCATGAAACGCTTGCCTTCATTCATCTACCCGGAATGATTCTCACGCCGGCTCTAGGGATAATGGCTTACAAGCAGGAGAACGCAGGCGAAAAGGTGCATGGCATTGCATCGGCGCATGGCGCTGTAGCGTATACCACGGCAGCAGCTTACGGCGCGTCAATTGTCGCAGTTTCCTGGCCTATCCATTGGAAATTCTGGGAGAAACAATGAAGAAGATCATTCTGGTTGGCCTCCTGCTTGTCGCGCGCACCGTCTTGGCGCAGCCCGATACTCAATGGATCATCGAGCAATCCACGCTCACTTATCACATGACTCATCCAATGCATCAAGTGGACGGTATAAGTCATGCGGCAAAGGGGAAGGGAACCTGCCACGCGAGTCAATGCGATTTCCTGATCGCGACTCCTGTGAAGTCTTTTGATTCCGGTGACACCAACCGTGATCTGCACATGATCGAGGCCACGCGCGGCGCACAATTTCCCATGGTCATCGTGCGTGCGCGCCTTCCGCAATCCGATTTAGCGTCCACTACGATTTACACCGATCTTGAGGTCCAGTTTGCCGGCCAGACCGCACGCTATGCGCATGTGCCGTTCCAGCTTGCAACACAAGGTAACCGAGTGCGCATAACTGGAACGATTCCAGCCACTTGTTCTGATTTCAAAATCGATCGCCCCTCGTTTCTTACTGTGCCCATCAAGAACGAAATCCCCGTCCGCGTCGATATCACTTGGCGTCCGATGTAGGTCGTTTCTATTGTTGGTTGTGCGCTGCCAGAGTCAGCCGCGCACGCCGGGTCTGACCTTGAATTACAGTCGAACCCGCTGTCTTTTCTGCCTTTTCAATGCGCCGATTGGTATACTGAGAGTGTGACTACAACTGTCCTTGATTCCATCTCGAACGGTAACCGCTCCGAGACTCCCCCGGCTCAAAAAAGGGTGTTGTTGCTCAAGCCGAGGGGCTTTTGCGCCGGAGTGGTGCGCGCCATCGACGTTGTCAAAATCGCACTGGAGACCTTTGGCGCACCCATCTACGTCCGCCGCGAGATTGTGCATAACCGCTATGTTGTGAATGAATTAGCGGAAAAAGGCGCGATTTTTGTTCATGAAATTGACGATGTGCCCGACGGCCAGCGCGTCATCTATTCAGCCCACGGTGTTTCGCCCGCAGTGCGCGAGATCAGCAAGAAGCGTCACCTCAGGGTCATTGACGCCACTTGTCCGCTGGTCACCAAGGTTCACATCGAAGCCGTCAAATTTGCCAAGCAGGGATACTCGCTTGTGCTGATCGGCCATCGCGACCACGATGAGATTGAAGGCACGCTGGGCGAAGTGCCCGAGGCGACACAGGTGGTTTCGAACGTGGCTGAGGCTGCGGCGCTCGAAGTGCCTGATCCCAATCGCGTTGCCTATCTCACCCAGACCACGCTCTCTCTGGACGAGGCGCGCGACATCATCCATGCCCTCAAGTCGAAGTTCCCGCAGATCGTTGGCCCTCACTCGCAGGACATCTGCTATGCCACTGAAAATCGACAGGTTGCGGTTCGCAACGTGGCGCACAAGGCTGGCTTGGTGCTGGTGGTGGGCTCAACCAACAGCTCCAATTCGAATCGGCTGGTGGAGGTCTCGCGGAATCTGGGGACCATCGGCTATCTTATTGATAATTCCCAAGCCATAGACCCATCCTGGCTTGAAGGCGTCAGTACCGTTGCAGTCACGGCCGGCGCTTCGGCTCCCGAAGTGCTGGTTGCTGACGTCGTTAATTATTTGCGACAGAACGGCTTCAACAGCGTCGAAGAAGTTGAAGTTATGCCAGAAAACGTGCGCTTTGGCTTGCCGCCGGAAATTGTGCAGGCCATCGGCAGTGCGGCCGGGGCAGAAGCTGCGCCCGTAAAGTAATCAGGGCGCGGCTATCACGCATTTGGGGTGTCCCGGACAGAAACTGAGGCGTTTCAATCGCATGAGCACTCAAGAAAAAACGGAATTCGTTGTGCCCCGGTTTGGGCGGCTGGATGCTGACCTCGCAGAAGTGCAGTCGTCCATCATCCGTTCACGGGAGTACCTGCTCTCTGAGCAACACCCCGACGGGTATTGGTGCGGTGAATTGGAAGCCGATTCAATGCTCGAGGCAGATTACATCTATCTGCATACTCAGCTGGAAAGCGGCGATCCGGGCCGGCTCCAGCGCGCGCTCACCGAGATGATGCGCTATCAGAACGAAGATGGCAGTTGGAGCATCTTTCCCGGCGGGCCGGGCAATATTTCGCTCTCAGTCAAGTGCTATTCCTCGGCCAAGTTGATGGGCGTCGGGGCTGATGATCCGCGTCTGGCCAAATGCCGCGAGTGGGTCCTCGCACATGGCGGCGTGGTCGCCTGCAACACCTTCACCAAGATGTATCTCTGCGGGCTAGGCGAGTACGACTACGACGCAGTGCCCGCCATTCCGCCGGAGATTGTTCTCTTTCCCCGCTGGTTCTACTTCAACATCTACGAGATTTCTTCCTGGTCGCGGTCGATTCTTGTTCCGCTGGCCATCATGTACGCCAAAAAGCCGTTCAAGAGAATTCCGTCCGAGCAGGGAATCGACGAGCTTTTTGTCGGCGGGCGGGCCAATTCCAAACTGCGGTTGCGCATGTACCGCAAGCCATTTTTTTCGTGGCGGAATATCTTCATCATCTTGGATAGGATCGCTCACTGGGCAGAAGCCGTTCACATTCGCCCCCTGCGTAGGCTGGCCCTCAAGCAGGCGGAAAAGTGGCTGCTCGAACGACTCGAAATGACGGATGGGCTTGGCGCCATTTATCCGGCCATGCTCAACGCCATCATCGCTCTGCGCTGCCTGGGCTACTCCGAAGACGATCCGCAGGTGATTCGCGCCCGGGATGAGTTTGAGAAGCTGGGCATTGAAGAGCCGGCTAATGAACACATGCCTGAGCCAACTTTCCGCATGCAGCCCTGTGTGTCTCCCGTGTGGGATACGGCGCAGGCGGTCTTTGCCCTGGGCGAGGCTGGCGTCGAGCGGACTGACCCGCGCATGATCAAGGCTGCCGACTGGATGCTCTCCAAAGAGGTACGCCACAAAGGTGACTGGGCCGTGAAGGTCCGCAACACCGAGCCGGGCGGCTGGTACTTCGAATTCAATAACGAGTTTTATCCCGACACCGACGATACCGCTCAGGTGCTGCTGGCGCTCAACAAGGTGGACAATCCCCGCGAGCGTTATCAGCATGAAGTCGCCGAGCGAGCCATTGCATGGGAGTTTGCCATGCAGTGCAAGAACGGCGGCTGGGGCAGCTTCGATAAAGACAACACCAAGATGATCTTCCAGTACATTCCCTTTGCGGATCACAACGCCATGCTCGATCCGCCCACGGTAGACATTACCGGACGCATGCTGGAGATGTTGGCCGGATACGGCTATACGCGCGAGGACAAGCGCGTCGAAAAGGCCATCCAGTTCATCTTCCGCGAGCAAGAGCAGGATGGAAGCTGGTTTGGCCGTTGGGGAGTGAATTACATCTACGGCACGTTTCTCGTCCTGCGCGGGCTTGACGCCATCGGCGTCGATCATCACGAACCGCAGATTCAGCAGGGCGCCGAGTGGATTCGCATGGTTCAGAACGCCGACGGCGGATGGGGCGAGACTTGCGGCAGCTATGACGACCCCAACACGCGCGGCGAAGGCGTCAGCACTCCTTCGCAAACCGCCTGGGCGCTGCTTGGTTTGCTGGCCGCTGGCGACGACCGCTCTGACTCTATCGCCAAGGGCGTGCGCTGGCTGCTTACCCGTCAGCAGGCCGACGGCAGTTGGGACGAATCGATGGACGAGGGCGCACTTAAGCAAAGCATTATCACTGGAACAGGTTTCCCCAGGGTCTTTTATTTGGCCTATACCATGTATCGCCAATATTTCCCGCTGATGGCTTTGACCAGTTATCAGCGGACAATGGAACGCGCCGCTTCGTAAGGGCGCTGGAGGTTAATTCCAAGATGGCTATTCCTATTTCTCAGATGGGTACGGTTGCCGCGTATGTGCTGAAGAAGAGATTCAGCGGCAACAAGCGCTACCCTCTGGTGCTGATGCTGGAGCCGCTCTTCCGCTGCAACCTGGCCTGCGCCGGCTGCGGCAAAGTGCAGTATCCGCCGCACATTCTTAAAAAGCAGCTCACGCCCGAGGAGTGCTTTGCAGCGGTCGAGGAATGCGGCGCGCCCATGGTCTCGCTGCCCGGCGGCGAGCCGCTGCTTCATCCCCGGATTGTCGATATCGTGAACGGCCTCATCGCCCGCAAAAAATACGTCTATCTATGCACCAACGCGCTCGAACTCAAGCAGCGGCTGCCGGAGTTTACGCCGTCGAAATATCTCACCTTCTCCGTGCATCTTGACGGCCAGCGCGAGCACCATGACTTTTCCGTCTGCCGCGAGGGCACCTATGACATCGCGATCGAAGGCATTAAAGAGGCCGTCCGGCGAGGCTTCCGCGTTACCACCAACGCCACGTTCTTCGACGGCGCCGACCCCGGCAGTGCGCGCGGTTTCTTTGACGAAGTGATGGATATGGGCGTCGAGGGCATCGTGCTTTCGCCGGGCTACAGCTACGATAAGGCGCCTGACCAGAATCGCTTCATGGGACGCGCCCGCGTGCGCCGCCTCTTCCGCGCCATTCTTTCCAATCGAAAGCCCAACTGGAAATTCAATATGTCGCCCCTGTTTCTTGAATTTTTGATGGGCAAGCGCAGCTACGAGTGCACGCCGTGGGGTTCGCCAGCATATAACATCTTCGGATGGCAGAAGCCCTGCTACCTGCTTCAAGAAGGCTACGCCGAGAGCTTCGATGAGTTGATGAACTCAACCAAGTGGGAAGATTACGGAGTATCCAGCGGAAACCCCAAATGCGCTAACTGCATGGTAAGTTGCGGCTATGAGCCTTCGGCGGTAATTGAAGGCTTCGGATCGCTCAAGGGCTTCTGGGGGATGGTGCGCGGCACTTTCTCGAGCTATCGCGACGAAAGCGCGCTGAAACTTCTGAATGAATCAAACCCGCAGGCAAGTCTGGTGCAGATTGAGCAGCCTGAGCGCGCTCTCGAGGAGACCCACGTATGACCGCTGAAGTGCAGAAATACACGCTTGCCGAGGTTGAGGCGCTGGAGTTGGTTCCCGGCGCGGAGCACGAAGATCTTGAAGGCTGGGTTCCCGCGCTGGCCACGGACGCCGACCTGCGTGACGCTCTCGAAAAAGCGCTCGACTATCGCGGCGACGTGACCTTCACTCTCAAGTCCGGCGAGCGTTTTGAGGCATTTGTTTTTAATTGCAAATCCGGTCCCACACTGGCGGACTCCTGGGTGCAGTACTACACGCCCGCGGCGCCTGAAAAACGCAAGGTGGGCTACGCCGAGATCGCCAGCATCGAATTCACCGGCAAGGACCGCGCCGCGGGCAAGCACTGGGAAGACTGGGTCAAGAAATACCACGAAAAAAAAGCCGCGGGCGAAACCAATATCGGTCTCGCGCCTGATAAGCTGGAATAAAATTTCCGCGTCTGGCGCAGAAAGACCGTGCCTGTATGAATACGCATCAGCCCAGCTTTCGCATCCTTGGCTTCGCCTTCCTTCTCCAATTCTTTGCCTCGCTCGCTGGCGGCCTCATTCTCATGATGGGCCTCGGTGTTCCCGGCGACACCGCCGCCGCCCTTCTTC
>JBEKQD010000122.1:0-9623 GCA_049520075.1 Occallatibacter sp. | reverse complement strand
AGCGAAAAACAGAAGCCCACGTAGCGGATTGCGATGTGGGCTTCACTGCTGAACTCGTCATCGATCAGGCCTGAGTTCCGCTCAAAGACATCAAATGGAAATCAAACGTCTGTGCGCCGATAACATATGTATCGGTGCCTAGAGCCGTAAACCCTTGCTGCTTATAGAAACGAATAGCGCGATCGTTCTCCTTCAGGACATCCAGCCAGATAGTGGGAACGCGGAGAGACGCCGCGTGCGCGAGAACCGCTTGAAGCATCGGTCTTCCGATGCGCTGTCCTATGAACTCTCGGAGCACATATAAGGCGTTGCGCAAGGATATTTGAGCTTAGCGTAGGCTACCGGAAGGCCATCGGCAAAACCCAGCCAATAGGTATTTCTCGGCTGCCCCAGGCTGCGCTCTATTTTGCTTACAGCAAAAGTTCTGTTTAGATAAACACGCAGCTCGTCTCGATGGTCGTGGAATAGATGGCCGAACGTTTCAGCAAATGTGATACGCGCAAGCAAGGCTGTCACTACCGCATCGTTCAATTCGGCTTTTCGAATTTGCAAATTCATTGAATTCCCGGGGCTATCCTGCCTCTAACTGTACGTTCCGAGTTTCGTACAAACTGCCTGGCAAGCGAGGATTTGTTTCTGGTTAGAACTGCGTCAGGCTCAGGACATTTTTGTCGGGATCGTGGAACCAGGCGACGCGTGCTCCGCCGGGCGCGGTCCAAATGCCATCGGGACTGGTGTCATTGATGCCCGGATAGCGCAGGAAGTCGATACCGGCCGCGGTGAGCTGCTCGACGGTGCGCTCGATGGATTCCACTTCCCAGCCCAGCACGGTGTGCGGCGCAGGGTGGTGCTCGCCTACGGGAGTCACGCGGAGCATGGTTCCGTTGGCGTCGAAGACAAGCGCAAATGGTTTTTCATCTTCGACCAGGCGCAAGCCCAGCACATTTTCATAGAAGTCGCGCGCCTTCACCAGATCGGTCACAGGCGCAAAAGCGATCACATTGTTCTCGCCCAGAATGGATTCCTGGACCATGCAGCACCTCCTCGCGGTATTTCTCTAAAGCGTTCCAGCTATTTTGTACCCCCGCTCGTCATCAGCTGCACAAACATTTTTTGAAAGCGCGGCAGGTCGAGGTCAACCTGCGCGTGGACCAGACGCACGCCGGTCGCGGGCTTCATCTTTTCGTTCCATGTGAGGGTGTCGCCATAGCTAAGTCCGTGGCTCAGGTCAGTGTCCATGTAGAGAACTTTTTCGCGAGTGATGAGCGTGGGGTCAAGCCATGCGCAGGCGGCCAGTTCGTCCCAGAGGTAGTAGCGGCGCTGGCTCCAGGCGGCGATGTAGCGCGCGGTGGGCGAGGAAGACTTGGCGATTTCATCAAGCATCTGCTGGGTGAAGGGCGCCTTGATGGAGATATCGACCGTGGTCACGTCTATGCGGGGCCAATCGGCATGAAGCACGATGTGCGCGGCTTCGGGATCGAACCAGAGGTTGAACTCATGGCGCGGGTCAGAGGCAAATTCCGGGTCGTCGCTCTGCGGCGCGAGGCTGCCGCCCATCAGCACAATGCCTTTTGTGAGTGCGGCAAACTCCGGGTCGATGGAGATCGCAAGAGCAATGTTGGTCATCGGGCCGGCGGCATAAATGGTGACCTGATGGGGATGAGCGCGCACCTGGCGGACGAGGAAGTGGGCCGCATCTTCGTCGATAGGCTTGATGGTGGGCCGCCCCTCGGGCATGGGCGGAATCTCATACGGCCCGTGCGCCTCGGATTTCACTGGGGGCCCGGGGACGCCAGGGGCCTGCTCCACGGAGAGGCTTTGACCCCATGCGCCGAGCCACTCCACCTTGCCGTCGAACGCAGAGGCCAGGCGGGTCTCCTCCTGCGTGCGAATCAGCGGGAAGACTGCGCCCTGGGCCACGGGAATATTGGCGTGGCCGGTCAGTTCCAACATGCGCAGGGTGTGCAGCGTCTCCTCGTCGCGCCATTGGTCGCCGGTGACGATGGTGATGCCCAGCACCTCGACCTGCGAAGCCTGAAGCAGCGCGAGGATGGACATCTGGTCGGAACCGCCGGGGCCTGCGCCGTCCTGGTCGATGAGCACCAGGCGCTTTTGCGCCGGACACAAGGTTGCGGTGAGAGCCAGCAGAAGCAGAAATATCTTCGTTTTCATGGATAGCTATTGTTGCATACCGGTAAGGTTGCGCCAAGCTGGTCAACAAGATACTGCGGTTTCGATTAAAAAGCGGAAGTTCAAAACTCCATCAGCGCTAGCGACGGGGACGGCCACGATCTCCAAAGCCGCGGCCACGATCGCCAGAGCTTCGTCCGCGATCGCCAAAGCTACGAGGCTTGATGGGCGGGGTGACGGGTAGGTCGGTTTTGCCAGCCGGATAAACCGCGAGGAAGCGATCCTGGCCTTCGCCGTTGCTGGCCGTCTCCACGCCCTCGATTCCACGGAAAGCCATGTGCATCAGGCGACGCTCGCGGCTGTTCATGGGCGGAAATGCGTAGGGGACGCCGGAGCGGAGCACCTTTTCCGCAGCGGTCTCTGCGGTCATGCGCAGTTCCTGAGCGCGCAGAGCTTTGAAGTTGGCGGCGTCAAAGCTTACTAGATAGCCTTCATGCTGGTCGACGCGCAGGATCTGCGCGGCGAGTGTCTCAAGAGCCAATAGCAACTCGCCATTGTGCTGCGTAACCAACGTTACGTCAGGTCCGCCGAGCTCGACGCAGAGAGCGGGAGCTTGTCCTTCGGGGTCGGGCGTGCCGTCGCCGGCACTGATGCGGTACTTGAGGCGCATGCCGCCCAGCTTGTTGAGGGTGGCGAGGAATCCGGCGATCTTTTGAGCGGCCTGCTGCAGGTCATCGATAGGCATAACAATCCAGTATCGCAGAGCCGGGCCGTAGGTGGGCGGGGAAATTGAGGGAAGGCCCGCCGCTCGGAAAAGATCCGGTTAGCTCATCTGGGCCAGGAATAAAGATCGGGTCCTTGGCAAATCATCGGCTATGATTCTCTGTTCCGCACAATCTGGTTCGTTTGTGTAATGAGCGGGCCCGGAAAGAGACAGCCATGTCGATACGCAGCTGGTTTGCAGCTTACCCGCGAAAAGCTTTGATCGGTCAGGTTATTGGATTCTGCATTTTTGTAACGGCGTTCTTCCTGCCGGCGGTGCGAGCTGGTTCCGTTGGTTCCGACTCGTTTTATGGATGGGATTGCGCGAGGATGGCCCTTCAAGCAACGCCACATCTCTTCGAGAAGCCGGATCCCGATTGGCCTTACTTCATGACTCTCCTGCTTGCGATGAGCGGCTGGATCAACATTCTGATTTTGCTTTATGTGTCTTTTAGCTTTGCGCCGAAGTTTCTCGCAGCACGAAGAATTCTGGCTGCGGCGATTCTGGTTTGCATGGTCTCGACTTGGACATTTTTTGTTGTGGAGGGCATTTTTCCATTGATAGGGCATTTTCTGTGGATTGGCGGGGCACTGTTGATTCTCGCGCCCGAGGTTTCGCTCCTCAAGCGGAAGACGTCCACGGAAAAGCGGCAAATTCCTTTAGTGTCCTAGTTCTCGCGCACCTTTGGCGTTACGCATTCGGGGCCGCCGGGGCCGGTTACTGATTCTTTCGCTATTTAGACTATTTCGATTGCAGCGGCACCGCCGGATGCGCGCCTTACTCTGCCGACGGCTTGCTTGGTACACGCGACTGGGGTGATACCTTGAGCGTGTATGTTTCGGATTTCGGGCAAGGCCATTTTGCGGAGTATATCGATAGCTAGAATGCGCGGATTCCTCCAACTGCTTCTGTTGCTTGCGCTGATTGCGGGCGCTGCGGCGGCACAAGCACAGGGCGGCCCACCGTTTATTACTGACGACCCTGGAACGCCGGGCGACCGGCACTGGGAGATCAATTTCGGATGGATCGCGGACCACAACCCCGGAGCGGCTTATTACCAGTTGCCCGACATAGACATGAATTACGGCTGGGGTGACCGGATTCAACTCAAGTACGAGTTGCCACTGGCTGCTGCGACGGACCAAAACAACACCACGCGAGCGGGCCTTGGCGAGTCGCTGCTGGGTGTGAAGTGGCGCTACTTCGAGCATCACACTGCGGGCGAGCCGAAGACCGACGAAAACATGACCTTCTCGTTGGGCACCTATCCGCAGGCGTCGATTAACAACCCCACCGGCGCCGTGCGCAGAGGGATTGTCGAGAACGGGCCTCAGTATTATCTGCCGGTGGAGTTCACGGCCAAGCTCGGGCCAATCGGCTTCGATGGCGAGGTGGGCCGATGGTTCGGCAACAAGCTGACGCCCAGCCGTTGGGGGCGTGGGCTGATTGCCGGCCATGAATTCAACGAGCGGACAGAACTCTACACCGAGATTTACGACCTGCAGGACGCCAACCGCATCGTCGCTGTGCCGAAGCAGCGCGAGCTGACGCTGGATGTGGGCGGCAGGCAAACGCTAGACCATAGCGGTCATCTGCGCCTGCTGTTCATGGGCGGCCGGGGCATACAGGCGGTGACGCGGCAAAACAGCGAGCCGAACTGGATTGCCTATGTAGGCATACAGATATTGTTGGGGCGGAAAGAACCCTCGGAGGGCGGCGCGCGATAGGAAGCGGCCGGAGGTCCAGATCCAGGGTGGTTCTGCGACAAACCACCCCGAACAGGTTTTCACCAGTCACCGGACCATTCATAGGGCTGTTCTTAGTGTTTGCCTCTGCCCCCGGCTACGTGGCCGTGCCCGTCACGAACTTCATTTCCCTTGAAGTGCGGAATTTTATCTACACGATTCTCCGGCGCGGGTCTCTCACCGCGTTGCGGCCTTGGGCCAGCGTAGCCGTGTTCCGGATGGAAACGGTTATTTACGTGGCCCCGGAAGTGTTCAGGACCGTGAAACCACGGGCCAGTGCCGATGAAGATACCACCCGAAAACCATTCCGGTCCGTAGTAGCCGTAGGGAGCGCAGTCATAGGGAGCAGCGTCATAGTAGCCGTAGGGGCAATCGGGCGCAACTCCAATATCCACAGAAATCTGAGCTGATGCTTTGGGAGCGGTTACCAACATGAAGCATCCGGCGACGGCCGCGAGCACGACAGGCTTCAGTCCATTCATAAATCCTCCTCACAATTGCGGGACCCTCATCAAGCGCCCCGGCTATCCACCGTAACGACTTGGATCATCATCGTCTGAGCAATATGGACCAACTCTGGCATTTGCGTTGTCCAGTCAGCTCAGAAACCGAATTCATCACCACACTTGCCAGATTGCCGATGACCTGAAAGCTGACCTGCCACCGTTACGCGCCCGCCTCGCCGCACAAGACCCTGGTGGTGTATCTTCCAATTCGTATGGACTACTCCGCGAGCAACACCCCCCATCCCGCGCCCGAGGCCGAAGAAATATACCGGCGCTGGATTCAGTTTCTCGATGACGAGTTCACGCGCCACCAGGCTCCAGAGCGGCGCGCAGAGATTGTGCGCGACCAACTTTACCAGCTCTACCTGGGCCGGCCGCACGGCGGCAAGCTGAACCTGACGCTCACATCCGAGCTGCCCGGCAACGTCGTCGGCCTCTCGCTGGACCCGGAGAACGTGACCCTGGAGGCTGAGCACTTTTCCGATGTTGATCCGGAGCAATATGCGCTGCGCAAGCCGTTGCTTTGGTTCTGGCAAATGTTCGACCGCTCGCCGGTGGGTACCAACCACTGGCTGGGCATTCGCTTTCGCGCCATGCTGGGTCGCCACATCTTTGCCCGCATGGGCGCAGGCGTCAAAATCTATCACGGCGTTGATCTGACGTATGGCTACAACATCTCTATCGAGGAAGGCGCGACCATTCGCCAGCGTGCTCTGCTCAACGATCGCGGCGGCATCACCATCGGCAAAGGCGCCGTCATCGGCTCGTTCGCCCGCATCTATTCGCACAGCCATGCCGCACATAATTATGCCGAGGTTTTGCTTGTGCCTACCGTCATTGGCCCCGCGGCCAGAATCGCGAGCCACACCATCGTGCTTGCCGGGCAGCATGTTGCCGCCGGTGAGCTAGTGGGCAACTTCCCGGCAGAACGAGGCTGAGAAAACGGGGAATAGCCACCCCAGCGAATAAAGGCCATTCGCCGGGGACCCCGGGAGGGAATAGGGAATAGAAAACAAGCCCCGTTTTTCCACCCTCTGTCCTACTGCACCGGTGGAGTTCCGCCATGCACCACAAACCGTTCAATGTAATCGTGCAGTAGCTGGCGATGCTGATTGCGGTAGGCGTCGTAATCCTGCGCGATGCCCTCGTCGGCGCCGCTGATTAGAATTCCGCATTCGAGCATTCCAGCATCGCTGAGCTCCACCAAATTCCGCAGACTCTCGTCCAGATCCTTAGGCTTGATCTTCCGCTCCTTGACGGTCGCTACTACCACGCCCAAGGCGTACTTCTCCTCTTGGAGCGAATGACGGTACTTCTTCTCGATTGGATGATCCTTCTTAAACTGGTCGTTGCGATAGTTGGCTCGGGCCATCGGATAGATTACCCATGCCGAAGAGCCTGGATGTTTCGCGTCATCGGTTGCTTCAGAGTCGATATTAATGGTGATGTTTTTCGGATCTTTTCGATCCACCGTCACGTTGCCGGGAATATCCATTTTTGGCGTGAGAATCGTCGCCTTTTCGATGCCCGCCCATTGCCGCAAACCCTGCCACGCGTATTTGCTGTATGGCTCGGCCACGACGGCGTCGATAAATTTCTCCTTGGCAAAGGCAGGATCGCCGCCCAGCTTGAGAATCGCGTCGCCCCAGTAGCGATAGGCCGTCTCGCGGTTCGGATCAATCTCAATCGCCCTCACAAACCACGGTGCCGCGGTAGCCAGGTCCTGCTGTACATAGGCTGTATCGCCGGCATAGAGCGCGGCTTCATAGAGATGCGGATCGACCTCGGCAGCGGCCTCGTATTCGGTCATAGCCGTGCGAAAGTCTCCTGCCGCGTAAGCTTTTTCGGCCTCGGCGAGCAGGGATTTGCCGGGGCTGACGATGCCGGAATAGAGCGGCTGATCAGGATCAAGACTGGCCATCTGGCGTATAAATTCGGCCGTGTCCCCCAATTCGATAGCGCGTTTGGCAGCATCACGCTCTCGGATTCGCACTGCCTTGATCTCGGCCGGGTCGGTCAATTGGGCCGACTCCGCGCTGAGGCAATCAGCTAGCCGCTCGGCATAAAGCTGCTCGTTGGGATACGCTTTTGCCAGATCCTCATAGAGGGGCAGGGCCTCAGGCCGTTTGCCCGCCTTGAAAAGAGCATTTGCCCTGGTCGCCTCTTCGTTCTGGGCGAAACCTGCCCCTATCGCCAGGCTCATGCAAATCCCCACCACCCACTTCCGCATGATCGATCCCCTTTCTTGCGGTATCACCAACACCATGACTCGTTTGACGGCCCCAACCCGCGCCGTGTTCCCCGCCGTGGCGAGAACCTGCACGCCCCTCCATGCTAACCTGAGTTTTCAGCTTGAGGAGAGTTCGTTTGCAACAGCCCGACCTAATCAAAGCGATATTCGAGTTCGTTTTGCTCATCTTTTCGCTCAGCGTGCATGAGTGCGCCCATGCCTGGACGGCCTCGCGATTGGGCGATCAAACCGCCCGCATGCTGGGGCGCGTCACGCTAAACCCCATGGTCCATGTTGACCCCATCGGCACCCTGCTATTTCCGGCGGTGATAATCTTTGGGCCACTTTCTCCTTTCCACTTCACATTCTTCAGCGGGCTCCTGGTGGGCTGGGCCAAACCAACCCCGGTCACTACCCGCAACTTGCGCAAGATCGTCCGCGACGACAACCTTGTCACCCTGGCCGGTCCAGCTTCAAATATGCTCATCGTCCTGGTTGCGTTTGTCATTCTGGCCGCAATGATCATCGTGATTCCCAACGGGCAGAGGGTTGTTTTAGATGCCGTCGATGCTGCCATGACGCCGGGAAGCGACGTCACTAAGCAACCGCTGGTGTTGCTCTGCACGCTGGCCATTTTGATCAATCTATCGCTCTGCGTTTTCAATCTCCTTCCCATACCGCCATTGGACGGCAGCCGGTTGATGCGCAATATGCTGCCGTACAACGCCGTGCAGGTCTACGACCGGATTCCCATTTGGGTCAGCTACCTATTGATGGTAACTGTGGGTGGGACGATCATCTGGACACTCGTCACTCCGATGCTCTGGTTAGTGCTATGGGCGCTGGTGCACGTATAAGCCGCACCGCGAAGGTTACTTCTGCGCTGCATGAACAGCCGTAACCGATAGTGCGATCCATTCGTCAATGATTCGATCTCTGAAGGGAAAAGACCATGTCCCTGGCAAGCGGAGAAAGCAAGAGTAGCGGCAGCAAGAAGTCCTGGTGGCCGCTAAGTTGGGGCGTTCGATTCACGTTAGCCTTGGTGGGAGCGCACTTTTCCTTCTGGCTGGCAAGCCGCCAGAACGTGCACAGTCTCCCCGCCCTGCCAACCTTCCTAGAGCGTTTTTGGCTTGTTGCGCCTACCCTTCTGGAAGGAACGGCGGGACTTCTTTTTCTCCTTTGGGCAGGTACTCTGCTTCAAAAGTTCAAGTCTCGCCCGAAGAGAAAAAGTTGGACGACTGCCAAATGCCTGCTCCTTGCTCCATGGGTTCTGACAACGCTTTTTTTGTTGGGTGAGGATTATCCGAAATACCTCTGGCCCTCCTATCAGCCGGTGCCGTGGATGGTTAAGGCAATGTTACCGTTCAATTTACTTCTGTTCATGATTTTCTTCGAGGCAGGGAAGAGTGCTAGTGAGGATGAGCAAGTCAAACCTCGTTCAGAATGGTGGATTACTGCTTGGGCCTATCTCGCTGGAGCCGCTGTTTTGCTGGTGTTCATGCTGCCGTTTAGTTTGAACATGATGATCGCCGTTCTCGCTGTTCCGTTCCTGATTCTGGTTCTGGGGATTCTGGCAATCGCGACTTCGCAAATGCGGTATCTGGGCAGATCAGGTCAGGGCCTGGGCCTGGGCGCAATTGCTTTGAGGGCGCGGAAAGGGCGGGCGCCACTGAAAAAAGTGGCCGATGATTAGGCCGTGATACTACCCTGATTAGTCGCGTCACCAAACCGCTGCGCCCCTGCCTCCCGCTACAATGGAATGAGCCGTTTTCTCGGGTAATCCGGAGAGGGCGGCGACATTCTCCTGGCATCATTCCGGAATCGATCAAGATAATGGCAGAAACCGCAACATCCTCTTCTCGTCCGCGCGTTTTGAGCGGCATGCGCCCCACAGGCAAACTGCACCTGGGCAACTACATGGGCGCGCTAGCCAACTGGGTCAAGCTCCAGGACACTGCCCAGTACGAGTGCTACTTCTTCATTGCCGATTTGCACGCGCTGACCACTGACTACGCGGACACGTCGAACATTGCGCCCAATACTCTGGAAGTGGCGCTGGATTTTCTGGCCGCCGGACTCGATCCGAAAAAGTGCACCATCTTCGTGCAGAGCCAGGTGAAGCAGCACTATGAACTGCCATTGCTGCTGGGGATGATTACGCCGCTCGGTTGGCTGGAGCGCGTGCCCAGCTACAAGGAGATGCAGGAAAACCTCTCCAGCAAAGACCTGACCATGTATGGGTTCCTGGG
>JBEKQD010000121.1:0-15706 GCA_049520075.1 Occallatibacter sp. | reverse complement strand
GAGCGAGTTAGGCATCACATTTTTCTCCTTCAAGTGCGACGCAAGAACTATACCTCGAAGGAGAGCTGAATGGGCGCAAAAATGGGCGAAACGGGTTTAGGCTCGGAGGCCAGTTCATAGACTAGCCGTTCCAGCACCAGGCGCTTGTCGGGCGGTGATGAGCGCAATTCGAGATCGGCGCGGGCAATCAGCCGCAGAGCGCGGGTCAGGTCGCGACGGCTTTTGTAGCGGCGGGCCTGGCGAATCAGGTCATCGGCGGCAAAGGGCGGCATACGGAAGCCTTGCCAAAGCGCCTGCCAAATTGCGCGCGAGTCGCGGACATTCTTCTCCAGAATCACGAGCATCTGACGGAAGGTACGGGCCAGCATATAAAGGTGACCGATGGCCGCGTCCTCGCCGGCATCGGAGCTGTTCAGAAGCCCTTGCAGCAGCGCAAGTGCGCGCACTCGGTCGCGAGCACTGATGGCGTCAGTCAGTTCGTAGAGCGAACGCTGCTTGGCCGCCAGCACCATGGTTTCCACGTCGCCCAGCGTGATTCGCCCACGGCCCAGGGTAAACAGCAGCAGCTTTTCCAGTTCCGAGGAGATCAGCATCATATCCGCGCCCAGCGCGTCCACGAGCTCGCGCGCAGCATCCGCGTCAACGCGAGCATCCTGTTCCTGCGCGGTGGCCGCGACCCAGCGCATGGCGTCTTCCTCGGTGACCCGCGCCAGTTCCACCATGCCGCAGTAGCTTCCCAGGGTTTCAGTGAGCCGCTCAAAGCGGTTCTTGTCGTCCATCTCCATGCGCCGCACATCGGAGGGGATGCGCACGAAATCGGCAACAAAGATGATGAGCGCCTGCGGATTGGGCGAACGAAAATAGCGTTCCAAAGCGGCAAACTCATCTTTTTTCGCGCCGCGGGTATAAAGCTGGCGCACATTGCGCACAAAAATCGCCTGGAAGGGCGCCATCAACGAGGGGGTCTGCGCGCGGTCGAGCACTTCGAAGATTGAGGTGCCTGAAAGATCAAGGTCGGAGAGGCAGAAATCCCTCAGATCCGGCGGCACAAAAGCTTTGAGAACGGCAGCGCGGCAGCGGTCCAGGAGAAATGTCTCGTCGCCGGCCAGCACATAGCCGGGTTTGAGCGTGCCCTGACCCGCGGCTGCGGCCTCGATCTCGGCCACAAAACGGCCAGTCGCAGAAAATCCGGCGCCCCAGCGCGCGGCGGTCATCGAGCAAGTCTCCGCGGGAGTGGTCTTTCCGAGGCCATTCTCGGCACAGCGCGGCTGATTGATGCAGGGATCATCCGGCTCCAGAATACCTTCCCGAGCGCGTCAAAGCCAGCCCCGCACAGCAAAAATGAACTAAAACAGGTGCAGAAAGTTGCCGCGTGGGAAGCAAAGATCAGATTTCTCCGGGAGGGGTCATCTTGAGAATCTTAGGATGGATCTCGCCAGTTGCGGCCCATGCCAGTGCGATTACCCAACCAACGAACGTCCATCCAAGAAAAAGATTGAGGACTTTGATTCCATTGCACGCCTTACAATTCCGAGCCATGGCTACAAGAGTTGGGATGCAGTAGACGAGAATGATTGCAAGAGCCACGTACAGAAATCCCATTATTTTCGGCCTTCCGCTTTCTCCGTGGATTCATTGAAAACAGGGGCTGTCGCCTCCCCTAACGCGCGGTTGCGATGGCATAGACGACACCTGCGGCAATGCCGGTAAGAATGATTCCCAGAAAAATAGCAAACGCGATCATGACCACAAAAACTCGGCCCTGACGAACGGAGCAGCAAACACCTCTTGAGGTTCGACGGCAAATTCGGTTTTCAGCAGTCCCGCTCCCCCGCAATTCATCGCCAATGATTGATCCAGCGATGAATCCCTTCAAGCCCGCGAGTATAGACCTGAAGGCTTCAGGGGAGCAAGTCTAAGAAATACATATACTTGGCTCCAAGACTGAAGTCCACACCCTTCATTCCGATCCACCGCCTGGACTTTCAGAGCCTCTGATTTTTCTTTATCGTTTGATTCTGTTCCTGCTAGACTGTGGGCCAACTCAGGGCTCTGAGCCGCGCGACTTCCCCTCGCTGGCAAACCTGGTCCCCACAAACGCCGCTGGAAAGCACGGTTCCCCGTCTCTGTGAATTCCCCACTGCCAAGGAGAAGTGCGATGAATAATCCACGCCGGTGTTTGATCCTGGCCTCGATGATGATTCTCGTCTCTAGCCTTACTCTCTCAGCCGCGGCCCAGACCGCTTCCGCTTTCAACGCCCGAATTACCGGGCCAATCAACGATGCGATACAGGTGACGCTTGGGGGTAACACCCGTCCGGAAGCCATCCCCGCCAACGACCTCGGCCCGGTTGACGACGGACTGGCGCTCGGTCACATGCAACTGCTTCTCAGCCGCGCTCCCGCGCAGCAGGCGGCTATGGACGCCTATGCCGCCAGCCTCAACGACAAAAGCTCTCCCAACTTTCACCAGTGGCTTACCGCCGAGCAGATCGGCGCCAACTACGGCGTGGCGCAGGCCGACATCGATCAAGTGACCGGCTGGCTTACAGCGCATGGGTTCACCGTCAACGGAGTATACCCAAACAAAGTGCTCATCGATTTTTCCGGCACAGCAGCGCAGGTTCGCGAAGCCTTCGGCACTGAGATTCACAACTACCAAGTCAAAGGCGCGCGCCACATCGCCAACTCAACTGACCCGAAGATACCCGCGGCTCTTGCGCCGGTGGTCGCAGGCATCGTCTCTCTGAACGACTTCAGGCCCCGGCCTATGCACGAGGCCAAGCCCAAGCCCAACTACACCTTTACGTCGGGCGGGTTTCCATATTACGCTGTAGTGCCGCCGGATCTGGCCACCATCTATAACCTCAATCCAGCATTCGCGGCCGGCATTACCGGCAAGGGACAGACCATTGTGGTCATTGAAGATACTGATGTCTATACCACGAGCGACTGGACCAACTTCCGCTCGACCTTCGGCCTTTCAAAATACACCTCCGGCTCGTTCACGCAGGTGCATCCGGGAGCAAGCTGGCCAGGCAATTGCGCTGATCCCGGCGTAAATGGCGACGACTCAGAGGCGATTATCGACGCGGAATACTCCTCTGCGGCCGCGCCCAATGCGGCAATCGTGCTGGCCTCATGCGCCGACACCCAAACCACCTTCGGCGGATTGATCGCTCTGCAGAATCTGCTGATCCAGCCCAACCCACCTCATGTGGTCAGCATCAGCTATGGAGAGTGCGAGGCCTTCAATGGCGCGGCGGCAAATTTCTCCTATCTGATTACCTATGAAATAGCCGCTCTTGAAGGCGTATCGGTATTTGTCTCCTCGGGAGATGAGGGCGCAGCCAGTTGCGATGCCGATCAACCCATTGCCGTGCACGGCATTGGCGTAAGTGCATTCGCCTCCACACCGTTTAACGTGGCCGTAGGCGGAACCGACTTTGGCGACTCCTATCTCAACGAGAACTCCACTTACTGGAACGCTACCAACACGGCGACTTACGGCTCCGCCATCTCTTATATGCCGGAGATTCCATGGAACGATTCCTGCGCCGGCGCATTGCTGTCGAATTTTGTTACCGGCTCTCCGATTGGCTACGGACCGAGTGGTTTCTGCAACACTACGTTTGGCGAGGAGTTTATTACCACTGCCTCGGGCAGCGGCGGACCGAGCGGCTGCGCATTCGGCAACCCCTCCATCGCCGGCGTGGTCAGCGGCAGTTGCATAGGCTACTCGAAGCCTTACTGGCAGTCGGTTGTCGGCGTGCCGCGTGACGGCGTGCGCGACATTCCCGACGTTTCTCTCTTTGCGGCCAACGGTCTTTGGGGCCACTACTATCCCGTCTGCTACTCGGATCCGAACTTCGGAGGCGGGCCCTGCACCGGCGCACCCGACACGTGGCCCGGCTATGGCGGCACCAGCTTTGCTTCGCCCATCATGGCCGGCATCCAGGCTCTGGTTAACGAAAAGCACGGTCGCCAGGGCAATCCGAATCCAACTTATTACGCGATCGCAGACGCCGAGTACGGATGGAACGGAAGCGCAGCCTGCAATTCCAACAATGGCAGTGCTGTTGGTAAAGGTTGCGTTTTCCACGATGTGACCCTGGGCGACATGGATGTAAACTGCACTGCTACCCAGATTCAGTTAGGAAAGAAGACCGTCACCGCGGCCTTCAACTGCTATCTCGACGGCGCCACCAACGGCGTACTGTCCACTTCGAACTACAGTTACAAGCCGGCATACTCGGCTGGAACGGGCTGGGATTTTGCCACCGGCATCGGCACTGTGAACGCCTACAACCTGATCTTCAGCCCCTGGTGGTAGACCACTTGTTCGTCTGAAACGTGAAGCGGCGCGGAGAATTCACTCTCCGCGCCGCTTTGCGTATTGCGAAAAATCCCTCGCCGCTCAAAACCCTTCCAGAACATCGGCTACCAACTGCCGCGCGAACTCGCGTGATAGCCGCTCAACCGCAGCCGGATCTTCTTCGAAGAAGCTCGAAAGATTGGTCGTTGATTGGTACTGCTGCCGGTAGACGTAATTCTTGTTCTCGTAAAGTATTTTGCCGTCGCGCCCGGTCAGCCTGACCGAAATGACCATGGTGATGAGATAGCTGGACGACTGCTGCGTTGTCGAGTTGTAAGTGAGCGGCGTGATCAATTCCTTCAGAATCGTCCCATGCAGCACGGCGTCCGGATCACCACTTGCGTCAGGCGTCACGCGCATCCGTGTCCGCGTGGCAAACTCGCGAATCACCGCCTGGGTCATCACCGTCTCTGTGTGGTACGCCTCAGTATGCGTGGCAAACAGCGGCACAGCGAGCGTCTGCACGCCGGGCGGCAGATGAGTGGCCGCGCCCAGCGCGTGATACCCGCAGCCGGAGAGCGGTAGCAGTACAAGAGCAAGTGCAAAAAATGCAATCGGACGCATGACCTATTTTATCGTGCGGCCCTACGGAGGCACTGAGTAGGCCGATGTTTTGAAAGGGCACGGATTTATCCGTGCCGAAAAAGGCCGCAAAATCAACGCGGGCTTTAGCCCCTGAGGGAGTGTTTGTCTGGCAGAATGGACCTAATCAGAGGTGGTTCTATAAAAAGGGCTGTGCCCCATCCATTTCGCGCACTTTGCGAAATGGGTGGGAGTCCACGAGCCTCCATCTGGCGGTCCGATTCATCACACCCACGCGGTCACCAACATCCCCAGTCCTACGGCGGATAGTTTCAGCCCGTCGGCGCGCTCCTTGAAATAGCGTTCGTTCAGCTGTTCTGAATCCAACTGCTCAATGCGCTGAAACCCCGCGCGGCGCAACTCCGACTCCATTGTCTGCGGCGTAAAGAAAAGCTGAAACGGTTCTCCGGCTGCCGCCACGCGCCCACTCAGCGCATCGAAAGCTGTGCGGCCCGCCTCGCTCAGCGTCTCCGGCGCGAGCGCGTAGTCGAAGCTCAATGCGGTTCCGGCAGGCAGCTGAGCAATCACACCGAGCGTCGCGCGGAAGGCCGCGAGCGTCAGATACGGCACCACTCCCAGCCAGCCGAAAAATGCTGGCGCGCTCGTGTTGAATCCTGCCTCCTGGAGCCCTTCCGCCAGCGTGTGATGCTCAAAATCCAAAGGAACAAAGGTCAGCTCCGCGGGCAGCGCAATATCTGCGTCGGCCAGCATCGTTCGCTTCCACTCTTGCGTGGCGGGAAAGTCCACCTCGAAAACGTGCAGCGACGGAAACGGATTGCGATAGGCAAATGTATCCAGCCCCGCGCCAAGAACCACGTACTGCGCAACGCCTTGCCGCACGGCCGCCGCCAGTTGATCTTCGGTATAGCGGCTGCGCACCGCCATGAATGCGCGAAAATCCCGTCCTACCGGATGCGAAGCGCGCCCGATTTTTCCTCGATAGCCCGGCCCAACCAGCCGCACCGCAATAGGATCGTCCAACACCGGCGGCACATCCATCAGTTGATGCGCCGCGCGGCGAATGGCCACGCCAAGAGCTGTCTTGCTGGCTTTCCCTGTCTCCATGAATTCGAGTTTAGAGTACTGATTCGACCGCGGACCATCCGCGCAAATCCGGGTGCCCCATCCTTTCGCGTTCTGTGCGAAAGGGTGGAATAGCACAAAGGCCGCCTGCCCAGCGATCGGTCTGCTCCACACCCTGTGACTTGAGGAGCTGTGCCCCGTACATCGCACCTTCGCGATGAGCGGGCGTGTGTCTCTCAGGTGCCCCACCTTCGCCGCGTCTTTGTTTTTGCCGCTGGGAGGGGATATATACATATCGAAGCTTCCGGAGGGAGCCGGGGGTTTCAAAAAATTAAGCCGGGCTTTAGCCCCTGAGGGAAACCTCCCGCGAGTACCATATTTCCCATGAGCCAAATTCCCAATGGCTGGATTCTTTGGGCAATACTCTCCGCCGTCTTTGCCGCCGCCACGGCGCTTTTGGCCAAGGTAGGCGTGGCACATGTTGACTCCAACCTGGCCATGGCCCTGCGCACCAGCGTCGTTGTGGTCTTTGCCTGGGCCATCGTATTCGCGTTTGCGACGCGGGGCGTCGGCGCCCTGGCGGAGATTCGCACTCTCGACCGCCGCACCATCCTTTTTCTCACGCTTTCCGGCCTAGCCACCGGCCTCTCGTGGATCTGTTATTTCCGCGCCCTGCAACTCGGCCCAGCTTCGCGCGTGGCTCCCATTGACAAGCTCAGCGTCTTTCTTGTCATCGTCTTTGCATGGCTGCTGCTGGGCGAAAAACTCACCGCCCCAGCCATCGTCGGCGGCCTGCTCATCACCGCCGGTGCCGTGGTCATCGCGCTGGGGTGAGACGGCGCGCAAGCCCAGGTGCAAAGTCAACCCGCATTGCGTCAGGAAACGGCCTCAGCCGAATTGCGAATGCTCAACTTTAAGAAGGAATATTGAGATCGGCCACAGTCGCGCCTCAGCAGGCTCGTTGATACAAACGTCGTGTGGGTGCAATGAGGGTGACGATATTACTTATGTTCTTGTCAAGCCAGTTGCGTGCAACGAAATATACAATATATGTTTATAACGTATTTAGAATCATCATATACATTTAATGCAATTCATCATGTGCTTGGTTAGTTTCTGCTTGATTGCTCTCCGTAAAATTCAGAACAGTTATTTTTGTGATCCAGTGCCGGAACGACAACCAGGAGAATCAAGCAATACAGCGCCTTAGACAGAGTTCGTAATTCTAAGTTAACTTACTGTTATTCTTATAGATATCCACTAACTTCTCGCGCAATACGCAGAGCGGCCACGGAGGGCGCACGCCATCACGGCGCGAGGGGGAGAAACTAAGCGCGAGTGCACAGAGCGGAATTATTTCTATTATTGCGCGTATCAAGCAATTGGCGTGAAAGTTATCAATCACTTTGCGACTTTAATTTCTTTGTTTTCAACATGTAAAATAAATATTATACATTTTGCTCATAATGCACTTGATGTGTATGTGCTTGATTACTCTCCGCCAATTTCAGAGCAGTTATTTTTGTGATCCAGTACCGGAACGTCAACCAGCAGAAACAAGGGAAATAGGCGAAATTCTCGACGAAGCCGTGAATGACCTCCCGCCAGAGCGCCGCACTGGCGCTAGACCGGGAGCCGTTGCCGCAAAATATACACTTGACCTTGCATGATAATGATAGTAGTTTATTATTATGGGGGCGAAAATGCAGGATAGCTGTAAAGCAACGATTACCCTAGGAGACTCGAAGATCACGTTTGAAGGTCCTTCAGAGTTCGTTCAGGCACAAGTCGAAAAGTTCGCCGCCATGCAGCCTGCGGGCACGTTACTCGGCGACAACGCAGATGGCACGGAGCGTCCAGCACGCCGACTAACGGAGAAACAACTTGTCATCGAGAAGAGGCCGCGAGGGCATCATGAAATTGCGACGGTGCTCGCGTTTGCACTGACCGAGTCGGGGATGAAGGAGTTCAGCGAGGAGGAGATCAGACGTGCTTACATTCGAGCTGATGTGCGCCCGCCAAAGTATGTTTCCCAAGCTCTTCGAGACGCGAAGAGCAAATATGACTACATCACAACTGGCTCGAAGCGCGGCATGTACCGGCTGACCAATCACGGCGATCGCACTGTCAGATTCGATTTGCCGCGATCAACCAGGTAACGAGAGCGCCGAGGGAAGGCAACAAAGCAGAAGCTGGAACTGACGAGGAGGACAAAGCAATGACCGGCAAGAAGACCACTGAGCTTGTATCCGAAATCGTGGATCTACTCACTCCAATCGAATCGGCCGAGCGTATCCGCGTAATTCAGGCGTCGCTGACGCTGCTTGGCGAGGCGTTCCCCGCAGGCTCCCGTCAGGCTGGCGGAGCCATTGTCGATCCTGGAGAGGGCGACGGCAGTGGAACGTCTGCGTTACCGACCCGTGCGCGCGCTTGGATGAAGCAAAATAGCGTCACGGATGAGGAACTCGAACAAGTGTTCCATTTGGGGGATGGAAGCGCTGAAGTTATTGCAGGTGAGATTCCGGGCAAGGGCAAGAAAGAGCAGACGCTCAACGCCTATATCCTCGTGGGCGTATCTAGACTCTTGTCGACCGGGAACCCCACGTTCGACGACAAGTCGGCTAGGTCGCTCTGCGAGTCGCTGGGCTGCTACGACATTGGAAATCACTCCGTTTTTATAAAGGACAGAGGCAATGAGTTCGCCGGGACCAAAGAGAAAGGATGGACCCTCACAGCACCCGGGCTCAAACGTGCAGCTACTCTCGTAAAGGAGATCGCCAAGAGCTGAGATGAATGATCCTGCCATCAAGAGTTCTCTGATTGCGCGCTTTCCAACGAAGTTGGTTGACGAACTCATTGAATGTTACACGGAGCAAAAGAAGAATTTCTATCTCGGCCGGATGCGGCCGAACGAGGTGGAGGGCGGCCGGTTCGCGGAAGCGGCTTTTAGAATGCTTCAACACGCCGCTGGCCTCGCTGTTACACCACTCGGGACTCAGCTGGACACCGAGGGTATTATTCGGAGTTTGGCCAATCTAGCTCCCACGAGCGCCACAGACTCGATTCGCCTCCACATTCCGCGTACGCTACGTGTGATCTACGACATACGAAACAAGCGCGACGCGGCGCACCTTGGGGACGGAATTGATCCCAATCTGCAGGATTCGTCATTTGTGTCGGCGGCCATTGACTGGGTCCTGGCAGAGTTCGTGCGTCTTGCGAAGGGGATACCGCCGGATAAGGCGCTTGCGCTTGTCAAGGCGATTACCGTTCGGCGGATTCCAGCGGTCGAGGAGTTCGGCGGCTTCTTAAAGACCCTGAGACCTTCACTCGGTCCAAGCGACCGGATACTCCTGCTCTTGTTCCACTGCGCGGACTCCGGTGCGAAAGCGAACGAGCTCTCCGGTTGGCTGAAACCACAGCAGCGCGCGAATTTGAAGCGCACGCTTACGCAACTCGAACATGATAAGGACTACATAGTGTTCAGCGGCGGGAAATATCAAATTACGCGAAGGGGCATCTTTGCGATTGAGAGCAGACAATTAGTCGAAATCGAATGAGGGCGGTGGCGGGTGGTCCGGATGCTGGGAAGCCAATCTGCCCACCAACGATGGGTGCCCCAGGTCCCTCGCATTTGGGGACCTGGGAGACCACTGACCTCAACGGGCCGGAAGCGGACCACGATGATCAGGATCGGTCCTGAAAAACACAATAGCAGCCGACAATCCGGGTATAACTCACCGTCAGCGACGAAAGCGGGATAGGACGTAGAGAAGGACGGAGAGCACAATACTGAGAAGAACGCATGTGCCGAGGGGGATAAAAATGGAGACGCTTTTGCCTCGGTAGGCGAAGTCGCCGGGCAGGCGGCCGAGCGGCAAGCCGGTGCGGCTCGCGACGATGAGCAGGGCTCCGATGAGCGCGATGAGTAGACCCGCTGCGATGAGTGCTTTTCCGAGACCGATCATAAGCTCGCTCCCGAATCCCTCAACTCAGGATACCGGCTGGCTCTGTCGAAACCCTCCGCATGAACAGCCCGCCTGAGCGAAGTCGAAGGGCGAGTCCCTTGCAGAACATTCTCCTCTCCCGGCGCACAATAAAAGCAGTCAGGAGAGCAGCCTTCATGGCCCCTATTCCCTCGTCGCAGTGTCGGAGATCCGCCCGGTTCAATATGTCGGGGATGTCCCCGGTCCGTACCCCCAGGTACCCCCTACCCCCCCCCTATACCCCCCTGGGGTATCAATATTCTCATAATCCTTGCAGATTATTTATAACCCGTTTGGGATCAATGCCTATTGAAAACTCTCAACCCCAAATTCTCCCGCATCATGAGATTCAGCCTCTGAAAATCACCGGAAAAACCCGGTTTTTGCCCCTAAAACAGCGCCGAAGCATCGCTCCAGCACCTTTCCGCCAACTTGCTAACTCGCTGACTCGCCTTTTTCGCGGCCTGTACACTAAGCCTGTGGAATCCACTTCCAATTCAGTTGCACCGCGCCGCATTGTTCTCACCGGCTTCATGGGCTCGGGCAAGACGACCGTTGGTCCGCTGGTGGCCGCGAGGCTGGCCTGGAGATTTGTGGATGTGGACGACGTGATCGAGGCCGAGGCCGGCGCGACCATCGCCGAAATCTTCGCGCGCCACGGCGAGGCTGCCTTCCGCGAGCGCGAACACGCGGCGATTGCTCGTTTAGCCGAAGACGACGCTCTGGTTCTGGCTCTCGGCGGAGGCGCGATTGAGCATGAGGCCACGCGCGCGCTGCTGCTGGCCTCGCCGGGAATGCTGCTGGTTCATCTCGAAGTGGAGTTGGAAACCACTCTCAAGCGTTGCAGCGGAACGGAGCAAAGCCGTCCTGTGCTCGCCGACCAGGTCAACCTCGCCGCACGCTACCAGCGCCGATTGCCGCTCTATCGCATGGCGCATGTTTCGGTTGCGGTAGACGCGCTCACGCCGGAGCAGGTTGTGGACGCAATTTTGCGCGCGGCTCGCTGACCGCTGTTCACTATTCACTGAAGGATCGGAATTCCAGCAATCCTCTTCTGCCACTCCTCGGGGCCGGTCTGGTGAACGCTGGTTCCTTTCGAATCAACGGCGACAGTTACCGGCATGTCGCGCACGTCGAATTCGTAGATCGCTTCCATCCCCAGGTCCTCGAAAGCCAGCACGCGCGCGCCGTGAATGGCCTTCGAGATGAGATAAGCTGCGCCGCCAACGGCCATCAGATAGACCGCGCCGAATTCGCGAATCGCCTCAATCGCCGCCGGGCCGCGCTCGGCCTTGCCGACCATGCCGAGCAAGCCCGTCTGGGCGAGCATCTGTCGCGTGAACTTGTCCATGCGCGTAGCCGTCGTCGGCCCCGCTGGACCAATCACCTCTTCGCGCACAGGATCCACCGGCCCAACGTAATAGATAAACCTGTCGCGGAAATCCACCGGCAGCTTTTCACCGCGGTCGAGCATCGCCGTCATGCGCATATGCGCGGCATCGCGGCCGGTGAGCAGCTTACCGGTCAGCAGAAGCACTTCGCCTAGCTTCCATGTGGCTGCCTCTGCGCGGGTAACAGTGTCCAGATTCACGCGCCGCGCCGCCGAAACGTCATAAGTCAGCTTGGGCCAGTTATCCAGATTGGGCGGGTCAAGGTAGACCGGACCTGAACCATCCAGCACGAAATGCGCGTGGCGCGTCGCCGCGCAGTTGGGAATCATGGCCACCGGCAGGTTGGCCGCGTGGCATGGCGTGTCCAGCACCTTCACGTCCAATACGGTGGTCAGTCCGCCGAGTCCCTGCGCGCCGATGCCGAGCCGATTCACCTTGTCATACAGCTCGATACGCATCTCTTCGGAGCGGCTTTTGGGGCCGCGCGCGATCAAGTCTTGAATGTTGATGGGGTCCATCAGCGACTGCTTGGCCAATAGCATCGCCTTCTCTGCCGTGCCGCCAATACCGATGCCCAACATTCCGGGAGGACACCATCCCGCGCCCATTGTCGGCACGGTCTTCAGCACCCATTCCACCACTGAATCCGTAGGGTTGAGCATGATGAACTTGCTCTTGGCCTCCGAGCCGCCGCCTTTGGCCGCCACTGTCACATCGACTGTTGCGCCTTTCACCATCTCGACGTTGACCACGGACGGTGTGTTGTCTTTGGTGTTCTTTCGCGCGCCTGCCGGATCAGCCAGAATGGACGCCCGCAATTTGTTGTCGGGATCGAGATACGCACGCCGCACACCCTCATCCACCATCTGTTGCAGGTCTTTGGCTTGCTCGCCAGCGGCGGGCTCAAAGCGCGCGTCCATGCCCACCTTCACAAAAGCGTTCACAATCCCCGTGTCCTGGCAGATAGGCCTGTGGCCCTCGGCGCACATGCGGCTGTTGATGAGGATCTGCGCGATGGCGTCGCGCGCAGCCGGCGACTGCTCGCGCTCGTAGGCTTTGGCCAGGCTGGTGATGTAGTCCTCGGGGTGGTAATAGCTGATGTATTGCAACGCGCCCGCAACACTGGCGATAAAGTCCTCTTGCCGGATGACGCTCATGGTGGGCTCCTCTGACCTATCTAGGGTAATCGAAGTGCAGAGACGAGCGACAATGGAAGTTTTTTCCAGAGTTGGTAGTTTTTCCCAGCCTGGCTGGTTGGCGCACATGTATCTTCTGCAACTTCAGCTGCTTCAGGTTTGGTACGCAATGTGCTAACAGAGCGGCGCAAGACAAATTCGATCTCTGGAGGTACTCCCCCATGAGTTCCATCAAGCGTGAATTGGTTCTCAGCTTCTTCCTAGGCGGACTCGTAGTCGTGGGCGCCCTTGCCTGGGGAAATCCATACACAGCAGACGCGTCCGGCGTGGCGATTGCGCAGACACAGGACAAGCCGGCACAGCCGCAGGATCAACCCAAGGCCGCGACCTTTACCGGAACGATCGTGCAGGACGGCGACCAGTTCCTACTGAAAGACACGGCGGGCCAGACTTACAGGCTCGACGATCAGGATAGCGCCAAGCCGTTTGCCGGCAAGACTGTCAAAGTCATCGGTCAACTCGATGAAGACGCCAAGCTGATCCATGTCGTAAGCATCGAACCCCTTGCGGCGTGAAGGGGCCAAAACTCATCTGGTGCCGCGCCGGCAAAAGTGCGGCATCCAACATTTCAGGGCGAAAGGGGAGATTGAGCAAATCTCCCCTTCGGTCTCCCGCCCTTTCGCCACGTATGCGAAAAGGTGGGGCACCCGCGAGTTACCAGATAATTACCTGCAAGGTTTTGAAAATATAAATAGGGGGGTAGGGGGTGCCCTTTCTCCGGAGGAAGATTGGGGCGATTTCTCTCTCGCCTCCACTCCTTATCAGTATGTATGAACGGGATGGTATTTTCTGCAAATTGAAAGCGCAATCTGATGAGCACGTCTGGCCGCGTGCCAGGGCTGATCGGAGGTCATTCTGCCCCTACAGGGCGGAGGATTCTGGGTGGAACACAATCCGGGGCTACTTTCACCGCCTCCCTCGTGGAGAAAAGGCGGCGAGTTGAGGTTCATCGTCTCCCACATCAAAACCGAGACGTGGAAGACCTGGACGGTTAAATTCAGGCCTTACGAATGAAATGGCGCTCGAAGAGCTCGCGCGAGCGGCGCTCTCCCTCCTCCGTCAGAACGACCGACTTTGCCTTGCTTTGTGGGTCGGAGATATAGCCTTTGGCGTGGAGCCGGTCCATCGCATCCCAGTCGTGTCCCTTCCACACGCGGCAATCTTCGTGCAGCCCCAGCCGTAACAACGCCAGCACCATCTCGTCTATTTTGTCCTCGTCGTATTCCATGCACGTCACTCCACGAAGATGCTAGCACTGGCTGCGCGGTTACGTGCTCTCCCCGGTCCCCGAATGCGAGGGACCGGGGCCACCCGCCACCTGCGGTGGGGCCAACTGCCTTCGGCGAGGCGAGTTGAGGTTCATCGTCTCCCACATCTCAGAATCGATATGTGGACAGCCGCCCGCTCATCGCGATAAGACCGCGATGAACGGGGCACAGCTTCTCGTAGCTCATGGTGATTCTTCGGGACTGATGAGCGGGCCACCTGCCGAGGGACCGGGGGCACCCTCGACAGGATTTGGAGAGGTCATTGAGACCGGGGCCACCCGCCTCATAGTGATTCTTCAGGACTGATGAGCGGGCCACCTGCCTCAATCATGAGTTTGCCCACTTCATGAGTTTCTCAATTTCCTTCTCGCAATAGATCTTCGGCTTGCCGTTGCCATTCATCCTGATAAGGATGTGATTCGACTTCGTGCTAACACTCCTCCGAAAGTCAGTGGATCCAGAAATGTTCACATTAAGGCCCGAGGCACCATTTTCGGACTGATAGTAGTGGTGAGTTTCTCCCTGGCCGTCGGGAACGCTATACATTTCTGAAACTACGATGATGTCAGGCTTCTCTCCTCTAATTGCGGAATAAAGCTCCGGCGAATAGCAGGATTCCAGTCCGTGATGAGGCGCAACAAGAACAGAGAGTCCAAATTCCTTAAGACGACTCTTAAGCGACGGCTGGTCAAAAGTCTCGGTGATCCAGCGAGGATGTTGTTCTTGTTCTGATCTACTGAAGACAGTGAATCTTTTCTCAACGCCTAATGATTCTGCCAGAACTCTTTCCATAGCTTCAGGCGTGATGTCGCCTGGAAACAGGATGGACTGGCCTCCATATCTAAAATATGTCATAACGCTGAGGCTGTTTCCATATTCATTATCATCGCTGTGTAGTTCATTGCAAACTTTCGGAGATAGATAATATATGCCATATTCGAGTGGGAGAGTCGTTCTATATTTGGAGACGTGCTCAATCGTCTGAAGTGGAAGTTGGCGCCGCTCATATAGCTTTTTGTATTTTTCAATGCTCTTGTTCCCGTCACGGTTTTTAATTCTCTTCCATGTGACAGGGTCATATCGCACATTTGGGGTTGAGGGAACATTATCATTTGGGCATGTGACCAATGTAGGGTAAAGCTCCGGGATTTCGGAAAGCGCAGCGCAATCACTTATGTGGTCGTGGTGCGGATGCGATAAAATCGCCTGAGCGATTTTATGTTCTTTGTATGATTCGAGATATGGGCAGAGTTTCTTAAGGACAAACTCTGACGGCACAAAGTCTTCACCCCTTCCCATATCGACGATGATTCCATGATTTAAGGGCGTCCGGATAAATGCTGCAAGTCCGCGCCCAACGTTAAAGATCCAGATGAATGCGTCGTTCGTTTCGTTCCAACCCATCTCTCCCCCAAAAGCGTCGACTGCATAAACTATTTTGGCGTCTCAGCACTTGTTTCATTGTTGTCCTTCGTTCCACCGTCTAAATCTGACTCCATTGGAAGACAAGCAGAGGCAAGAAGGTTTTGCACGCGATAGTTTCCGAATCGCAAAAAACGGAAAAAGAAAACGACCGAGATCGCAAAGGCGAGGATCGACAAGGTGAGCATAAGGCTGCCACCGATATTGCATGTGAAATCCTTTCCTACTATCGCGATGGGGCCTCTGCATCCTCGCACGAGGAAGGCGATGGCAAGAAGGAAGTACGCCGCACTGCTTCCCCTATAAAACCCCTCTCGGTAAAGAAACACGTCGTGGTCGTCAGTTTTTCCATGGTGAAGCATCCAGGTTTGTGTAAGGGAGACTATTTGTCTAATTCCAAATGTTTTCGTGTCAATTCCGCACTTAAGTGCAATCCTGCTCTTTGCGGAGGCTATTAGCTGCG
>JBEKQD010000120.1:0-9992 GCA_049520075.1 Occallatibacter sp. | reverse complement strand
TGCACGTCGGCCGCAAAGTTAGCGCCGGCAGGCACCAGGTAAGTTTCCACTTCCTGAGCGTCTGTGGTCCCGGTAGCTACGGTGATGCGAGAGGCGTCAATGCCCTTATCCGTTACCAGATAATCCTTGACGTTAACTGCGCGATCGGCCGCGGGATCATCAACCTTGGCGTGCTTGTGCTTCATCGCGAACGCTGCTTCCTTCGCGGTCTTGGCCCGCTCCTTGGCATTGGCCTCGCCCACGATTACCAGCTTGGCGTCGGGTGCCTGCTGCAGGCTCAGTGCGATTCCGTCCAGACCCGCCTTGCCTTCGTTGTCCACGCGATCCGGACGCTTCTTGTCGGTACCGAAGCTGATCGTTGCCAGCGCCTGGGTGTGAGGAACCGGAGGCACATAGGGTGCCAGGATATTCACGCTGGTGCTTGCGTTTGCCGTCTGGGTCTTGTCGTCGGTGACGGTGCAGGTAATCCCCACTTCGCCGGTCGGTGCGCCGGTCGATGAGAAGGTCGCCGTGGCGCCGTTGCCGCTGATGGTGCCGGCAACTGCCGCGTAGCTGTAAGTCAGAGGACGGCTCTGCGGGCTCACGCCAACTGCGGTCACTGTGCTCGTTTCACCCGGCTTGAGGGTGGTCGGGCTGGCCGAACAAGAGATCGTCGGCGGTTCAAACTGCTTCACGGTAAAGGTGGCCGTGGCTTCAGCAGTCTGGCCCGGCTTCAGGCCTTCCTTGCCCTTCTTGCCTTCCTTCACATCGGCTTTCACCGTATAAGTGCCCGGTGCCAGCGATGCGGTGGCGACTGTGGCCGTGGTGCCGTTGCCTGTCACATCGGTTCCGGACCAGTTATAAACCACATTCGTTTTCTTGTTGGGGTCCACTGACCCGGCGGTAGCGGTTGCTGTGACTGTATCCCCAGGGAAAACTGCGGGCGGGGCAGCATTGACCGACAGCGTAATCGGCGGAGCCTGCTTGCACCCCATGGGTACCAGTACCAGACACGCCGAAGCCAGAACCAAACTAACAGATTTCAATTTTTGCGGGTGCATGTGATTCTCCTCCACTTTCAGATTCCAGAACTCGTTGAAATGGCTTGCTTATGCTCGCCATCTCCAAACTAAGACCTAACCAAGCATCAAGAAAGCGACAATGCGACAGTATTCAATACGGAACCATGGTAGCATATTGGCCCCCTGACAACGGCTCGATTCATAACTGGGTCCATGGCCGGAAGAATTATAGGCAATTCATGCTGACCGGGGCAGTCCAGACGCTGAATAGACTCAAAAGCCGACAGTAACAGGAAACGCTATCCAGCCGCCAGTCAACCTAAAATTGTGTTTGCGAATTCTCAATCCGAAATCCGGCTCCCTTGATTGCGTCTACGTGAGCCGGATTCCGGATTTTGCTGCCTGAAGCGTTCTATATAACCTATTCCGCGGGCGACTGCGCGGGTTTTTGGGTCACCGCCACGGCTGGCTTTTTGTGCGGACTGACGGGGAGCGGCTTGTGCTCCTGCGCCTTCACTGTGCTCTCATCCACCAGTGATGTGCCATGCACGTCAGCCGTGAAGTTGGCGCCGGAGGGAACCAGGTAATCTTCAGTGGTCTGGCCATTCGCCGCACTGGTCGCGACACTGATGCGCGCCGCGTCGATGCCCTTCTCGGTCACCAGGTACTGTTTGGCGTTTACTGCGCGCTCAGCCGCGGTATCCTCAGCCTTGATGTGCTTGTTCCGCAGAGCAGCCTCTTGCTGCCTCGCACTATTGGCCTTCTCGGTCGCATCGGATTTGCCCACCACCACAAACTTGGCATCCGGCTGTTTTTCCAGGTCAAGGGCTATCTCGTCGAGGCAGGCCTTGCCTTCATTATTCACCCGCGACGGGCGTTTCTTGTCAGTAGCGAAGCTGATGGAACACAGCGCCTGGCTGTGCTGAATTGGAGGGACATACGGAGGCAGGACGGTCACGCTGGTGCTCGACGTTGCCATCTGGCCCGTGTCGTCAGTCACAACGCAGGGAATCACTACAGAGCCGGTCGGCGCGCCTGCTGAATTGAAGACAGCCACCGTCCCGCTGCCGGTAACCGAGCCGCCGCTGGCCGAGTAACTGTAAGTCAGTGGCCGGTTCTGCGGACTCACGCCAACCGCGGTAATATTGCTGGTCTCGCCTGGCTTGATGATGCCGGGGCTGGCCACGCAACTGATGGCAGGAGGCTCAAACCGCTTGACCGTAAAGCTCGCTATGCAGGAGGCATGCTGGGGTGGAATTACCCGCAGGCAATCCCTCGTCGATTTGTCCTCGCGCACTTGGGCGGTCACCGTATAATTGCCGGGCGCCAGGGAAGCGGTGGCCACCGTAACTCTCTCCCCATTCCCGCCAACGCCGGCTCCAGTCCAGGTGTAAGTCGCGCGCTGCCGGGGGCTCAGGTTGCTGACCGTCGCGGTCAGAGTCACAGGCTCGCCGGGAAAAACCGGACTTGGCGTTGCCAGGCAGGCCAGACCCAGCACCGGGCGATTCGCGTCGTCAGCACCGGTGTGGAACACCGCGCCGGCGCTCAGGCGATAGGCGTTTATATTGCCAATGCCCCCATGCTCCCCCGTTCCAAAACTCTCGTAGACGCGCTGGTAGTCCGCCTGAATAACGCGAATCGCCATGTGATGCTTCAACAGCGGTGTTTCGCAATCCAAGCCGCCGCCGATCGTCCCCACCGGGCCCCAGTTGTCAGACTGGTAGGCTGGACCGTCCGCTATTTCGCCGCCCGCCAGGACGTGGATGAAGGGTGTGCTGCTGGAGTTCTTGAACCGGTAGATTACACCGCCGGAAGCACCACTGAAAGAGTTCCTCGGCACAAATTGGCCGGGATACGGATAGTCGTTTTGCAGATGAACATCGCCAATGAACTCCGCTCCCCAATGCCTGCCGTAGTAGCGAGTGACACTGCCGATTACCTGGCCGTTGACGGGTACATAGCTGAACGGAAGAGTGACGTTGCCGGGCCACGTAAGCGCTGACACCGTTCCGTAAGGCCTGAGGTAGCTGTAGCCCGCAAAGAAGTCCCATTTGGCCGCGATATCCTGCGAAGTTGCTGCCTTGACGGCAGGAACAACCTGGGCGCTACTGACACATGGAATTGACACCACGCAGCCAAGGATAAAAGTCCAGCATACACATTTCGCAATGCGCGCAAACATGCCATTTCCTCCACAAAAAATCTGGCCGACAACACTTGAACAAGGTTGCTTGCGAGCACGACGACCAGCTCTGCACAGGCAAGATTCTTCACGTGGAAGAAGATTCAGACATTCTTCGCAGAATATTTTCTTCGCAGAATAATCAAAAGCCCTTGCTATACAACTAAACCTACCATCCTGACTAGCATTTCAAAAAATAGTTTCTCGCGGAGGCGCTTCCTCAGTTACCTCCTTGAACATCAGGAAGGTAACCCTTAAATTACTATGGTAATCCGCCGCTGAACACGCACTCGCTCTTTGGCTATGCCAGATTCAGAGTCTTCATCAGGCTGCGCGGCTCTCGCTGAATCTTCTCTTGCAGCAGCGTAAGAGCGTAAATCAGTTGCTCAGGCCGCGGCGGGCACCCCGGAACGTACACATCTACGGGAACTACCTGGTTTACGCCCTGCACCACCGCATAATTATTGAAAACCCCGCCGGAGGTCGCGCAGGCGCCCATCGAGATTACCCACTTCGGCTCCGGCATCTGGTCATACAACCTGCGAAGCACCGGTGCCATCTTCTGTGAAACCCGCCCGGCCACCACCATCAGATCCGACTGGCGCGGGGACGGCCTGAAGACCTCGGCGCCCAGGCGCGCAATGTCGTAGCGAGCCGCACCCGTTGACATCATCTCGATGGCGCAACAGGCGAGGCCAAAGGTCATGGGCCAAATCGAGTTCTTGCGCACCCAATTGATCGCGTAATCGAGCGAGGTCAGCAGAACCCCTTCCGGCTCTTCATAGCCGTAGTTTGCTTCCCTAACCTTGATCCGGTTTGTCGCGCTGCTATCCAGCGCCCCGAATAAATATCGATCCCGCTCTACAGTGGACGCCATAGGTCTAATATACCTCCAAATTCGTATATATGGGTCCACCGCAGCCGCCCTGGGTTTCCGTCTTCCTCCGCTCTATTCGGTTTTTTTATGTTTAGCGGCGTATCTTCATGGATTCCTTATTCCCGGGACACTACAATTCCTTTGGCCATATTTGAGAGTTATTCTGCGAAAATCCTGTTCCGGCAGCAATTTGGAACCAACCGATACTCACGCTACCGGCGCGCCTGTGTTCACTATTATGCGGAAGGCCCCTTCATAGTTCCGGCCCCACGCAAGGCATCTGCCCACCGCATATTTCAAGGGAGTAAGAAACCGAATGTACCGTCGAATCAAACTGCTGTTTCTCTTCGCAGTACTGGCAATCCCCGCTTTGGCTCAGCCCGCACCCGCCGCACCGCCCGCTACACAAGCCCAGATTGCCGCTCTGCAGCAGGCCGTAACCGATGCCCGCTCGGCCGGCGACAACGCCTGGATGCTGGCTTCGACCGCCCTGGTTCTTTTGATGACCGGCCCCGGACTGGCCCTCTTTTACGGCGGCCTGGTGCGGAAGAAGAACATCCTCGCCACTATGATGCAGAGCTTCGCAATGATGTGCCTGGTCACGGTTATCTGGGCCGTCGTGGGCTATTCGCTGGCCTTCGGCCACGGCACGGCCTTCATCGGCGGATTCGAGCACCTCTTTCTGCGCGGTGTCACGCTCACCCCCAACACCGACTATGCCGCCACTATTCCCGAGCAGACCTTCATGGTCTACCAGTTGATGTTCGCCATTATTACCCCGGCGCTCATCACCGGCGCATTTGCCGAGCGCATGAAGTTCAGCGCCATGGCTCTCTTTCTCTCGCTCTGGTCGCTCATCGTCTACTGCCCCATGGCCCACATGGTCTGGGGCGTCGGCGGCTTCCTGAACTCCACCGGCGGCCGCGTCCCGTCGCTCGATTTCGCCGGAGGCACGGTGGTTCACATCACCAGCGGCGTCTCGGCGCTGATCTGCTGCCTTTATCTTGGCAAGCGTGTCGGCTATCCCCAAACCAAAATGCAGCCCCACTCCATGGTGATCAGCTTCATCGGCGCATGTCTGCTGTGGGTGGGCTGGTTCGGCTTCAACGCGGGCAGCGCGCTGGCAGCCAGCCCTCTGGCCACCAGCGCCTTCATCAACACCCATTTTGCCGCCGCCGCTGCCGCCATCGGCTGGTCCATCGCAGAATGGATTCACAGCGGCAAGCCCACCGCACTGGGCGCCATCTCCGGTGCGGTTGCGGGATTGGTGGCCATCACTCCCGCATCCGGATTTGTGCAGCCCTTCGCCGCTCTGCTCATCGGACTCCTCGCCGGCGTTTTCTGTTTCTTCATGGTCTTCATCGTCAAGAAATTCTTCGGCTACGACGACTCGCTCGACGCCTTCGGCGTGCACGGAGCCGGTGGAACCCTGGGCGCGTTGCTCACCGGCCTCTTTGCCACCGGCGCCATCAACGCCGCCTTCGGCAAAGACGCAGCGGGCAACGCTGTTCCGACCGGTGCGATGGACGGACACTGGGGCCAGGTACTCAACCAGGCCACCGGCGTTGGCCTTGCCTGGGGCGTCTCAATTGTGGGCACGCTCGTGTTGCTGTACTTCGTCGATAAGGTCATAGGGCTCCGCGTTTCGACCGAGCAGGAAGCCGAAGGCCTCGACATCACACAGCACGGCGAAGAAGGTTACGACCTCAACTCGTAACAGGTGTAAGCGCACGACTTTAGAGCCTGTCCCGCGCGAAGTCGAAGCGCCTTCTGTTCCATTTCGAACTGCCCCGGCTCGATTGATTCGGGGCAGACCAACACAAATCCGGTGGGCGCCGTACAAGAAGCCGTCCCGCCTGTTACGCTGTCAAACGAGGCATTTGCGTATGTTCAAAATAGAAGCGGTTCTCCAGCCTTCAAAGCTGGACGCAGTAAAGGATGCGCTGCTCGAGGCAGGCATCGAAGCCATGACGATTCTGGAAGCTCGCGGCCACGGCCGGCAGAAAGGCCACACCGAGTTTTATCGCGGCCGTGAGTACACTGTTGACCTTCTGCCCAAGATCAAGATCGAGTTGGTGGTCTCTGACGTCCTCAAGGACAAGGCTGTCGATGTCATCCTCGCCGCCGCGCGCACCGGCCGCATCGGCGACGGCAAAATCTTCATCAGCCACATGGACGAAGCAATCCGCATCCGCAACGACGAACGCGGTGAAACTGCGCTCTAATCTCTCCAAAGAACGCTCTGTGCCCCACCCATGCGCTTTTTTCGGCGCATGGGTGGGATATCTCTATCTAAAGTTTTTTGTGATCTTTTACGGCTTTTTGTCTTAGCCATGCGCTCCGTCTCCCTTGCCGTGCGCGCGGTCGGCACGCTTCACCTTCAGATTATTCAGTGCATACTCAATGAACCGCGACTCGAAATGCGGCGCCTGGCCCATGAACCGGCACGTAGCCAAAACCTGATCGACGATGAACCGCGGCTGATACGCAGCCAGCTCAAGCCCAAATTGATCCTGAAGCCTTCGTGTGATGCCGTCAATCACTTCATCGAATGGCGGCAATCCATGTTTTATGCACTCTGCCTCGAAGATGCGCTTGTAAAGTTCAGGCGAAGGCGCGCCAACCTCAATTTTGTAAGGAAGGCGGCGCAGAAACGCCGGGTCCATCAGGTCCTCCGGCTCCAGGTTTGTAGAAAAAATCACCAGTCCCTCGAAGGGGATACTCACGCTTTTTCCGGTATGCAGCTTCAAATAGTCGACATGGTTCTCAAGGGGCACAATCCAGCGGTTCAGCAGGCTGGTTGGACTCACCAACTGGCGGCCGAAGTCGTCGATGACGAAACAACCGCCTAGCGCCTTCACGTGCAACGGGGCCTCGTAAAAGTGTCCCGTTGCGTCGTATTTCAGGTCAAGCATCTCCAGCGTCAATTCGCCGCCCGTGGTTACAAATGGCCGTTGGCACGGAACCCAGCGAGCGTCATACTCCTCGGCCCGGACAAACGACTGCTGGCTATCATCGGTCACGTCGGTGGGGCTCACCGCGTGATGAACGCTGGGGTCGTAGAAGCGAAGAATCTCGCCTTCAATGGAGATGGCATAAGGCACGTAAATCACATCGCGGAAGACGCCGGCCAGTGAATGTGCAAACGATGTCTTGCCGTTGCCCGGAGGGCCATAGAGCAGCATCGCCCGGCCCGAGTTCAGCGCCGGCCCGCTCTGCTCAACAATGCTGTCTTCAAAGATGAACTCGCCCAGAGCCTTGCGGATGCGGTCGAAGGTCACCAATTCGTTCGTTAACTTTTGCAGATTCACCTGGTAGGTGAAGTCCTCCAGCGTCACGGGAGCCGGCCCCACATAATGCAACCGCTCCAGCGCGTCGATGGTCCATCGCTTGCCTTCGTCGGTGAACGCATAACTCATCTCGATCGGGTTGCTGGAAGAGCGCATTCCCAGGGCGCGCAGCAGTTGCCGTTCCACAGCCATTTGGACCAGTTCCGCCACAATGTGATAGGGCAGCTTGATGGCTTCCACGTACTGCCGGCAATCCTCCAGGTGGCCCGCGTGGATCAGCTTCATTAACAGGCCCAGAAGCTCTGTCTCGTCGATCCCGGTCGCTTCCATGGTCGCCGGCTCAACGGGAATTCGCTTCAGAAAGCTCTCCAGCACTTGCTTGTCGATGGCTTCGATGGCCACTAGGTTGTCGCCTAAACGGCCGCCACTGCCGGCCTGACGCTCCAGCGCCTTGACAACATCCGCCAGGCTAACCAGATTCGCCTGTATCAGCAGATCGCCCAACCGCATTCGCGTGCTGATAGTGTCCTCCTCGCGGCAGTCTTGCCATGCCGCTTTCCGAGCCACAACTTAGCGTTTCCCACCCAGCCTTGACGGCCGCGGTGAGGTAAGTCAAGCCGCTTAACCGTAGTCTACCGAAAAACGAGGCCACTCGCCGTTTCTCCGGCAAACGCCTCTTACCATCGTTCCCAATTCCGGCCGGGTGGCCTGAGTCAGACTGACCCGGGCCGCATCGAGCCCGGAAACGCGACTTGGCCGATTGGCGGCGTTTGAGAATTGCTTCGAGCTGTCCGGTGATTCATGGCAAGTCCCTGATTACAATGGCCAAGCAAGCGTAGCGTCTCGGGCGCAGATTGGAATGGGGCTTCGTTTATGCCGATAGCTCCTCTGGAAGATGCAGTTCCTACAGCGGGGCGAACAAAGCCCGGCGCGGGGAACGGCCTACCTCTCGGCATTTCAGCTTGTTCCTGCTATGAGGAATCTGGGTTGACGGGTTGCAGAACGGGGCACCCAGTGTCGCTGACTATCCTGAACAACGTCTCTTCACTTGTAGCTGAGAACGCACTCGCTCAAGCGTCCGCCGGCCAGCAGAAAGCTCTCCTTCAACTCTCCACCGGGCTGAAAATCAACAGCAGCGCCGACGACGCCGCAGGCCTCTCGATTGCCGACGGGCTCCAGGCGAACATCAACGCGCTGTCGCAGTCCACCACCAACGCCAACAACGGTATCGGGTTTCTCCAGGTTGCGGACGGGGCGCTCTCGCAGGTCAACACCATGCTGAACCGCGCCGTCACGCTCGCCACCGAGGCCTCCAACAGCGGCTTGACCACCCAGCAGTTGAGCGCAGCCAACACTGAGTATCAGAGCATTCTCTCTGAGATTAATCAGATCGGAACGGCAACCGAATTCAACGGCACGCAGGTTTTTACAGGCGGAGGCAGCTCGACGATTGCGCTGACCAATGGCACCAGCGCCATCACCGGCACCATCAATCCGGCGGACACACTGAGCGGAGGATTCGATGTTACCTCCACGATTCCGGGCAGCGGAAGCCCCAGCGACATCACCTTGACCGACAGCGGCGGCAATTCCACCTCCGGCAACGTCACTCCCGGCGACACGCTGAGCGGCGGCATCACCGTCACCTCAAACACCCCGGAAGTAGATGGGATTATGGAAGACGTTTCCTTTGCGGCCAGCCCAGACGGCTCCACGATCACGTCCAGTCCGATCATCGCCGGGGACACGCTGAGCGGCGCGCTGGACATTTCATCCTCTGGCGGCAGCGCCCCCGATTCAATCGGCATCAATCTTGGCTTTTTTCAGGGACTGGCCAGCAGCGACCCGGCCACCGCGACCGCAGCAGCCAACGCGCTGGCCGCCAACATGACAACCGCCATCGGAGGGACAACAGGCTCGACATACACTGCGTCAATCAGCGGCGGTGTGCTCACCATTCAAACTTCGAATCCCGTGCCGACGGCCAGCGACATTTCTTTCTGGAGCGTCCCCGACCCTTCTTCGCCCGGGAGCTCTCTCATGTCTTCCCAGCTGCTTGAAGTTGGGGCTACTTTGGCCGGCTCCATCACCTTCACCTCCAAAGGAGGCGATCACGCCGCCTCTAGCAGCTTCGATTTCAGCACGCTGCCAGGTCTTGCTTCGGGTCTCACCAGCGACAACCCAGCCACCCAAGCCGTCGCGCTTGCCGATTTGGGAACAGAGTTGGACTTCTATTTGGGACCATCAACCGGCTCTACCTATACGGCTTCACTCGGTGAATATGGCGTGCTCAACATCTCGTCCAGCAACCCTAATGAAACCTTGGACGCGAGCGGCTCAACTCTTACGCAAACGCCCAACTTGGGCGCCCAGAACCTTACCACTTACGACACGGGAATTTGGCTCGCATACACGGCAGAAGCGGCTGCCCCTGGATCTGTCGCCAGCGGCATATTCGACGTCCAGAGCGGAGCCGCACACGCCAGTATCAATCTTGCCGACGGTTATTCTGATATCTTCGGCAACGATGCCGACCCCGAGTTGAGTAATCTAAACGCGGCGTTAAACGCCCAACTTGGCGGCGGCGGGAGCCGTTACTACGCGTATGTTGTAGGCGGCTCTCTGGCCATAGAAGATACGGA
>JBEKQD010000119.1:0-10035 GCA_049520075.1 Occallatibacter sp. | reverse complement strand
GCTCCCGCCAGCTGGGAGCGAATTTTACTGCTCCTCCCACCGAATCCTGCTGATGCAACACTTTGTGCTTCTGTAACCAGGCTGAAAACCAACAAAAACGCCAATACCCCCAGAGTCTTGAAACTCCGAACGTGAACCATCTTGCCTCTTCTTTCTTACAAGAGTTACGGGGAGGACAAATGGGTGTTTTCCGGAATGTACATCTCGGCTCTGGCGTTGTCAACCATCGGCAAAACACTCCTCCCCGCGGTCTCTTGTCGAGGCAAACACGCCTTCCAGCAAAACATTCCGCTCCATCTCGAATTTATTTAATGAATTACGATGAAGCGCCGTCTCCCTCGCCCGGCTTATCGGCTTTGGCGGCCGAATCTTGAGCCGTCGCTTCGGAAATAGCTTCCGTGTCCAGCTCATGCTCATGGCGGTAGTGTTCCACCGGCATCTTGCCGTCCCACCATGCCCAGTTCATCGGATAGACATCGGGGTCGAAGAAGACCTGATAGAAGTGCCAGACCACAATCGCCAGCGTGGCCAGAATCGCCTCGTAGAAGTGGATCGCAGTGGCCACGTCTACCCACCAGCGCGCCAGCAGGTCTCCCACCGAGACCTTGGCCCACATCATCACGCCGGTAACTGCCATCAGTCCCGTGCCCCAGACCAAAGCCCAGTATTCCGCTTTTTCAGCGTAGTTGAAGCGGCCAAACTTCGGCTTCTCGCCGCCCAGGCCAAGATAGTAGCGCATTGTCGCCCAGGCATCGAAAGCATCCCTTGGTCGCGGTGCGATATCCAGAATCAGTCTCCGGCCTTCTTTGGCCATCGCCAGGTAGAAGATGTGATAGAAGCCGGTGCCGATCAGGATAACTCCCGCCACGCGATGGATGACGCTGCGCAGCTGCTCGCCCATACCAAGCACAGCTGCAAACCACGAGTCTGGGAACTTGAGCGCGAATCCAGTAATTACCAAGACAATGAAGCTGGTAAGAAGAGTCAAATGTTGCCAGCGTTGATTGGTTGTCATCCGAAACATCTTGGGATTCTGCATCGCGCGCCGCGCCACAGCCTTGCTCCGCCAGATAATGGCGTTGTGCAGGAACATGACGCCAATCACAACCAGAATTAAAACTATATAACTCAGCCTGACCCAGCGCACCGCGATAGAGCCAATGTCCTTGTGCTGAATTCCATCGCCCAGATGCACCGGCGTCAGCGTGAACTTCTGTGTAACTCCCTTGTGGCACTGTCCGCAGGTCGCGTCGAGGTTGGCTTTATTCACAGTGGAATGCGGATCGCTCGACGGCAGAATGTTATGTACACCGTGGCAACTGGAACAGTTGGCCGCCACCACCGAACCGCCTTCCGCAGCCAGTCCGTGATAACTGTCTAAGTAGGTTGTCACACGGTTTCCCGGCAAGCCGAACTCCTGCGAGAGACGCACGCCTTCGTGGCAACGGGCGCATACGTCTCTGGAGACATTTTTCTCCGAGACAGAAGCGTTAGCATTCACCGGGGACTTGATGGAGTGGATTCCGTGACAGTCTGTGCAGACCGGGGCCAGTCCGTTGCCCTTCGCAATTCCCTGCCCGTGAATGCTCTGCATGAAAGTGTTTTCAACTGCCGAATGGCACTTGCCGCAGGTTGCCGGAACGTTGAACTTGTAAATCGGCGACTTGGGATTGTTGGCAGGAAGAATCGCATGTGTGCTGTGGCAATCGGTGCAAACCGCCGCCTGCGTTGACCCGTTTTCTACGGCGCGCCCATGCACGCTGTCCTGGTAAGAGATGAAGGGTTGAGCGCTTTCGCCGGTCGACTCCATCAGGAACTTCTGCCCGTGGCACCGGCCGCAGGTAACGGGAATGTTGGCATGATTCACCGGCGACTTGGCGTCGCTGGCGGCCAGAACCTCGTGCGCGCCTCCGTGACAGTCCTGGCAGTTAGCTCCCGGCCCGCCAGCGCGATACGTGCTGGCATGAAGACTATGCGAGTAGGCTTCCTGTGCGTCTGTGTGGCACTCTGCGCAGCGAACCTTCTTAGGCGTGGTGTCATGCGCCAGGCTCTTCACATCCTTGTGGCAATCGACACAAGCGAAGAGATCGCCGTGGACGGAATGTTTCAGCTTGCCTTCGTCCACAAACAGGCTTGCTTGCTTGCCGTTTACCTCCGTGGTCAGAGTGGAGTCGGAGTGGCAGGCAAGGCAGTCTTTGTCCTGGAGTTTATGCTCGGCGCGAGCCGCACCGGCGCAAAAGAACAAAGATAAGGCGAGCGTTTGGGCGAGAGTTATTTTGGCAGAGGTCACGCCTTTTAGAAGACGCCGCAGCGGAGAAATTCGCAGTGATTTGAATCACAGCGCCAGAGGACACAAAACCGCGCAGAGGCTTCCGAGCTGTGTAGGAAGCCTCTGCCGGATAAGCTAAAGTCTCTATCTCAAAGACAATACGGCTATCTAAACGTTCAGGATCCGAAATACGCGGTCAGGGTCAGTACCAGGAGAAGCAGGCCGATGAAAATTGCCGTGAACCCCACGACCTTGGAGAAATTGAGCAGCCAGACAGGCGCCGCCTCTCCGATTCTCGACTCCAGCTTTCCCTGCGCCTTCAGACGCTCATACTCCAGCGTGCGCTTATGCTTGAACTCTTCTTCGCTCTCCACTCCGGTAAAAATCACCATGTCCATGGGAAAACTGTCCGGGCGCAGATGAGTATTCACAAAGTGAATGGAAAAGATGAACAGAATGGCCAGGAGCCCTTCTTCGCTGTGAATCACCAGCACGGCGTTCAACGCCCAGCCAGGCAAAAAGTGCGCAAAGAACGGCGCAAACCACATCGCATAACCTGAAAAGCCAATGACGACCATGCCCCAGAAGACCGCCCAATAATCGAACTTCTCCCAATAGGCGTAGCGCTCGAATATCGGCTTCGGTCCCAGTCCCAAAAACCAGCGCATGTGCCCAACGAGATCCTTCACATCCTTCCAGTTGGCCACCATGGAGGTTTTGCCCCAGAAAATCCCCTTTTCATGATGGATTACGGCGCGCGTAAACAGGTCCTTTACATGGATGAGAAACGCGATCGTCAGCACGATCGCACAAAATTTATGGAAGAAGAGAATTGCCCCGAATCCGCCGACGCCTTTCGCCAGTCCGCGCGCCCAGATGCTCTCGCTGAAACGCAGCGGGAGACCGGTCCCTGCCAACCCCAGAAAGCTGGTGAACAGCGCGGCATGAAGATACCTTTGCGCCCGCGTAAAGCGCATGAAATACCGCTCACCCGTTGGACGCTTCTCGCCGCTTGCTACGACTACCGGCTCTAAATCAGGCATTCTTTCCTCCTCCCGCAGCCTTTCTCTTGATCTGGTCGTATCGCGAGCGGATCAGCCACAGTATGGTGTGAATCATGAAGAACCCAAGAGTGCCGGCCAGCAGCAGGTTCATGAACAAACGGACGAAGTAGAGGGCCGGATTCAATTTGCGATTGCGCGCGTTGGCATGAGGCTGATACTGCACAAAGCTTGCGTTGGCGCCCGCATGGCACTTGCCGCAGGTCGTCACTAGATTTGCCGGTGCAATCGGAGACCGCGGATCGGAGGCCGGCAACACATCATGCGCTCCGTGGCAATCCCAGCAGCGCGCCGTTTCCACGTAGCCGCCCAGCGAGCCCAGCTGCGAGTGGAATGTATCCCGGTAAGTGGATAGCTTGTCCGTGTGGCAGGAGCCGCAAATAGGCGTCGACTGCATGCGGAAGGCCGCTGCCGTCGGCTGTAGAATGGCGTGCGCCGTGTGGCAATCGGTACATACAGGCGCTTTCAGATTGCCCGCCGCTACCGCTTTCCCATGCACTCCGCCCATATAGTTATCGGTGATTCCCGCATGGCAGGTTCCGCACGTCTTGGGAATATTTGCCTTGTAGGTGGGGCTCAACGGATCTTTGTGGCTCAAAATGTGATGCGAGCCATGGCAGCTCTGGCAGTTTGCCGCCACCAGCAGCCCTTCTTTGCTCAGCGCAAAGCCATGAATGGAGTCGATATAAAGCGGATAAACATTGGGCAAGCCATGCTGCTTGGCCATCAAATCGTTGCCGTGGCAGTTCCCGCAGGTGCGCGGAATATTCAGGGGATAAACCGCCGACCGGGAATCCGCCTTGGGAAAGATAGAGTGTGCATCTCCGTGGCAACTGGTGCAGGGATGCTCCGCCCGGTTGGCATGAACGCTTCCCACCAGGCCAGCCGCCTGATCCGCGTGGCAGGTCTCGCACTTGACGGGAGTCACTTTGTCCGGATGAGGATAGTCTGTGATGGTCGCATGGCAATCGCTGCATTTCAGGCTGCCGTGAATGCTTGCTCCGAACTTCGCGCCATCCAAGCCGATATTGTGCCCGGAGCCATCCTGGAGGGTCTTGTCCCCGTGGCAGGAGAGGCAATCGGTCTCCGCCACAGCCATGTGCGGCACTGCGAAAACCAGAAGCGCTCCAAGAGCGAGCGTAATCGAGGAAACAGTCTTCATGTCGGCTCCGATCGATCGTTGCACTTTCAAGCCAGTCCCCAGCCGGGCGCGAGTGGGACAAAGGATTGCAGTCCTTTCCCCCTCGGCGCGGCAGGAACTTGCTCTTTTATTTCTGCAGCGTGCGGATGTAAGAGACGACATCCTTGATCTGCGCATCGGTCAGCTTGCCGGCATAAGCGGGCATCTTGTTCTTGCCGTTTTTGGTGGAGGCGAACAACTGCGCATCGGTGGCCTTGACCATCGATGGGGCCTTGAAAGACTGTATTTTCATATTCTTGGCCATCGGTGTGGCAGCCAATCCGTCCGCTCCGTGGCACATTGCGCACTTGGCTTTGTAGGTGCCTGCGCCCGGTCCTTGCGAAAAGGCGGGCGCCGCAATGGACGCGGCCAGCAAAATAGCAGCCGCCAAATTGATTCGTGAAGTCATAGCCTTACTCCTAGTCCGGACGTTGACAAATTTCCGGTCAAGTCCATTTCATATAGGTTGCGTTGCGCAACCGGAAGTGACGCCGGTCACAGGTCGAAGAACTCGATCTTGCACCAAGGCTTAACTTTAGCGTTTTCATCACACGAGGTTCCTTGCCCTCGCTTGATTCTTCAACAATTGTCGCTTGCAGGGGGAAGTGATACAGATCACAGGCAATCCAAGGCCTAGTAAATCACAAAATGACCGGTGGCTGAGGACAAAAATTTATGACTACGGTTGCAATATCTGAAGCCAAGATTATGCTCAATCTCCCGAGGACGCCGCTGGGACCCGCCCTTCTATTTCTGCAGCGTGCGCATGTAAAAGACTAAATCCTTGATCTGCGCATCCGTCAGCATGCCGCCGTAGCCCTTCATTGTGAATTTGCCGTTCTTCGTCGAGTCGAACAGCTGCGCATCGGTGGCCTTCAGAATCGCCGGGTCCTTAAATGAGAGTGTCTTCACAATTCTCGCCATAGGCGTGACGGCCAATCCGTCAGCTCCGTGGCACACGGCGCATTTCGCCTTGTAAATGTCCGCACCCCTCGCTTGCGAGAAGGCAGGACCCGCAAGGGAAGCAGACAGCAAAATCAAGGCCGCCGTACCGATTCGTGATGTCATGGTCTTGCTCCTTGTCCAGACATAGACAGTCTCCCGGTCAAGTCCACTCCTTATATAGCTCATGTTGCACGACCGCAAGTGATGACGGTCACGGTCGAAGAACCTGATCATGCAATAAGGCATATTTTAGGCGATTTTCAGCACACGAAATTCCCCGTCCTTCCCCAGCTTCCCAACCGATGCCGCTTGTATCCCGAAGTGATACAGGTCACAGGCAATCCATGGCCTGATAAAGCACAATATGACCGCTGCTTGAGGACAAAAATTTATGGCTACGGTTGCGGTGCCCGACGCGAAAATAATGCTCACTCTCCCTGGGGACGCTGTGCGCCAGATTCTGTGGCGTTTTGCCGACCGTTTCGATCTGCAGATGCTGGTTCAGTCGGCCCGCGGCGTGGCGCGGGGAACCGTGGCGCGCCTGGTGGCCGCCGGTGAGCGCAACACTCATGAGTGGACTCCCGGAAAGAACGGGATGATGGAGGCGTTTGACCGCGCCGGCGTCACTGCAGCCTTCATGGAGCCGGAAGAGGGCGGATTCATCGTCGGGCCCAAGAACCTGGCGCTCGCCCTGGCAGCCTTTGAGTTGGCCTGGGTAGACGGCGGCGCGGCCACTGCCAGCCTGGCTGGTTTCCTGGCTCTCTCGCCTATTCACGAGCGCGGCACACCTGAGCAGGTTAACCACTACAAAAGCCTTTCTGCGCCTCCTCAGCCTGGTGAGAACCGCACTCCCTGGCGCGGCGCGTTTGTGCTTACTGAACCTATCCCCTACGTGGGCGTCGATGCCAGCATGTTGAGCGGCAAGATGCGCGTAGCCGAGTGGAAAGATGGCGAAGAGCCATGGCTACAGGTTGATAAGCGCGGCCGCTTCATCACCAACATAGCCTTCGCCAACTTTGTCACCGCCGCTGTCGGCTCCGACGACCCGCGAATCAAGGGCAGTTGCATGGTGATCCTGGAAGATACAGACGAGGGCACCTTCGACCACGGCACGCCCACCAAAAAGCTGGTTCACCAGCTCTCCTCCACCGGCGATCCCATCTTCAGTCTGAAAGTGCCGGCCAGCCGCATCGTCGGCGGATACACCGTAAAGGACGGCGTCATCGTCCCCAACTACAATCACGGCGAGATTATCGAAGCGGTCTTCCGTCGCACGCGTGTGCCGGTGGGAATTATGTCGGCGGCAAAGCTCCTGTCGGCCGTTGAGCCGGTCATCCGCTACCAGCGCGGGCGTTTCCGCGGAGCCGACGGCACAACCCCCGGCTCAGTGCGCTACGAGCAGGGCATCCAGCAGCGCGAGGACGCACTGCATCGACTGGTGGACGTTTGGGCCACCGGCGAAGCGGCTACCTCGCTCGGCTTTGCCACTGCCCGCCTTTTTGATGACCTCGACCCCATCGAAAAACAGAAGAGCGAAATCCTCAAGGAACGCGGCATCCAGGGCGGGCGCGCCGAGTTCAAGGCTCTTAAAGAAAGTGAGCAGCGCGCCATCGAGCTTGTCTCGCTCATTGCTCAAAATTCGGATACTCCGCGCCGTCAGGGGCTGGAAGCCGACCCCTTGGTTCAGTTCGTACTCAAAGATGCCGAGGCCAACGTGCTCTGCCCGGCCACCAAGCTATGGAACACCGGTCACGGAGCCAACATGTTGCGCGAGGCCGTCAGCCTCATGGGCGGCTACGGCATCACCGAAGATTGCCCCGGCTTCCTCGGCAACAAATGGATGGATGCCCAACTCGAAGCAACCTACGAAGGCCCTGAAGCCGTCCAGCGCCGCCAGATGACCGTCACCATGACCTCCGAGGTCTTCCTGGCCCAGTTCCGCGCTTGGACCGCTCAGATGCGCCTCATCGCCTCATCGCGCCCCGGCACCGGAGCCTGCACCCTGGCGTCAGCCATGCAGATGTGGCAGTGGACGCTCAATCACCTGCAAAAGGCTACCGATCCTTCGGGCGCAAAGCTCTATCACGGACAGCGCCAGGGCGTTACCTTTTCCTTGGCCGACGCGCTCTGCTGGCTCGTCGCCTCGCGCGCGCAGATTCTCGACGTGCTCGAGCTCGAAGCGCAAGGCGCAAACGATCCCGTCGCCGCCGAGGGCCTCGAAGGTACCGTGCAGTTCCTCAGCGATCTTTGCCACACGCAAGCCGCTGCCGCCGCCGGAGAAGTCTCCCGCGTCTGTGCAGAGCTGGTTTTTGGCTATAACTGCCATCCCTCATGGGGCGAAGAAGAACACCGCAGTTGCTTTCTTGCCAACGAGCTGGATGAGCTTGAAGGAACCATGCCGGGCATTTCCGCCATGGCCTTCGACGTGTTGGCCGCCGATGGCACGCATCCGCAGAAGGCTGGGCCCTGCGCCGGTTGCGCCGGAAACGAGGACTTCCTGCGCATGCAAAACAGATTGACCGCATGCCTGAGCGGCTCGCGCCTGGCCAAGGACCGCGCCGCCGACACCGTCGCCAAGGTCATGATTCCCGAGGCGCTGGATTATCCCGCCTAAACGCAGGCTCATAGCTGGGTGCCCCAGGTCCGGATTTTCGGACCTGGGATACCACGAATTCAGACGTGCCACATCAAACCGCCAACTCAAAAACCCGCTATCTCCGCGAAGCGGAGGCCAACTAGCCGCCTTTTACCAATTGATCTCGTCCCATTCACCAGGAGACCCGCTTGAGCGCAGAAGAGAAACGAGCAGAGACCATCAAAATCGACCGTCCCTCCATGGAAGTGGACATCGCCTGCGCCGGTTTTGGTCCCGCGATGGGCGGCTTTCTCTCCACTCTCACGAAGGCGTGGACGGAAAATCCCGAGGACCCGGCCTTCGAGAGCGGCGTCGCGCCGGGAATGCCGCTTCAAGTTCTCTGCTACGAGCGCGCTGACGACATCAGTTCCGGAGTCAGCGGCGTGGTCACGCGCGGCCAGGCGATTCGCTCCAGCTTTCCTGCCCTCAGTCCGGCAGAAATCCCAATGGCCGTCGAAGTCAAAAGCGAGCGGGTCATGTATCTGCTCGACCCCATCGGAGCCAGCCGCCGCTCCACACTCCTGCGCCTAGCGGATTTTTTCCTGCGAATTGGCGGAAAGCTCGTCGGTGTAAGAGATTATGCCTTTACACTCCCCTGGACGCCGCCGTTCCTAAACAAGCACGGTGGCCTCGTGCTCTCCATCGGCCAGTTCAACCAGTGGGTCGGTTCGCAGCTGATGGCCACTGGCCTCGTGCAAATCTGGCCCGGAAGCCCGGTCAGCGGGCCGCTCTTTTCTGGCAATAAAGTTGAAGGCCTCCGCCTCGCCGATCAGGGCGTGGAACAATCCGGCGCGCCAACCGACGCCTTCATGCCCGGAATGGATGTCCGCGCGCCGCTGACCGTCGTAGGCGACGGGCCTGTTGGCGCAGTCGGTCAGGCACTCGACGACAAACTCGGTCTGCCCGCCGGTCATGCACGCCGCGAATGGGCCCTGGGCATGAAGTTCGTCATCGAACTGCCCGAAGACTCCCCGCTCCAACCCGGAACCGTCTGGCACAGCTTCGGCTACCCCGAGCCGGAGATCTTCGGCTTCCTCTACGTCCATCCTGAGCGCCTTGTCTCCGTCGGAATCTTTGTCCCATCCTGGCTGCACGATCCCTCGCGCACCGCCTATCGCTACTTGCAGCACTACATCCAGCACCCCGCGCTGTGGAAGTACCTCAAGGACGGAACCCTGCGCTCCTGGGGCGCGAAATCGCTGGAAGAGTCAGGCCGACACGGAGAGCCGTTCCTCTCAGGCGACGGCTTTGCCCGCATCGGCGAAGGCTCCGGGTCGACCAATATGCTCACCGGCTCGGGCGTCGATGAGGCCTGGGCCACCGGCACGCAACTGGGCGACGCAGTCATTGAATTGCTGCGCGCAGGCAAACCCTTCACGCAGGAAAATCTCGCCTCCACCTACGAATCACGCCGCGGCTTGAGTTGGGTCGCGCGCGGCGCTCACGAAGCTGAAAACGCCCGCAACGGCTTCCAAGATGGAATCGTCAAAGGCATGATCGGCATGGCCCTCGCCGGACTCACTCACGGAAAACTTTCGTTGGCCGCGAAAGTCCCACCAGCGCACGAGCAGATTCGCCCGTTCCCCGCCAACTCTTCAGAAGCGCTCAAACTCAAGGACGCAGCGAAGTTGGCTATCGCTGACGGGCGCTCACTCCACGATGCTCTTCTCTCCGCGCGCGGCTGGCCTGAGATTCCATTCGATGGCCGATTGCTGGTCACACAACAGGACGCGCTGCTCATCGGCGGCAAAGTTCAGGCTATGCCCGGCTTCGCCGATCACGTCACTTTCCGCAATGCGGAATTTTGTATCTCCTGCGAAGAGAAGACCTGCATCGCCATGTGTTCGGGACAAGCCATCACGCTCGGCGAAGACGGCGCCCCCGCCTTCGAGCGCGAGAAGTGCGTCCACTGCGGCGCATGCCTCTGGAACTGCGCCCAATCGCC
>JBEKQD010000118.1:0-11117 GCA_049520075.1 Occallatibacter sp. | reverse complement strand
CCGTACTTGCGCGTTACATAGTCAATCACCTCGCCGCGCCGGTTTTGGCAGAAGTCCACGTCGATATCCGGCATCTGTTTTCGCTCGGGATTCAGAAACCGCTCAAACAGCAGCGCGTTCTGCAGCGGATCGATATTGGTAATCCCCATCGAGTACGCCACCAGCGACCCGGCTCCCGATCCGCGCCCCGGCCCCACCGGAATCCCATTGTCCCGCGCATATTTGATAAAGTCCCACACAATCAGGAAGTAACCCGCGTAACTCATCTGCTCGATAATGCCAATCTCATACTCGAGCCGCGCATCATATTCGTGGATCGCCGCGCGCCGCAGACCGCGAGCCTCCAGGCTTCGCACTGCCGTATCGAGCCGCTTCTTATAACCCTCCCTGCACACCTGCTCAAAGTAACTATCAATCGTGTGGCCATCAGGAACATCAAATAACGGAAACGGATTGTCCACCGGCTTCAGCTTGAATTCGCACCGCTCGGCAATCTCCATCGACCGCTCGACCACAGACGGCGAATCCTCGAACAGCCGCCCCATCTCGTCAGCGCTCTTCACAAAAAACTGATCGGAATCGAAGCGGAAGCGCTCCTTATCGTGAATCTTCGATCCGGTCTGCACGCACAGCATCACATCGTGCGCGTGCGAGTCATCGCCGCAGAGATAGTGCGAGTCGTTAGTCGCCACCATCGGAATATTCAGCTCTTTTTCGAGTCTGAACAGAGCTTCATGAATCTTTAGTTCCTGCTCTAGTCCCTGGTCCTGAATTTCGAGATAGAAATTTCCCTTGCCGAAAATATCCTGGTACTGTTCGGCCACGCCGCGTGCCTTTTCATAATTGCCGGCCAGCAACTCCTCGCACAGTTCTCCGCTCAGGCAGCCGGAAAACCCAATCAGTCCTTTTGAATTCTCAGCCAGGTAGCGCTTGCTCACGCGCGGCTTGCGATAGAACCCATGCAGCGATGCCTCCGAGGTAATCCGCACCAGGTTCCGGTAGCCCTCTTCGTCCTGGGCCAGCACCAGCAGGTGATTGTTCTCGTCTCCGTCGCCCGGCGCGCGGTGATCCTCGTTCTTGCAGATGTAAAGTTCGCAGCCCAGAATCGGCTTGACCCCTCGGTCCTTTGCCGCCTGAAAAAAGTGCACAGCCCCATAGATGTTCCCGTGGTCGGTCATGGCGACAGACTTCTGCCCAAGCGTGGCCACGCGGTCCATCAGCTTGGTCAGATCGCAAGCCCCATCCAGCAGCGAGTACTCCGTATGCAAATGCAAATGCGTAAATTCGGTCATGTCTACCTAGATTCTAGCTGCCATCTGCCACGCGCAATGCGTCTAGAACCCGACCGTAACCCTTTACGCCTGAGGAAAAAGCGACCAAATCTCGCCAACTTACCGTCACTCAGCAAACGCGGCAGTGCTAGGATCGATTCGTTGGGGGAGGGAGAAGTCATGTGGATCTACATAGGTGCGGCGGTCGGACTGGCAGCGCCAATCCTTTTGGGTTTCATTTATTGGCTTGCAGAGCGCAAGCAGGACGTAGTGCTTTCGCCTCGAGAATGGAAGATAAATCCAGATTGGCCAAAGTCAGGCCAAAGATACTTGGTCGGCAGCGAACTGGTGGACTTTGTACCAAGAATGCAGCAATACACAAAAACGACAGAAATCATGATTACGATTTCGTCTGCCTCGATCGTGTTTATACCGTCGCACGTTAGCAAGCAACCGATGCTCGCGTTTTCTTTTATCTTGCTTGGATTCGCAGTATTGTGGGGCGTATTTTTCATTGCATGGATGTCCTATTGCTACGAAGAATCACTTTATAACCCAGCCAACTTTAACGCTATTACTTCCTCAGTGATGTTTGGGCTAGGTTTCGGAGCGCTTGCGTCATTTGTGGGTGCGTACGCGTTCTTGGCCGTAGCTGTTGCCAAGGCGATCACATATGGCCAACCCCTAGTTCAGTAGTACGCGGCGCGTAGCCGGGTGCCGGGTGCCCCATCCTTCGTTCTTTGCGAAGGGTGGGAGACCACGAACCCCAAGCGTGCTAAAGCGAACGGCTACCTGGACGACCAGTCCTGCAGATTATTTCCTCACTTTGTCACACAATGGTCCTCAGAAGTCTACCGCCAAATCATCGTCCCGGCCCGTCCTCTCCGCGCCGCGTTTCAGCCGGAAGCTGTCGGCAGAGGCCGAAAGGCCCCGTAACTCCTTATCCTGGACTATTTTGCAGGGAACTTCTTTGTTTTCAGGATTTTGCAGCGCAACCCTACCCGTAACCTCATGAAAACAAGGATTTTGTTTACAAAATATGGGTGGGGGTACCGGGCACCGGAGGTGTAGTCCTGTGTGCACTCGGCGAAGGCCGGAAACCACGAATCCTATCCAGGCAACCGGGTCTCTACCTTCTCCCGGTAGGGAGAACACGAAAATAGCCCAGGGTGAAACCCTGGGTCAACGTCCCACATTCGGCCCCGCCGTCCCGAAGGGCCGGCGCGAAATCAAACCGTCATTCAACCCCCAGCACCTTCACAATCACTCGTTTACGTCTCTGCCCGTCGAACTCGGCATAGAACACCCGTTGCCAGGTTCCCAGGTCCAGCTTCCCGTTGGTAACGGGAAGGGTGGTCTCGTGATGTAGCAGCAGCGACTTTAAATGCGCGTCGCCGTTGGTTTCGCCGGTCCGATGATGTTTGTAATCTGGCCGCGCCGGAGCCAGCTTCTCCAGCCAGACGGCGATATCCTCAATCAACCCGTCCTCCAGGTCGTTCACGTACACCGCCGCCGTGATGTGCATGGGCGAAACGAAGCACAAACCGTCGCGCACACCGCTGCGCTCTACAATGCGCTCGACTTCATCCGTGATGTGCACCATCTCGCGCTCCTTCTTTGTCTCAAAGACCAGGTACTCCGTATGACTTTTCACGTTGTGTCTCCTCGGATGTTTCTATTTCCTTGCATATATATTTACTCACGCGGGTTCTGGGTTTTCCGCTGGATGTGCAGTCCTTCGATGCTTCGCCCTCGCACGCAACGTTGAGCCGATCATTTGGGTCGTGCCTGTGTTCGAGGCCCGGCTATAATAAACATTGAATTATTGACTGGTATACAGATTTTGCGAGTTTTTTGATTCCAAAGGCCCCGTAGCTCAGGTGGATAGAGCAGCAGTTTCCTAAACTGCGTGTCGGAAGTTCGAGTCTTCCCGGGGTCACCATTTTATTTTGCGAGTTGTCCTCTCATACATTCGCAATAGCTGAGTTCGCTGAGCTCGGTCGAGCGGGATGCAGATCACACGCTTGAGTTTTTCCACACTTTGACATCGCGTCTCGCCCCATCTATAAATGTTCATGACATGGAAGTTGGTTCCATGCCATAACGGCTGCCTGCTCATTGGGCAGCGCAATCTACTACGGCAATCGCCAGGATGCTCGGGAAGGCGGTGAAATTCCGCCACTGCCCCGCAACTGTGAGCGCCCCTGCTCAACTGTCCGTTCTATTGGCAGTGCAGGGAACCAGCCAGGGTTTTTCGCCATTCGCGAGGGCCCTTGGTTAACCACTGCATGGCAAGCCTTTGAGCCTGTCTGTGGGAAGGTGGCTGGGAAAGGCGCAAGTCAGGAGACCGGTCCTCGCGCCCTCTACCCGCTTACGTTCCGAGGGGAACGAAGGAGCCATTATGCCTGATTCCGTGCAATCATTTCCTCGCATTTCCTACGCCCAATCAACGCGCATGCTGTTCCGCGCCATCGCTCTATCCCTCCTCGCTGCTGTTCCCGTTCTCTGCCATGCCGCCTCCATTCGCGGTGTGGTTACGGATGCATCCGGCGCGAAGGTCACCGGCGCCAACGTGGTTCTGATCAGCGGCGGCAAGGCTGTCGGCGCAGCTGTTTCCACGGCTGACGGCAGCTTTCAGATCCTTACCGGAGTCCAAGGGCGGTTCTTCCTCATGGTTTCCGCCAAGAGCTTCCGCCAGTTGGAGACGCCCAGCTTTTACGCGGGCAGACTCGACTCGATCGAGCGCAACGTGGTGCTCGAACCGGAGTGGGTGCGCCAATCCATCGTGGTCACGGCCACCGGCACTCCCACACCTCAGCCGCAAACCAGCGAGGCTACCAGCGTGCTGGGCCCGCTCGATCTGGAGTTGCGCACGGACTTGGTAAGTGCGTTACGCCTGATGCCGGGCATGATGGTGGTGCAGACCGGCCAACTTGGCGCGCAGACCTCGCTGTTTGTTCGCGGCGGCAATTCGGACGCCAACAAGATTCTCTTCGACGGCATCGACGCCGGTGATCTCGGCAACCAATTCGACTTTGGCCCGCTCTCCACGACCGCCGTCGAACACGCCGAAATCTATCGTGGCCCCGACTCCAGCCTCTACGGCGCAGGAGCAGGCAGTGGCGTGGTCAGCCTCACGACACCGCGCGGAACCACCAGCTATCCTTCGGTTCTTTTCCAGGGCGACGCCGGCAGCCTATCTACCTCGCACGAGGAACTGGAAGTAGCCGGGGCGCATAACCAGTTTGATTATTTGGGCGCATTCAGTTGGCTCCAGACCGCCAACGATCTGCCCAATGACGAGTATCACGTCGCCACCACGGCAGCTAACTTCGGCTGGCAGCCCATCGCGAGCACGCAGATCAGAGGAACTCTGCATTACGGCGTCGATGCTACCGGCGTTCCCAATGCATGGGATTTTTATCAGGTCGCCGACAACGTCACGCAAAAGGATCAAGACCTCTTTATCAGCGCAGCCGTCGACAACCAGACCACGCCGTCGCTGCACAACACACTGCGCTATGGCGCAACCCGCAAGCGCGAAGAAACCAATCAGTGGGGCCCGTCGGGCGAAGAGATCGACAATTACGACGGCTATTTCGATGATGCTTACTTCGGACAACCGGTCACGATCACCGGCGCTAACGGCTACTCCACCACCGGACAAGCCTTGCTCGACAGCTCCACTACCTATGACAGTCTGCTCGTGAACAACCGCGATCAACTAGCTTACCAGGGCGATTACCGCTTCACTCCCCATCTGGCCGGCCTTATCGGCTTTCACTTTGAGAACGAGCGCGGCGTCGAAGTCTACAACTCCTACTGGGACGGAGTGAACACGTACGCCATCAACGAGGCAGATTCGCGCTCCAACTATGTCTATCTGGCCGCCGTTCAGGGCGACTTCAAACGCCGTTTCTACTACCATCTGGGCGGCAGCCTGGAGCATTACTCGCTGTTTGGCACTGACACTACGTCAAACGCAGGACTATCCTATTACGCGTTGCGTCCACGGGCTGGCCACTTCAACGGAACCCGGATTTTTGGCAATTTCGGCGACGCCATTCGCGAGCCTAAACTTACCGATAAATTCGGTTCGATCTACGAGATTTTGGCAAACGCCAAAGAGCCGGCGGTAATTCAGGAGTTCCACGTGACGCCACTGGCCGCGCCTACGACGCGTAGCTATGAGGCAGGGGTGGAACAGGCCTTTCTGGGGCAGCATCTGACTTTCCGGACCAGCTACTTTCACAATGAATTCGGCAAAGAACTCGAGTCGGTCGGAGCCGGCTATCTGAACCTGCTATTTCCCAACTATTCGGCGAGTCTACTGCAGCAGCTCGAATTGCTCGTCGAATCAGGCGGCGCCTTTGACATTATGTCCAATACCCAGGCCTTCCGCGCGCAGGGCATCGAGACAACCGTTGAGAGCGGTATCGGTAAAAGCCTCTTTTTCCGCGGAGGCTATACCTATCTCGACGCGGTCGTGCAACATTCCTTCACCAGCGACAACGACGCGTTGCTGGCAGGCTATGGATTCAGCTACGACGGAATCGCCCTGGGAAGCACAACTCCGCTCGTTGGTGCGCGCCCCTTCCGCCGTGCGCCGCATACAGGGTTCTTCACTGGCAGCTACTCGGCAAAGAGCCTGACCGGTGTCTTCACTGCTGCCTTCGCCAGCCGCAGCGACGATTCCACATACCTGCCTTACTCGGACCAAAACGGCGGCAACAGCCTCCTCTTACCCAATCGCAATCTCGATTGGGGCTATGCCAAACTCGACCTGGGCGCAAGCTACAAGCTGCTCTCGTGGCTCGCCATCTTTGGTCAGGCAGAAAACCTCACTGACAATCGGCACATCGCGCCCATCGGCTATCCCAGCCTGCCCTTCACTTTCCGCGCAGGACTGCGCATCCAGTGGACCAAGAGTGCCGGCCAGTGAGTGACCTTCCTCACATCCTGTCATGACTTGTTTGTCATTTTTTTCTAAGGCAGGGGAATTTCGCCCCTGTTATCCACTTGTGACACACGCATGGCCATGGGAGAATGTCTTGGCCGGCATTTGGCCGTGGCAAGTCGCACCATAAGACGGCGAAGCCACGGCGTTTACAGGACGTTCATGTCGGTTTGATATATTTTTCCCCATTGGGGACAACTTGAGATTTATGCAACCCCATGGGCAGGCGTGCGCCAGCGAGAGTTGGGACGACCAACGGCGCACGGAGTTCAGTATGCCCAGTGCGCTACGCGCTGTGCAGATTTTTCACGAAGGGGCGCTGCCGACTAGTCATCCAGCGCATTCTCAACACCATCAGCATTTTGGAGAGCCATAATGACGATCAAAAGAATGCATCAGAGCATTTTCCGCCTGATGATCCTCACCCTCTTCGTTTGCCTGGGCACGGTTGCCCTGCACGCGCAGACTTCCACCGAAGGTTCCATCGCCGGGACAGTTAGTGATCCCGCTGGAGCCGTCGTCAGCGGCGTAGCCGTCACCATCCACAACATGGGGACAAATGCCGAAATCAAGCTGATCACAGACGCCAGCGGATTTTTCAAGGCTCCCTTGCTCGAGCCCGGCACTTATAAGGTGACGTTTTCAGCGCCCGGCTTCAGCACCTATCACGCGGACAACGTAATTGTCCTGGTAGGCCAGGTCACCAGTGTCCTGCCGCACCTCACCGTCGGCGCGTCATCGTCCTCTGTCGAGGTTGTCGAGCAGGCGCCCGTGGTAAACCTCGAATCGCCTGACTTCAGCGAATCGTTGAATGCTAAAGCTCTGCAACAGATCCCCATCAACAACCGCCGTTGGTCTGCGCTTGCCATGACCACTCCGGGCGTCGTTTCCGACTCCAACGGCTACGGCCTCGTCGCTGTCCGCGGCATCAGCCCGCTGCTCAACAACGTCGAGATCGACGGCGCCGATGACAACCAGGCATTCTTCTCTGAAGAGCGTGGGCGCACCCGTGAGGCTTATTCCACCTCTGGAAGCGCGGTTCGCGAATTTGCCGTCAACACGGGCGTCTATTCGGCTGAATACGGCCGCGCCGCCGGCGGCGTCATCACTTCCGTCACCAAGAGCGGCACCAACCAGATTCACGGCCAGGCATACTTCTGGGATCGCGAAAGCAAGTGGAACGCCTTTAACGATTACACCACCATCTCCGAACTGATCAATGGTACCAACACCCCTGTTCATATCAAGCCTGAGGACCTGCGCAAGATCTACGGCTTTACAGTAGGCGGTCCGCTCATCAAGGACAAGCTCTTCTGGGTTTATACCTACGATCAACATACCCACGTATTTCCTGTTGTAGGCGTTCCGGATAATCCGCAGACCTACTACACCATGCCGACGCAAACCACCGCATTGATGCCCGCTGGAGAATCCTGCACTTTGACCGGCGTGAATGCTGGTCAATTGGTTCTGGCGACAGGGGTCACCGCAGGCAGCCTCAATGACGCTGATGCCTGCGCACTCGCCGCCCGCCAGGGAATTTCCTACAACACGGCCGCTGCTGACTGGTACAACCTGGTGAACGGCGCTGCGGCGCCCACGAACGGCGGCGTAGCGGATCTGGGCCTCAGCTCCGACATCGGCGAAGTCTCGCGCTTCGGCTACCAGGAGATCAATACCCCCAAGCTCGATTGGCAGGTCAACTCCAAGAACCATGTGAGCGTGCTTTACCATCGCCTGCGCTGGGATTCGCCCGGCGGGGTTCAAACCGCAGCTTCCGATCACGACGCCAAGGATTATCAGGGTAACGATTACGTCAAGCTGGACTATGGCGTGATCAAGCTGACCACCCTCATCAGTGCCAACATCGGCAATGAGCTGCTCTATCAATATGGCCGAGAAAACGACAACGAGGGCCAGCAGACATTCACACCGTATTCGCATGCTGATTTACAGTCTTCGACAGGAAACATTCCGCAGGTCGGGATCGCGTCATCGAAGGCCGCATTTTCCGCAGGCGCGCCCTATTACTCCTTCCGCACTGCGTATCCTGTCGAGAACAAGTGGCAGGTGGGCGACGTTCTTTATTGGAACCACGGTAATCACGCCTTGAAGTTCGGCGTAGACATGGTTCACAATAACGATTTCCAAAACGATCTTTACGAGAGCAACGGCGCCTTCAGCTTCACCTACTTTGGCAACTACATGAACGATGAACTCAACTTTAAGAACGGCCTGACTTCCGCACAAGTGACCGCGAATAACCTCGGCTGCAACGCGACTGCCGCAGAGAACTACTCCGTGAGCTCAAAGGGAGTCGTCACATATCCGCTCGGAGGCGGACCCTGCTATTCATCGCTCTATCAGGGATTTGGTACTCCGACCTATCAGATTGACACTATGGACACCGGCGTTTTTGCTCAGGACAACTGGAAGGTGACTCCGCGTCTGACCATGGAGCTCGGCCTGCGCTGGGATTACGAGGCTCTGCCGCCCGCAGATCCAAATCTAACTACTGCAGCCACCGCGAATGGCATCACGTTTGTGCCCTATCCCGGCCTGACCAACAATCCCAGTGACAAAACAAACTTTGGGCCTCGCGTGGGATTTTCTTATGATGTCACCGGCAAGGGCAATACTGTTGTGCGCGGCGGCTATGGCATGTATTACGGCCGCATCACCAACGGAAACCTGCTTCAGGTAAGGCTCGGCACCGGCAGCCCGTTAGGGCAGATCAACCCGGAAACCGCAAGCGCCTCGGCTACAGCCGGCCAGCCGACGTTCCCGAATATCCTTTCGGGCAACACTAGTACCATCACGCCGACTTCCTATTTCCTGTCTCCAAACCTGCGCAGTCCTGGTGTGCAGGAATACGACTTGATGGTGCAGCAGGGAGTCGGCAACGGCACCTTCGTCCAGTTGAGCTATCTGGGAGCCTTGGGACGCCATTTGCCCAACTTCCTCGATATGAACCTGGACCCAACCACGGTGACAGCCGGCACGATGACAGTCATTGATGCATCTGGACTCGGCCCCCTGCCAAACGGAACGGTATATCCCATTTCGCTTTACACCAAGTATGGCAACACGAACCTCTTCGGCGCAGCAGCCTCAGGCTTCACGACCATTTCCGAAATGGTCAGCAATGTCAATTCGAACTACAACGCTGGGGTCGTCGAGGTTCTCAATCGTTCGCTCAAGAACCTTCAGTTCGACGCGAGCTACACCTGGTCGCACGCTCTCGATTTCGCGCAGAACGCCCTCACGCAAGGCTCTACCAGCGCATGGTACGACCCCTACGGGAATCCACGCGTCAATTACGGAAACTCAAGCTACAACGTTCCCAACCGTGGCGTGGCTTATGCGCTCTATAAGTTCCCGAACGTCCACTCTGACAATTGGCTGTCCAGGGTCCTGATTAACGACTGGAACGTGGACGACAGCTTCCAGATTCAAGACGGGTTGCCGTACACCGCTGGCGCCAGTGGGTATGTTAATAAGTCCGCTTTCAGCGATTGGAACGGCGCCGGGGGCTCCTCAGTCATTCCCATGATCGGGATCAACACCAAGAGGTATCGGCGCAAGATCGTCGATGACGCCCGCTTGGAGAAAGACATCTCGTTTGAAAGAGGCCGCAGTCTGCAGCTTATGGCCAATATGTTCAACGTATCCAACCACCAGAACATTGATGGTGTGATAACAACCACGGCCTATTCATTGAACTCAACAGACAGCCACGAATGCCGGTACTGCGACTTTCCAGGGGCAACCCAATACAACCAACTCCGGCTTCGGCGTGCCGAACAGCTCGAACTCCAGCGGCTTCCTTTACACGCCGCGTGAAATTGAAATAGCCGCCCGCTTCAGTTTCTAAGGCGGCTTAACCCACGAGACGCGGCGGCTTCGGCTGCCGCGTTTTGTTTGCGCATCGCAAAATCACAGATGCTATCATCTTGTGTCTGCAGGGTCGTTTTCTCAGCCGTCGTGGGGCTCGCGCGTGGTTTGCGGAGAGTTGCGGTCCATCGGCGCACAATAGGGAAATGAACGGCAACCGCAAGCTCCGCACTTTTCTATTCCCTGTTCCCTATTCCTTGTGCGAGTGAACGGCCTACCCCCTCCCCCCTATTTCCTGTGTAACTGTGAAACTGTGAGTTCCATGGACTGTTCGGACTCAGACTGGCTTTACACCGGCCTAATGACGAAGAAGAGTCTGGTTAAATCTACTTAAAATATTTTTGATAGAGTAAATACTATTTTCTTAAGAATTGTTAAATGATGGACCTGCTGTTTCAGCAGTGCACATTAATTATTGAAACAGTAGTACTGAGAAGATTACATTTGATTCACTCTCCAGTGTTGCGTTTGTTTCTCTGATCGTTTTGTTGCAGAGGGGTTCGTATGCTCTGTCCGAAGTGTCAGTCCTCGTCCGTGTCCATCATTCCTGCCGAAATCCGGCTTTATCGCAATTGCCACCGCACGCTGAGTCATCCGCCGATGACGCCTTCGCCCGATGTCCAGGTTTGTCTCGATTGCGGCTGGTCAGAGTTCTCAATTCCGCGCTCCTGGCTATCTGCCGGATGGTTGCGGTCATTGCGAACGCAACCTGCTCCGTCGGCGCCTTCTATTGGCCCCGCAAGCGTGGCCGTGCCCACTTCGTAGCGTTGCGAGACGTATTCCGCCGCGCCGCGAATGCCAGTAGCGCCAGCGGCAAGCGCTGAACCGTGGTCAGTCGCGGGATCGACGCTGCTCGAGAAGGATATCTAGCAAAAGAAAAAGCCTCCAGCCGAAGCTGGAGGCCTTTGTTCTGTGCGAGTGCGATGGGCTCAATACATGCCGTCCATGCCGCCGCCGCCGTGGCCGCCCGCCGGAGCCGACTTGGGCTCCGGAAG
>JBEKQD010000117.1:0-10170 GCA_049520075.1 Occallatibacter sp. | reverse complement strand
CGGTCTCTGCCTTGATCGTTGCACTGAGACCATGACCTCCAAGGCAATCGCTCTTGGTTACAACTACATCTTCACCCCGAGCGTAATCGGGAACCTGGCTGCGACAGCCAGCCGCTTCAATTACCTGCGCACTCCCAAGAATTCGGGCTTCGACTTTACCAAGATCGGTTGGCCGGCCGGGTTCAATACGGAGCTGCCTTCCTCGCTCCGGACGCCACCTACGCCCGACGTGCTGGGCATGGCTGACAACGTCATGGCCACCCAGGGACAAAGCTACATCGTGGACCATGACACCCAGTACTGGTTCTCGCCGACCGTTACCATCGTAAAAGGGCGCCATACCATCCAGTTGGGCCTCCAATACGAAATTACTCTGGACGACTACGCCCAGAGCAATATCGTCAGCGGCTCTCTTGGGTTTAGCGGCTCCTACACCGAGGACTACACCTCCGACAATCCCAAGGGAGCTCAATTGGCCTTCGCGGATTACCTGTTGGGATGGGCGCAGAACCCGAGCAACGTTGGAAACCACTTCTTCGGCGATGCCGTTATTCCCAACCTGGTGGCTGGAAAGCAGTTTCTGCTTTCCGAATTCGTCAACGACACCTACCATGCAAACTCCAAACTGACGCTGAATTTGGGCCTGCGCTACGAGTATCAGAGCCCGTGGTCTGAGCGCTTTAACCGGCAGTCGTATTTCAACCCGACAGCGGTCGATCCGCTGGCCGCTTTAGCCCAATTGGGAGAAATCCCGATTCCCAAAGGTGATTCGGCTATTACCAATATTCCCACCTCCGCTGTGCTAGGCGCTGTCGGCCTGGTAGACACTCCCGGCGCGCGAACCAGCCGCTACAATATCGATCCGAACAGGGTCGGGGTTGCGCCGCGCGTAGGTTTCGCGTACACGATCGATCCCAAAACCGTGGTGCGTGGCGGCTACGGAATGTTCTGGATGCCGATTGACGCCAACTGGGCCACCAATCCTCTCAACGACCCTGTGAACTCCATCCAAACGGACTACGTGGGGAACAATGGCAGTTTACAAGTTCCAACCAACACCATCTCGACCCCGTGGATCAATTTTGTCCAGCCTCCGGGACGCGCCGCATCCTCATATGCCGGCATCTCACAGGCGGCAGTGGATCTTGAAGGTAACGCAAACCCCACATTCGACATTCCATCGTATGCCTATGGCTATATGCAGCAATGGAACCTCGATGTCCAGCGCACGCTCTGGGGTGGATGGTTCGCCGATGTGGCGTATGCCGCCAACAAGGGAACGCATCTGCCGCAGTATAGCCAGCAGGTAGACCAGATCTCAGACAGTCTCCTTGCTACGGCGCATACTCAATATCTGGCCGCGCTCACCGTACCCCCTTGCTCCACCAGCGCCAATCCTCAGACCTGTGCCATTGGCTCAGCCACCATTGCTCAGTCTGTTGCGAATCCATTTGCCGTCAGCTCAGCACCAGGCAGCGCAATGTCGTCGCCGACTACCACTGTAGGGCAGTTGCTGCGCCCCTTCCCGCAGTTCGCTGGTCTTCAATATGCAGGACAGGGAAGTTTTGGCAGCGACTATCAGTCGCTTCAGGCAACGTTACAGAAGCGCTTCAACGGAGGTGGAACTCTGCTGGCCGCCTACACCTGGGCTAAGCTGCTCAGCAACACGGACACCATCACTTCCTGGCTGGAAACTGGCGGCACAGGAGGAATTCAGGACTGGAACAATCTGCGTGGCGAGAAGTCGATCTCTTCGCAGAACGTTCCGCAGCACCTCATCGTCAGCTACGTGCTTGATCTTCCGCTGGGCAAGAACAAGAAATACCTCAGCGATCTTCCGGCTCTTGGCGACAAGATTGTCAGCGGTTGGGGAATTGACGGCGTAACCACATTCCAAACGGGTTTCCCCGTCAACATCAGTGCTGGAGGCAACGGCGCCACCTATTATGGCGCCGGATTGCGCCCCAATGTCGTTGCCGGTTGCAAGAAGGCAACCAGCGGAAGTGCGCAATCTCGGGTAAAAAACGGTCTGGCAGGTGGAGACGGCTGGATTAATGCGGCGTGTTTCGCGGAGCCCGATCCATACACCTTCGGTAACGAATCTCGTGTAGATTCCACCCTGACGGCCGACGGCGTTGCCAACTGGGACTTTGCGGCCTTCAAGCAAACCAATTTCGGCTCGAAAAACAGGTACGGATTCGAGTTTAGGGTCGAGGTCTTCAACCTCTTCAACCGCGTGCAGTTCAACCCGCCTGCAGGAGGATTTGGATCTTCCACCTTCGGCGAGATCACAGGCTACATGAACAATCCACGCCTTGTGCAGTTCGCAGGGAAGATCACCTTCTAAACGCAGTTTCAACCGCGAGAGTGTGGCATTACGCCGCACTCTCGCACCCAAGAGCGATTCCGCAATTGCTGCGCCCTGGAACCCAAACCGATAAATACATCCTTATTACCGTTGCGGAAGCGGCCTCCTGCTTACAGAAAATTATCCCCCGTCGGCACACAATCAACAGATGAACAATGAACAGTACTCCGGGCTTTTCAATTCCCTATTCCCTATTTTTCGGGTAACCCCCCTCCCCCCTATTTCCTGTGAAACTGTGAGACTGTGAACTTTATCTCATCGTCTGGTCGGTGTAGCTGTTCATATGGTCTCGGCAATCCTGGAAATGCCTTAAACAGCTAAATTAGTGCCGAGGGCGACGGCTGCCGTTTCAAGAGCGGAGTAATGCGGAAATAGTGCATAATCAATGCATCAAGGCGCATCCCTCGATTTTTGTTTGGGGCTAAAGTTCGCGCCCTTCAGATATTGATAAAATGAGAGAGCTATGATCAGAAAGCTTTTTTCAGGACTTTTGTTTGCCGTATTGTTTGCGGCAGCCGCCTTGAACGCGCAGCAACCCGCGCCGCCTCCGGCGACATCGCAGCCCGCCCAACCGTCGCAGGCTCCGGCAGCCCAGCAACCGGCGTCGCAGCCCACCGGGGACCAGGCCGGTCAGCAAGGGGATGCAAACGCGTTCGTTCTCCGGTTGCCTGTCAATGAGGTCAACCTCATTTTCACCGTTACTGACAAGCACGGGCACTATATTCCCGACTTGCAGCAGAGCAGCTTTGCACTGCTCGACGACGGCAGGGCGCCATCCAAGGTGAACAGCTTCCACCAGCAGATCAATCTACCTCTGAGGGTGGGCATCGTTATCGACGCGAGCACTTCGATTCGCTCGCGCTTTCAGTTCGAGCAGCAGTCGGCCACCGAATTTCTGTTGCAGATTCTCAAGGCGAAGAGCGACCGCGCCTTCGTGATGGGCTTCGATGTTACGCCTACGGTGACCCAGGACTGGACCAACAATATTGACGGGCTGGAGACGGGCATCAACCGGCTGCGTCCAGGCGGTGGCACAGCGCTGTTCGATGCCGTCTACACTGCCTGCCGCGACAAGCTGCTGGACGAGTCACGCGGCCAGGAGCCGGTGCGCAAGGCCATGGTTCTGATTTCTGACGGCGACGACAATCAGAGCCGTGTCTACCAGGATGAGGCCATAAAGGAGTGCCAGCGCGCTGAGACCATCATCTACGCCATCAGCACCAATTGGACGCCGAGCCGTGGCAGGGGCGACAAGGTGTTGACCCAGATGGCTGAGGATACCGGCGGGCAGGCGTTCTTTCCGCCTTCGGTTGAGGAGATGTCGGCCAGCTTTCACGGCATCGAAGAGGAGTTGCGCAGCCAATACGCGCTGACCTACACTCCAGCCGATTTCAAGGAAAACGGCGCGTTTCGCCCCATCTATCTTTACTGCAACGACAGGCGCTACCAGGTGCGAACGCGCAAGGGCTATTTTGCGCCTAGGCCATAACTAAAGCAGCATACGGAATCTTTGAGAGGCGCGGCTTGGGCTAAAAGCCGCGCCCTTTCACGTTCCGGGTGCCCCAGCGACCGGCCTATTTCGCTCAGGTTGGAAGCGACGGCTTTACCGCTTTTTTGCGCTGACCTCATCGCGCGAATCGGGTATATATCCTACTTTGCCTTTCATTTCCCTCATTATTCCAATCGATATTTGTTGCTCGTTCCGTTTCAGGAAACTTCCACGCCTCGCTATTCTCATTTGACGCGTGCCTGGATTCTTTTGGTTCTTCTCTCTCCGAACTCGCCTTGCGCGCGATGAAATGGAGGTATGCCTTATAGGGCAGAGAGAAAGACGGAAATTGGCCAGGCCGCGAATAGGCTGTGCGTGCAGGGGGAAACAAGTTGATCCGGCAGGCGATATCGTGCGACATCTGCGGAACAGAAAAGAAGCAGACGAACCACTGGTTTGTGGCCTATGAGCAGGCTGGGGAATTGCGGGTGAGCGGTTGGAACACACGCATTCGGCTGCGTCCAGGCTCAAAGCATCTATGTGGTCAAACTTGCCTGCACAAACTGGTAGACGACTTCATGGCCAGAGCCTTGACGGCGCGTGCGTCGCGGGCCGCTGAAAACGATGTTGATGAGAAATTGACGGCTCAGGCCGCAATCGCCGATGCCAGCCTGACCTCAGACGCCGCCTATCAGGAACTCGAGTCTTCCGCGCGCCTAATCTCGCGGCCTGTGCCGGGCAAGCCTGCACGGCCGGCAACCGCGCCCGCCGCGCTAGCCAGACCTCAGCTCCGAATGCCGTTGGAACTGGTGGCAGTACCTCCGGCGAGGGTGCGCGACGACGAGGAGGCGATTGCCGTAAACGAGCCGCCCCGCTATACCTCGCGCAACTGGCACGCCGCGGCTTGGGAACGGGAGCGCGAACGGGAGCGCGAGATGCGCACCGGTGAGCGCCATCCGGGCATGGCGGCCCGCCACCGTAACGTTTCATAACAGATGAGAATGTGAGGATGCCATGTGGTTGGACTTGTTGTTGATCCTTCTCGCCGTTTCGCCGTTGATGCCTCTGGGCCACTTCCGTTGGTCGAACCCTGGAAGCAAAACTGACACAAAGCAGGAGGCACAGCTTACGGGGTGTTCGGTCCCGCGTTGAGCAGCGCCAGCAATCCGGCCTCATCCACCACGGGAACCTTGAGTTCGCGCGCTTTGTCGAGTTTGGAGCCGGCATCATCGCCGGCCACCACGAAGCTAGTCTTCTTGCTGACTGAGCCGGTAGTTTTGCCGCCTGCGGCCTCAATTCTAGCCTTGGCCTCATCGCGGGTGAGCGTGGGCAGAGTGCCTGTAAGCACGAAGGTCAGCCCCGCCAACTGGGCCGAGCGTTGCTTCTTCTCGGCTGTCATGTTCACCCCGGCGTTGCGCAGACTCTCGATTAGGGCCAGGTTCGCCCGCTGTGCAAAGAATTCCAGAATGGCTTGCGAAATGCGCGGTCCCACTTCTTCCACGCGTTCCAGTTCTTCTGCGGTCGCCGCCTCCAACGCTTCAATGGAGCCGAACTCCTCAGCCAGCAGTTCGGCGGTGCGCTCGCCGACAAATCGAATGCCCAGGCCCATCAGCACACGGGCGAGTCCGGCACACTTCGAGTTTTCAATTTCAGCCAGCAATGCGCGCGCGGATTTTTCAGCAAACCGGTCAAGGCTGGTCAACTGTTCCTCGGTCAGCGTGTAAAGATCGGCTACGCTCTTGACCAGGCCGCGGTCGGCCAACTGCTGCACAACGGCTTCGCCCAATCCCTCGATATTCATCACTCCGCGCGATGCAAAGTGGAGCAGACTCTCACGCAGCTTGGCCGGGCAATCGGCGTTCACGCAGCGAAAGTCCACCTCACCTTCCGCGCGGACGACTGCGCTTCCACATTCCGGGCAAACGGATGGAAAGACAAAAGCCGATTCTCCGCGATGGTGGTCGGCATCTTCGAGAACCTCGACGACTTTGGGAATCACGTCGCCGCCACGCTCGACGCGCACCCAGTCGCCAATTTTGAGGCCCAGGCGCTCGATGAAATCGGCGTTGTGCAGCGTGGCGCGGCTGACGGTGGTGCCGCCGATGAAGACCGGAGTGAGCTCGGCCACAGGAGTCAGCTTGCCGGTGCGGCCCACCTGCACAGTGATGGCGTTGACCTGCGTGATGCCTGAGCGCGCAGTGAACTTGTATGCAATGGCCCAGCGCGGCGCGCGGGCTGTGGAACCGAGGCGCTGCTGGGTCAGGTGGGAATCGACCTTGAAAACCGCGCCGTCGATCTCGTAGGGCAGAGCGGCGCGGCCGGCTTCGGCAGCGTCGATAAAGGCGGTCATCTCATCGACCGACTTGACCAACTTTCGCTGGGAATTAACGCGGAAGCCGAGAGCGGCCAACGCATCGAGAGTCGCGCGCTGACCTTGCGGCCAATAGTCGCCCTCGACCAACAAAAAGTAAGCGTAAATGTCAAGGCGGCGATTGGCCACGATCGAAGGCTCGAGGGTACGCAGGGTTCCAGCGGCGGCGTTGCGAGGATTGACTGCTGGGGCCAGACCCTGCTGTTCGCGCTCTTCGTTCAATCGCAGGAAGGCGGCTTCGGGCATCACCGCCTCGCCGCGGACTTCAAAAGCCGGCGGCAGGTGGAGTTCTTTCAACTTTTCAGCCGGAATGGTCAGTGGGACGCTGCGGATGGTGCGAATATTCGTCGTGACATCTTCGCCGGTCTGTCCGTCGCCACGTGTGATGCCTGTGGTGAAGCGCGCACCGCCCGCCTCCGCAGGCTCGTAGCGAAGGGCCACGCTCAAGCCATCCATCTTGAGCTCTGCAACATATTCGACCGGCAGGGAGCCCGCCAGTTCGCGGCAGCGCGCCTCCCATGCGGCCAACTCTTCCGTCGAGTAGGCGTTGTCCAGCGAGAGCATGGGGCGCGAGTGCGCTACCTTGCGGAAGCCTTCGGCCGGTTTGCCGCCCACGCGCTGGGTGGGCGAATCGGGGGTGACAAGCTCCGGATGCGCGGCCTCAATGCGTTTGAGTTCGTTCATCAGCGCGTCATAGGCGGCGTCGGAGATTTCCGGAGCGTCGAGAACGTAGTACAAATGCTCGTGGCGGCGCAATTCCGCGCGCAGTTCGTCGGCGCGCGACGCAGAAGATGAGTCTGGGTTGCTTCGTTCGCCCATGGGGAGAATTATAGGGGGCCGCAGGGCAAGGTAGTATGGTTTGCAGACCGCTATGGAACCTATCACTCACTTTTTGACCGGAGCCTGCATCGGCAGGGCGGGATTGAACCGCAAGACCGCTTACGCCACGCTGGCTGCTGTGCTGGCCGCTGAGGCTGCCGACATCGACGTGTTCTGGGGGCTGGCAGGGCCGGTTGAGGAGTTGAAGCACCATCGCGGTATTACGCATACATTCATCGCTGTGCCGGTGGTAGCGGCTGCGGCTGTGGGAGCAGTGTGGCTGATTGACCGGTTGGTGCAGGTGCGGAGGAGGCGTAGGCTGGCGGCGGCACCACCGGTTGCTCCAGGCGCGCCGGGGCCCAAAGCTCGGCAGCAGATCAGTTGGGGCTGGCTCTATTTGACGGCACTTATCTCCGCGCTGAGCCACCTGCTGCTGGACTGGACGAACAACTACGGTTTGCGGCCATTTTTCCCATTCAATCCGCGATGGTATGAGGGTAGCTTTGTTTTTATCGCAGAGCCGGCGATTTGGGCTCTACTGGCGATGGCGCTGGTGATTCCGGCGCTGTTGGGGTTGATTGGCGGGGAGATTGGCGTGCGCCGCACTCCTTTTCGCGGGCGGGGCTGGGCGATCTTCGCGCTAACAGGGATCGTGCTGCTGTGGGGCTGGCGCTGGGCGGAGCATGGGCGTGCGCGGATGCTGGTAGAGAATGCGCAAATTACATCGGCTTCAGTGAGGCGCGTGGCTTTTGAGCCATATCCCATCAATCCATTCCGCTGGCACGCGATTCTGGAGACGGCGGAGTATTACCAAACCGCAGAGATTAATACGCGCACGGGTGAGATTGTGAGCGATCCGCGGACGGACTTGATTTATAAGCCGCCAGTGACCGCAGCAACAGAGGCGGCCAAGCGCACGCCGCTGGGCCAGGTCTATCTCGATTGGGGCACGTGGGCCGTAGCGCGAGACGTTGGTCAGGTGGCAGCGCCGGGCATGAATCCGCCCGAGTTGCCGCCGAACCGGACCTGGACGACAGTTGAGTTTACCGATCTGCGCTTCGACTACCCGTTCCTTGGTAGGGGCACGGAGAGAACTCCAAACCGGGCGCCTTTGAGCGGTTGGGTCTATATTGTGGACGGCCATGACGACGCGGGCGAAGCGATGGACGGTCGGGAACAGCGATAGGTTCATCGCATGAAATGAAAAAAATGTTCACCACATCAAGGCTTGAGAGTTGACCCGGCGGCGCGCGACCCGCAGAATGAGATGAGTGCTGTTGTTGCCGCCCCAGTAGTTACGCCAGTCGCCCGGGGACCCAGTAGTGCTGCCGGATAGTCTTCTTCCCCTTGGGAGATGCCGGAATCCTGAATTCTGAGGTGCTCATGCCCGCTTATCTGTTGTTGCTGGTTGCCGTGTTAAGCCGTCTCCTGCCCCATCCGGGATGGATGAACTTTACCGCAGTCGGCGGCGCGCTGCTTTACTTTGGCGCGCGGCGGCCGTGGCGAGAGATGCTGATTCCGCTGACTGCGCTCATGGCGACCGACTACTTTCTCACTACATATAGCTACCACTACAACTTTGTCTGGCACGGCTACCTTGCGACATGGACTTGGTATGCGATGGCTATGGCGCTGGGGCAAATTCTGTTGCACGCGAAGACGACCTTTGTGCGTGTAGCTGCGGGCGCGCTGCTTGGGCCGACCTCGTTCTTCCTGGTGTCGAATTACGCGACCTGGTTGAGCGGCTGGGCGTTTCCCTATCCGCACACGATGAGCGGGCTGATGGCCTGTTTTGCCGCCGGAGTACCGTTTTACCGCAACGATCTGGCTTCGACGGCCATTGTTGCCGGGCTGGCGTTTGGGGTTCCCGCGCTGGTGCGCCGGATGAGCGCTGCGCGTGCGCAGCGAGTCAGCGAGTCAGCAAGTTAGCGAGTTAGCAAGTCAGCGAAAAGGCCCCGAAGCGATGCTTCGGGGCTGTTTTCTTGGCAAAAACGGGATTTTCAGGTGATTTTCAGGGGCCGAATCTCATGATGCGGGAGAATTTGGGGCCCAAAAGATTTCAACAGGTGTTGATTTCAAACGGGTTAAAAATAATCTGCAAGGTCTGAAGGGAAATTTATACCCCCCAGGGGTATATGGGGGTGGGGGGTACCGAAAAGCAGGGAATAGGGAACAGGGAATAGGGAATAGGGAATGAAAAAGCCCGGGGGTTGTGGTCGCGGTTCATTTCTCCATTGTGCGCGCGGGGAGAGAAATTATCTGCAACCACCCGCGGTGGGGCCAAGCGCCTTCGGCGTCAGATTTGTTGTTTCCCAGGTGCCCAAATGCGAGACCTGGGGCACCCGCCTGAATCTCAGAGCACGATGGCCCGCCGCGCCGGTTCATTGCCTGCCGGTTTGCGTTACTGGATCAGCTTCAAGACAGACTGCTGGGCCTGGTTGGCCTGCTGTAGCGCGGCCATTCCAGTGGATTGCAGGATGTTGTATTGAGTCATATCCGCAACGGTCTTGCCAATGTCGGCGTCCTGGATCGAATTCATTGCTGAGGTGAGATTAACTTCCGTTGTGTTGTCATCGTTGGCCGTGGCCGTCAGCCGGTTGATGTTGGCACCCACAACGCCGCGCTGACTGGCGATACCGTTGATGGCTGCCGAGATCAATGCAAGCGCGGAGGTCGCCGCGGACTGGGAGAGCAGAGTGCTTTTTGACAAATCCACTCCGGAGCTTCCGGCGCTGGCGCCCATGCTGGCGGAGGTGAGCGAGCCGACCGTGATGTTCAGGTTGTTGTTGCCGCTGACTGTTCCGTCGCTGGTGAAGACGTAGTATTCGCTCTGGCCTGAGGCGCCAGCGGCAGTTTCCGTCGCAGAGTTTGAGCTCGAAGCAATCGAGGTGACGCCTGCGGTTGTGCCCGCCGCGGAGATGCCAATGCTCAACGCGCCGGAGGTCTGGTTGTAGGTGACCGCGTAGTTCGAGCCCAACAGCGTTTGCAGCGACGATTCCAGATTGGTCGCGGTCAGGCCGGCCAAGCTGACGGCGGTGGTTGCGGTAGTTGAAGCGGGACTTTCCTTAGCCGTGCTGCTGGTTGAAAAGGAAGAGACCCCCATTCCGGAATTGAGTGCGATCG
>JBEKQD010000116.1:0-10299 GCA_049520075.1 Occallatibacter sp. | reverse complement strand
AATGAAGATGATTGGCTTCGATCAGGTTCCGAATCGAAAATACTGGATCGACGACATAGACCCCATCGCCATACACTATTTCCGCAATGTTGGACTCCATTGGTACGGCCTGATGTATATATTTGCAGGCCTGGTCATTTGGCTGCTGTGTCACTGGTGGGTAAGGCAAGGACGTCTTCCCATCGCATCGGATCAGGTGGCCAAATTAGTTTTTGGATATGTCGCCATCGGCGGTGTCGCCGGCGCCAGGCTTGCGTATTGCCTGCTCTATGACTTCGACCGGTTTTATCATCACCCCTGGGAAGTCCTCGCCGTGTGGCAGGGAGGGATGGCCAGTTACGGCGCCATCGCCGGAATGCTGGTTGCAGCCATACTCTATAACCGGCGGCGCAAGCTCGATCCCTGGCCCTTCCTGGATGCGGGCGCGGTAGCCTGCGCTATCGCAATCTTCTTTGTACGCATCGGCAACTTTCTCAATGGCGAACTGTGGGGACGACCGGCAACCGTTCCGTGGGCGGTGATATTTCCCTATGCTCCGCTTGTGGACGGAATGGAGGTTCCACGGCATCCCAGCCAGCTTTATGCCGCGGGTCTTGAGGGATTGCTGGTCTTTCTTGTTGCCGGCTGGGCCATTCGGCGCTTCCGGTCCCGTAGTGGATTTACATTTGGCGTCGCCTTCGTGGTCTACGCCATGGGCAGATTTGCCGATGAATTTTGGCATGATCCGGGGCCGGGCCAGGCACTCCTTTGGGGATGGATGAGCCAAGGCCAGCTTTTCACGCTTCCCATTTTTACGGCAGGCGTTGTGCTGGCCTGTTGGCGAGGCGCCGCTGCCGGGCACGCAGGTGAACAGCCGCTATGATTAGGGGCGCTAAGCCTGGCAGTCAATTGGTGGCGCGCCCCTGCTCCTTAGAAAAAGTAAGTTCAAGTTCCTAGGAACAACCGCTGGTCGATCCGCACTCCATGCAGCGGTAGCAACTCCCGTTGCGAGTCATGATCGAACCGCACTCCGAGCAACTTGGCGCATCGCCCATTACAACGAACTCGCGCATGCGATCGGCGGCGTGAAAAATGCCGCGGTCCTCTATTTGCGGTCCACGCGCGGGGTTCTCTTCAGCTGGTGATGCGGCCTGCGTCTCGGGAGCGATACCCCCCCCGCTCACATGGCCCGTTCCGAAGCCTCCGAGTTTGTTCAGACGCTCGGCAACTTCCTTGGCTAGATGGGCCATCTGGCTATTCGAAAGCTCGTTGTAATCCTGCACAGGTTCAACATCGGGGATCATAGTGGGCGGCGTGGGCAGTTCCGGCGCATGAGGAGCAAGGCTGGCAAACAGCGCCAGTTGCTGCCCGGAGAGGAAGCGCAGATGCAGCCAGCGGAAGATGTAGTCCATCAGGCTCTTTGCGTAACCAATCTGCTCGTTGCCGGTCCAGCCCGAGGGCTCGAAGCGCGTGTGAGCAAATTTCTCGCAGAGAACCTTGAGAGGAACACCGTGCTGCAAAGCGAGCGAGATCGATGTGGCGAAGGCATCCATGAGGCCGGAGACCGTGGAGCCTTCCTTGGCCATCTTGATGAAGATTTCGCCGGGCTGTCCGCTGGGATAAAGACCCACAGTGATGTAGCCCTCGTGGCCGGCGATGGAAAACTTATGGGTGATGGAGGCGCGCTCGTCCTGCAAGCGGTGACGGACAGCGCGGGGCGGTCCGTTCAGGTCCTGCGCCGTTGACTCTTCATCAGCATCGGGCGTGGCCTGCAACACGGGCACAGCGTCAGCCTTGGCAATCTCATCCAGCGCAGACTGGAAGGCAGCAGCGGCAGCGATGATCGGCTTGGTCGAGACCTCAATAGTGTCGCCAATGCCCGTCTCCAGTGCCTTTAGATCGGCTTCCACGGCTGGCTCGCCGATGGCCAATTGAGCCAGCACACGTGCTCCTGCCGCATCCAGTGGCGAAGGCTCGCGCTTCGCGTCCAGGCTCGTATTCAGCGGCTGCGTTCCCTTCGACCCGTCGCGGTAAATGGCCACGGCCTTGATGCCCTGACGCCAGCTTTCGGCGTATGCCTCGGCAACGTCCTCGATTGTGGCTTCCTGAGGCAGGTTTACGGTCTTCGAGATGGCGCCGGAGAGGAACGGTTGCGCGGCGGCCATCATCTTGATGTGCCCCATGTAATGAATCGACCGGGTCCCCTTGGAGGGCTTGAACGAGCAATCGAAGACAGGCAGGTGCTCGGGCTTGATTCCCGGCGCGCCTTCGATTGTCCCGGTGGCGTCGATATAGCTGACGATGGCGTGTACCTCGTCGGCGGAATAGTCCAGCTTGAACAGGGCTTCCGGAACAGTGTTGTTGACGATCTTGATCATGCCGCCGCCCACCAGCTTCTTGTACTTCACAAGGGCCAGGTCAGGCTCAATGCCCGTGGTGTCGCAGTCCATCATGAAGCCGATGGTGCCCGTGGGAGCCAGAACTGTGGTCTGCGAGTTGCGATAGCCGTAGCGCTCGCCGTAGCCCAGCGCCATATCCCAGCACTCACGGCTGGCATCAATCAGCGCGTCGAGTTGCGGCACATTAAAAGGCTCGCCGCTCTGGCGCGATCTGCCGATATTGTTCACCTCGGCGCGGTGCATCCGAATTACGTCGAGAAACGGCTCGCGGTTAACGTAGAACCCGGGGCAGGCTCCGCCCTGGCGCTCGACAGATGCGGTCAGCGAAGTGGCCGAGGCGATGGGCGGGCAGTTCGCGGCCACAAGGGCCGATTGCATGTAAGCCTGACCGCACATAATCGCTGTCAACGCGCCAGTCAGGTCGCGCCCGCCGTTTGAGTCGTAGGGCAATCCAAAAGCCATCAGCAGCGCGCCCAGGTTGGCGAAGCCCAGACCCAGCGGCCGGTAGTCGTGGGAGTTGCGGGCGATGGCCTCGGTGGGATAACCCGAGTAGTCCACCAGGATCTCCATCGCCGTGATGACCACGGAAATCGAGTGCCGGAAAGCTGGAATATCAAAAACACCCGATGGCGTTACGTACTTCATCAGGTTGAAACTCGCCAGATTGCAGGCCGAGTTGTCCAGGAACATGTATTCCGAGCACGGATTGGAGGCGTTGATGCGCGCGGTGTTCTTGCTGGTGTGCCAGCGATTGATGGTGGTGTCAAACTGCATGCCCGGATCGCCGCACAGCCACGTGGCCTCAGCGATCTTGCGCATGATGTCGCGCGCCTTGTAGGTCGCCACCGGCTCGTGGCCCTTCACGGTGTAGGTCGTGTATTCGCCATCGTGTTCGTAAGCGCGCATAAACTCGTCGCTCACGCGCACCGAGTTGTTGGCGTTTTGGAAGAAGATGGACGAATAGGCTTCTGAATCCGGCCCTGATCCGTCGTAGCCAGCCTTGATCAGCGTGAAGGCCTTGGCCTCTTCCCTCGCCTTGCACTCGATAAACTCCATGATGTCTGGATGGTCGGCGTTCAGAATCACCATCTTGGCCGCGCGCCGCGTCTTGCCACCCGACTTGATGACCCCGGCAAATGCGTCAAAGCCGCGCATGAAGCTCAGCGGACCTGAGGCCTGGCCGCCGCCCGACAACTGTTCCTTCGAGCCGCGAATCGACGACAGGTTGGTTCCGGTGCCCGATCCCCACTTGAAAAGCATCCCTTCAGTCTTAGCCAGGCTCAAAATCGAATCCAGGGAGTCGTCCACCGAGTTGATGAAGCAGGCCGAGCACTGGGGATTGTGGTAACCGGAGGCAGAGTACTTCACGCCGCCCGTCCACGGGTCCCAATGCCAGTTCTGGCCGTCCGCATCCGGCTCCAGCCGGTCACAACCCACATTGAACCAGACCGGCGAGTTGAAGGCCACTTTCTGGGTCAGCAGCATGTGCGCCAGCTCGTCATGGAAGATGGCCGCATCCTCGGGGGTGGAAAAGTAGCCGCCGGCCACGCCCCAGTCGCGGATGGCCTCAGCCACGCGGCTCACCAGTTGCCGCACGCCGGTTTCCCGCTCTGGCGTGCCCAAATGCCCGTGAAGGTACTTCGAGGCCACAATATTCGTCGCCGTCATCGACCAGTCGGCCGGAACCTCGACGTTTTTCTGCTCGAATATCGTATTCCCCTTGCTGTCGGTAATCGACGCGGTACGCTGCTCCCACACCAGCTCGTCATAGGGCGACACGCCCTCGGTGGTAAAGCGACGGGTAAAGATCAGTCCCCGCTGAGTGTTCGGTGTCTGCACGGGGGTGGCAGAAGACTGATGCTGGACCTCATTCATAAAAAACCCTCTCAATCATTTGATGAATCTGTTGCCTCGTCCGGCGGTACTCAGCCAGGAAAAGGTCAGGGAAAATCTCGGTCAAAGAACATGAAACAGGGAATGGGAAAAATGCCGTGAGTTCTCTGTCTTCAGAGGCCCCTCGGTGGAAGATTCGCACCGGCGCTTGTTAAAAACCGTTTAAGGCCGCAGATGAAAAAGTACCGCTCTCCGTGGTGCATGTCAACAACAAACCACAATATCTTGTATTTTCTTCGCATTTAGGGCATCAACTTTCTAAACAAAGGGGATTGCCTGTGGAAAGCTCCAAAAAGCCTTACATAGCGCGGGGTTAAGCCTTCTTAATCTGACTCATTTTCGGTGCAATCCCCGGAGCCGGCCTTTCCATCCCTCTCAAACTCAAGCCTAGCCCCATCCCGGCCTCGCGGCAAGACGCAGAAACGGTGCACTTCCGCCCTCTGCCTGTGGGAGTTGTGGACAAATCGCACCCACCTCTACGCCGTGCTTTTCGCCACAAACGCCAAACGGCCCCACGCAATCTCGCGTAGGGCCGTTTGGTGTTTCAATTGTCCGCCAGTCTGGAGCGGTTTGGTCTAGAGGACAGCAATCAGTTGTTTTCCTTGGTTTCAATCCTCATGCCATAGAACGATTTATGCACGAAGAACGCCGACACCAGGAAGAATGCGACGGCCAGGATATGGGTGAGCATTGCGTTTTCCTTGGTCAGCGTTACGGCAAGTTCGACGGCCAGCAATCCGAACAAGGTGGTGAACTTGATGATCGGGTTCATAGCCACTGACGAAGTGTCTTTGAACGGATCGCCAACGGTGTCTCCGATCACGGTTGCGTCGTGCAAAGGTGTCCCTTTCTGCTTCAGGTCAACCTCGACTACCTTCTTCGCGTTGTCCCATGCGCCGCCCGCATTGGCCATGAAGATCGCCTGGTAAAGGCCGAAGATGGCAATCGAGAACAGGTAGCCGATAAACAAGAACGGCTCCATGAACGCGAACGAAAGCGTTGCAAAGAAGACGGCGAGGAAGATGTTGAACATTCCCTTCTGCGCGTACTTCGTGCAGATCTCCACCACCCTCTTGCTATCCGTGACCGACGCCTTCTCCGCGCCTTCCAGCTTGATGTTGGCCTTGATGAACTCCACCGCGCGATAAGCGCCGGTGGTGACCGCCTGCATTGAAGCGCCGGCGAACCAGAAGATCACCGCGCCACCGCAGATCAGCCCGAGCATGAAGGGCGCGTGCAGCAGGGAGAGCTTGTTTACGTCCTGGGTCAGACCGTGGGTCAAGGCCATGATGATCGAGAAGGTCATCGTGGTAGCGCCCACTACGGCTGTGCCGATCAACACCGGCTTGGCTGAAGCCTTGAAGGTATTGCCGGCCCCATCATTGGCTTCCAGCAGGTACTTTGCGCGCTCGAACTTCGCGTCGATGCCGTAGTCCTTCTTCAACTCGGCTTCGATGCCGGGAATGGTTTCGATCAGCGACAGCTCATAAACGGACTGAGCATTGTCGGTAACCGGGCCGTAGGAATCCACGGCAATCGTCACCGGGCCCATGCCAAGGAAGCCGAAGGCGACCAGGCCAAAGGCGAAGACGGCAGGCGCCAGCATCAAGGCATCCATCGATGGCCCAGTACTGAAGAAATAGCCCAATCCCATCAGCGCAACCATGCTCAGTCCAAGCCAGTAGGCCGAAAAATTGCCGGCCACAAGTCCTGACAGGATTCCCAGAGAAGCGCCGCCTTCCTTCGCGGAGGTGACCACTTCCTGAACGTGAGCCGAGTTGGTTGAAGTGAAGACCTTGACCAATTCGGGAATGACTGCGCCCGCCAAAGTTCCGCAGGAAATGATCGAAGCTAGCTTCCACCAGAGCGTTCCGTCGCCGAGTGTGGGGATCATCAAATACGAAACGATAAAGGTTAGGACGATGGAAATGATGGAGGTAATCCAGACCAGCCAGGTCAACGGCGTCTCAAAGTCCATCTCGTCGGCATTCGCGTATCTCGCCTTGGAGATCAAGCCATTAAGGAAGTAGGCGCCGGAACTGGAGACCAGCATGGCCACGCGCATGACGAAAATCCAAACCAGCAGTTGCACTTGCGTCTGGGGCTCGCGAACAGCCAGCAAGATGAAGGTGATCAAGGCCACGCCGGTAACGCCGTAGGTCTCGAAGCCGTCAGCCGAGGGTCCAACCGAGTCGCCCGCGTTGTCGCCCGTGCAGTCGGCGATGACACCGGGGTTGCGGGCATCGTCTTCCTTGATTTTGAAGACGATCTTCATCAGGTCAGCGCCGATGTCGGCGATTTTGGTGAAGATGCCGCCGGCAATGCGCAGAGCAGCCGCGCCCAGGCTCTCGCCAATGGCGAAGCCGATGAAGCAGGGACCTGCGTAATTGGCCGGGATGAACAAAAGGATAGCGAGCATGATGAGCAGTTCGACCGAGATCAGCAACATGCCGATGCTCATGCCGGCCTTCAGCGGAATCTCAGAGATGGCATACGGTTTGCCGCGCAATCCCGCGAATGCCGTCCGTGAGTTTGCAAATGTGTTGACGCGAATTCCGAACCACGCCACGCCGTAGCTGCCTGCGATGCCGACCAGGCTGAACCCCAGGATGATTGGCAGAGTAACAGCGACATTTCCCACCGGCGCAAGCCAGCCGAAGTACAGCGAGATGACCACCGCGATGAATGCCCAGAGCAGAAGAATAAACTTGCCCTGCGTGATCAGATAGGTTTTGCAGGTCTCGTAAATCAGCTCGGAGATGTCGCGCATCGACTTATGAACCGGCAGGTTCTTCAACTGCACATAGATCACCAGGCCGAACAGCAGGCCGGCGGCGCAGAAGAGCAATCCGATTGACAGAAGGTTATGTCCGTTCAAGCCGAAAAAGTTGTCGAAACTCACGCTGGTCAAATCCGGCAGCTTGAGGTTCGCCTCGCCCCCGCCCGCGGTTTCCTGCGCGCCGGCGAATGTGGGAACCAGCAAGCCCAGGAGAATCGCCGCCGTCTTGTACTGGCGCCTCAGAAGCGCGCCGGCGCTTGTCTTGATCACGCCGATGCTTTGACGCGCAAAGAAGGCCATAACGAGCGACAGCGCGCTCACGGCCATAAAGAAATACACCCAATACTGTGCAGTCACAAATCCTCCCAAGCTGAAGTTCTGGTGGTTTATCACGAACGGTCCGGGAATTACGCTACGAAAACTTCCCGGAAAAGCGGTCATCCGAAGGTTATCACCCGTATATAGCACTGTCGAGTGACGCTAATCACTGCGGTCAGGAGGGCCTTCCGTGAATGGAAAACGGCGGTTTGTAAGGGGGTGCACTGAGGGGCGTTAAGTCGATTCCACAATTGCTTTGCACTGGAACCCCAACCGGTACAAGCGGTTTCCTGACTGCTGCGGAAGTCGCGCTCGGTTTGCAGAGAATTATTCCCCGCCGGCGCACAATCCCAATTGGAGATTCGAGATGGGCAGGGTCGCGCACGCAGGTAAAGTGTCGAATGAGGCGCAGAGTGAACGGCAAAGCACTACCCCCCCCTCCCCCCCTATTTCCTGTGAAACTGTGAGACTGTGAACTTTATCGCATAGTCAGGTCAATATAACTGTTCAAATGGCTACACTAATCCTTGAAATGCCTTATTCGCCCTACTCAGCGTGGAAGACCACGTCAAAGAGCAGCAAACTTACCGTGGTGAAGATAATGTCGTAACCCAGCAGCAGCTTGATCCACAAAGTGGGGTCGCTTTCACCGGTGAGAATGGCCGTCGTGGCCTGAACCATGGCCAGCAGAGCCGGAATGAAGATTGGAAAAAGAATCAGCGAAAGCAGCAACTCACGATTGCGGCTGCGGATCGAGAGCGCGGCAAAGAAGACGCCGTTGCCCACCAGCGCCCATGTGCCCAGTGGCAAAACCAGCGCCAGCAGCCATCCCTGCCCCGCAATGTGCAGGTTATAGAAAACGATAAAAACCGGGGCCAGCAGCACCTGAACGATAGTCACGAAGAGAAAATTCGCAAGCACCTTGGCCAGGAACAGCTCCGCACCGGGAGCGGGAACCATGCGTTGCGCGTCCAGAACCTGGTGCCGGATTTCGCGCGCCCAGGCCTGATTCAGCGCGCTCACTGAAGCAAACATGGTGGCCACGCACAACACGCCGCCGGCAATCTGCTGTGAAAATGCGCCGCGCGGGTCAAACGCAATCGAAAAAAGCACCACCACCAGGCCGGAGAAAAAGAGCATGGAAACGATGGCGTCCAGCGAGCGCCACTCGATGCGCAGCTCTTTCTCGAGATGGGTCCATAGGGCGCTCGGCATCAAGCGTGGCCCTCCCTTGCGGCGGATTTTGTTCCTGCTGATTTCGTCAGGTCGGTGGTCTGGGCCTGTGCGGCTCTCAGATAGTCGTCGGGCGCGAGGATAAGTTGAGTTCCGCGTGCGCCGGCCGAGACGCTGATTCGGTCGAAGAGAATCGCCGTCTCATCAACGAAAACCGGGTAGGACTTTCTTGCACCGAAGACGGTCACGCCGCCGCGAATGTAACCCGTAAGCGGCTGTACGTCTTTCAGAGGCGCCATCTCCGCTTTGCGCAGCCCTGCGGCGCGGGCCAGCTTTTTGAAGTCCAGTTCGGCGTCGCCTGGTATGACTGCAAAGACGTGCTCTCCGAAACCGCCTGTCGTCAGCAGAGTTTTGAAGACTTGTTCCGGCGGCATTCCAATCTTTTTGGCAACTGCAATGGCGGACAAATCCTCAACATCAACCTCATATTCTTGAAGTTCGAAATGAATGCCGAGAGTTTCCAGGAAGCGCGCTCCGTTCGTCTTCATAGCGTCGGCGCTCCCGGCTCCAGCGACGCCACTCTGCCCGCGTGCAGCGTCAGCACCCAATCGGCGATGGGAGCGGCCAGTTCGCGCTGGTGCGTAGTCAACACAATCGTCCGATTGCCCTGCCGGAATCCGGCCAGCAACTCGACCATCTGGCGCGCGCTCTCCACATCCATGTTGGAAAAAGGCTCGTCGAGCAGCAGCAATTCAGGCACAGAGAGCAGCACGCGAGCCAGCGAGGTCCGCTGCCTCATCCCCTGCGAATACTGGCCGAGGGTGCGCGTCAACTCGGGGTCCAGGCCCACCTGGCGCAATGCTTCAGCCGGCTCAAGGCAGGCTCGGTCCGCATAAAGGCTGGCAAAGTAGCGCAGGTTTTCCTGTGCGGTCAGCTCGTCATAGAGCATCGGCGCGTGGCTCATGTAGCCGATGCGCTCACGAGCCTCGTGGGGTTCCGTGCCGCCTGTTTTGGCTGAACCGAAAACCCGCACCTTGCCGAAACTGGGCCGAAGTAAACCGGCAAGAATCCTGAGCAGTGTTGACTTGCCCGCGCCATTTTCTCCCAGCAGCACGTAGCATCGCCCAGGCTCGAATTCCACCGAAACCTGGCGCAGTGCCGCGAAAGCGCCAAAGAGCTTGGAGACTTGATCGAGCCGCGCGCAGGCGGTAGAGCTGGCGGCCTCGGAAGCGGGAGCGTTCATGCGCCTCAGTTTGCTGCGGTTTGGGCTGCGGGCAAGTTGGCTGCAGCTGGAGCTTGGACTGCTGCGCGGGGATTGTTATTCGGCACGGCAGCGGGCTGCGCAGGCTTTGCACCGGGTTGACCATTCGGCGTCGCCGGAGCGTACTTGCTGGCGCACTTGGCCTGCAGCACAGTGGCGTGGAAGACCCCGTCGCGGCCATATGAGCCCTCGGCCAGCGCCATGGCATCGTCCTTGAAGGTATCCGGCGGCGGCTCCGCGCCCTTGTAGTTGACCGTCAGCACGCGCCCCGTGGAAGCCTTGGGCGAGTGGCTTTCAAACTCGTTCAAAACAAAGGTCACATGGGTGCCATTCTGGTCAATCGAACCGGGCTGGACGAAGCCCTCCACACGCAACTGGCTGTGGTAGGCCTTGTCGCCCATGCTGCCCAACTCGGGGATGGTGACGTAGTAGCTCTTGTTGGCTCCGTAGCCCGACCAGGCCAGCCAACCAATGGTGCCTACGATAATGGCAACCGC
>JBEKQD010000115.1:0-10579 GCA_049520075.1 Occallatibacter sp. | reverse complement strand
GCAAAATGCGATTTCCAAAAAGCGTAGCTCAGCACTGCTACGCTTCCTTGCCCGGCTCGCGTCTCGCTGTCAGTGAATACGCGACCTAGGAATGCATCTGTCCGCATCACGTGGAAGAAAGAAGGCGATACGATATCGACGCGCACGTGAGCGGCATCGCCTGCTCCCGTCAAACTCATGTCGGTCTCGTTGCGAACGGACAGTTCTTCAAACGAGCGGCTTTGGCGCTGCCAGTCTTCAAAGTCTGCCAGCGCTACCTGCTGAGAACCACCTTGATTCTGCTGCTCGTCAACGGTCACCACGCGGTCCAGATCCGGCACCGCAAGCGGTCGAAAGACTACCGCGTCCATGATGCTGAATCCCGCAGTGTTGACGCCAATCCCAATCGCTAGGGTCAGCACCGCCGTAATCGTGAAGCCCGGCGACTTCCGCAACTGACGAATCGCGAATTGAAAGTCCTGAAACAAGTCCTGGAGCAAGGTTCGCACGGAATCCCCCGGTTCTTTCATTACCAGCGATTGAAAACTTGGACACAGAAACTGCATTTTCCTATCCAAACCGGCTTCCTTGGTAGTCACTGATTATAAATGGCTTAGATATCTTCATGGCGTTCCGTACATCTCCATCATGTTCAGAATCGAAACCTGCTGTTCGCTTGCGAACAGTCAAATCCGAATTCAGCACCGAGAATTCTGTCATAGGAAGAACGCCATTACGCGGTTCCCGGAGCGAAAGGTAAGCTTCAAGGGTGCATTCTATGAACTCGCTTTGTGTCAGGGCACGACTTCAGTCGTGCCGAAAAGGTATAAGAGGCAACGGGTTTTAACCCCTGAGGGAATACGACCATCGCACATGGCCATTTATGAAACACGTTCTGAGAATCTGGGATTCGATTGTGCTTCACTCGCAAGTTTGCACGTTCACTGCGAGCGCCCTTCCGAGCCGGCGGCGCATTTCAATGGGACAAGGTATAAACTCTCTCCCATGAGCAACCTCAACGAAACAATTGTCAGGACATCCGATCCCAACTGGTTGAGGACGCTTGCCATCATGTATCGCACCCGCCTCACTGCTGTACTGGTTGATGATGCTGCGCTCGGTATCAATCCTGAAGACCAGACGCTGTTGCAGATGGCTAGAGTTTCCGGTCTTTCAAAGCGAGAGCTTGTCAGCGTATGTGTTGCGCTCGGAATGAGCGGAGTAGGCGTGACCATGGTGATTCTGGCATTCGTTGACCCGGAGCCCACCAGCAAGCTGGGCCTTCTGGTGGGTGGTGGAGCGGTCTGCGTGCTCGGCGGAGGCTTCTCGGCAATCAGAATTCTGACCAACCACAAGCCGCCCAACATCAAGGCCACCGCGCATGGCATAGAAATATCTTGGAATTAGTTCGGCTTCTCTATCCCCTGGCTGTGGTTTGCGCCCAACAAGACCATGCAATATCCTCGTCCCACTTGCAGATCATTTCCCTCTCCACGCGCACAATGGGAGAATGAACTCGCATACCCTCCGCCTGGCGACAATCTGCCAGCAACGCGCCCGGTCAGTTCTGTCAACAATCCGCCCGGTTTATACCCCGAGATACCCCCCCCCGTATACCCCCCTGGGGTATAAATTTCGTCCGAAACCTTGCAGATTATTTGTAACTCATTTGGAATCAATGCCTGTTGAAAACTTTTCGGCCTCAAATTCTCCCGCATCTTGAGATTTGGCCTCTGAAAATCACCGGAAAAACTTGTTTTTTGCCCATAAGTCGCCACCAAAGCATCGCTCCAGTGCCTTTCCGCTGACTTGCCGACTTGCTAACTCGCCGAGCATTATCGCGCCCTTGGATGCGTCCTGTCGTAGACCTGTGTCAACTGCGCGGTGGTCAGTTGCGTGTATCGCTGAGTGGTGGAAAGGCGCTCGTGGCCGAGCAACTCTTGAATGGCGCGCAGATCGGCGCCTTCTTCCAGCAGATGGGTTCCGAAGGCGTGGCGCAGAGTGTGTGGATGCACTTCGGCGGAGAGGCCGCGCAAAATGGCGATGCGCTTGACGATGCGGCCTACGCTGCGCGTGGTCAGCCTGGCTTCACCGCCTGGCTTGGCTAGGCCGCGCAGTCGCAGATTTACGAAGAGCGCTGGAGTCGCGTACCCTTTTGCATCGCCGGCCGCAGCCAGTCGCGCCGATCGCTCTGCCATGTAGGCACGCAAAGCCACAGCGGCCGCGTCGCCCAACGGCACATAACGTTCTTTCTGGCCTTTGCCGCGAATCAGAATCGCTTCGTTCGACCAGTGAATATCTTCAAGGTTCAGCCCGGTCAACTCGGCGTTGCGGATGCCGCAGCCGTAAAGCAATTCGAGAATCGCCGTGTCGCGCGCCGGCCAACTCGCGGCATCTTCACGCACCGACTCGACGACGCGGTTCATCTGCTCGATGGAAGGAACGCGCGGCAGGTGCTTGGGCAGCCGTGGCGTTGCCACCAGCGAGGCAGCATTCTGTTCGAGAAGCCCGGTGCGCGCCAGCCATCGGAACCAGCTGCGAATGGCCGCAAGCGCCCGCGCCGCAGAGGCTTTTGAGAGTCCTCGTTCATAGAGCGTGCCAAGGTACGCGCGAATATGAGTGTGTTCGATGCGTTCCACGCTTTGGTCTTTTCCGTATTGTCCGGCGACCCACGCGGCGAATCCATTTAACTCGCGCTGATAAGCGCGGAGAGTGTGCGCCGATGCGCCGCGCTCATTGGCCATCACGCGTAGATAGCCTGATACCAGCGAATCCATTGTGCCGATGTTGGCGGGCGCACCTGGACCGCTCATGATTGCTCCCCGCTTGTCTGGGTAGCTGACTTGCTGCTCGGCCTGACGTTCGGAACCAAATGCAGGCCTCCGTGTTCAGGGACCTCGTTAATCTCAGCGCGGCGTGTGGAGCGCGGATGATGCAGGCGATGCACTTCCTTGAGTCTCCCAAGCGCCAGATGGGTATAAACCTGCGTAGTGGAAATGTCCGCGTGACCAAGCAACAACTGCACGCTGCGCAGGTCCGCGCCGTGCTCCACCATGTGCGTGGCGCAACTGTGACGCAGACGGTGCGGACTGGCGGTTGAGTTGGCCGTCTTCACGATATGCCAAACCCATTGGCGAGTCAGCGGCATTCCGCGCAGGGAAAGAAAAAGGCGCGTCGCGTCCGGGCGCGTTTTTGCCGCCCGAGCTTTACGCGAGGAGCTGATGCGGGCCAGATGCGGCCTTCCTTGCTGCAGATAAATCTCCAGAGCCTCAAGAGCGGCGCATCCCAGCGGCACAATGCGCTCCTTGTCGCCTTTGCCGCGCACTTGCACGCGGCCCAAGTCCAACGCCAGGTCGCCGGTGGAAAGTGTGGTGACTTCGGAGACGCGCAGGCCGCCTGCGTAGAGTAATTCGAGAATCGCCCGGTCGCGCAATGCAGTGGCTCGCGCCTGGGGATGCTCGGCATTCATGCCGGCACGCTCCAACATCTCGGCTACTTCCGGCTCGGCCAAGGACTTGGGCAGTACCTTCCACGCTTTGGGAGACTCAATATTCACAGTTGGATCGTGATGGATGCGCCGGTCAAGGAGTAACCACTTGTAAAAGCCGCGCAAGCAACTCAACTTACGTGCCGCTGAACGCTGCACAATCTCGTGCTCGCGCAGGTTCTCAAGAAAGGCCGCCACGTCCTCTTGTGTTGCCGTCAACAGCACGCCATGTCGGCTCTCGATGAACTCGGCAAAGGTCTTCAGGTCGCTGTCGTATGCCTCACAGCTCAACGGACGAAGCCCTTTTTCGACCCGCAGATAGGTCTGATAATCCTTTAACAGCGATAGATTGCCCGAAGTTTCCACACATTTGATTATCCGCGTCTTCGACCGACTCTGAGGCCGCCGCGTGCGCCGCTGAACCTCTTTCAGCATGAACCAAACTTGGCAACATAAAGTCTCTGCCCGATTCTGAAGACTCAGGCCTCCGTGTAAAGCCCTCAAATGGCACACTCTCGGCCCGACAGCGTATAAAGCTGAAATGGGGGCATTCGCAGGAGTTGAGAGCGACGCACGGTTGCGCGAGGGCGGCTTGGTAGTTACAGCCAGTGAACGCGCTGCGCGCGCCCTTGCTGGGGCTTACCATCGTGCGCGCCAAGCCGAGGGTTTGGCTGCCTGGCCCACGCCTAAGATTCTCGATTGGAGGAGCTTCGCCCGCGCGGCGTGGGTTGAACGCGCAACTGACGCTCGTCTGCTGCTTAATCCCGCGCAGGAAGAGGCTCTCTGGGTAGGAATTGCCGGCAAGGACAACTCTCCAGCGACAATTCTCGAAGGTCCGCGTCATCGGTTGGCTGCTCTGGCCGTGGATGCGCACGAGTTGCTCTGCTCCTATGCTCCGCGTTACTTGCATGCGAATGCGCGAAGAGCCTGGCAGCAGGACGCGGCTGTTTTCAGTGATTGGCTTGCCGCATTCGACGAAACTTGCCGTACTGGCAACCTACTCAGCCCCAGCCGCCTAACCCATGAACTGATTGCGCTGCTCAAAGCTGACTCGACTAAGAGGCCACCACTGCTTCTGGCAGGCTTCGACCGCATTTTGCCCGTGCAGCGCGACCTCTTCGACGCTTGGGGCGAGTGGCACGAAGTTGCAAGAAGCGAGCCAGCCAGCGAAATTCATTTTCATGCCACAGACGACGTGCAAGCCGAATTGGCGGCTTGCGCAATCTGGTGCAACCGCAAGCTCTCGGCCAACCCCGACATTCGTCTTCTTGTGGTGACGCAGACCGCCAGCGCGCGTCGCGGCGAGATCGAACGTGCCTTTCTCCGCCACACCGGCTCGGCAGCGCGTTTCGAGTTTTCATTGGGAGTTCCGCTCGGCCAGGTCGCATTGGCGCGGGCCGCACATTTTCTTCTCCGTTGGCTCGACGGCGTACTCAACGAGCAGGAACTCGATTGGTTGCTCTCCACAGGCTACATTGCCTCCAACCCACAAGAGTCCGCGGCGTTGCAAGCTTACACGCGCGAATTGCGGCGGTTCAACCTTGAACGAACGCAGTGGACATTGGCTGCATTCATCGGACAGCGATGCGCCGCCGAACTGCTGCCCGCTCCGTGGGTCGAGCGAATCACCCAGGCACAGCATACCCTCGCCGAATTTGCGCGCCGTCCGCAGAGTCCTCTCGACTGGGCGGAGCTTGTTCCGCGCCTTTTGGAAGTGCTTCACTTTGCAACTGCACGCCCGCTCACGAGCGCCGAGTTTCAGGCCCTCGACCGCTGGCGACTTGCGCTAGAAAACTGCGGTTCGCTCGGTTTCGATGGACGGCGTATGAGTTGCAAGGATTTTCTTTCTCAATTGGGCCGCACTCTGGATGAGATGCTCTTTGCACCTGAGTCACATGACGCGCCCATTCAGATCGCCGGTCCTGCTGAGTCAGCTGGCCTCAGCGCGGACGCCGTTTGGTTTTTGGGAGCCGACGAAGATTCGTGGCCTACCGCGGGCACGACTAATCCCCTGCTGCCGGTGGAAATTCAACGCGATGCCGGAATGCCTCACGCGACCCCGTTACTCGATTGGGAACTGGCTCGTTCGGTTACCAATCGCTTGCTCGGGTCGGCGCGCGAAATCCACTTCAGCTATGCAAAGCAAAACGAGAATGCGGAAGCCCGCCCTTCGAGACTGATTATCCAGATTGCGGGGGGTGCGAAAGAGCTAACGCCGGATTTGGCCGTTCCAACCTGCGAGGGCCCGCTCACCGTCGAATATGAGGACTTCAGCCGCATTCCCTTCCCGCCAGGCAGGGTTGCGGGCGGCGCGGCTGTGCTTACTGCGCAGTCGCAGTGCCCCTTCAAGGCCTTCGCCACAACGCGCCTGGCAGCGCAACGTTGGGAGCCAGCCGAAGCCGGTCTCACTGCTTCTCAGCGAGGATTGCTGCTCCACGCTGTACTCCATTCCATTTGGGCGGGACCGCCGGGAGGCATTCGCAGCCACGCTGAACTTGTGAGCCTGAGCGACCGGAAGGCATTCGTCGCCCGTCACGTTCAGCGTGCACTGGCGCGAGATATACGGCCACATCAACGTGAGCTCATGCCCCGCCGCTATCTGGAACTAGAAGAACTTCGGCTTACGGGCCTGGTCATCGAGTGGCTAAACTTCGAAGCCTCCCGAGTTGAATTCCAGGTTGCCGAGACTGAGGTGAAGCGCACAGTTCACATTGAAGAACTCACTTTGGACCTGCGCCTGGATCGCATCGACCACCTCAATGACGGCTCGGAACTGGTCGTCGACTACAAATCGGGAAACGTCTCGCCGAGTTGCTGGGATCTTCCCCGGCCTGACGATGTGCAACTGCCGCTATATGCCGGCTTTGCGCTGGATCGCGGACGCGACCGCCTGGGTGGGATGGTCTTCGCGAAGGTGCGCGCTGGGGATCCGGCGTTTGCCGGCCGTGTGCGCAGCGCTGCCGCCACGCTCTTGCCCGGGCAGAAAAGTGTGAGTTCACTTGTAAAGAACCCACTCACTGACGAGCAACTTTCCGACTGGCGCGACTGCATCGAACAGCTTGCGCGAGACTTTGTTGCTGGTCGAGCCGAGGTGGACCCGCGCGAATACCCTGAGACCTGCGAACGATGCGGCCTGCATACGCTTTGCCGCGTCCAGGAACACCGTGCGCAATTGGAAGCCGAGGATGACTTGAAAGACGAGGGAGCCGACGTTGAGTAAGCCGTCTGTCCAGCCCGCTCCTCCCGACAAGGCACAGCGTGACCAAGCTCTCGATTCTGCCCGATCGATTCTGGTTCAAGCTCCTGCGGGCTCAGGGAAGACTGACCTGCTTACACGGCGGTTCCTGCGCCTGCTGGGCGAAGTTGACGCGCCCGGCCAGATCGTCGCCATTACGTTCACCAACGCCGCCGCCGCCGAGATGCGCCACCGCATTCTCGGAGAACTGGAAAAGGCCTCTGCAAACCCCGTTCCACAGGCGGGCGAATTCTCGATGGATTCGCTCGCACATCGTGCCCTGTTGCATTCGCAGTCGCTCGGCTGGAATCTGCTCGACCTGCCCGCCCAGCTTCGCATCCAGACAATTGATTCATTTTGCCGCGACCTGGCGTTGCAGCAGCCACTTCTCTCAGGCTTTGGCGGTGGATTGGAGATCGCCGAGCAGCCCGATGAACTCTATCGACGTGCAGCCCGCGAAACTCTCACGAAAATCGACCAAACCAGTTCGGCCCTGAGCGCCGCCATTGAAGACTTGCTGCTGTGGCGCGACAACGGCTGGCACGAGATAGAAGAGCTGTTGGTCGAAATGCTCAAAGGCCGAGACCGCTGGATGCACGGCTTTGTGTTGGAGGGGGAGCCGGATTGGGACGCGCTCCGAGGGCGCTTGGAGCGGCCATTCGCAAATGCAGTGAGCACTGCGTTGACCAGGTTGAGCCAGCTTCTCGGCGAGGTTCCGGGAGCGCACGACGAGGCGCTGAAACTGGCGCGGTTTGCCTGCGGAGAGCCGGGGGCAAACTCGCCCTGGGGATTGGCCGAGTCTGCAGAGATTCCCGTCTCACCATTTTCCGACGGAGTCGACTCCGCCCGTGAGCTTTTTTCGTTACTTTCCGGATTTTTGCAAACACAAAAAGGAAGCTGGCGATCAGAAAAAGGCTTGAAGACTTCCGACGGCTTTCCATCCACTCCTCGCGGCCGCGCCGGCAAGGCTCGATTCTCATCTCTGGTCACAAAACTTGCAGCCGTTTCCGGCCTCGAAGCCGCGCTGGCCGACGTTAACGCACTGCCCGCCGCACACTACACGGAAGAAGACTGGCAGATTGTGCGTTCCTGTTTCACGCTGCTGCGTCAAGCCGCAGCCGAATTGAAGGTCGTCTTCGCCGAAGCCGGTGCAGTGGACTTCATTGAAGTAGCACAAATCGCCCAGCGTGTGCTCAAAGGCGACGACAATCTGCCCACTGACGCCGCAATGGCGGTCTCCGACGGCATACGCCACCTGCTCGTGGACGAATTCCAGGACACCAGCCGCCGCCAGCACCAGTTGCTTTCCAGCCTCATAGCCGCATGGCCCGAGCGCGAAGGCCGCACCTGTTTTGTGGTTGGCGACCCGATGCAATCAATCTACTTCTTTCGTGACGCCGACACTGAACTCTTCCCTCGCGTTAAAACGGTCGGCCTTGAAATTGTCCACGACGAACCGCTGCTTTTCGACTTCGTTTCCCTTAAGGCAAATTTCCGCACAGCGCCTTCGCTGGTCGAGCGGCTCAATCAGGCCTTCGCACAAATTTTCGCGGTGGGTGACGGCAGCGGCGTCACATTTTCCTCGGCGCTGCCGGCTCGAAAGCCAGTAGCCAACACCAGCCAGACGTTCACACTGCACCTCGATTTCGTTCCCCAAGCTATACGTGGTCAACTCGACGAGCCAGGAAGCGGGAAAGACGCCGCTCTCCAAAAGCAGATCGGCGAAATTGTCGCGCTGATCCAGAGGTATACAGACCGCACCGATCAGGCAAAGGCCGGTGGAGAAAAATTCCGCGTTGCGATACTGGGCCGCGCGCGCAACCACCTTGTCCCCATCGCCGAGGCCCTGCGGCAGGCTGGAATCCCCTTCTGCGCAGTTGAATTGGAAAAGCTCGCTGCACGCCCCGAAGTTCTCGATGCGCTTGCACTGGCCCGCGCCCTGCTCAATCCCCAGGACCGCGTATCATGGCTTGGTGTTTTGCGCGCCCCGTGGTGTGGCCTCTCACTCGATGACCTGCACAGCATTGCCGGCAACGACGACCCTGCGTTGCTGCTTAGGCCTTTGCCAGATCTGATTGCAGAACGAATTTCGTTGCTCAGCGAAGCCGGGCGCACAGCCGCCGCCCGCGTGCTCCAAACAGTCGATGCGGCGAGCGCACTTTGCGCAGCCCAGCCAACGGCGTCGCTGGGAACCTGGCTGGAAAGAGTCTGGCTGCTTGTGGGCGGCGCGGCTTGTGTCGACTCGACCGCTCGCGCCAACCTCAATCTTCTTTGGAATTGCCTCGATCGACTCCCGGGCGGCGAACAAGACTTGTTCGGTCCCGGCCTTGACGCGGCACTCAACAAGCTCACCGCCCTCCCGGCCCCCGAATCTAGGAGCGATTGCGGCGTGCAGTTGATGACCATCCACAAATCCAAAGGCCTGGAGTTTGAGGTGGTGATTGTGCCGGAACTACAAGCCGGCGGCGGGCGCGGAAAACCCAGAATGTTGACCTGGCTGGAGCGCGGACTCGCCGAGCCTGACGATTCGGGAAAGATTACCGAGTTTCTGATTGCGCCTTTCCAGCGCAAGGGCGCAGATCGCGGCAAAACCAAGGAGTGGGTTGATCGAGTCTATCGAGAACGCGAATCGCAAGAGACTCGGCGCATTCTCTATGTGGCCGCTACACGCGCCCGTGAAGAGTTGCACCTGTTTGCTCGCCCTGCTTGCAAGGAGGAAAACGGCGATTTCACTTTGGTCGAACCCGCAAACAGCCTTTTGGCCACAGCATGGCCGGCGCTTGAAGAGGAGGTTCGCACGCAGTTCGAAGACTGGAAGGCCGCAAGAGATGCTTCGGTCTACACAGAGAGCCAAGAGATCGAATCCATCGCCGCTTCCGGTGAAACTAATCTGCTCGTGATGCCATCGCCGGCTCGGCCCACGCTACTGCGCCGCCTGCCGCAGGATTATCAGCCAGCTCTAGTCGCGGTACAAACTCACGCAGCGGGGGAATCCGCTGTCGTCGGACTGGGAATCGGAGCAGGGATTGGCACCGGCCAACTTTACGCTCGCCACGAGGGTGGTCTTCGCTCCCGCGCGCTGGGCACGGCCGTCCACGCACTGCTCGAAGAGCTTGCCCGCTTGCGCACAAATTTGGATTGGGAAACTGCTCGCTCGAGACTTGTGCAATTTGAGCCCAGCGTCGCCGCCCAAGCGAGCGCTATCGGCCTGGACCCGGCCCTTGCTGCGCGGGTTGCCGCAGAGGCTCGTCAGCTTGTGCTCAAAGCCTCCTATGATCCCATTGGCTCGTGGATTCTCTCGCCCCGCGCCGGCGCTGCCAGCGAAGCGGCCTGGACCGGCATTGTTGCCGGAGGCTTGCGCTCAGTGCGAGTGGACCGCATCTTCCACGCGGGGCCAGCACCTTGCACTGAAGGAGAGGATTGCTGGTGGATCGTAGACTACAAAACCGCCCACGCTGACAACATCGACCCGGCCCAGGCCCTGCCGGAACTCCGCCGGCTTTTCGCGCCTCAGGTCGAGGCTTATGGCGAACTGTTGCGCAAGATGCATGGCTCAGAAGCCCGGGTCATCGCAGGCCTCTACTACCCGCGCATGTCATTGCTTGACTGGTGGGAGTTATAAGTGGCGTAACCCTGGCGACAAGGGGTTAAAAGTGTGCCCCAGCTTGGCCTTGGCTCCGCCTTAAATCCTTGGCCGCAGCTTCCTGGTTGGCACAAGTAATTCGATTCAAAAGAATTCTTGCGCGCCAAGACCTATTCGGCTGTACAATCTCCACGAGGAGACCCATGGCCGGAGATATGCAACTTACGTGCAGCGATTGCGGGCAGGACTTCACCTTCACCGCTGCTGATCAGACGTTCTTTCAGGAACGTGGTTA
>JBEKQD010000114.1:0-10815 GCA_049520075.1 Occallatibacter sp. | reverse complement strand
TCACTTCGCTCAGCATTTGCGTCTTCATCGGTCCCCATTTCACCACCGGATGAGCGGCAAGCCCCCACGAGTGAAGCAGGTAATCGGCCGTCTCCGTGGTACTGGCAAATGTGCCGGGGAATATCTCTGTGTGGGTGATGATGAATCGCTTCTTCCTCGCTATGGCGTCAAGTCCTAACCGCACCCAAACCTTCAGATTGTCCGCCTCGATCTCGGATTCTTCAGGGCCCGGTTTGCCGTTCACATAGCCTGCATGAACGCCGTCAATGCACAGCACACCATCGACGCGGTTATACGATGCAGGATCACTCAGAATCTGGCGTAGCGCGCCACAGCCCGCGCTCCAGCCACCCAGATCGATCTCGCTAAAGGTCAAGCCGCTCTTGGCCTGGGCCTCGGCAATCAGCCGCAGAAAGCGCGCAGGGTCCTCAAACAGCTTGGTATAGCTGCCAGAACCGGCGCCGGCCTGAACGGTAATTACAGTCATATTCCGTTGCTGGGCGACAGCCAGCTCTGGAATCCAATCGCCGCCATGGAAAAACAGCAGCAGCTTTACCGGGCGCTTTTGTTGCACCTTTTCAGGAATGAACAAAGTGCCCAAATCAAGCGGCAAACGCCTTCCGGACATCACGGCTTTTGTCAGACGCGGATGCTCGCGCGTGTGCTCCACCATGGGAGAGGGATTCTGCTGCCCCTGCGCTACGAGGCCAACGGCAAGACACACTGAAAGGAAGGCCGCCAAACGGCCAATTGCGAATGGTTTCAAAGCGACTCCAGTAAAGTGACTCTGCATGGCCGGGAAACGATGGCATTCTGAAGCCCAGGCCACCGCAAAGAGTAGCACACGCACCAGCACCGGAGGCCACTCCGCACTCGATGGGTCAAAGCTGTTGGCCGGATTGAGCCGCCTCAGGCTGCATCAGTCGTACCCTCAATCGACTACAATTGCCCATATCCTAGACGTGGAGGCTCGCCCTGTTTTCTACCCTTGCCAACTGTCTGAATTCCGTCTCCAGCCAGCTTCGTTGGCCTCCCATGCCGCTCGCCGCCTCTCTCGCCTTCGCGCCCCATAACGGCCTGATCCACGCGCTGAAAATGCAGTATGCCGACCAGACTTTCAAAGGGCTCTACCACTGGAACTGGTTTGATCTGACGATGTTGCTGCCGTACTTTGCGGTGATGATCGCCCTCTCGTACTATGGCGTTCATCGCTACACCATGTGCTACAACTACTACAAATACAAGAAGAACTACCATCCCGATCCGCCGCAATACTTCGATGAGTTGCCGCGCGTGACTGTGCAACTGCCAATTTTCAATGAGCAGTTCGTTATCGACCGACTGATTGAGGCGGTCTGCGCCATGGAGTATCCGCGCGAGAAGCTGGATATTCAGGTGCTGGACGACTCAACCGACGAGACTCAGCAGGTGGCCGCCGACATTGTGGCGCGCTACGCGGCGCTCGGCCATCCCATCACTTACATTCACCGGACCAATCGCTACGGCTTCAAGGCTGGCGCACTGGACGGCGGACTCAAGGTGGCCAAAGGCGAGTTCATAGCCATGTTCGACGCCGACTTTGTTCCCCAGCCGGACTGGCTGATGAAGGTGATCCATCACTTCGCCGAGCTGAATATCGGTATGGTGCAGACTCGCTGGACTCACCTCAACCGCAACTACAGCATGTTGACCCAGATTGAGGCCATCCTTCTGGACGCGCACTTTGTGATGGAGCAGGGCGCGCGCAGCCGTTCCGGCGAATTCTTCAACTTCAACGGCACCGCCGGCATGTGGCGCCTCAAAGCCATCGTCGACGGCGGCGGCTGGCAGCACGACACCCTTACTGAAGACACCGACTTGAGCTACCGCTCGCAGATGGCAGGCTGGAAGTTCAAATACCTGCCCGATGTCGAGTGCCCATCCGAGCTGCCCATCGAGATGACCGCCTTCAAGACGCAGCAGGCGCGCTGGGCCAAGGGACTCATCCAAGTCTCCATCAAAATACTCCCGCTGGTCTTCAAATCCAACATCTCGCGGCGCAACAAGCGCGAGGCGGTCCAGCACCTCACGGCCAATTTGAGCTACCCGCTGATGGTCATCATGACGGCGTTTCTGCTTCCTGCCATGGTTGTGCGCTTCTACCAGGGTTGGTTCCAGATGCTGTTGATCGATTTTCCGCTCTTTACCGCCTCCACATTTTCCATCGCCGTTTTTTACCTGATGGCAGAGCGCGAACTCTACCCCAAAACCTGGAAGAAGACCTTTCTCTATCTGCCGTTCTTGATGGCCCTGGGCATCGGCCTCACTGTCACCAATACCAAGGCGGTCCTGGAGGCCTTGGTCGGCATCAAGAGTCCGTTTGTTCGCACTCCCAAGTACCGCGTGGCCAAGAAGGGCGAAAAATCCCAGGCTGCCAAGTACCGCAAACGGCTGGTGCTGGCTCCGTGGATTGAGCTTGCGATCGGCACTTACTTTTTCATGGCCATCCTCTACACGTTTTCCAATCACAATTACTTCACCGCCCCATTCCTGATTCTGTTCGTCATCGGCTACTGGTACACCGGCCTGATGAGCCTGCTGCAGGGCCGCTTTGAGCGCTGGCGCACGGGAGCAGCCGCGAGCAATGACGAATCCAGCCCCAAGCCATTCCCGGTGGGTGTGTGAGGCAGTGGATTTTGGTTCGTTGAATTGAGTTTCATCAAGTTCTGCGGTGGAACGCAGGTTGAAAGAGGCGCACATTGCAAGACAGCGCAAGCGTATTCTTGAGCACGCCATACGGTATCGCAATCTTTTTCGTGGCGTTTTGGTGCTTGATTTGTTTTCTTATCAGCATTCTTGGTGGCTGGCACTTGCTTTCCGGGCGATTCTGCGCGCAGACCGCGCCTTACGGAGAAACGAAGTCCGCTGGGCCGTTATTCTACGGCGTGAAAATGCGGTTCAGGGTCAACTACGGCAATGTCATCCGTTTAACCGCAACCGAAGACGCTCTTTATATCTCAATACTTTTCTTTTTCCGCATCGGTCATCCTCCACTTCGTATTCCGTGGACAGAAATCAAGATGGCCGAAACGAAGTTTCTGTGGCGGCGGTACGTGTTTCTCATGCTTGGCAACGAAGAGAAAATCCGTATGCGCATCTCCGCGCGCATGGCGCGGAATCTGGGAATCCTGGGGCGGATTCCAAAAGCATCAGCCTACAGTTGATCATTCCGATGGAGTGGGCGATCAGTGTATAGTCCCCTCCGTTACAATAGATATCAACCGCTTGCCGCGCAGAGTCTTGCTTTCCCTCGCCTGTCAGGCGTATCAAAACATTATGCTTGCTAAAAACTTGCCCGAAGCTCTCACCTTTGACGACGTGTTGCTGGTGCCCTCTTACAGCGACGTGGTTCCCGTGCAGGTCAGCACGCAAACCCAACTGACTCGCGATATCACGCTCAACACTCCGCTGCTCTCCTCGGCCATGGACACTGTGACCGAATCACGCATGGCCATCGCCATGGCGCAGCAGGGCGGCATCGGCGTTGTCCATCGCAATCTGACCATTGCCGATCAAGCCGGCGAAATCGACAAGGTGAAGCGCTCGGAGAGCGGCATGATTGTTGACCCGGTCACCATCGGCCCGGATCAGATGATCGGCGACGCCCTCGAAGTGATGCGCCGCTACAAGATCTCCGGCGTGCCCGTCACGCAGGGCCATCGGCTGGTGGGCATTCTTACCAATCGCGATCTGCGCTTTGAAACCCGCACCGACATCCCCATCGGCGACGTGATGACCAAAAAGGACCTGATTACCGTCCCGGTCGGCACCACGCTTGAAGAGGCCGAGGCCATACTGCACACGCACCGCGTGGAAAAGCTGCTGGTGGTTGACGATCAGTACAACCTTAAAGGCCTGATTACGGTCAAGGACATTCAGAAGAAGCTGAAATACCCCAACGCCAGCAAGGACGAAAAAGGCCGTCTGCGCGTGGGCGGCGCCATCGGAGCCACTGGCGACTATCTCGAACGCGCGGCAGAACTGGTGCGGGCACGCGTGGATGTGCTGGCTATCGACTCGGCGCACGGGCACTCGTCGCGCGTGCTTGACGCGGTGAGCGAGGTCAAGAAGATGTTTCCCCATGTGGCCCTGATGGCTGGCAACGTGGCCACATACGAGGGCGCAGTGGCCCTGATCGACGCCGGAGCAGATGTCATCAAAGTTGGCATCGGGCCTGGCTCCATCTGCACTACGCGCATGGTCACAGGTGCGGGAATGCCGCAGATTACCGCCATTGCCGAGGCTGCGCGCGCCGCAGGTGAGCGCGGAATTCCGGTAATCGCCGACGGCGGCATCAAATACTCCGGAGAAATCACCAAGGCCATCGCAGCCGGCGCCAGTTCCGTGATGATTGGCTCGCTCTTTGCCGGCGTGGACGAGAGCCCAGGCGAAACCATTCTTTACCAGGGCCGGAGCTTCAAGAGCTATCGCGGCATGGGCTCGCTCACCGCCATGGGCCAGGGCTCAGGCGAACGATATTTCCAGAGCACGGACGACCTGGCCAGTGCCGAATTGGGCAGCGAGGGTGTCGTCCAGCGCGAGCGCGCCAGCCAGAACCGGCTGGCAAAGTTTGTTCCCGAGGGCATTGAAGGGCGCGTGCCATATCGCGGACCGCTTGAGGCCATGGTTTTTCAATTGGTTGGCGGCTTGCGCTCCGGCATGGGCTATCTGGGCTGCCCTACCATCCGCGACCTGCAAGAGAAGGCGCAGTTTGTGCGCATCAGCGGCGCCGGCCTGCGCGAAAGCCATGTCCACGACGTGATCATCACGCGTGAAGCGCCCAACTATCACGTGGAATAGAGCGAAAAGCAGACACAACAAAACCCCGCCCGGTCAGGACGGGGTTCGCGTCGATCTTGAATTTCACTCCTGAATTTTCAGTGCAGCCCGGCCAGTTTCAGCTTAAGCTCAGTCCGCCGCTCTCAGGCCTTGGCGACCTTGCCGGTCTTTATGCAGCTGGCGCAAACTCTGATCCGCTTGGCTTGGCCGTTCACCAGCGCCTTCACGGCCTGGAGATTCACGCTCCAGCGCCGGCGTGTGATGTTGTGGGCGTGAGAGATATTATTGCCGAACTGCGGGCCTTTCCCGCAGATATCGCATACTTGTGCCATTGCTTTGCTCCAAACTTTGGTCTTTCGAGCCGCCGGAACCAGTCACCTTCGAGCTGCAACATCAGTCACGCTCTATCTGGGTCTGTCCAGCGGAACAGCCAGCTGGGCGCATCAAGACACACGCCTCCACCAGCTTGCCGAATCTCTATTATACCCGGAACCAGCGCCTGGGCCAAACCGCACCCTCGCCGGGCATTTCATTCAGGCAAAACGATTTCCGCTGCAATGTGCCCGGCGTCGCTGAGACACTGTTCTGTCGCCGCGCCGATTGCGACTCAGAACTTCGTCCCTTTATTAAAATCGGCGGTGATGGCGGCTTCCACGCCGGCCATGCAGCCTGCATCGGAGAAAATGAGGCCCAGTTCACGGTTGTCGTTGAGCGAATCCGAGGAGAAATTTTCCGAACCCACAAACAGCTTTGCCTGCGCCGTGCCGTAGTCCGCCAGAACGGTTTTGGCGTGAATGTAGTAGCCGGTCTTGGAGCTGAAAATGGCTATCTTCGCTCCGTCGGCTTTGAGGGTGTTTAGGACTGAGGAATAGGCGCCATTCATGTTCTCCTGAACAAGCGTAACCGCGACGCCGCGTTTGAGAGCCGCCTGGACCGCGGATTGGATCCCCGTGTCGTCGAATTCTTCCTGCGAGATGAGCAGAGTTTTAGTTGCGTCGTTGATAAGCGCAAGCAACGCGGTACGCGAGTTCGTCGGGCTCCAAACAAGATTGTCGCCCGTAGGTGCGGTAATAGTCGCATTGGTGAAATCAGCGTCGAATGTCGCCTCGATGGCGGCCACATCGGCGGCATCGTTGGTAATCACGGCGAAGTCGCGCGTGGTCGAGTAATCCTCAGGGGTGAGGTTGAGGGTCATGATCGCCGACGTCGTCCCATCCACTGTGATGGTCTTCTGGTGGGTGCATTTGTAGGACGGGTTGGCCCAGTGAACGGCGACTTTGCCGGTGGTCAGTGTATTGTAGGCCGTTGTGTTGTTGGCTTTTTCGTTGTTCTGGTCGAGAATCACCCGGACTGTCACTCCAGAGCCGGCGGCTTTGGCGAGCATGGTGGTGACCGTGGTGTCAGAGAGCTCGTACATGGTCATGTCAATGGACTTTTTGGCCGAAGAAAGCAGGTTGTAGATCGGCGTCAGGCCTTGGTCAGGCTCTGTGACCAGCGTGTAAGTGGTTGGGCCTGCAGCAGGCGCGGGCTTGGGAGCGGGAGCAGGATGCTGCGGCACAGGATGTTTCTTTTCCTGGCCTTCGTGGCCGGGAACGGGGATTGTTGCGTGTCCCATGATTTCCTCCTTTGAAGAAGCCGATTGAGATTCAGGTTTTGCCGGGGGGAAGCCCGGCGGAGATTTCGTCATGTTACCCGAGTTCGTGAGGCGTTGCCTTGAGGTTGCAGGGGGTGGGTTTCTGCCCAGCCTTATCCCGGATCTCACGCGCCGATTTTATCGCCATCCCGGCAACTTTAGAAGGGAATTTGCATGAAACTGCAACGAATTGGTAGCCGGCCAACAAATCCAATATGTTGAGGGATACTTGACGACAAAAAAACCGGCCCACCTCGCATGTTGAGGAGTGGGCCGGTTGTCTTCTGAGTTGGAATAGCTTAGTACGAGGCTTAGCGCTGAACAAGGACCGTCAGTCTCATGTCGACTGGAACGGGCTGATGGTCCAAGGTAGCGGGGCTGAAACGGAATTTGTGAACCGCCTCGGCCACCTTTGCGCCCAGTTCCGTGTTGACGGTCTCGACGACGTGGATATCCTTAGGGATGCCCTGACTGTCGACGTTCAACTGCAGGACAACTGTTGAATCGGGCGGTATCGCTTCAGCAAATTTTGGGAGAGTGACGCTGGTTGAGTGGATGACGTGCGCCGGGATTACTCCGGTACTAACCCGGAGGGCTTGGGTTGAGGCAGAGGCGTCTGTTGGTGGCGTGCTGGCGATCGCCGCTGCGGTGCAGAGCATGGGAGAAAGCAAAAGACTTGCTGCGATGACATGACGCATGTTTAACCTCCTTGGGGTTGATACGAACCAAAGCTATTATAAGCCGAAAAGAATACGATTGTCAACGTATTCTTATAAGTATCTGCATTTAAAGTGGTTATCTAGTAGGTGTGTTTCATTCTTGGCAATCGAGTATTAAAGTACGAGAATTTCTCCACAGGCCGAAATTGCGTCTTTGAAAATGCCTCTGCGGCATTTTCCTGCCTCGGAGAAAACGAGAGGCCTGAATCATCCGGCTAAGGAAAGAGCTGTGCAAAGTTAGGAACTGATCGAACAGACCAGCTTTGGCTTTAGAAGCTCAAATGCCCAAACGAAAACCGGCCCGCTTCTCGATGTGAGAAGCGGGCCGGTCTGTTTTTGCAGCTAAGTTGCGTTATGCCTTGGCGGAGGTCAGCGCGCCCAGGTCGGCGGCCAGCTTCTCGGTGGAGAAGGCTTCAATCAAGTCGCCTTCTTTGATGTCGTTGAAGCCGCCCAGACCAATGCCGCACTCCATGCCGTTAGTGACTTCGCGGGCGTCGTCCTTGAAGCGTTTGAGCGAGCTGACTTTACCCTTGAAGACCTGTTCTTCTCCGCGCATGACCTTGATCTCCGCATCGCGGCGGATCACGCCATCCTGCACACGGCATCCGGCGATGGTGCCGATCTTCGGAATCCTGAAGACGTTGAGCACCTCCGCGCGGCCGATGTAGTTCTCCTTGAAGACAGGTTCGAGCAGCCCCAACATGGCCAGCCGCATTTCATCCTGCAGCTCGTAGATGATCGAGTGCAGACGAATCTCGACGTTTTCCTGTTGCGCCAGTTCCGCGGCCTTGCGCTCCGGCCGTACATTGAAACCGATGATGATGGCGTTTGAGGCCGTGGCCAGCAGAACGTCGCTCTCTGTTATGGAACCGACGCCTGAGTGGATGACCTTGACCCTCACCTTCTCGGTGGACATGAGAACCAGAGAGTCGGCCAGTACCTCGACCGAGCCAGTCACATCGCCCTTGATAATCAGTGGCAGGTCCTTCATGCCTGCGGTGCGAATCTGCTCCGCCAATCCTTCAAGAGATACGCGGGAACTCTTTGCGAGTTGTGCGTCTCTCTCCTTCATCTTGCGATAATGTGCGATGCCCTTGGCCTTGTCGCGGTCAGCTACCACCAGGAACGTGTCGCCGGAGTCAGGCATGGATTCCAAGCCGAGTACTTCGACCGGAGTCGAGGGGCCGGCTTCTTCGATTGCGCGTCCGCGGTCGTCGAACATGGCGCGAACTTTGCCGAAAGTGTTGCCGACGATGTAGCTGTCGTTAAGCCGCAGAGTTCCGTCCTGAACAAGGACGGTGGCCACAGCGCCGCGGCCGCGATCGAGCTTGGCTTCGAGTACCGAGCCCACAGCCTTGCGTCCGGGCGTCGCCTTGGGCGCCTTGATGTCGGAAACCAGGCAAATCATCTCCAGCAGCAAGTCGAGGTTGATGCGCTTCTTGGCGGAGACTTCGACAAAAACCGTGCCTTCGCCTGCACCAGCCCACTCCTCAGGAATCAGCCCGCGGTCGGCAAGCTGCTTCTTCACTCGGTCAGGATTGGCTTCGGGCTTGTCGATCTTGTTTACGGCCACAATGATCGGCACTCCGGCAGCCTTGGCGTGGTCAATAGCCTCCAGAGTCTGTGGCATCACGCCGTCGTCGGCGGCGACCACAATGACCACGATGTCGGTCACCTTGGCGCCACGGGCTCTCATGCGCGTGAAGGCTTCGTGGCCAGGTGTGTCGAGGAAGACGATCTCGCGGCCAGAAGCCGGAGAGCCTTCCTTGGCAAACTTCACCTTGTAAGCGCCTATATGCTGCGTGATTCCGCCGGCTTCGCCAGCCGCCACGTCAGTCTCACGGATAGCGTCCAGCAGCGAAGTCTTGCCGTGATCGACGTGGCCCATGACTGTGACCACAGGCGAACGCGGAACTTCCAACTCTTCAGTGTTTTCAGCTTCGAGAACTTCTTCGATAGCCTGGTTGGCGATCTCTTCCTCATAGCTGATGACCGTTGCGGCCGCGCCGAACTTTGCGGCCACATCCTTGACCATCTCGGCGTCAAGAGATTGGTTCACGGTGACGAAGATGCCCTTCATCAGCAGTGTGGCAATCAGGTCCTTGGCGCGGACTTCAAGCTTTTCGGCCAGGTCTTTTACGCTGATTCCCTCGGTTACCGTAATTTCGCGGGTGATTGGAAGCGGCTCACCGCCATACTGTACCCCGCCATAACGTGGCGGCGGCACAAAGCCCTTCATTGGGCCTTCCTTGGTCTTGGGATACTGCGGGCGTCCACCACGGCCTCTTGAGGGCGCGCGCTGCGGACGTGGCGCTTCGCCGGTCGGTGCTGCGCCGCCGGGGCGTGGTGGGCCGCCGGGACGCGGCGGTCCAAATCCGGGCCGTGCGCCAAATCCAGGACGCGCTCCGGGCGCTCCTGGTGCGCCAGTTCCTGCGTATCCGCCAGACGCGGTGCGAGTGGGATGCTTGGGGCGCGGGCCACCGGGGAATTGTCCTGCTCCGGGAGCTCCACCGGGTGTGCGCTGCGGGTAACTTCCAGGGCCGCTCGATGGCCGATTGCGGTCGAAGATCGGCCTGCCGCGCTGAATTCCTCCAGCTGCGATGCCGGTATTGGGCTGAATCGGAGTCTCCACCACTGGTGGCGCCTTGTAAAACGGACGAGGTCCGGTTTGCGGCATCACCATTCGCCGGGCGGGCAGCGCGGGTGTGGGCGACGGGGTGTGCGTATGTCCCTTCCCACGATGAGCGGGAGAGGGCTCAGGCGTGGTTGCCGCGGCTTCAACAACAACTTCAGCAGCAGGCTCCGCTTCGGGCGCAACAGCGATCGCTTCGACAACTGGCAGAACGGCGATCACAACAGGTTCGACTGCTTTAGCAATCGGAGCAGCCACAACCGGCGCTGCGTGAACTTCAGCCTTTGCTGCGGGAGCTGGCGCTTCAGGTGCTGCTGGCGCGGGCGCTGCTGGCGCAACCGGATGCTTGACGACCACGGTCACAGCAGGAGGCGCGACGGCGACGGCCGGGCGCTGCACGACCGCGGCACCTGCCGGAGCCTTGGCAACCACCGGCTTGGCTGGCGGGCGCGTAGCAATGGCCGGCGGAACCGGCGGACGCACGATAATGGGCGGCGCAGAACGGGGCTGAGGAACAATCTTGCGCGGTTCCGGCTTGGCTGGCGGCGCGGGCGCGACGGCGACAACCGCCGGCGCTGGGCGCGCTGGTGCCTCGGCGGGCTTCGCTACCGGCCGTCGCGGCAAATGACTCTGCCGGGCCTCTTCTTCCTCTTCTTGTTTCTTGGCGAGGATGGCCTTCATCACGTCGCCGGGCTTGGAAATATGCGATAGATCAATCTTGGGCGCTATGCCCTGAGGGGCGCGTGACCCCTGCGTGCCTGCCTGGCTGGAGGACCGCGATCCACGCTCAAAATGTGCGCGAACCTTGTCGGCCTCATCGCTCTCCAGTGAACTGGAATGGGTTTTACCCGTGGCCAGGCCGAGCTCTGCCAATATGTCAAGAACCTGCCGGCTCTTGACTTCCATCTCGCGCGCGAGATCGTTGATACGAACCTTACTCATCCGCCTCTTTTCAAATTGTGTTTCCCAAAGCCCTTAGTCGCTCATAGCTACCTCATGGCATTGGCTGTTCT
>JBEKQD010000113.1:0-11440 GCA_049520075.1 Occallatibacter sp. | reverse complement strand
GCCAGTTTTTCATCCATGGTGGGCTGCGGCTTTGGGGCTGGCTTCTCCGGCTTCGCTGCGGACTTTGTGGCGGGACGTGTGGCGAGGCCGGTCAATTGCTTGATGGAGAGCGCGATGCGCTTGGCTTTCGTGTCCACTGCGAGCACTTTGACTTTGACAATCTGGCCGGTCTTGACGGCTTCGGACGGCTCCTTGATGAAGTGGTTGGAAAGTTCGCTGATGTGCACCAAGCCGTCCTGGTGAACGCCGATATCGACGAAGGCGCCAAACTTGGTCACGTTGGTCACCACGCCCTCCAGCACCATGCCCGCCTCGACGTCGGCGATCTCACGCACGCCCTCGTGAAAGCTGGGCGCGACAAACTTATCTCTCGGGTCGCGCCCTGGCTTCTGCAACTCGGCCAGAATATCGTTGACCGTGTACGCGCCGGCAGAGAGTTGGCTGCGATCCACTTTCTCCAGCAGTTGCGGTTCCTGAATGAGCGCCTTTACGGTAGTTCTGAGCGACGCGGCGATCTGTTCCACGACCGGGTAGGACTCGGGATGAACGGCAGTCCCGTCCAGCGGATCATCGCCGTTGCGAATGCGCAGGAAACCCGCCGCCTGCTCGAAGGTTTTGGGACCGATGCCCGGCACATCCAGAACTTGCATACGCGAGCGGAAGCTGCCCTTCTCGTTGCGGAAGCTGACGATGTTCAGCGCGGCGCGCTCCGTGATGCCGGCGACAAAACGCAGCAGTGTCCACGACGAAGTATTCAAATCCACGCCAACTTTGTTGACGCAGCTTTCGATGACTGTCTCCAGCGATTCCTGAAGCTGCCGCTGGTCAACATCGTGCTGGTACTGGCCCACGCCGATCGATTTCGGATCGACCTTGACCAACTCGGAGAGCGGGTCTTGCAGGCGGCGGGCAATGGAAATTGCGCCGCGCACCGTAAGGTCAAGATCAGGAAACTCCTGGCGCGCGACCGCAGAGGCCGAGTAGATGCTAGCGCCTGACTCGCTTACAGTTGCCGAAAAGATTCCTTCAATCTTCTTTTCCTTCAAGAACTCGCGAACAAACGCATCCGTCTCACGGGATGCGGTGCCGTTGCCGATGGCTATAGCTCTCACATTGTGCGTGCGCAGCAGCGCTTCCAGCTTGGGCGCTGCCTCGGCATTGCCGTGCTTTGACGTGTGCAGATAAAAAACATCGTGCGCGAGCAGCTTGCCGGTCTCATCGACGACCGCAACCTTGCAGCCGGTGCGCAAACCCGGATCGATGCCTAACACGGAGATAGGTCCGGCCGGCGGAGCCAGCAGCAAGTTATAAAGATTGTCGCGGAAAACGCGAATGGCTTCGGTGTCAGAGCGGCGCTTGAGTTCAAGGCGAATCTCCGCTTGAATGGATGAGTTCAGCAATCGCTTCCACGCATCGTCAATGGCCACCACAAGCTGTGGCGTCCAGTCGCCTGATAGACGAAGCACGTGCCGTTGAATAATCGCGATGGCCCGCTCCGGCTGGACTTCGATGAGGAAGTAAAGAATATTTTCAGCTTCGCCACGGCGAATGGCTAACATGCGATGCGAAGGAATTGTCTTTACCGGCTCGGAGTACTCGTAGTACATCTTGAACTTTTCCTGCTCGTCCACAGCGTCAGTGGCTTTGCGGCTGACAACCACGCCCTCGTCGAAGAGAAGTTGGCGCAGAGCCTTGCGCAGATCGGCGTCTTCGCTGATCCATTCGGCAACAATGTGGCGCGCGCCCTCCAGGGCTTCATCTGCCGTAGCCACGCACAACTCCGCATTGACGAATGTGGCTGCAAAAATCTCCAGCGGCTGGCCGGAATTTTGCTGCGCCCACAGGTACGAGGCAAGCGGCTCCAGTCCTTTTTCGCGCGCAATGGTGGCTTTGGTGCGGCGCTTGGGCTTGTAGGGCAGGTAGAGGTCTTCGAGTTCCGCTTTGTCGAGCGTGGCTTCGATGCGCGCCTTCAACTCGTCGGTAAGCTTGCCCTGCTCGGCGATGGAGGCCAGGATGGTTTCGCGCCGGCCGACGAGATCGCGGAAGTAAGCCAGCGATTCTTCGATGGAGAGAATCTGCACCTCGTCGAGATTTCCGGTGGCCTCTTTGCGGTAGCGCGCGATGAATGGCACAGTTCCGCCTTCGTCGAGCAATTCAATGACGGAAACCAGTCCGCGAAGCGGGACTTTGAGCGTTTGCGCAATGCGAAGAAGGATTTCAGGAGAGAGATTTATTTTGTCTGCCATGAGCGTCTATCCCCATCGTACATGGATCGGCAGAAGATGAGCGCGCGGCAAAATCGCGGATAATGGTAAGAGAGATTGCCTGCGGGACTCTGGTCGTGGCCACCGGCAGCCAACCCCGCGGAACGAAAGCGATAAACAGCCGGATGAGCACTGCCATTGATTTACCGAGCCTTACGGAGGCCGAGGAGCGCGCCTGGAAGCCCACAGCAAATCCGTGGATGATCGCCGCATCGGTGATGATGGCGACGTTCATGGTGGTGCTGGATTCTTCGGTGGCCAACGTCGCGCTGCCGCACATTGCTGGCAATCTCTCCGCCTCAACCGATGAATCAACATGGGTTCTGACCAGCTACCTTGTTTCGAACGCCATCATGCTGCCCGCCGCGGGATGGATTGCGCGGCGCATCGGGCGAAAGCGGCTGCTGCTGCTTTCTATCGTCGTGTTTACCGCGGCTTCGCTGCTCTGCGGCATGGCGTTGAACATGCCCATGTTGATTTTGGCTCGCGTGTTGCAAGGCGTGGGCGGCGGCGGAATGCAGCCTCTGGCGCAGTCGATTTTGCTGGAGAGTTTTCCGCCACGACAGCACGGCACGGCGATGGCCGCTTACGGAATAGGCGTGATTGTCGCCCCGGTGATTGGACCTACGCTGGGCGGATGGATCACGGACAGCTACTCGTGGCGCTGGATTTTTTACATCAATCTTCCTGTAGGTTTGCTGGCGCTGTTCATGGTCAACATGTACGTCGAAGACCCTCCATATCTGCGCAAAGCATTCAAGGGAGCGATCGACTATCTCGGTTTTGGGTTGCTGGCTCTCTGGCTGGGGTCTCTTCAGCTTGTTTTGGACAAAGGGCAGGAGGCGGATTGGTTCGCGGCTCCGTGGGTTTGCTGGACGGCAGCTATCTCCACTGCGGCGCTGGTCGCGTTTATCATTCGCGAACTTACCGATCACGAACCGATTGTGCAGTTACGCATTCTGCTCGATCGCAACTTTGCTGTGGGAACGCTGATTACCTGCACCTACGGATTTGTGCTTTACGGCGTTACGGCGATGCTGCCGTTGTTTCTGCAAACTCTGCTCGGATATTCGGCGTTGCAAAGCGGCCTGTCGGTGAGTCCGCGCGGCCTTGGGTCATTGGCTTCGATGGTCGCGGTCGGCATACTGGTGCGTAAAATCGATGGCCGCTGGCTGATGTGCTTCGGCTTTGCACTGCTCGGCGTTTCCACATGGATGCTGAGCCTGGTCAATCTGCAAATCGGCATGTCCACGGTTATCCTGCCCAACGTGGTGAACGGTTTCGCCATGGGCTTCATCTGGGTTCCGCTGACCACCATGACCCTGAGCCGCCTGCGCAAGCAGGATATGGGCAACGCCACGGGCATCTACAACCTGATGCGCAATATCGGCGGATCAATCGGCATCGCCAGCATCACGACCATGCTGGTGCGCGGCTCGCAGATTCATCAGAATTATTTGGCAGCCAACGCGGGAGCGGGAAATTCTGTTGAGGGAGGGTTCGTCGGCGGCCTTCAGGCACGGCTTTTCTCCCAAGGCGCGGACATGGTGACCGCGCATCAAAAGGCTCTGGGCGCTCTCTACCGCAGCGTGCAGCAGCAAGCGTCTTTGCTTGCTTATGCAGATAATTTTCGGTTGCTGGCCGGTCTCTCGCTGCTTTGCTTACCGCTGGTGCTGATGTTCCAGAGGGTCAAGAAGCATAATTGACGCGAGCCTGGGAGCGCTGCGAATTATCTGAGTTCAGGGCCGCGCAGGTTGTCGTTCTGCGCAAATCCTTTTTCCAGTTCGCGGCGAACTTCGGGTGTGTCTGGCTGCACGCCGCAACGCCTCAAGTCAAGAGGCGATTTACTTGTAAGCACTGGGTCATCCTTACGATCCATTCCAACCGGAAACACGATATAGTGCTTCCCCGGCAGCAGATGTTCCGGCTCCTCAAATGGAGGGTATGCTAGGCACCCCGAATATGGCTGCGCCTGAACAACTGTCCCGGAGATCCATGGGGCAGTGCCCTTGAGAGAAGCTACAATCTTGACAGGCGCCGCCTCACGATCATCACCTGGAGTCCGCTTCAACGTCTGCGAGAGAGCCTCGACAGAGAGCACGTAGGGTGCGTCACGCGCCAGTGCCCAGATTGGAATATTGCACGGCTTTGGCGCTGAGGATGTGGGCTGGGGTGGCCGGTAATCAGGGCTGACATCATCGTAGAGATGCCACGGGCGTGCCGCCGGCAATATCTCCTCGATTGTTGTGCAGGAATGAAACCAAGGCCGCGTCAAGCATGAAAAATCAAATGAGGTAAGACTCTTGATCTCTGTTTGCGGAGTATGCGTCGAATAGGTCACGACCGCTTCCTGACAAAATGTGCAGCCTCCTGGTCTGCCTGCCTTGTAATAAGGATGCTCTGCAAGCTGGTCCTCGGTGCCCAATATCCACCAACCGTCTCTCGTTTGACGGAGCCGCTGGCGGCTCTTGGTATCCACGATGAGCGTATAGCCGAAGGCGTCACTCATTTCCCATGGTTTGGTGGGAACGGCAACTCCTATCCCGGCAGACTCTCTCCAGATTTTGCCGTCGTGTAAATTGAAGGAAGCGAAAAGCTTGGAGCGGCGGCCACCGAGCCAGCTGTAAAGATTCAAGGTGTCATGAAGCAACAGCCACTCAACCCAAACGCTCTTCGGGGAGCTTGCGCTGGCCCAACTCAGGTCGGTCATCTCGATTCTGTAGAGACATCTTTCCGCCGTGCAGCTTCCGTCGTAATGGCCCCAGGCGCCCCAGCGATACATGAGCTTTTGCGCGTCGGCCCAGGTGCTTTGGTAGAGGCGAATCTGGTGCATATCGGCCATCAGGCGCTCGGCGTGGTAGCGCAACAGACGCTGCTGAAATTGGACGGTAATGAAGGTGAGCAGTACGACGGCAAGCGCAGCCAAACCCGCGACGCGCAGAATGCGAAAGATCCACTTCTTGCAGGCCATCACACTACTGTAGACACCGCGGGCGGGTAAACTGTTCCTGAATTTGCCATCTAGGGAAGCGCGGATTGTGTCGAATCTGGTAGGCAAACATTCTCTCAGGGGCTAAAGCCCGCAATGTTCGCGGTGGCTTTATACGGGGGTTAAAACCCCCGCCTCCCTCCGTTTTGAGTTTTCGGCAAAATGGTTAGGCCGTGGCCTGATACAAAGCCGGTCGATTTGGGATTCACCAAACACTGCCGAGTGTGGTGAGTCTGAAGTTCATCGAAGTACAACCGCAGATTCTTCGACTCACCACCCCCGAACTGAAAGACGTTCGGGGCCCCGTTCGCTCAGAATGACAGCAGTTTTGTACTTCGTATTTCGGACTGAGGGCACTAACTTTCGGCGCGGACCAGCAGGCAGGTGATGTTATCGCGGCCGCCGGCGCGGTTGGCGGCGTCGACCAGGCGCGTGCAGAGTTCATTGAGCGAGAGATCGGCGGCGAGCATGGATTCAATCAGCGGATCGGGGAGTTCGTTGGTCAACCCATCGGAGCAAAGCAAAAAGAGGTCGCCGGCCTCAGCCTTCAACTCGAAGAGATCCGGCTCAACGCTCGACTCTGTGCCCAGAGCGCGGGTGATGACGTTGCGATGCGGAGAGCGCAGCGCCTCGGCGTGCGTGATTGCCCCCGAGCGAACCTGCTCCTCGACCAGCGAGTGGTCCTGGCTGATCTGAACGAGAGAGGAATTTCGCATGCGGTAACAGCGGCTGTCGCCGACGTTGAAGACCACGACGCGGCGGCCTTCGGTTACCAGGCCAACCAGCGTGGTTCCCATGCCGAGGAGTTCGGGGTCGCGCTGCGCGCGGGAGTGGATGATCTCGTTGGCGGCGCGGATGGCCTCTTGAACCACATCATCGAGCGGCACTGCCACCGACTCGGCCGCGGACCGGCTGCTGAGCAGGCGCACCACCACATCGACGGCAAGTGCGCTCGCTACTTCTCCAGCCGCTGCGCCTCCCATTCCGTCGCAGACAACATAGACTCCGTGCTCGGCCGAAATGCCGAAGGCATCTTCGTTGGAAGCGCGCTTGAGGCCGCAACCGGAAACCACCGCAACGGCGTAGCTGACGTCAGACGTGGACAAGGCAACTCTCCCGCAGCCCAGTTTACACGGAATGGCACTCGCAGGGACCTTTTCATAGATTGCATGTCTCGGTTATTCCGCAAGCGGGACAAACACACATTTATTCCCGCACATTCCAGATGAAATCGTTTGTCTAAAAGACTCTTTGCCAAGGCGATGCTTTTACACAAGGACGGCTATCAAACGAACGCTTTTTCTGATTGACAACGAAGGCGGGCCTGCTCAAAATGACTGGCAGACTCCTTGAAGGCGGACCGACTTCCCCCGCTAACAAGTCCCGACAGGAGAAATTGTGAACAAAAGAATCGGTTTATTAGTGTTGTCTATTGCGGCGACGCTCTCGGCCGGAAATTTGTACGGCCGTGCACAATCGCTGATGACGCGCCATGTGCGTGACGTAGTTCTCAACGGGCAAGCACAGTTGATCGGGCGCCTGCCCGCAACGCAAATCATGCAGGTGGATATCGTTCTGCCACTGCGCGACAAGGCTGACCTGGATGCCTTCGTAGCGGATGTCTATGATCCGTCCAGCCCAAATTTCCGCCATTTCCTGACTCCGGAAGAGACCACAGCCCGGTTCGGCCCCACGCAGGAGAACTGGAACGCTTTGGTGAGCTTTGCCGAGGAAAACGGCTTCACTGTGGTAGGTGGCAGTCTGGCCAGGAGGGATTTGGTTCTGAGCGGCACTGTCTCCACTGTTGAGAATGCCTTCCATGTGACGATGCGGACCTACAAGCATCCCACCGAGAACCGCACGTTCTTCTCTCTGGATCGAGAACCCAGTGTGGATCTTCCCTTCCAACTGGAACACATCTCCGGCCTGGACAACTACTCGATTCCGCATCCTTTGTACGTTAGCAAGAGCGCCTATGCGGCGGCCCACGGCATCTCGCCAGACGCAGTCGTTTCTCACGCTACGACTGGCTCCGGTCCGTCTGCATCGTTCTTGGGCAGCGATATGCGCGCGGCTTACTACGAAGGCACGGCTCTGACCGGCGCGGGCCAGACCGTTGGCCTCTTTGAGTATCTTGGTACCGATCTTGCCGACCTCTCCACCTATTACGCGAACGTTGGCCAAACCGAGCCCTTTACGCCCAAATTGGTTTCTGTTGACGGCACCAGCACGAGCTGCACGTGTTCTTCAAAGAACATGACAACATGCCAAAACGGCACCACAACCACGAGCTGCGACGACACCGAACAGACTCTCGACATGACCCAGGCGATGGGCATGGCGCCTGGACTGACCGGCTTGACGATGTACATCGGCAGTACGGACACGGCCATCATCAGCGCCATGACCACGACTGCGGACGGCCCGCTTCCCAATACCATCGGCTGCTCGTGGGGTTGGACGCCTGCCGATCCCAGTACGCTGGACGGCTACTTCGAAACGATGGCTGCTCAAGGCCAGAACTTCTTTGCGGCCTCCGGCGACAGCTCCACGTGGTCGTCGAGCAACGAAGCGTGGCCAGCCGACGATGCGCATGTGGTTTCGGTCGGCGGCACTGACCTGGTCACCGCCAGCGCGGCCGGACCCTGGGCGTCGGAAACCGCCTGGACCGACAGCGGAGGCGGAATCTCGCCAGACAAGATCGCGATTCCTTCGTGGCAGGCTGCCGCGGGCGTGATCAACTCCAGCAACAAAGGTTCGACGACCTTGCGCAACGGCCCTGATGTCTCGGCCAACGCCAACTTCACCTTCTACACTTGCTCGGATCAAACCACATGTCTGGCCAATGAGTACGGCGGCACGAGTTTCGCCGCTCCCATGTGGGCAGGCTACACCGCGCTGGTCAATCAGCAGTACGCGGCCAGCAATCCTTCCGCCACTGTCAAGAGCGTTGGTTTTATCGACCCGCTTATCTACCCCATCGGCACGAGCTCGTCGTATGACACCGACTTCCACGACATCACCAGCGGCACGTCGGGCAGCTACTCGGCAGTGACCGGTTACGATCTGGTGACTGGTTGGGGTTCGCCGAACGGCGCCAACCTGATCAACGCCCTCGCTCCGGCGAGCACGACTCCTGCCTTCTCGCTCAGCGCGACGGCAGCAAGTGTGACAGATGGCGGCACCGGCACTTCCACCGTCACCGAGACTGTGACCGGCGGCTTTGACTCCGCCGTGACGCTGTCCGCGAGCGGTCTGCCCGCGGGCGTAACCGCAGCCTTCAGTCCGGCATCGATCACCGGCGCTGGAACATCGACGCTGACCTTCACCGCGGCCTCGACGGCAGCGGCGGGCAGCTACACCATCACCGTGACCGGAACTCCCACCAGCGGCACCGCCGAGACAACCACCCTCACGCTGACAGTCAGCGCGGTTGCGACACCGAGCTTCTCGCTCAGCGCTACGTCCGCTTCGGTGAAGGACGGCAGCACCGGCACATCCACTGTTACCGAAACCGTCACCAACGGCTTTGACTCGCCAGTGACTCTGACCGCCAGCGGATTGCCTACTGGAGTAACCGCGGCCTTCAGCCCAACCTCTATCACCGGCGCCGGAACATCGACGCTGACCTTCACCGCGGCATCGACCGCGACGGCGGGCAGTTACACCATCACCGTAACCGGAACGCCGGCCAGCGGCACTGCCAAGACGACCACATTGACACTGACTGTGACCGCAGCGGTCACCGGCAGCTTTACTATCTCCGTCTCGCCGACCTCGGGCTACCTCGATCGGGGACAAAGCGGGTATGGCGTAGTCACTACGACTGCCTCTGGCGGCTTTGACTCGGTGATCACCTTCTCCGCAACCGGCATACCTTCAGGTGTGACTGGGAGCTTCAGCCCAACCACGGTCACGGGATCCGGCACGACGGATTTCACCCTTACTGTGTCGAGGACCGCGCCGACCGGCACCTTCCCGATCACGATTACGGGAACGGGCGGAGGCGTTACCGAATCGACGGTACTTACCTTCTCGGTGAGACGGTAGTAACAATCACTTGCCGCAGGCGCGTTTAGCGCGGCACTAAACAAAAGGCCCGGAGTGAAAATTCCGGGCCTTTTTGCTATTTCTATGGCGAAATGAGCTAACTCTTCAGCGCTACACGGATGTGCAGTTCCTTCAATTGCTGTTCGGTGGCCGCGGTGGGCGCGTCGACCATGAGATCGACAGCTTTGGCGGTCTTGGGGAAGGCGATCACCTCGCGCAGGCTGGGCGCGCCGGCCAGCAGCATCACGATGCGGTCGAGGCCGAGCGCGATGCCTCCGTGGGGCGGTGTGCCGTATTCCAGAGCGTCGAGGAAAAAGCCAAAGCGCGCGCGGGCTTCTTCGTCGCTGATTCCCAACGAATGGAAGATTTGCTGCTGCACGTCTTTGCGGTGAATGCGGATGGAGCCGGAACCGAGTTCGAGGCCGTTCATCGCGAGGTCATAACAATTCGCGCGCACGCTGGCCGGGTCAGTGACCAGGTTCTTCATGTCGGCTTCGTGGGGCGCGGTGAAGGGATGGTGCGCCGGCATCCATTTCGCCGTCGCCAGATCGTACTCGAACATTGGGAAATCAGTAATCCAAATGGGATGGAAAGCCGCCGCGCCGTCGATGGAGTTACCAGCGCTCTGCGCGTTAGCATCCAGGACTACCTTTTCAGTGACTGCAAAGGCCAAGTGCTTGTCAGCGTATTTCTTCGCCAGCTCCGTCCGGAAGTTGCCTGCTGCCGAGTAGACATTAATCTCGCGCTCCGAAAGCCGGCCTTCGAATTTGGTGTCGCTGGCCTTGACCGGGTGAGCCGGGTCGCCGGCGACGATGATGACAAAGTCGGCCTCGGCCGCGCCGACCAGTTCGCGCACTTTGACGGCGGATTCAGGAAAGCCCTTGGCCAGTCGCTTGAAGTCGTCAATGAATTTTGCGCCCTTGCTCAAATCGAAGAGCGGATGGTTGTCTTCGCGTTCCTTGCGGCTCAGTTCGCCAACATTGGGAATGCGGAAGGCAACGACGGGCAGCGCGGGATCGATCTGCAGCGTGGAAAGGGCCGCATCAGTGAAGGCCGGGCGCACATCGGTGATTTCGGGCAGGCGCAGGTCAGGCTTGTCGGAGCCAAACCGACGCATCGAGTCGTCGTAGCTGATGCGCGGAAACGGCGTGGTCAGCGTGACGCCGGCAGCAGCAAAACCTGCTGCGAGAAACTGTTCCACCACGCCAAAAACCGTCTCTTGTCGCGGGAAGCTCATCTCCAGATCGACCTGCGTGAACTCAAGTTGGCGATCGGCGCGCAAATCCTCGTCGCGGAAACAGCGGGCAATCTGGAAATATTTGTCGAAGCCGGAGATCATGAGAATCTGTTTGAAAATCTGCGGCGACTGCGGCAGCGCAAAAAATTCGCCCGGATGCACGCGGCTGGGCACAAGAAAGTCGCGCGCGCCCTCAGGGGTCGATTTGGTGAGGATCGGCGTTTCGATTTCCAGAAAGCCCTGCTGGCTGAGGTTGTCGCGGATGGCGAGCGTAATGTCGTGGCGCAGGCGGAAGTTGCGCTGCATCTCAGGGCGGCGCAGGTCCACATAGCGATACTTGAGGCGGAGTTCCTCGTTTTGGATGGCTTCTTCAGAGGGCGAGAACGGCGCCAGGCGAGTGTCATTCAGGACGCGCAACTCGGTGGCTTCAATCTCGATTTCGCCGGTCGGCATTTTGGGATTGATGGCGTCCGCCGAGCGCAGGCGCACCTTGCCCACTGCGGCCACAACGTACTCCGGGCGAACCTGCTCACCTTTGGCGTGACCCTCGGGGACAAGCTCCTTGTCCAGCACGATCTGCGCAATGCCTGTGCGGTCGCGCAGGTCGAGGAAGATCAGGTCGCCGTGATCGCGGCGGCGATTTACCCAGCCCATTAATACGACTTGCTGGCCGGCGTTGGTCGCGCGCAGCTCGCCGCAATGATGTGTCCGTTCGAGATTTCCTTGAAAATCAAGCACTACCTTTATCCTCTATTCACTTGCGGGAGTTGAAAGAAAGACGGCCAGCTCCGCGCGCGGAACCTTTGTCTGTATGCCTGTGGAGAAGTTCTTCACTGTAAGAATACCGGATTTCAGCTCGTCTTCGCCAAGGATGATGATGTGGCGGGCGGTCTTGTCGGC
>JBEKQD010000112.1:0-11575 GCA_049520075.1 Occallatibacter sp. | reverse complement strand
GCGATGCCCGCTGCCATGGCCAGCGGATTGCCGCTGAGGGTTCCAGCCTGGTAAACGGGGCCGAGAGGCGCGAGCAGATCCATGAAGGCGCGCTTGCCGCCGAAGACGCCCACGGGCAATCCTCCGCCGACAATTTTGCCCAGCGTGACCAAATCAGCATCAACGCCGTAAAGCTCCAGCGCGCCGCCCAGAGCCACACGGAAGCCGGTCATCACCTCGTCGGCAATTAAGAGCGCTCCTTCGCGCTGTGTGATGGCGCGCAGGCCGGCAAGGTAGCCCGGAGCAGGCGCGATGCAGCCGGCGTTGCCAACCACAGGCTCCAGAATCACAGCGGCGATGGCGCCGGGATGGGCCGCAAAAGCTGCCTCAACAGCAGCGAGATCGTTGTAGGGCAGGGCGAGCGTGAGATGTGCGATTTCTTCCGGAACACCGGCCGAGCCGGGAATTCCAAAGGTCGCGACGCCAGAGCCGGCCTTTACGAGCAACCCATCCGCGTGGCCGTGGTAGCAGCCTTCAAATTTGACGATGATCTTGCGGCTAGTGGCGGCGCGCGCCAGGCGGATGGCGCTCATGGTGGCTTCGGTGCCGGAGCTGACAAAGCGCAGTTTTTCGATTGCGGGGTAGCAGGCGACGACGCGCTCGGCGAGATCGGCTTCGGTGGCAGTAGAAGCGCCAAAGCTGGCCGAGTTGCGCGCGGCTCTCTGGATGGCCTCAACCACAGGCGGAAAAGCGTGACCCAGAATCATCGGCCCCCAGGAGCCAAAGTAGTCGATGTACCGGTTGCCGTCCGCGTCCGTGAGCCATGCGCCATGCGCGCTCTCGACAAAGGGCGGCGCGCCACCTACCGCGCGAAAGGCCCGCACAGGCGAGTTGACGCCGCCGGGAAAGAAGCGCTCGGCGCGCTGTTGGAGGGCCTGGGAACGGGTGCGGAGGCGGGTCGGTGTCTGGGTACTCATCGTGGGTTCAGTATAAGACTCGCGCGTTATCTGAATTGAATCGCGCGCATCTGAGGCCGCATCCCGTTGAATGTGAGCAATTTTGCAGGACTGGGCGACAGGCTGGTGGTTGTCTTCGATGGCCACTGCGGGCTGTGCAATCGGACCGTGCGGTGGACGATAAGGCGCGACCAGCGGGACCGGCTGCGGTTTGTGGCTTCCGAATCGGCAATCGCGGCTGAGCTGATGGCGCGGCATGGAATCAGCTTGCCAGATGCAGAATCCGGCCCTACTGCGATTTTGGTTGTAATGAATTTCGGCAATCCGGCGGAGCAAATGCTGACGCAGTCGGACGCGATTGTGGCACTGCTCGCGGAATTGCCGCGGCCCTGGCCGACGGTTGCGACTATTCTGCGATGGATTCCGCGGCCCTTGCGCGACATGGGTTACCGGCTGGTTGCCCGCTGGCGTTACCGCATCTGGGGAAGGCTGGAAATTTGCCCAATTCCCGGTGCAAATGAGAAGGCGCGGTTTCTCTGACGCACATCCAGAACTACGCAAAGGCTGCTAAAATCAACATTCCCGGCCAGTCGCGCCGCATGAGAAATCCATCCGCAGAAAGCCGCACCGTGTCTAACGAACCCAAGCCCAAATCCGTGACTCGCGCCGAAATCGGCGTGGAAACCAGTAGTGGCGAACGCGCCATAGAACGCCGCACTTACCTGGCGCAAAAGACCTTTAACCGCAATGTGCTGAGCGGGATGGGCGGCTTTGGCGCGCTTTTTCGGCTCGACATGCAGCGCTGGAAGAATCCCATCCTGGTGAGCTCGGGCCACGGGGTTGGCGCCAAGCTGAAGGTGGCCTTCGAACTGGGAATGCACCGCACAGTGGGTGCGGACCTGGTGAACCACTGCATCAATGACATTGCCGTGCAGGGCGCAACGCCCCTGTTTTTCCTTGATTACATGGCTGGCGGCAAGCTGGACACAGAGGTGGCAGAGAACGTTGTCTCCGGGTTGGCCGATGCCTGCAAGGCGGGCGGTTGCGCTTTGATCGGCGGCGAAACGGCACAGATGCCGGGATTTCAGGCTGATGGCGAGTACGACCTGGCCGGCTTCATTGTGGGTGCTGTGGACCGCGACAAGATGGTAACCGGCGCGGGAATCAAGGCCGGCGACGTGCTAGTCGGGTTGCCCTCGACCGGCCTGCACACCAACGGTTATTCGCTGGCGTACCGGCTGCTGTTTGAGGTGGCCGGCTACAAACCAACCCAATATGTGACCGCCATCAAGGAAAAGGCCGGCGCGGCGCTGATGAAGACGCATCGCAGCTACCTCCATGTGGCTCAAAAGCTTGTGACAGCGGGACTTACGACGGGGATGGCGCACATCACGTGCGGCGGCATCACCGAGAATCTGCCGCGCATCCTGCCCAAGAACACCGCAGCGCAAGTCGAGATCGGTTCCTGGCCGGTGTTGCCGATTTTTGATCATCTGCGCGACGTGGGCAAGGTTTCACAGGAAGAGATGATGCGCACTTTCAACATGGGCATCGGGTTGATTGCGGCCGTCCCGGCAGTCAAATTCGCGCGTGCAAAAAACCTGCTGGACCGCTCCGAAGAGAAGTTCTTCGTGATCGGGCGCGTGGTCAAGGGCGAGCGCCGGGTCCAATACACATAGACGCGTCTGATCGCAAGCTGGAATGCGCCCTGTCAGGTTTGGTTCCACGGGAGCCTTCCGGCCAGTTTGGCTCGCCGGGGAGCAATTTTTCTCCAATCTGACCAATAAGTGACAGAAGTTTTTCTAATTTTGCAGAAGATTAAGCACAGAGTACCTAGGGTAATAGGTAGCCAGACAAGAGACGGATGTTCCGCGCCCGGCGAATGAGTACGCCACCCCCAGCGGATGGCGCCGGGGCGCGGGGCCGTCTCTGGTCTGTGCCATTGCGGACCTCCAAATCGAACAAAACCGCAACCACGGCGGCGCTCGAATACGGAGAGACGCGACAAATCGGGACCAGCAGCAGGTGAATTAGACGCCCGCGGCTGATCTCGATTTTTTGTTTGCGCGGGGAGCAGATTGAGCCTGTCCCGCGCCTGCCAAATCTCAACTAAACCAGGGCGGCGATGGCCGCCTTTTTCTTTGCGAGGAGCTTTCCGCATGAATCACATTTCGAATATCTGGAATCACCCCAAAACCTCAGGCGCCGGGCTGTTAATTGCGGTCATCACCATCGGCAGCGTGCTTTCGCAGCAGGGCATCACGCTGGGCACAGCCGGCAGCGGCACTGTGGTCGCACTGGTAAGCGGCCTGGCCTCCGCTCTTCTTGGACTGCTGGCTCGCGATCCAGCTAGCCCGGCTTCGAGCGCGAATTCAACCAGTTCCACCACGAAACTGGGTGCCTGGGCGCTGATTGCCCTGCTTCTGCCCTTGCCTTTCGTGAGCGGCTGTTCAGAAGCAAGCGTGGCGCAGAATATCGTCAACTGGACGCCGGCGCTGGAGAGCGCGGTGGCTACGGTTGATTCGACAGCCGCGTTGCTGGCCCCTGCAGACGCGCCAATTTTTGTTGCGGCAACAGCGGGCTTTGACGCCGCTTCGAATTTGCTGGTGGCTCAGGCCAAGGCGTACCTGGCCAATCCCACAGCCTCAGTGCTCGCACAACTACAGGCTGCGGTTGTTGCCTTTCAGCAGCAAGTGAATGCTTCGTTCTTGTCGGCGGCAAAGATCAGCGATCCCGCCAGCCAGGCTCATGTGACAGCGGCAATTAACGGGGTGGCGACGATTGTGATTGCGATGCTTTCATTGGTCACGTCAGCTTCCAGCGAGGATGCCGTGGCGCGGATGGCCTCACAATCCACAATCAAGTTGGCCGCAGTGCGGCCCTACATGGATGAAAGCAAGGCTGTCGCTATTGTCGCCAGGCACTATGGCGAACCGGCCGAGTGGGCGCGCGCACAGGAGCGGCAAGTTGAACTGAATGTGGCCCAAGCCGGTTTCTAAGCGATAGGTGCGAATCAACGGGCGGCATTCGAAGAACGGCCGGAAAGACCAAGCGGGCTTTCTGGCCGTTTCCCGCGAGCGGAAATGGCTCTCCCGCAGTGTGACCCCAGTCACGGAGCCAAGAACCTTAACTAGATAGCCTTGAATGGATGGCGCATTTGCCACAAGCGCCCACATCATCAAGGAGTTTCATCATGGCTTATGTAATTACCGACGCGTGCACCAAGGACTTTGTCTGCGCTGCCGAGTGCGCCACCGCCGCCATCATGCCGGCGGCGGCAGACGATCCAAAAGCAGCCGGCGTCTCCCAGTTGTTCATCAACCCGGACGAGTGCATCGACTGCGGCAACTGCGCATCGATCTGCGCACAGGGCGCGATCTTTTCGATAGACGATCTACCCGCCGACAAGGCGCATTTCGCCGAGAAGAACCAAGCTTATTTCAATTAGTGCGTTATCGATCCTAGAACAAAAACAGAGGCGCTGAGCTTTCGCTCTGCGCCTCTGAAAATCTGTTTCCCAACATGAACTGAACCCCACCATCTCTCACGGCCCGGTCTTTTCGGGCGATGGTGAACTTGCAGCTGTTTTATGAGCTTGCGCGGGAGCAGTTTCCGCAACAGCAGCAGGAGCGGCTGGGGCAGGTTGAGCTTGGGCGGGAACGGACGGCTCGTCTTCTGGCGTCACTGCCATCTGTTGCGCCGCTGCGGTTTGCGTCAGTCCGTTCATTGTCATTACCGGCAGGGTGAGCGTCTGCACCGTTTCTGTGTCATCGCGAAGCCTCAGATAGAGCGCGCCGTTGGCCGGATGGGGAACGCTCAACTCTGTTCCCGTAAAATCCGAAGGCACCTCGATTGCCTTATTGAACTCCGATGAAGCGGAGATGGACGCAACCAGGAAGAGATTTGTTCCCACCAGCACACAGGGCCTGGCAGTGGAGCGCGGGCAGTGCAGCTCCTTGAATCCCGGGAGCCGCACCAGCGTTCCCAGCGCCAACCAGTCGCCGCTAACCCCGTCAGGCGACAGCGCGCGCGCACGCACCGGCCCAAACGCAGAAGAGCCGAAACGCCGCAGAGGCTCGACTACCCCCAACGCGGTCTTCGCGTCCTCGAGCATCAGGCTGCCGTCGGCCAGTGCCAGCACGGTGCGGAAACTGCCGTCTTCCGCGGCCACTTCCATCTTCTCGTCGCGTGGAAAGCTTACGGGCTGTCTGGAGCGAATGAAAAAGACCAGGCGCTCGTCAACGGGCAGGTCGTCTGCGCTGCCCAGATGCACGGGCGAAGGCGCTGCGGAAACATCGTTCTGCGTGCCCTTGCTCAACAACGTGACCTGGGGCCGGGGCGGCTCAACCGTTACCAGAACCTGAAGCAGCCGGCCATCCCGCAACTCCACACCGGCAAACGCCGGCTTCCCAGGCTCCAGACCGGCCGTCGATCCGTTAGTGTTCATCTCCAACTGTTCAGAGTTCTGCATGCTGGTGAGCGTGGCCGGAGTCCACGCGAGCGAGTCGAGACTGACCTTGGCCACCTCGTCCAGGCGATTGCCTTTCAGAATCGCCTTTGAGTCGCCTGAGTTCAGCGTAAAGCGATCGAGCGCAGCCGGCTCGGCGTAGGCCTTCACTTGCAGCTGATCCGGCTTTTCCAGCCCTGACTGGTAAATTTCCAGGTTGACGACACCCGGAGAAGCGTCTTTCATGGGCAAGGTCACTTCCAACTGCTCCGGCTTGGGAGACTTCCAAACCAGCTTGATTGGAGCGCCCTTCGCCGGCTGCTCTTCAACGCGCTCGACGCACAACGAGTTTTCGCCATCAATATGCAGCTTGTCTTCGCGTCCCACCACCAGCGCTGTTTGATCGGCTGCCGTCAAGCTCCACTTGCCGGACAGCGCTGCCCGCAGGTGAAACTGCGGACCTGTCCAATCGTCAAAACCCCACTTGCCGCGCAACACGCCGGTCAGTTCGCCATCCGGCAACGAAGTAGCTGGATGCACCAGCACCAGCCCGCCCTGCGATGGATCGGCTTTCACGGGTAAGTCGATGGGCCCGCCCTTGGTCTCGATATGCAGCGTTAGCCCGGAGGCAAGCTGCGTGGCAAAAACCAGCGGCGCTCCTTCGGCCGGCAGCACAAGGCCGGGCTTCTGGGCGCAATAGCTCTCCGTCAGGTTCACCGGATGCAGCGGCGGCGGCCTGGTTGCGCCCACGATGGGCAACGCCACGACCACTACTGATTTGGGATCCTTGAATGAAGGCGGCACGCTCAGCCGCAGGTTCAGCGTATCTTTGGCGGGCAGAGCCAGCGCCGGAATGTATTGAAAATGCGCCGTGTGCATCGACGAGAAGATCTTGGCCGTGTCCACGATGGCGCCGATATATGGGCTGTAAGCGCCTCCGCCGGCCATGTTCGAATAGCTGATCTGGTTCATCAGGTCCACGCTCGAACCGCTGGTCAGTTGCGCTACACGCGATTGCGCATTGGCGTCGTCCAGCACCAGCGCGTCAGTGTGCTGCACCAGGCAGGGCGCCTGCTGGTCGGTAGGTTTGTCAAAGCACTGTTGGTCGAGCTTGATGCCCAGGCTCCGCGCCGCTTTTTCGGCGCGCTCCTTGAGCAGCGTGGGATCGGTTTGCGATGTCTCTTTGACCTCGGCCAGATAAGTGTCCAGTCGCATGCGATCTCCGCTCGCCGCCTGCAAATCCTGAACCGCGCGGACAAATGTTCCGGGACGGCTCTTCACCGCCTTGCGCAGAGTGCTGAAATCGCCGCCCGTCTCCGGAGCCAGAAAAAGCAACGCCTGCTGCGCTTCTTCAGGTACTGTGACGAACACTCCCTCTTCACGCGCTTCGTGGCTCCATGTCTCCACGCGCGTGAACCACTCCGGCGGAGGCGGGTTGGTGGCCCCGCGCAGAAACGCGACAATCAGCACATAGTGCGCCGTCTGGCTCTCGGGAAAGTCGGGATGAATCCAGAGACGATCTCCGGGCAGCAGATTGGGAGTCTCGCCAATGGGCAGCGTCACATCGCCGCGCTTGACGCGCACATCCACCTTGGGGCCAGCCAGATCGAAGGCCGGGCTATCGGCATACAGCCCGGATGAAGCCAACAAGCAGTACAAAAGCAGTTGCAAATAACGGCGCATATCCTCTATTGTACGAAGAAGGACGCCCAAATAAAATTGCGTCCGCACCGCAACTTTTTCCCGGCGGCGGGGTTTATGGTTTAGATACTGGCCGTCCAGCTTTTTCGGTAACGGCACACCGCCCGGATTGATTCAGTTACACTGAGGGATGAATAGCTTCAAACAGGGATGCAAGTTAAATCATCTCTGCATAAGTCGACGTTATGATCGATGCTTGCTTTAATTTTGAAAACAGTGTGCTTTAATTTCGGAGGGTTGGGCTTTATTTTGAAGGATGCGGGCATTAGCCCACGCATAATCCAACTGATATGAATGTGGCTTGAGCCACTGAGGGAATGTTTCCTCCACAAAAAGAATTTTTCGGATGTCCCCCAAGTATTTCTTGAATTTCCGCATGGTGAATGTGACCTGCGGTAACGAGTGAATTTAAAACTAATGCCGTTTTTCTGACCGCGCGCGGACGAGCTTCGGAATCGGGCCATAAGCTGGCCGGAGCCGGGTCGCACGAGCGGAGGCGGCGCATACGGAGAAGAAAGAATGAAATCGCCAAAAGCTGCACAGGGCAGCGCAGACGCAAGCAACCTGAGCATCCCTGACGCGGAAGAAATTATTGAAGAAGCTCTTAACGAACTGGCGTCCTCCACAGACCCCGGCCTGGCACGAGCTTTGCAGTTCCTGGCGCCCGCCGGCTATCAGGCAATTGTCGAGTTGTGCGGAGAAAACGGCCGCAGCAAGCGCCGCAATGCGATGGCGGATACATGGACACCGGAAGAAGACGAGGTGCGCATCTATTTTGAGCGCATCGACGGAACTGAGATGGAGCCGCGTCCCATCCGCGTGCCACGCGCTGCAGCCGAGCCTGGTTTTTACGAGGACGATGACGGGCAGGAAGCGGTGATTCCCGCCGACATCGACGCCCGGGTGAAAGAGCTCTGCGCCGCTCTGGCCGAAGCCGAACGAGGCGGACACGCTTTCATCGCCCTCAAATGGTTTCGCGATTCCTTTTTGCCGCGCAAGGCCTTCCGCTGGAATCAGCATCCCGAGTCACGCCAGGCTGTGCTGGCCGAGGCCATTCAACGCGGTGTCGTGATCACCAGCAAGATTGCCAACCCCAAAACTCCTGCCTATCCCACCACCACCATTCGTCTTAACCGCGCCGAGGCCGGCATGCCCGAAGAGGCACAGCGATTCCATCCCGTCACTTCGCACGGCGACTCAATCGCAGAGGCAATCGAAGAAGAACGGGGGAACCAGTGAGCTGCTACTTTCTTGAGGCCACCGCATTCGCCAAACTGTTTGTGCAGGAACAGGGCACCAGCGCTCTGATCAGCCTGATGGAAGCCGTCGAGGACAACCGTAAGCTGATCTCGGCGTCCACGCCGCTCGAGGTATACGGGGCCATCCGGCGCCGCGAGCGCTCCGGCGACATCTCCGCCGAGGACGCCACGTCCGCGCTCGACAGCCTGCGCATGGAAGCCGCGCGCATGGTCCAGGAGCCACTGAATCCGGCCGTGCTGGAAGCCGCGCGCCAACTGCTCGACCGCACCAGCCTGCGCTGGCCCGACACCCTGCAACTGGCCGCGGCACTCGTCGCACGCGATATGTTCCAGGACACGGAAATTATCTTCGTTTCCGCCTCGCAACAGTTGCTCGAAACCGCCAAGGCCGAAGGCTTCCACACTATCGACCCGGCAAAGGAATCAGACACGCCGGTGAAAGAAGTGGTCGAGCTGGTGAAGGAATCAGAAGAAGAATGAGTTAACCCCACATCTCGGAAACGAGATGTGGGATGAACGATTTCCGGATTTCTTCCTTAGCGGCGGCTCTTCCGTTTGGCGTCTATTCTTGCCCAATACTGGAACGCATCAGCATAGAGTTCGCCGTCAAGATCAGCGGAGCGCTGCTGAATCCGTGCCTGCGCGTCGTGAATGGCCTGGTTGTAAATAACCGGTCCTATCTCTTCTAACAAGAAACTCAGTAGCAGTCCCGCAGGCATTTCGCCGATTGGCTCTGTCATGTTCTCTTCAAAATAGCGTTGGATCGAAGCGATCGCATCCGTACGCGCCTGCTTCGATATTTCGATTGTGCTCATCTGGCTCCTTGCGCGCTACTCACGCCGAAACTTATTGGCTTGCTCGAACTCATCGCGCAACTCGGGCGTGCGAAGATTTTCGCGCAGATGAGCCAGCCTTTGCTCCAGCGCGAGCAGAGTGGCCTGAACCGATTCCGTATTGGTGAGGGCAATGTCGCGCCACATGGAGTAAGGGCTTGCGCCCAGACGCGTCATCTCGCGCAGCGCGCGGCCACCCACGTCTTTCAGCTCGGGAGCATCGCCCACTTCTTCTTCAAGCAACGCGCTCAACGCCGTGGCCAGAAATTGCGGAAGATGGCTGACCCATGCGACTAACTCATCGTGGCGCGCGGGTTCCAGGTCAAGCGTCTTCGATCCCATGGCCGCGACCCACTCTCGCCAGCCTTTCACCAACTCAGCCGAATGAGGCGAGCGCTGCCAGGCGGGGTCGTCAGTAAAGAGCCACACCGCGCCGCGAAATAGATTCGCATCGCCCAGCGCCGCGCCGCCGCGCTCCTTGCCCGCCATGGGATGCCCCGGCAAAAACGCCGCACGTGTGGGCGTGTTGAAGAGGCGGTCGGCAGCTGCTGTGATCTGCGCTTTGGTGCTGCCCACGTCGGTAACCAGATGCTCGGAGCCAAGCACGCAGGAGAGCTTTTCCATATAGTCGAGCGTCGCGTAGATAGGCACAGCCAGCAAAACCACCTGACTCTCGCGCGCCGCCTGCAAGGGGTCCACCGCGATCGAATCCACCGCGCCCAAAGAGAGCGCGGTCTGTGCGCCTTCTGCGCTTCGGTTCCAGCCGGTAATAGCGCCGTGGAAGCCAGCCGCGCGCAACGCCAATCCAACTGACGTGCCTAGCAACCCCGTGCCCAGTATGGCGATGCGCTCGATCATGGAGGTGCCTTTCAAAAGCTGTGTTAGCGGAGTTAGCCTTTCCGACTAACCAAAATTCAGGCGACAATGCTTTTCAACATGGTAACTGGCGAAAGCCGGGTGGACGGCTCAATATCTTCTGGCACGGATCACAGGCCGACGAAACGAATCAGAACTTTGAGCAACGGCTCGATCCCATTCCCAGAAAAATCGATTTCTATCTTCGACGAAGGCACCTTTCCGCCAAATGAGATATGTCCCTCGTCAAAACCAGAACTCATCTCGCGCATCAACTGCCTCCAGGCGGCCCGGCGGGGGCCTTTCGTGAAAACCTCTGTACCGAATACGTTATTGTCGCCCTCTCCCACAATTGATGCGGGATACTCTCCCATGTGCAGATCGACCGAGTTCATGGCTCGATATACCCGCTTGCCGCGCCTGATGCTCACCGCCATGACCCGGACCTCGTCCGCGGCATCGGACGGGGCCGGCCCTTCAAAAAGTTCCAATTCTTCTCTTGGAACAAACTGGTGTAGCCCTTCTATATAGACCTCGATGGCCGGATGGTAAACACCTGGTCCTTTCTCATGCCCCGAGATAAAAACGAAGGCTTTGTGCTTTTCGCCTCTGTATGTGGCTGTTGCGGGTACGCCGATTGCCTTCAAGAAAGGTAAAGGGTGGTGGTCCTGTGGCGATTCCGAGGGAATCACTCTCCACGCATCCTGCGCAGTCAGCAGAGAAAATGTTGAAAGAGAGAAAGCCGTCAATAGCAAAAAAGAAAACCAGAATCGTTTCATTCCTGCAATCTCCCCTCTTGAGAGAACAAGTTTCTTACATCGTCCGCCCCACCGCAGTGGCAATCACCCGCAACTGGCCCATCAACTCATCGAACTGATCGAGATAGAGCGTCTGCGCGGCGTCGGATGCGGCCTTGTCGGCGTTGGGGTGAACCTCCACCAGAATCGCGTCCGCGCCCGCGGCCACAGCGGCCCGCGCCATCGGAGCCACCATATCGCGGCGGCCCGTGCCGTGCGAGGGATCGCCCACAATAGGCAGGTGCGAGAGCTTGTGAATCACCGGAATCGCCGAAATGTCCATGGTGTTGCGCGTGGCTGTTTCATACGTGCGAATTCCGCGCTCGCAGAGAATCACATCGTAGTTGCCGCCGGCCATGATGTACTCGCTCGACAACAGCAACTCTTCGATGGTGGCGGCGATGCCGCGCTTCAGCAGCACCGGCTTGCGCGCCTGGCCCAATTCGCGCAGCAGGTTGAAGTTCTGCATATTTCGCGCGCCCACCTGGAAGAGGTCCACATAGGGCAGCATCGGCTCGATCTGCGAAATCTCCATAACCTCGCTGACCGTAAGCAAGCCGTGTTCCTCGGCGGCTTCATACATTATTTGAAGCCCCGGAATGCCCATGCCCTGAAAGGCGTAAGGCGAGCTGCGCGGCTTGAATGCGCCGCCCCGCAAAAAGCCTGCACCGATGGCCTTGACGCGCGCGGCGGTCGCAAACATCTGGTCTCGGCTTTCGATGGAGCATGGCCCGGCCATCACGGCTAC
>JBEKQD010000111.1:0-22957 GCA_049520075.1 Occallatibacter sp. | reverse complement strand
TGAAGGCCGTCGAGAAGATGGGCCTGCTGAAGATGGACTTTTTGGGCCTGACGACGCTGACGGTGATTGACGATTGTCTGAAGCTGATAGAGAAAGAGCGCGGCGAGAAAATTGATATTGAAGCGATTCCGCTGGACGACGCGGAAACTTATAAGAAGGTATTTCACTCGGCGCTGACTTCGGGAGTGTTTCAGTTTGAATCAAGCGGAATGCGGGATGTGCTGCGGCGGTACAGGCCGGATTCGGTGGAGGATCTGACGGCGCTGAATGCTCTGTACAGGCCGGGGCCAATTCAGGGCGGAATGATTGACGACTTCATCGAGCGCAAGTTAGGACGGCGCAAGGTGGAGTACGCGCTACCGGAGTTAGAAGGAATTCTCAAAGAAACTCTGGGAGTTATCGTCTATCAAGAACAGGTAATGCAGATTTCAAACAAGCTGGCGAGTTACTCGTTGGGTGAGGCGGACTTACTGCGACGGTCGATGGGTAAGAAAAACGCCGAAGCCATGGCCGAGCAGCGGGACCGCTTTATGGACGGCGCAGCGGCAGCGGGTCACCCGAAGGCGACGGCGGGCGAAATCTTCGACATGATGGAGAAGTTTGCCGGGTATGGATTCAATAAGTCGCATTCCGCGGCGTATGCACTGCTGGCTTACCAGACGGCCTATTTGAAGACGCATTATCCGACGGAGTTTATGGCGGCGCTGCTGACTTCTGAGACATCGAAGCCGGAGAATGTGGTGAAGTATATCGCCGAATGCCGCGAGATGGGCATCCGCGTTGAGCCGCCGGACGTGCAGGTCTCCGGGAGCCAGTTTACGCCGCATGCCAGTGAGGATGGCCAGGCGATTCGATTTGGTCTGGCTGCTGTCAAGAATGTGGGCGGCAATGCCATTGAGTCCATTCTGAAGGCGCGCGACGAGGTGGGCGGGCGCTTCAAGAGTATCTGGGAGTTTTGCGAGAAGGTTGATCTGCGCGTGATGAACAAGCGCGTGCTCGAGTCGCTGATCAAGGCCGGAGCGCTGGATTCGCTGGGCAAACGCGGGCCGCTGATGGCCGCCGTCGATAAAGCTATGGAACGCGCGCAGAAGGCGCAGAGAGACGAGGCGCAGGGGCAGAGCGGGCTTTTTGGGCTCTTCGATGAAGGGCCAAAGGCGGGCCGGGACAGCAGCGAAGACTTGCCTAAGGTGGCCGATTGGGAAGAGGGTGAGCGGCTGGCCAATGAGAAGGATGTGCTGGGTTTTTTTGTGTCCGGGCATCCGCTGGATAAGTACGCGGAGAAACTGCGCAATTTGGCGGGCGTGATTTCCGTGGCCGATGCGCTGGAGCGTAAACCGCCGGAGAGACGCTGGGGCGCGCAGGCGGACCCGGCGGACGAGATTCAAGTGGCAGGAATGATTCTCGGATTGCGCGTGCAGAAAAGCAAGCGGGATCAAAAACAGTATGCACAGGCGGCGCTGGAAGATGCGACGGGGAAGATTGACCTGATCTGTTTTTCGCGAGATTATGAAAAGCTTTCAGGGCAGTTGAAGATGGAGGCTCCCGTGCTGGTACGCGGTGTGCTGATGGGCGACGAAGATGCGGCGCCGAAAATTTCTATCAGTTCGATTGTCGCGCTTGAAGAGGTGCAGGTAAAGCTGCCGTCGGGGGTGCGGATTCGCATCAATTTGGATCGTGCGACAGAGGAGATACTGACAGCATTGAAAAGTACGGCGGATGCTGCGCCGGGGCCGGGTAAGGTGATGCTGCACCTGGAAAAGAAGGGCGAGTACGCAGCGATTCTTGAACCGGAGAATATGAGTGTTGCAGCCGATCGCGAGTGGGTCGAGCGGGTGGAAGAGCTAGTGGGAAAAGGAGCAGTACAAATGGTGGGGTAGCGCGAATCAGGCCGTGGCTGAACGCAGCAGCGCGCGGCAGCACTTGCCAAAACTGGGGATTTCCGGGCATTCGTTATAGACCTGGCGATTGAGCGCCATGAGAATCCGCACAGCTTCCAACTGGTCAGTCCCTGAGGAGTACGTCAGGCCTTGGCTCACGAAATCATCCGTAAGATACTCGATGGCATGGCCAAGAATCTGGAGCGCGCGCGCCGCCAGCGGAGTGACGGTACGGCGTCGATTAGAGCGCACGCGAGCGGCTGGAATGGCAGTTGGGATCGAGAAGCCGCTGGTCGCTGTGGTTGCCATGGATATAATCCTCACAGTCCTCTTCGGCATTGTGGGGAAACAGTTCAGATTACGAAGGTACCGCTTCCCGCAGATGAACTGAGGATGATTGCATGCCAGATTGGGAATTGATGGGCAGCGGCTAAATCAGCTTTTTCGGCTGGATTTTCGGACTGGATGCTTTAGAGCAAGCGTCTCATAAGATATTGAAATTTTCTGCAATCGACTGCTTATGAGGCATAGCTGGGCTGAATTGTCACAGAAGATGAGCCCACGAAATGGCGACCGCCGCTGCAATGAAGGTCGACGCAGCCGCCCAAGGGGAGGCTGGCGAGTGCCGGCCCTGGCATCTCGCCACAGTTTTTTCGCCTGCGCCTACTTGCCTGCCCCGCCGCCATTCGCGCCCAGCACTTTGAGCCTTGCCTGCGCCAGGGTATAGCTCGACGTGGGAATGGCCAGAATTTCCTTGGGTTTTTCCAGCTTGCGATAGTCGGCAATTGCGATCTCGCGCTCGCCGTACTGCTCGGCAATGCGCCCGAAGGCATACCAGTAATCATCGTTGGGCTCGTCCAGGTTCAAGTCGTCCATCCCGCGCAACAGCAGGTCGCGCGCCTCTTTGCTCCTGCCGGTTTCGGCGTACAGGCAGGCCAGCGTGTGCAGGTAGGACGGGCTGTCCTTCGACATCTGGCTCGACTTAATCGATGCGTCGATATCCGCCTGCTCGACCTTGCCGGTGAACAGCGCGTACCAGGCCATGTTGTTCAGTAGCCAGGCGTTTTCCTTTCCCTTATCGATCGCCTTCTGCGCCCATTCACGGGCGGCAGCAAAATTTCCGCGATTCCTCTCGATCTCCATCTTCATCAGCAGCGCATCTTCGTCGCCATCCAGCAGCTTCAGCCGTTCGTCGGCCAAGGCGATAGCCGCATCGTTCCGCCCCAGACCCATGAGAGCCTCGACATTCATCATGAAGGCCCGTTTGGATTCCGGCTCCTGCTTGAGCAGCGCTGAAGAGACCTCCAGTTGCTTTGCGAAGTTGTCTTGTATCGAGTAGCCTTCCGCCAGAGCCAACAAAATGTTGGTTAGCTCGCGTTCCCCGGCAGCGTCCTTGCGCACCTCTTCCAGCAGCGCCACTCCCTGCGCGGCCGTGGGCTTGGTGCTGACAAGAATCGAATCCGCCGCCAGTTTCATCTTGCGAGCATCGGCGGCCTGACCTTTGACCCAGAAGCGCGGGAAGACCGGTCCTCCGAATGGGTCGTCGCCTCCCTCCAGATGAACGTCTTCGCGAAGCCAATCGAGCAGCACTTTGGCGCCGGCCAGATCTCCAGCCTTGATTCTGTCCAGCATCTCCAGCGCAATTGAATTGGGGCTGTCCACGGTGTCCAGCAGCTTGTATTGTCCGTCTTCTTTCACTACGAAGAACGTGAGATTCCTGCCCCCTGGAATATCGACCTTCACACGGTAGCCGGTTGCGTCGTTGCCTTCAATCTTGGGATCAACCTGCTGCAACCTGATATCGAGCTCCACGTCCTGCGAGCTATCTTCGCGGGCCAGCCAGCTATTCATCTTCTTGCCGGACTCAAGCGTCTCTTTCATCTCCTCCGCATCTTCATTTTTCATCACCACCCGCGCATTCCGGCTGGAGACGGCATCCAGTTCGGCCTGGGTCAGGTCAGCGGACATAGAGAGCAGATAGGCGCGCTTCACCAGGTCGGCGGGCGTGTTGGAGAAGTGCATGTCCTCGTGGTGTTGTGCTCCGCGCAGCATCGCTGCCAGCCCCATAGTTTGGGCCGCGTTGTCGCCGGCAGCACCGGCCTCGAGGAAATCCGCAGACAATGGGTATTGGCGAATGTTCATTAGCATTTCCCCCGCGGTGCGCGCGGTACTTTTGAAAGATGCGTCATCCGTGGAGCGTTTGTTGGCCTCGGCCAAGCCAGCTTTGCTTCCGTGCAGAATGGCCTCGCTGGCGGATATCAGAGCGTTGGGTTGAGGATTCAATGCCTGCGCGGCCTTGATGGCTCCCTCTGGATCGCCGCCATAAAAAAGAGCAAAGGCAAGGTTGTTGCCAAGGCCAAGTTCCAAAAGCTTGTCCTGGCCCAATCTCTGGTATTCGGCAATCGCCTCCTTCATCTTTGCCTGGTGGCCGTAGCGCCGCCCCACTGGGTCGTGCTCCAGCAAGATCGCCAGGTTGGCCTGCACAGAATGGTCGTCCGCATCCAGCCGGACTGCTGCGCGGTAGGCCTCGGCCGCTCCCGCCCAGTCGCTTCCAGCGCGCATGTCGCGGCCCACCAAGTCGTGCTTCAAGATATCCGCCAGCGTGCTCTCGGCCGGCGCGGAGCTGGGGTCCAGCTTTACCGCCTGACGAGCCTCGGCGCGCGCCGCCTCGCCCATTCCTGCCTCCAATAGCACCTTGGCAACCTGTGAGTGGTGAACTGCATCGTTTGGGTACTGCGAAATCAGACTGCGATAGGCGGCCAACGCCTCGCCAACCTTGCCTTCATGCAGAAGCACGGCTCCTTGAGGCTCGAAGTTAACCAGAATCGCCGGCCCCGCTATGAGCTCCGCTATTTTGTTGCGCAACTCGGTTGCTTCGGCCACTGTGTAGCGCCGCTTTACAGAATCAAAAATCAGGCGGGCGGCCACTACGCCATCCTTCTCCTTGGAAAACTTCTCGGTCAACACAGCGGGACCAATCTGAATCGTCGTGTCTGAAGGAAGTTCTTTGGGTACAAACCCGGCAGGCGGCACAATTCTGTAGTTCCACTTGGCGCTAAAAGGTGCATACAACTCCCAGTCCGCAGTTCGCGGCTTCCTGGGTTTGTCCTTGTCGTCTTTCTTCTTCTCGTCCGTGTCGTCCTTGCGCCTTAGATCATCGGGCAGAAACTGAAACATCCCATCCAGGCGAATCGCCGCTACGGCACTATCCAAGTCCGTATAGCCCCGCTTGGCCTTTTCGCCTACCAGCTTCAGTTCAAATTGCCGCGAAAGGTCGGCCGGGTCGGTGCGCTCCAGGCTGCCCAGTTTTTCGGCAATATATTGCCCTTTCACGTAAGCAGTGAGGCCGTCCCTGGTCTCCTTATCGGGCTTGTCGGCATAGGACGAGCGGTAATACGACTCGAAGACACCCGTGGGCTGGGTTCTCTCCGTAACCGTTGCAGGACCGTTTTCGCCGAGCGCCAGCTCGCGAAACTCAAGCAGCACATTGTCCCCCGAGGTGGATTCCGGCGTCCTCACAAGAGCCATCGTCTCCGGCCGGGCGATCAGCGCCAGCCTGCCCTGATCTCCAGCGGGCAACTGCCCCAGCCGAGCATAGCGATCGGTGGCGTCGATCCAGAGTGCAGGGCTACCCGGTACGTAAACAATGGCGTGATCGAAGAGTCCCATCCCCGGAAGATCGGCAGGCACATCCATCCGCGCGCCGCCATTGAGCAGCGCCACGTATGCCGGAATGCCGGCAGCCCGCAGCATCGTTACCAGCAGCGTGGCCTTGTCCTTGCAATCGCCATACTTCTTATTCAGAGTGTCGGCAGGGTCGTGAGGCATAATTGCTGCTTCGCCGAATTCGATGCCCGTATAGCGGACCTCGCGGTCCAGGTAGTCCAGAATCGCGGTTTCCTTTTCCGCGACTCCGCTCTTGCCGGCAATCAACTGCGTGACAATGGCCTGCACAGGAACCGCGTTTGCCCTGCTATCGACGATCTTCGAGTACTCGGCAGCCATTGCCTGCCACGATGGCCCAGTCGAGAACGCGATCTCCGGATAAGTGGCCACATCCGGCGGAAGATACGGTTCTTGCGGCTCAATCCCTTCCAAACGCCCCAGGTCGTAGGTAAGCGTTACTCGTCCGTTTGCCTCCACGCGTACCGGCTTCAAATCGGGCAGCGGCAAGGTCCCGAAGCGCAACGGCAGTGAAGCAGGCGCATCGAAAACCGCGCGGCTGTGCTCCACGGGAACTCGCTCCTGGCCAAAGACTATTCGCCCCACGTGCCCCAGAGCAAAAAACGGCTCGTTCTCGCGCTCCACGTACTCCTCTTCCACCACCACACCCGGAGCGATGGCCGGGAGCGGTGCGTGCAGCCGCTTGTCGTCGCTGTACATCTTGTAGTCGCCGCCGCGAGCCGGAGCCTCGGTGATCGTATACGGGTCCAACTCATGCACCGAAAAATCCGGTGTAATCACTCTGGCCCGGATCGTAGGCCGCGCCTCATGCCAAGGCTCCCAACCCACCGAGAGATAATCCCATCCCTCTGCGCCTTTTTGCGTGAGCACCTTGTAGACAAAGTGCACCACGTGCTCCATCCGCCCCGACTCGTCGAAGCTGTAGTGGTGATCTTCATCGAGCAACACCACGTTCGTGCCGTCCGGCGCGCTCACGGCTGACGCTGCCTGATACAGTGCCTGGGGCTCAATGGAAAAATGTGGCGCTACCGATGCGTCAGCCACTTGCTGGGCTAGGCAAATCCGCGCGGAAGTCAGTGAGCAAACGGCGCAAAACAGCAAAACAAAGCAAGAGCGGGAAAGTGAGGACACAAGATCACCTGCATGTGCGAGATGCAAACTAAGTTAAATGAAGCCCCCGGGATAAGCAAGGCGGCGAGGAGAAAGGCAACAAATGGGAGGATGTGGAGGACCACTCTCCGTTATTGCCAAACGCAATTGATGGATTATTCAATTTCGCGCGCTTATACTTTACAAACGTAAGGCAATATACAAAGGGGGCATGGATTGTCCGATTCCGCGAAGGAAAAACTGCTGGATTCGGTGGGGTGGAAGATGCTCGTCGAACTGCAAAAGGATGCTCGCATCTCTTTTGCCGAGTTGGGCCGCCGAGTTGGGCTTTCAACGCCTGCCGTAGCGCAGCGAGTTCGCCGCATGGAAGATGAGGGCATCATCCGCGCCTACCGCGCTGATATCAATCCATTGCAGGTGGGTTTGCCCATCACTGCCTTCATTCGCATGAGCATTGTGGGCGACGTGCTGCCGCGGCTGACCGCTCAGATCCGCTCCATGACCGAGGTTGTCGAATGTCATCGCGGGACCGGAGCGGACTCGTTCATCATGAAGGTGAATGTCATCTCGGTTGAGCACCTCAACCATGTGATCGACTCTCTGACTCCCTTCGGAACCACCTCGACATCGCTGATTCTCGGGTCAGTTGTAGAACGAAATCTGCTGGGGCCGGAGAATCTCATCTGGCCGGGCGCTAATAAAACTGAATCCTAGTTACGAATCCCGGCCAACAGCGTTTCAATCTCAGCCTTTTCCGCCGCAGTGGACATCAGCAGCGGAGCGCGGGCACGGCCTCCATAGTAGCCGTTGAAGTCGCAGGCGTACTTGACGCCAGCAATGCCTAACTCGCCGACGATGCGCTGATTGGGGCCACTGATGCGCTTCTGCTTCTCTTCGGCAAGCTTGAGGTCGTGGTCCTTCCATGCGAGATAGACTTCCTGGCAGGCCTGCGGTGCGAAGGCTGCCATGCCCAGAATGCCTCCAGACGCGCCCAACTCCAGCGACTCAAGCAGATTTGAGCCTGCGCCGGTCAGCACCTGGAAGCCGACCTCTTTGGTTCGCGTCTTGATTTGCGGAGCCGCTGTGACAGCCACGCCGCCGTCCTGACCACCGATAGTGACAAGCGCATCGCCATCCACGACTTTGGGAGTCAACATGCGTCCGGTCACAGCTTCAAAAATAGGCGTCACCGTCACGGTTCGCCGAAGCGATCCAACAGAAGCCGCAACCAGAGCGCGAATCCGGTCAAGGCTACCTGAAGAATCCTTGATCCCGATAATGTTGGGGTGCTGTGCCAGTTCCGCTGCTACTTCGATGGGAATGTTGTAGGGAACGAAACGAGGAATGTTGTAGAGCACCACCGGCAGAGGCGAGCGGTCGGCCACGCTGCGGAAGTAGTTGAGTACCGCGGCCGGAGACATCTGGCTTGAAAAGTAGGTAGATGTGCGCACCAGAACGGCGTCGTAGCGGAATTCTGCCGCGGCTTCCGCCAGCGCGACCGTAGCTTTTACGCTCTCGCGTCCCACGCCCGCGATGAGCACTTTTTCCGGTGCCGCAGCTTCGGCTGCTACACGCAAAACTTCGCGGGTCTCGGCGTCGTCAACGTAAGGAGCTTCGCCCGTTGAGCCCAAAAGCAGTATCCCTGAAAGCAGGCTGCGGGAGTAGCGAGCCACATTGGCTTCGATTTTTCGGTAATAAACGCGCTCGTCAGGATAAAAGGGCGTGGTAACCGCGGCAAAGATACCTTCAAGCAGCATACGTTTATTGTAGACAACCAGCTCGGCAATTATCGCTTGCATCGCGGAAAAACGCAGCGCACTCCAGACTGATCTGCACGGCGCGGCTCAACATCCCTTCAGACTAGCGCGGCTTTGGCCTCTTCAATCTGCTTGATGTGCCGCAGGCAATGAACGGCAATCGACTGAAGCATCTCGTGGCAATTCACCGTACCCATGATCGGATGAGACGTAATCCTGGAACGAAGGTCTTCTGTGTTTTCCCGCACAAAATGGATCGTTCGCTCCCGATTGGCCCTGAACTGCTCGACGGCTCCTGACAATGTGGGAAAGAGTCCGTTGGGAACGCCCTGCGGAGGAGATTCCATGCGCCTGGAGCGGTCCAATCCGCGAACTGGGATGGCTGCTTCGCGCCGTTCGTTGATAATCGGCGCGTCGGCGTGCGCGGACTCGATAATTTGCCGGAAGAGATAATCCTCGGAGATCACAAGATGCTCGACGCATCCGAGGATCGACCAGCTTCCGGGAACGGGCGAGAGCGCTGCCATCTCATCAGTCACGCCCTGCAACGCTTTGCGCAGCGCCGCCGGCCCTTGCTCCAAAGACGCCAGGATTTGTTGTCTCTCCTGTTCAGTCATGCGAAGACCCTCCAGCGCCCATTTCCCAAGATCAGATTTTTACGAGCCGGTTGTCGCGTGCAATTGTTGCAGAGCGTAGACCGTGGTTTGGCGGCTTTGCATGGCATGGATGCCTTCCACCGCGGCCTGCGCGGCTGCGATGGTGGTGATGGACGGAATCCGCGCCAGCACCGCTGCCCGGCGAATCGCCTTCTCGTCAAAGAAAGTGTCCTGGCCGCGCGGAGTATTGACCAAAAGCTGAATGCGGTCGCCCTTGATCAAATCCACGATGTTAGGCCGGCCCTCTTTGACCTTGAAGACCCGCTCCACAATGATGCCGGCTTTCTCCAGCACATTGGCAGTGCCTTCGGTCGCCACAATCTTGAAGCCCAGATTCACGTAGCTGCGCACCAAGTCAACAACCGCGGGCTTATCGGGATCGTTGACGCTAAAGAAGACCGTGCCGCTGGTGGGCAACACCTGCCCGGCAGCTAGCTGCGCCTTGGCAAATGCCTCGCCAAACGTTGCGGCCACGCCCATCACTTCGCCCGTGGAGCGCATCTCCGGCCCCAGAACCGTATCCACGCCGGCAAACTTATTCCACGGAAAAACCGGCGATTTCACGTAGTAATGCGTGCCTGTTTCGAGATCCTTGCCACTGGCAAGTTGCGCAGGCAGCAACTCGCGCAACTTGCGGCCGGTCATAAGCCGCGCAGCCACTTTGGCCATCGGAATTCCCGTAGCCTTGGAAACATATGGAACTGTCCGCGACGCCCGCGGGTTCACCTCAATGACGTAAACGTGGTCACGGTCTTCGGCGTCGCGCTGAATGGCAAATTGCAGATTGACCAAGCCGACGACCTTGAGCGCGAGCGCCAGTTTGCGTGTGTAAGTGCGAAGCACCTCCAGCGTCTCTTCGCGAATGCCGACAGCGGGCAGCACACAGGACGAATCGCCGGAATGAATGCCGGCCTCTTCAATGTGCTGCATGATGCCCGCGATGATTACGTCTTCGGAATCGCAGAGCGCATCTACGTCCACTTCTATGGCGCTTTCCAGAAAGTGATCGACGAGCACCGGCCGCTCCTGCGAATACTCGACAGCCGCGCGCATGTAGTGGGCAACGGCTTCCGCATCATACGCAATCACCATCGCCCGCCCGCCCAAAACGTAGCTGGGCCGCACCAGCACTGGGTAACCGATGCGCTCGCCGACAGCCAACGCCTCTTCCACGCTGGTAGCTGTGCCTCCGGCGGGTTGCGGAATCTCCAACTCGTCAAGGAGCTTGCCGAATCGCTTGCGGTCTTCGGCCAGATCAATCGACTCCGGCGACGTGCCGATGATGGGCACGCCTGCGGCGCGCAGACGCTGCGCCAGATTGAGCGGCGTCTGCCCGCCGAACTGCACAATCATTCCAATCTTTGCGCCCGATTGCGCCTCGTGGTTATAGACCGCCAACACATCTTCGAGAACCAGCGGCTCAAAGTAGAGCCGGTCGCTGGTGTCGTAATCCGTCGAGACGGTCTCCGGATTGCAATTGACCATGATGGTCTCGTAGCCGTCGTCCTTCAGCGCGAAGGCCGCGTGGCAGCAGCAGTAATCGAACTCGATGCCTTGCCCAATGCGATTCGGTCCTGAACCCAGAATGATGATCTTGGGCTTGTCGGTCGGTGGCGCTTCGTCCTCTTCGTCGTAAGTCGAGTAAAGATACGGCGTCATCGACTCGAACTCGGCCGCGCAAGTGTCTACGAGCTTGAATACCGGCTTTATGCCTTTGGCTTCGCGCAGTTCCCTCACCTGCTGGATACCTGCGTGACCTTCCAATTTCCATTCAGTGGCAATGCGCTCGTCACTCAATCCGAGCCGCTTGAGCTGACGCAATTGCTCCGCGCCAATATTATCCGGAGTCGTCTCTGCGATCGCCATCTGCGCCAGCGTAATCTCGCGCACCTGATGCAGGAACCACGGGTCCATGCCCGTGAGCCGCGCCACTTCTCGCACGCTCATTCCGCGCTCGAAGGCATAGCGAATGTAGCCCAGGCGCTCAGGCCGTGGAGTAACAAGCATCTGCGTCAGCCGCCGAGGCTCCAGAACCTCCGCGCCGGTTTTCTTGCCTGTCTCCAGCGCACGCCAGGCCTTCATCAGCGCTTCTTTGAAGGTGCGGCCAATGGCCATCACTTCGCCCACCGACTTCATCTGCGGCCCAAGCGTCTCGTCAGAGCCAGGAAACTTTTCAAACTGCCACTTGGGAATTTTCACGACAACATAATCAATCGTCGGCTCAAAACAAGCCGGAGTCTTGCGCGTGATGTCGTTGGGAATCTCGTCGAGCGTGCCTTCGATGCCAGCGCCGACGAGCGCGAGACGCGAGGATTCATCTCGATCACAGTCATGCGGCCATCGATGGGGTTGACAGCAAACTGAACATTAGATCCGCCGGTCTCGACGCCGATCTCTCTCATCACAGCAATGGCCGCGTCGCGCATCTTCTGATATTCGCGGTCGGTGAGCGTCTGTGCCGGGGCCACGGTAATGGAGTCGCCAGTATGCACGCCCATGGGGTCGAAATTTTCAATGGAACAAATGATAATGACGTTGTCGGCGAGGTCGCGCATCACCTCCAGCTCGTATTCCTTCCAACCCAGCACGCTCTCTTCAATGAGGCATTCATGCACCGGCGAAAGGTCCAGCCCGCGCGCCAGAATTTCCATCAACTCTTCGCGGTTATACGCGATGCCGCCGCCCGTGCCTCCGAGCGTGAAGCTGGGACGAATGAGCACCGGGAAGCCAAGCTTCGCGGCAAACTCCAAGCCGTCACGTAGATTGTTCACGAGCGCGGATTTGGAAACATCCAGACCGATGCGCAGCATGGCATCTTTAAAGAGCAGCCGGTCTTCGGCCTTCTTGATGGCTTCAAGTTTGGCGCCGATCAACTCGACGTTATAGCGGTCGAGGATACCCGCATCGGCCAGATCGACAGCCAGATTGAGCGCAGTCTGCCCGCCGACTGTCGGCAGCAACGCGAATTTACCCGATCCGGGAGACAGCATTTCCGACTCGATGCGGATGATTTCCTCAACGTACTCACGCGTCAGCGGCTCAATGTAAGTGCGGTCGGCGAGATCAGGATCGGTCATGATGGTGGCCGGGTTGGAGTTCACCAGCACCACCTCGTAGCCCTCCTGCTTGAGCGCCTTGCAAGCCTGCGTACCAGAGTAATCAAACTCCGCCGATTGGCCGATTACTATGGGCCCCGAGCCAATTACCAAAATCTTCTGAATGTCATTTCTGCGTGGCATTTCTTCGCGAACCCTTCACTTTGGAAGACAAGAATCAATGGGGTTATCTGTTCCGTGGAAATGAATAACAATTTTCAGGTTGCACACATTTTCAGCTGAACAGAGCAGATCCTTAGGTTGATCGACTATCGGGAGGCGCCGAATCTTTCCATCATTAAGCCAGATAACCAAAAAGCAAAATTTCCCCGCTGGCACGTCACCAAGATCAAACTGACCTTTTCCATCCAGATCTGCGGTAAACAGCACTTTCTCTGCTTTCAGATCTCTGATCTGAATCAACGTCCTGTCGTAGAGAATTGGCGCGCCGGTCTCATCGAGCAGAACTCCACTCAGTTTCACAGGCTTGGTGATGGAAAGATTTGGCAATACTTTCTCATTTGCGCACCGTCGCATATCTGGGTCTGCGAAACAGGGCTTTCCATCCGGACTCAAGCAAACCGACTGTGTGAAGGAAATAGAACTCCCCAGCCCTGCCAACAAAACCAGGACTGGGAACCAGCTCTTCATCCCTTCCACTCCTCCATCATCCGCCGGAAGTCGTGGAAGAGGTAGTTGGAGTCGTGCGGCCCGGGAGCGGCCTCTGGGTGGTACTGGACCGTGAACAACGGCAGCGTCCGATGGCGCATGCCTTCCAGCGTCTGGTCGTTCAGGTCCACATGGGTCAGCTCGACTTCATTGGCGTTGATTGAGTCTGGATCGACGGCATAGTTGTGGTTGTGGGCGGTGATCTCCACTTTGCCGGTCGCGTTGTTTTTGACCGGGTGGTTGCCGCCATGATGGCCGAATTTGAGCTTGTAGGTTTTGCCGCCCAGCGCCAGCCCGGTGAGCTGGTGGCCCAAACAGATTCCGAAGACCGGCACGCGGCCCAGAAATTCGCGAATCGCACGGACAGCGTAATCCACCGGTTCTGGGTCTCCGGGGCCGTTGGAGAGAAAGACACCGTCAGGCTTCAACTCGAAGACATCCTCGGCGCTGGTCTCGGCCGGAACCACCGTCACCCGGCATCCTTCGCGGACTAACATACGCAGAATGTTCATCTTGATGCCAAAATCATAAGCCACCACATGAAAACTCTTTCGGGCTTTCTCGTCTTGGTTGAGGGCTTTGGCAAGTAGAGCATCCCCTGTCTGGTTGCGGCTGTCATTCGAGTCAAACGTGTAGAGCGACTTGGTCGAAACCACCCGCGCCAGATCTGTCCCGTCCATCTTGCGAATGTTTCTGGCCTTTTCCACCAAGCTTTCGGCGTCTGAAACTTCCGTCGAAATGACGCCGCGCTTCACTCCGTAGGTGCGCAGGTGGCGAACCAGGGAGCGAGTGTCGATCTCGGCAAGCACCGGGACCGAGTAGCGCTCCATGTACTCGTCGGTGACGCGCTCGGAGCGCCAATTCGAGCTGATGGGCGAGAACTCACGGACGATCAAGCCCTCGATATAGGGCTTGGCCGACTCGTTGTCTGCCTGATTGGTGCCGTAGTTGCCGATTTGCGGATTGGTGAGAACGACAATTTGCCCGGCATAAGAGGGATCGGTTGCGATTTCCTGATAACCGGTAAGGGAAGTATTGAAAACGACTTCGCCCTGACATTCTCCAGGAGCGCCATAGCCGTGACCGCGATAGATGCTCCCGTCTTCGAGCGCTAGAATCGCCTGCATCGCCTCTCCGAGGGATAGATTTGCCTGTTTAACTATATCAGTCTTTGCGCGACATTCTGCCGATTGTTCCACAGAGAACGACCCTCAGCGGAAACGCTGCAAATGCAGCAAGCCCCAATACTTACGGGAGGGTGGCACAGGCTGTGCGGAGTAAGCGGGACCCTGTAAAGATTGAATTGCAGAACCCGAAGCGGCTAAAGATGCGCTCAAGCCAACGCCGTTAGGGATTGCAGACGGCGCTTTCGGAGAGTGATCCGGCGAAAAGCGCGTGAACGATGCTCAATGAGTGCGTTATCTTGCGGTTAACTTCTATAGACGATCGTCGAGAAACGGCAGTGTCAGGGTTGCAACGCCGTAAGCGGCGCTGATAAGCAGTAACCCATGATCGTGTATTTCGATTGCGCTGCGGGCGAGTTCGATGACTCCGTAAGCATTCACTATTGCCGCGAGCGTGTACGGATAGGCCAGAATCGTCCCGCACACTTTCGTGAAAAGACGCGCAGACGCGGAAAACCTGCCGCCTGCATCACGCAACTCTTTTTGAAATCCGATTATCGCCGCCGCAGGAACGTAACCTAACGGCGCGCGGACGCGGTGCCAGTCTACATAAAGCGGATGAATGCCACTGGCAGACAGGCAAAGGCTCCCGAGGATGACGCCGGCTGCATTGATTCGTGGCGCTGCGACCGGATGCTGATTTTTCTGGCGCAGCGCATAGTCAGAGGCGATCCACAAGAAGCCCACTGCCGTTTCCAAATTTGGGTGTAGGCCTCGCCTGCATAGAAGGCCAAGATTCCCGGCAATGAGGGTGAACGCTACAACAGTAGGCGCGACCGCAGCCAATCCCTTTTTCAACTTAGCCTTCCACGAGCGCGTCGGCCAGAGCAAGGTGCTCGTCGAGCGCGTTGATGCCCAGGTCGAGCTCTTCTTTCGTCACGATCAACGGCGGCGCGATAACGAAGTGACTTACCCAGGCTTGTATCGAGACTCCCTGGGCCATCATTTTGGCGGCAACCTGATCGACCACCAGAGGCTTGCCCTCGACTTTGTCGCGCATGGTGTTGAAGGGCTGCTTGGTTGCGCGGTTTTTGACAATCTCGACGGCGAAGAAGAGGCCGATTCCGCGCACGTCGCCGACCGATGGGTGCTTTGTCTTGAGGACTTCCAGTTTGGCTCTCAGATAAGGTTCGAGAGCTGCGGCGCGCGCTACCAAATCCAGCCGCTGCATTTCCTCGATCGTGGCCACCGCCGGACCGAGTGTCAAGGGATGCGCCTCATAGGTATGCCCATGCGCGAAGTAGTGATCTTCGAAGTAGTCTGCGATTTTTGTGGTGGTGGCGCATAAGCCCAGCGGCACGTAGGCCGAAGTAATGCCCTTGGCGGTGACAAGAATATCGGGCTTCACGCCCCAGTGATTGACGGCAGACCATTGGCCGGTGCGGCCCCATCCGGTCATGACCTCGTCGGCAATCAGCAGCACGCCATGCCGGTCGCAGATCTCGCGAATGCGCGGGAAGTATTCCGGCGGCGGTACAAGAATGCCGTTCGTCCCGACGACCGGTTCGAGAATGATGGCCGCCACATCGCTCTCGTTGCGGATCATGTGCTCGACGTAGTCGGCGCAGGCAATGTTGCAGTTGGGGTAGGTGTGTTTGATGGGGCAGTCGTAGCAGTTGGTCTCGGGCGCAAAGATGAAGCCCGAACCCTTCCCGCCCGGCTCCATCGCCCATCGGCGCGGATCTCCGGTGGCCGCAATGGAACCGCTGGTGGAACCGTGATAGGAGCGATAGCGTGAGATGATCTTCGTCTTGCCGGTGAACATGCGCGCAATCTTGAAGGCCGCCTCATTGGCCTCGGTTCCGCTGGTGGCAAAGAAAAACTTATTCAGCCCCTCGGGCATCACTTCCAACAGCTTCTCACTGAGACGGGCACGCGCGCGCGTGGCATAACCGGGTGCGACATAAGCCAGTTCGCGGGCCTGCTCGGCGATCGACTCAATCACGCGCGGGTTCTTGTGGCCCAGGTTCACGCACATCAACTGCGAACTCAAGTCGAGATAGCGCTTGCCTGCGCCATCAGTGAACCAGCAGCCTTCAGCGTCGGCGATGTGCAGCGGCTTCCACGTCTTCTGGAAGCGCCAGGTGCCGTAGTTGGTTTGCCGCGTGAGGGTGGAAATCTCTTCGGACGTAAGTGTTTTTGCTGTGGAAACTTCGTTCATAGCGCGGCTCTCCTGAGTAACTTTTTACTCTTTAACGCAGTTGTGGGAAGCCCAAGTCCACTTTGCTCATGGCGGGATCGGGCCAGCGGCTGGTGACTACTTTGGAACGGGTATAGAACTGCACGCCTTCCGGCCCATACATATGCAGGTCGCCGAAGAGCGAGGACTTCCAGCCGCCGAAGCTGTAGTAGGCCACAGGCACGGGGATGGGAACATTGATGCCCACCATGCCTACCTCCACATCGAATTGGAACTGATGCGCCGCACCGCCGTTTTGCGTGAAAATTGCAGTGCCGTTACCGTAAGGGTTCTCGTTGATGAGGCGCAGGGCTTCGGTATAAGTCTCCACGCGCACCACGCTCAACACCGGTCCGAAAATCTCCTTGTCATAGCAGGCCATGCCGGGTTTGGCGTTATCAATCAGAGACGGCCCAAGGAAAAATCCTTTGATGTGCGTCGCCGGATCGACACGCCCGTCGATGACCAGTGTCGCTCCCTCAGTTACCGCCCGGTCCAGGTGCGCGCGCACACGGTCGCGATGCTCAGCGGTGATCAGCGGTCCCATTTCATTCACGGCTTCCGAGCCAGGTCCGACCTTGATGCGCGCCGTGCGCTCGCGAATCGCCGCGATCAGCGGATCGGCGACTGCGCCCACCGCGAGCACAACGCTGATGGCCATGCAGCGCTCGCCGGCCGCGCCATACGCAGCGGAGACTGCGGCATCGGCGGCCATATTCAAGTCGGCGTCAGGCAAAACCAGCATATGATTCTTGGCTCCGCCCAGCGCTTGCACCCGCTTGCCATGGCGCGTGCCGGTCTCGTAGATGTACCGCGCCACGGGCGTGGAACCCACAAAACTGACGGCTTTGATGTCAGGATGCTCGAGCAGCCGATCGACGGCCACCTTGTCTCCCTGCACCAGGTTGAGTACGCCGTCGGGAAGGCCTGCTTCTTTGGCCAGCTCGGCAAGAAAGACGCTGGCAGAAGGAACTTTTTCGCTGGGCTTGAGGATAAACGTATTGCCGCAGGCGATGGCGTTGGCAAACATCCACATAGGCACCATCGCGGGAAAGTTGAATGGCGTGATGCCGGCCACAACGCCAAGCGGCTGGCGAATCTGGTAGACGTCGACGCCGCGGCTGGCCTGTTCCGTATAGCCGCCTTTCAGCAAGTTTGGAACGCTGCAGGCAAACTCCACGTTCTCCAGGCCGCGCGCCACTTCGCCCAGCGCATCGGCGGTGGTCTTGCCATTTTCACTGGTGAGAATTTCGGCGAGCTGTTGACGATGCTGTGAAATCAACTCGCGCAATCGGAAGATGACCTCGGCACGGCGCGACAACGGCGTAGCCCGCCAATCGTGAAAGGCAGCCTTCGCCACCGCCACCGCGCGGTCTACATCGTCTACACCGGCAAAGCCAACCTCGGCGACCATCTCGCCGGTGGCCGGATTCATGACCGCACCCGTGCGCCCGGAGGTTGCGGCTACCGGTTTTCCGTTGATCCAATGAGAGACCGTCGCAGCGGTCAATGTCTCGGCAGTGTTCATATGTCACCCAACCTTTTAATCCCCTCGGTAGTCGTTCGCGACTCCGGATAATCCGCACATCGCGCAAATCCAATCCATGGTCTTCGACGCCAGCCGGTCAAACGCCGTGATGGCTAGCTTCAAATGGTCTTCTTGAGTGTCTTCAATTTTGTTGTGGCTGATGCCCTTCAGCGATTGCACAAACATCATGGCAGTGGGAATGCCGGCCCGCGAGACCTCGGCCGCATCGTGCAGCGGCCCAGAGGGCATGCGATGCGAGCGCCCCGCCGTCTCGCGTATCGCCTCTTCGCAGAACTCGATCAGCTTGGGATGAAATGGCTCCGGTGCAATGTTCCAGATGCGCGACCACTCCACCGTACAGCCCTCTTCCCTGGCGAATTGCACGCTCTTCTCTTGCGCCTCGCGATACATCGCGGCTAACACGCCGGCATCAAGATCGCGCTGGTCGAGCGTAGCCTCGCATCGGCCAACCACGGCGGTCACGATGCCGGGAAAGGTCTTGACGCTGCCGATGGTACAGACCGCGTCAGGGTGCCGCATGGCAATGGGACGAATTTCCAAGGCCAGCTTTGCCGCGGCAGCCAGCGCATCGCGCCGCGCTGTCATGGGCGTGGAGCCGGAGTGCGCCTCTTGCCCGTGAAAGATGATGGCGTGGCGCTCGACGCCTTTGGTCCCAAGCACCGCGCCAAGCGGAAGCCCCATTCTCTCCAGCACTGGCCCTTGTTCGATGTGCAATTCAAGATAAGCCGCCGCGTTCTGGCGCTCGATGCCGGCCTCGCCGATTCCATCAATCGAAACGCCGCATTGGGCCAGTGCATCTTCCAGCCTTACGCCGCCTGCATCGGTCCGTCCACGATCCTGCTCGATGGAATGCGTACCCGCAAAAGCCGAGGAGCCAAAGAGGCTGCGCCCGAATCGCGCGCCCTCTTCATCGGCCCAATCGACCAGCCGCACGGTGACCGGCGGCTTGCCGTTGAACTCTTTCGCAATGCGGCTCAGTACGGCGAAGGCGGCGATGACTCCCAGGCAGCCGTCGAGCCAGCCTCCGTTGGGCACCGAGTCCAGATGGCTGCCGAGAATCAGTGTGGTCTTGCTCGCGCCAGCCAGCGTGCTCCAACTGTTGCCCGCCGCGTCGTAATGATGCTCGATGGGCAAGGAATTCAGTTTCGACTGGAACCAACTGCGCGCCTTGAGCCACACGGGGCTCCAGGCCAGGCGTTGCGCGCCATGCTCATCGGCGGTTAGAGAACGCAACTCCTTAAGCATCTCTATCGCTTGCTGTGCGTCTACTTCCACGAGTTCCTCCTTCCGCGTCATATTGCTTGCCCGCTCTACTGCGGTCCATGATTCGGAGTGCGGCGCAAAAATTGCCCGCGTCCGGGTTCGCCCACGAAAGCTCCATCGCGCGCCTGCACCTTTCCGCGCACGGTAACCACTGCAGGACGGCCTTCGATCTCAAAGCCTTCAAATCCGTTGTAATCGTTGATGCCGTGCTGCGTAGCCGCGGAGATCGCGCCGCGATAACTCGTGTCATAAATCACCAGGTCGGCGTCCGAGCCAACCCGGATAGTTCCCTTGCGGGGATAGAGGCCGAAGAGCTTGGCGGCGCGGGTACTGAGCGCGTCAACGAAGCGGTGAATGTCGAGCCCGCCGCGCTTGACGCCATGGGTGTACATCAGGTTCACGCGGTCTTCAATTCCCGGAATGCCGTTGGGAATCTCGGTAAAAGCCTTCGCGCCGAGAAGTTTTTGCTGCGTATCGAAGGGACAATGATCCGTGCCCACCGTGTCGATCAAACCCGTCTTGAGCGCACTCCACAACACCGGCTGATTGCGCCGGTCACGCAGCGGAGGCGACATGATGTGCTTCATGCCCTCTACGCACGCGCGCTCGGCATAACTCTTGTCAAGTAGAAAATGGGGCAGCACCGATTCCACGTGCAATCGCACGCCGCGCAATTTGGCTTCCACCGCCGCGCGCAGCGCTGGCGCGCAAGAGAGATGCACCACGTATCCGGCGGCGCCGGTCTGCTCAACGAAGGTCGCAAAGCGGGTGGTGCCCTCGGCTTCCACCGCCTCCGGCCGGCTTGGTTCATGCCACTCAGGCCCAGTCTTGCCCGCAGCCAGCAGTGTTTGTTGTAATTGGCCCACTAACTCTGCGTTCTCGCAGTGCGCTGTGGTGATAACTCCCAACTTAGCGGCCAGTTTGAGCGTATGGAACATCTCCTCGTCATCGACGCCGAAGAAATTCTTGTAAGAGAGAAATATCTTGAAAGATGTGGTCCCATCGCGCACGATCTCCGTCAGTTGCGCTTCAGTCTTCGCGTCGTAGTGCGTCACCGCCATGTGAAACGCGTAGTCGCTGGCGCTGTGGCCTTCCGCCTTGTTCTTCCAGACGTGATATCCCTCCAGCGTATCGTCCTTGCGCGAAGGGCAAACCATCTCGATGAACGTGGTCGTCCCGCCGATCAGCGCCGCTTGGCTTGCCGCTGTATGATTCTCCTTCGCAAAAGTGGCCATGAAAGGCAGATGAATGTGCACATGGGGATCGATAAAGCCCGGAAAGATGAGCTTCCCTGCAGCATCGATCACCTCGGTTCCCGGCGGAGCCGTGAGCCCTGGCCCTATGGCGCTGATGGTTTCATCTTCGATGAAGATATCGCCGCTGAAGCGACTCTCCGCGGTAACGATTTCGCCGCCCTTGATCAACAGTCCCATGGAAACGCCCTCCCTCTCGTTGCTTGGAAAATGCGTCAGTGAATCTCGATGCCAACCTGTTCACGATAAGCTTTCATTGCTTCCCAATCTTCGGTAATCGGGGTTTGCTGCTGCGATAACTCACTCCAGGTAACCGCGCCGCGCCCGGAAGGAAGCTCGACCATGGCGATGCAGTCATCCACCGGGCAGACGTTATAGCAAAGCCGGCAGCCGACGCAATCGTCTTCGCGGATCACGGGGCTGGGTCTCGTCTCTACAGCTTCGTGTTTGCCGTTGGATCGCACGTCATAGGAGAGCGGCGCAACGACCGCGCCCTCCGGCGAGATCAGATCGATGCACTGGTGGGCGGTATCGTTGCAGGCCACGTAGCAGAGATTGCATTTGATGCACTTGGACGCATCGATGCGCGCCACCGCGCGAAACGATAGATCGAAGTTCTGAAATTGAGAGACGCGATGCAGGCTCTGGCCGCGCAGATCGGCAATGGTCTTGAAACCCTTCTCGTCCATCCAGTTGGAAAGCCCGTCGCACAGGTCTTCGATCACACGGTAGCCGTAGTGCATGACCGTTGTGCACACCTGGAGGCTGGAGGCGCCGAGCAGCAGAAACTGCGCCGCATCTTGCCAGTTTGCGATGCCGCCCATGCCGGAGATGGGAATGCCGGAGCCGGCGACGATCTCGTCCGTGCCCAGTGCGGCCAGCATATTGAGCGCGATGGGCTTGACGACAGGGCCGGCATAGCCGCCGTGGCCGCCCTTGCCGCCGATGCTGGGAGTCAATTCCAGCGTTTCGAGATCGACGCCAACGATTGAGTTAATCGTGTTGATCAGCGAAAGAGCGGTAGCGCCGGCAGTTACTGCGGCGCGGGCCGGCATCACGATGTTGGTGATGTTGGGCGTGAGCTTCACGATGACCGGAATGGTCGCCGCGTCCATCACCCAACGAGTGATGCGCTCGCAATACTTCGGGACCTGGCCGACGGCGCTGCCCATACCGCGTTCGCTCATGCCATGCGGGCAGCCATAATTCAACTCGATGCCGTCCGCGCCGGTATCCTCGATGCGCTTGACGATCTCGTGCCACGCTTCCGGCTTGGCCTCGACCATGGCAGAGACAATCACCGCGCGATCGGGCCAGGCACGCTTGATCTCCGCAATCTCGCGCAGATTGACTTCGAGGGGCCGGTCGCTGATCAGCTCCACGTTGTTGATGGCCAGCATACGCTGGCGACCGTGATGCCATGCGCCATAGCGGTTCGACACGTTCAGCACCGGCGGGCCAATGGTCTTCCACACCGCGCCGCCCCAGCCGGCTTCAAAGGCTTTGTGAATCTGCGCGCCGGAGTTGGTGGGCGGCGCTGAGGCCAGCCAGAAGGGATTGGGCGACTGAATGCCGGCGAAGTTGATGCGAAGGTCGGCCATGATTAATTCACCTCGACTGAAACAGCCTGCTGCGAAAGCTGTTGATGGATTGCCGCGGCGGCCAGCTTGCCGTCCTCGACAGCCATCACGGTGGAGGCCGCGCCGCGTGAGCGGATGCAATCGCCGATGGCATAGACGCCGTTCAGGCTGGTCTGGAAGCTCTCGTCCACCGCGATGAAGCCCTGCTTTGTTTCAATACCGAGCAGCGCGGCCACTGCCGGTTTCTGTTGACCAATGGCTTTGACGATTTGGTCCGCCGGCAGCACGAACTCTGATCCCTTCACAGGCATTGGCGCCGGTCGACCCGAGGCATCTGTCGCGCCCAGCTCAACGCGCACGCATTCCAGGCCAATCGGCTGGCCGTCCTTCATGATCACCCGCGTGGGCTGCGAGAGAAAGCGGAACTCGATGCCTTCCTTGCGGGCAAAGCCGTACTCGTGCTCATAGCAACTCATCTCGCAATCGGTGCGGCGATACACTATCGTCACTCGTTCGGCGCCCAACCGCCGTGCAATGGTGGCGCAATCGATCGCTGTGTTTCCCGCGCCAATCACGATCACGTTGTTGCCCACCTTCAAGTCGCTCGGAGCGGTCTTGCTGGCCTCAATGAATTCCAAGCCGTCGACAATGGCCTCTTCGCCCTCGATGCCCAACGCTTGCGTTCCGCCCAATCCCACGCTCAGCACGATGGAGTCAAACTCTTGCTGGAGCGAGGCCAGCGTGAGATCTTTGCCCAACTCGACCCCGATTCTGAACTTGACGCCCAATCCTTCGATCATCCGCGCCTCTTCCAGAGCAACCTCCATCGGCTCGCGCAGCGCGATGATGCCAAACGTCGAAAGGCCGCCGGGCTGATCGCGTTTTTCAAAAACAGTCACTGCGTGGCCCACGATGGCTAACTGACCCGCGCAAGAGAGCCCCGCCGGCCCAGCGCCGATGACAGCAATCCGTCTGCCCATCGGCGCGGCGGTTACGGCTGGATAGCAATGGCGCTCACGAGCAAAGTCCATGGCATGGCGCTGCAAGCGCCCAATGGCGATGGGCTTGTGGTCGCCGCCCAGCACGCATGCGCCTTCACAT
>JBEKQD010000110.1:0-11664 GCA_049520075.1 Occallatibacter sp. | reverse complement strand
AAGGATCACGCTTCCCGGCGCGGTCTGTTGCAACTGGTCAGCAAGCGCCGCCGCCTTCTGGACTACCTGAAGACGCACGATACCGATCGCTACCGCGACGTAATCGGCAAACTCGGTATCCGCAAATAGCGGAACGCGAAACCAGAAAGCCTACTTTGACCCGGAAGCGCCCAGACCGGAAATTGGTCACGGCCCCCGTACTTCGCAGGACCTGGGGCCTTGGTGTACCTGGCGAACTCGACCCGCAGCCAGGGACAACGCACAGCTATCGGCTGAGCGTGTCCCTCTGGCGGGGTCCGGCAGAGGGACCGGCCACGGAGGGGAGAATCTGCTCCCACGCGCAGGCCCAAGTTTCTTTAAGCGCCCTGCCACTCTTCCCGCCCGCTGCCAGCCTTCCCACACCCTTCCATTTACAAGTTTCCCAAGCGAACACAATGAAACGAGGACTCTATGTCTAAGCATGAAGTAGCAGTCGAACTTGCCGGCGGCAAGCGGCTGGTCTTTGAGACCGGGCGTATGGCCAAGCAAGCCTCCGGCGCCGCGTTGGTGACCACGGGCGAAACCGTGGTTTTGGCCACCGCAGTAGCCTCTCCCGAAGCCAGGGAAGGCATCGATTTTTTCCCCCTCACGGTGGACTATCGTGAGTACACTTACGCCGGCGGGCGCATTCCCGGCGGATTTATCAAGCGTGAAGGGCGGCCTAGCGAAAAAGAAGTGCTGACCTGCCGCCAGATCGACCGCCCCATTCGTCCGCTGTTCCCCGATGGCTTCCGCAACGAGACCCAGGTGATTGCTCTTGTCTTTTCCGCCGACAAGGAGAATGACCCCGACGTGGTGGGCATCAACGCCGCTGCGTGCGCTCTGGCTCTTTCTGACATTCCCTTCAGCGCCACTGTGGGCGCAGTGCGCGTGGGCCGCGTAAAAGGCGAGTTCGTCATTAACCCCACGTACTCCGAGCGTGCGGAAACAACAGTCAACATCATGGTCGTCGGCCACAAGGACGGCATCGTAATGATCGAGTCGGGCGCAAAAGAAGAGTCTGAAGAGACAATTCTTGCAGCCATCGAGTTCGGCCATACGGAGATCAAGAAGATTGTGGCGGCGATCGATGAGTTGGTGGCTTTGGCGGGCAAGCCCAAGCGGGCCTTCACCGCGCCGGAATTCGATGAAACATATTTCGCTGAGTTGAAGGCCAAGATCGAAGTTCGCCTCAAGGACGCGCTCGACACGAAGGTGCACGAGAAGCTGGAAAGCCAGACGCTGGTCAAGCAGATCAAGGACGAGTTGGCTGCAGAGCTGCCCGCCGATGATCCGGCGGCCAAGAAAAAGCTGGCTCACTACTACGAGAAGCTGCGCGAGAGAATTTTCCGCGAGCAGGTTACAAAGGATCGGATCAGGCCTGATCGCCGAGCCTTCGACGAGATTCGTCAAATTACCATCGAGACCAGCGTGCTGCCGCGCACACACGGCTCTGCGCTGTTTACACGCGGCGAAACTCAGGCGCTGGTGACAGCCACTTTGGGCACTGCGGATGAGGGACAGCGGCTGGAAAGCTACGAAGGCGAGAAGAAGAAGCCTTTCATGCTTCACTACAACTTCCCGCCCTTCTGCGTAGGTGAAACTGGTCGCATGGGCGGCACGGGACGGCGCGAGATTGGCCACGGTGCACTGGCGGAGCGCGCTATCACCTCGGTTCTGCCGACGGCTGAAGAGTCGCCTTACACCATCCGCATTGTCTCGGATATTTTGGAATCCAACGGCTCTTCGTCGATGGCAACGGTTTGCGGCTCAAGCCTGGCACTTTTTGACGCAGGCATCGCGCTCAAGGGCGCAGTGGCCGGCGTGGCCATGGGCCTGGTGAAGGAGGGCGACGAATACGCCATCCTTACCGACATTGCCGGCGCTGAAGACCACTACGGCGACATGGACTTCAAGGTTGCCGGTACACGCAAGGGCATCACCGCGTTGCAGATGGACATCAAGATCGGCGGACTCACTCACCAGATTCTTGAGCAGGCGATGGAGCAGGCACGCCGCGGACGGTTGTTCCTTCTGGATAAGATGGACGCAGTGCTTGACGGACCGCGCACCGAGCGCTCGGCTTATGCACCGCGCATCGAAACCGTGATGATTCCCACCGACAAGATTCGCGATCTGATCGGAAAGGGCGGTGCGACGATCCGCGGCATCATCGAGCAGACCGGCGCGAAAATTGATGTGGATGATACCGGCCGCGTCAATGTAGCTTCGTGCGACGCCGATGGACTGAAGAAGGCTCTCGAGATGATCGGCAATCTCACCGCTGTTCCGGAGATTGGCAAGGTTTATCTGGGCAAGGTGGTGCGCCTGGCGGAGTTTGGCGCTTTTGTCGAGCTCTTCCCGGGCACCGACGGCCTTCTGCACATCTCCGAGATCGCGGAGCATCGCGTAAAGGAAGTGAAGGACGAGCTGCGCGAGGGCGATCAGGTGATGGTCAAGGTTCTGGCCATCGAAGGCAACCGCATCAAGCTCAGCCGCAAGGCTCTTATCAAGGAGCAGCGCGCCAAGCTGGGCCAGTCGGCTCCGGTCGCCGAGGGTGAAGAGGTGGAGATTTCCGCCTCCGAGCCGCTTGCCCCTGCTGCGTCATTTGCCGCGCCCGTCAAGCCCCGCAACGAGTTTGACGAGCGTCAGCCAAAATCGAATCAGAGCACCATCCTGATCGAAGGCGGAGATGACTTCGACGAAGAAGTTGGCGAAGAGTTCGACGAAGAGAATGAGCCCAACTTCAATCGCGTCGAAGGCGCTCCCGTCCCAGTCGCACAGGCTGCGGGCGCGGGCCGTCCCGCGGGCGCTAACCTTAAATCCCGCCGTCGCCGCCGTCGTCCCGGTGGTCCAGGCGGAGGTCGTGGTCCTGGTGGCGGACAGTAAGTCTGCTGCTTGAGAAAAATTGAAACCAACGAAAGGCCCGGATGACTTCCGGGTCTTTCGCTGTTTGGACGTGTTTGTAGTATCATCTGCCTACCTTGACGCACAACAAGAGAGAGGCAAAGGAGAATCGGATGAAGACAGGTCTTCGATGGATTTTGGTCACTATGCTTTGTGTTCTGTTTGCGCAGAGTGCATTGGCGGGCGCACCGTTGAAGGGAATTGACGTAAAGTTGGGAAAGAACCCCGGCGGCGGTTGCGCGGCGCGGACGACGGATAGCTCGGGGAAGGCCAACTTTGGCGTGTGGCCGAAAGGCAATTACACGCTGAGCTTTACACCCGCTGCGTCTCCAAAGGCGGGTAGTCCGCCGGCAAGCACCGCTAAGACCGCGGGTCTGGTCGCTCAAAAATTGCATGTGACGATTCAGGGCGCAACAGGCGGGAAGATTGAGCGGGAAGTGGATGCGAGTGCGGATGCAGTGGCACGCGTTGCGCCTGTTCAGTTTTCGCTGGGTGGTAGCGACGAACTTGTCGTTGTGGTGACCGCGGCACAGTGATTTGCCGGAGAAAGGAATCGATTGAGAATCGAGAATTCTCAAGTCTAAACAGCGAGATATTCACGTCAGGGATGTAGATCTGTCCTTGGGAACCGGACTTGGGGCGCCAAATCTTCTCGCGGCATAGCTCGGCGGAAAGAATGCCGTTTGAGCCACCTACTCCTGAATCAGATCTGAAGTGCGAGCGGCATCTACGGTGCTTTGGATTGTCAGTCTTTTTTTCTCGTCATACATTTTCTGGTCGGCTGCAATGCACAACGACTCAGTGTTGGGTGCGTCCTCAGGAAAAACGGCAATGCCAACACTGGCGCCAACGTTAACCTTCTGACCCTCTATATCGAGCGGTCTGCCGAGCAACTGCCGCAAAGATCTTCCCACGAATTCGGCCTCCTCGCGATTTGTGGGTTCATCAAGAATGATTGAGAACTCGTCGCCACCGGTGCGAGATACCGTATCGGAGCGGCGAACTCTCTCGGTAAAGACCGAAGCAACGTGCTTCAAGACGAGGTCCCCCACGTGATGCCCGAACGTATCATTCACCTGCTTGAAATCGTCCAGGTCAATGACCATGACCGCCATCCGGGTCCCGGTTCGGCGCGAACGTTCGACAGCGCTAGCCATCCGGTCCTCAAATAGACGGCGGTTTGGTAATCCTGTCAGCGCATCATGGAGCGCCAGATGTTTGTTGTGTTCGATCTGGTCCTCGAGCAGCAGCAGCATCATGCCCATGGCGACAATGAATTTTGGCAGGTTCCAAACTTCGCTCTCAATATGCACCTGCGGCTGGAACGCCTGCATCGCAGGCGCCACAATGAAGATTGACGCCCAGGCAAAAAAACCTGCAATGGTAACGAATGCGCCGGCAGTGTTGCGGCGAAATGCGAATGCGAAAAAGATGCAACAGCCCATATAAACGGTGAACATGACCGCATCCCAGGCCAGGCTGATACCGTTCCCAGGCCGATGCTGGAAGATCACCAAAAAGATCGAGAGCGCGATGTAAAAGGATGAGAGAATCCAGCGAAGTAAGTGGTTGACTCTTCGGATCGAAACCAGGGTAACCGCCAGCGGGCAGACACCCACCACAACTGCAGCCAGATTCAAGGCCCAGCGCACGTCGTAGCCGAGAGAGAGAACAGCGAGGTAGATTGTGTTCGACGTCAATAGTGCCCACAGCATCCAGAGGCTTGAAACGTGCTCGCGATAGGGAATCGAAGCATGCATGAACAACGTTCCGGCCCAAACCAGAGAAGCTGACAGGAGCACGAACGCCAACTCACCCCAAATGTCGGGTAGGGAAGTGAACAGGCCAGCAATGAAGTGGAGCAAGATCATCAGCCAGCCAACAAGCCACAACTTTGACCTAGGCGTCTGATTGTGCCGTGCCACGGAAGCAAACGCACAGATCACCAGCGTAATGGCTGACACTTCTGGGATTACGCTCCAATTCAAGAAGCACACCTCAATGAATGGCGTTAATTCTACATTATCTGTCTATATCGGCGTTCTTCAGGAATTGACACGCTTGATTGTTTTGATAATGCCGACGATTGTTGGGAGAGGCATCTATCCCGTCTCGTCTCAATTGGTTACTGAACGCAGACTCTCGAAGCAGCACCGATCATCAACTTGCAGAAGCACCTTGTCTCGATTCCTGAGACCGACGCTTGGCGCCGTACATTTTCAAGTCGGCCGCTACGTACAGGGATTCAGCGTCCGACCCGTCTTCCGGAAAAATGGCAATGCCAACGCTGACTCCCACGTTCACTTTGCGATCCTCGATTTCCAGCGGGTCGTGGAGAAGCTGCTGCAACGATCTTCCTACCTGCACGGCCTCGTCGCGATTTGTGGGCTCCTCCAGAATGACTGAGAACTCGTCTCCTCCAGTGCGAGATACGGTGTCAGAACGACGGACACGATCGGCAAAGGCAGATGCAACGCGTTGCAAAACAATGTCGCCTACGTGATGGCCCATCGTGTCATTTATTTGCTTGAAGTCATTTAAGTCAATCACCAGGAGCGCCATCGTTGTTCCGGTTCGGCGGGAGCGCTCGAGAGCGCTGGCCATCCGGTCCTCGAACAAGCGCCGGTTCGGCAACCCGGTGAGCGCGTCATGGAGAGCCAGATGTTTGTTGTGTGCGATCTGATCTTCGAGGAGCAGAAGCATCATGCCGATAGCCACCACGAAAGCCGGAAGATGCCAGACCTCGCTCTCTATGACAACCTGCGGCCAAACAGCCGGCAACAAAGGTTCCGCGATAAATACCAGCGCCCAACCTAAGAATCCGAATATGGCGACGAATGCCCCGGCTGTAGCGCGGCGATATGTCAGAGCGGCAAAGAAGCAATTCCCGGCATAGACACTGAAGAGGACTGCATTCCCGGCCAGGACGTGACCGTATGAATGGCTGTTTTGGACAATCAGCAGGAAAATGGAAAGCGCTCCGCAAAAGGAGACTACAAACCAACGGAGCCGGTCGTTGACGGAGTGCATCGATGCCAGCGTGACGGCCAACGGGCCGAGGCCCAACAGGAGTGCGGCCAGATTCAGTGCCCAGTGCCGACCGGGGCTGACGAGGAGGATCGTCATATAAAGCGTGCTCGACGCAAAAAGCATTGCGAGCAGCCAGCGACTGGAAGACGTGTCGCGGTAGGGGATCGAGGCGTAGGTGAACAATAGTCCTGCCCATACCAGGGAAACCGCAAAAACGATGTGCGCCAAGCCTCCCCAGATGCCCGGAATCTGAGTGAACAGAGCGGCTATAGAGTACACCAGGATCATCAGCCAGCCGGTCAGCCATATCTTGGCAACATTCGAACGGGTGTGCCGTGTCACGGAGGCAAACGCCCATATCATCAGCACCATGCAAGCAAAGTCCGGGATCCGGGTCCAATTTACAAGGTTCACGACGATCTATTCCGCCTGCTCATTATCATCGGCGACTGGTGTGCAAATGGCCTAACCCTTTTTATGCTTCTTGCACTTCCGTGGGCGAACTTCCGTAATTTTGAACCGCGTTGCATTTCGCGAGGGACTGGAGCGTGCGCTCGATCTCTCTTCCGGGCGCGCTTTTATCGCGAGTAGAATCATATAGATATTAGCGGGTCCTAGATTATCGTTGAAGGCGGTGACGCAGGATTTTGCATTAAGCGTCAATAGAATCCCTTGGCTCCGCCAAAAAGTTGTCAAGCCGCGTCTGCCAGCTCATTCTTCGGAGGGAAGATATTGCCCATGCGCCGGATCTGAGCGCCAACCCCGGCCAGTTTTTCCTCAATACGCTCATAGCCGCGATCCATGTGATAAACGCGGTCCAGAATGGACTCGCCGTCTGCTACCAGCGCGGCCAAAACCAGCGATGCCGAGGCGCGCAGGTCTGAGCACATGACCGCCGCGGCGGAGAGCTTTGCTGGCCCACGTACGGTGGCCGTCCGGCCTTCTACCTTGATGTTTGCCCCCATCCGAATCAACTCCTGGACGTGCATGAAGCGATTCTCGAAGATGTTCTCCTCGATGACGCTGACACCCTCAGCCTGCGAAGCCAGAGCCATGTATTGCGCCTGCATATCAGTGGGGAAGCCCGGATATTCTTCTGTCGAAATGTCAGCCGCGTAAAGATGTCCGTCGGTGCGTACCCGCACGGAATCAGGCCCCAGAGTATCCACACTGGCGCCTGCCTCACGCAGCTTGGCGATCACCGCGTTGAGGTGCATTGGATTGCAATTGGCAACGGTCAGATCTCCGCCGGTAATGGCGCCGGCGACCAGGAATGTGCCGGCTTCGATTCGGTCCGGATTGATGCGGTAGCGCGCGCCATGGAGCTGGTTCACGCCCTGCACGCGAATTGTGGAAGTGCCGGCGCCTTCGATATTCGCGCCCATGGCGATAAGCAACGCAGCCAGGTCAGTAACTTCAGGTTCGCAGGCGCAATTTTCCATAAGGCTTTCGCCGTCAGCCAGCACGGCGGCCATCAGCAAATCTTCCGTGCCTGTGACGGTGATTTTGTCGAAGAGCAGGTGCGCACCGCGCAGCTGTTCGACGCGCGCTTCAAGATATCCGTGCTCCTGAGTGATTGTGGCGCCCATTTTTTCCAAGCCCCTGATATGAAGGTCAATGGGCCTGCCGCCGATGGCGCAACCGCCCGGCATGGCTACACGGGCTACTCCGGCACGCGCAATCAGCGGGCCAAGCACGAGGGAGCTGGCGCGCATGGTCTTCACGATTTCGTATTTGGCCACGGGATCGGAGAGCCTGCTGCAGCTGATGGTGGTGGTGTTCGGCTCGTCGCCGGTCCGGACCTCTGCGCCCATCGATGCCAACAGGCGTTTTTCTGTTTCTATATCGCGCACATGGGGCATATTCTCGAGCGTGATTTCGTCCTCGGTGAGAATCGCTGCCGCCATGCAAGGCAACGCGGAATTTTTGGCCCCTGAGACGCGAATTGTGCCCACCAGCGGATTCCCGCCGCGAATGACAAATTTATCCATGGAAGATTGATCGACCCCTGACTTTCCAGTGTAAATCGCGGTGGCGGAAACGGGGAGAGGAAGCGCGACAGCAAATCAGCTGGTTGGCGGTTGATTGCTCGATATCAGTGTTCGAGTTCTCGCAGGTCTCAAAAACGAAGCTTGGGACAACTGGAATCAGGTCTGATTGTTCGTTGGGCCGTAGCTTTACAGCTCCATCGCATTGTCCTCGATGGCCAGACGGACATTGCCGTCGGATTTGGCGAGGCGGCGGACGGCTTCCGGCTTGTCGACTTTGGCTTTGAGCATCACCAAGGCCACTGGGACGCTGCGCCCCGCGCTCTTGATGGTTTGCACAGCGGATTCGCGGTCGATCTTGCAGGCGCACATCAGGATGCGGATGCCACGCTCGACGAGCTTGGAGTTCTGCATGTGCACGTTGACCATCAGATTTTCGTACACATAGCCGAGCCGGGTCATGGCGCCTGTGGTGATCATGTTCAGGATCATTTTCTGAGCGCTGCCGGCCTTCATACGCGTTGCGCCGGAGATGACCTCGGGACCTACGTCGGCCACGATGACGATCTCCGCGGCTGCGGCCAGTGGCGTTCCCTGGTTGCAGGTGACTGCTGCGGCATGTGCGCCACGAGCCCGGGCGTAGGCTACTGCCGCCACGACATAGGGCGTGCGGCCCGAAGCAGAGACGCCCACCACAATGTCCTTGCGCGTGGGGCGGCGGCGGGCGATGTCCCGCTGTCCAAGTTCCTCAGAATCTTCATTGACCTCGACGGCCGAGGCCAGCGCCTTGGGTCCGCCAGCCATGATGTATTGCACTTGTCCTGGGGCGGTCGAGTAAGAAGGCGGACATTCAGAGGCGTCGAGCGCCGCTATACGTCCACTGGAACCGGCGCCGATGTAAATCAGCCGGCCACCCTCGCGCATGCAGCGGGCCACCTGGTCGATGACCTGCGCGATTTCTGGAATCGCTTTCTTGACCGCAGCTGCAACCTTCGCGTCTTCGTGATTAATTATGCGCGCGATATCGAGCGCAGATTTAGTGTCAAAGCCTTGAGAAGCCTCGTTTTGGCTCTCGGTAGTCAATTCCTGAAGCAGAGCGGCCTGGTCTCTCTTACTGTCGTTTACTTGGGTGCCGGCCGTCTCCCGCATCGTCGAGCTGGTAAGCATCGCGTCTGTCCCCAATTTTTAATTGTATCTGGAAACTGGTCAATTCGCTCCATAATTCTCCGGAAGCCGGGGCCGGAGAGTGCCTCGGCTTTCCCTGGGGACCGCCCCGAATGGCTGATCCTGATCGGCTACGCTATGTCTGACGGGACCTCGAAAGTGACCAATTCGGAGCGGAATCCGCGGGTGCGGATTGCGCCGTAAGTGATTCCGGCGGCCATCCATACAAAGCCCAGCACTTTGGCGGGCGGGCTGAGATTCAGCCAGATAAAGCCGCAGATGAGGAAGCCCAGGGCAGGCGAGACGAGGCCGCTTAGACGGCTACGGCTAGCCTCAGGATCGCCCGGCTTGAGCCGCCAGTGGTGGACGAAGGCTGCGGCATTGACGCCCATGAAGGCGATAAAGGCTCCGAAGTTAAGGCACTGGGCGCCGATCTCGTAGGCGCCTCCGCCGAGGCGATTGGCAAAATACTCGAGCAGGCCGGCTCCGGCAAGCGCAAATGCTCCGACGGCAATAATGTTGTTGCGGGGAACACGGTGCTTAGGTTCGATGGCGCCGAAGAATGATCTGGGAAGGGCATTGCCGCGTCCCATACCGTAGAGCAGGCGACCGGCGGCCAGTTGCGAGCCCATTCCTGAGCCCATGTTGGCGATGAGCAACGTGAAGTTGACGATCTGGAAGAGCCACAGGCCGCCGGCTTTGCCGCTGACCAGGGCAAAGGCCGACTCGACGTTGTCGCTGGAAAAGGGCTTCGATCCCCAGATGAGTTGCGCCGCATAGACTTCCAGTCCGGAGAGCAGGCCGGTGATGAGGCAGACCAGAACCGTGGCCAGCAGAATGTTGCGGCGCGGATTGCGAACCTCTTCAGAGAAGGTGGAGATGGCGTCGAAACCGATGTAAGTGAGGACGGCGACCGAGGTTCCGGCAAAGATGCTTGTGGTGTGGAAATTGGCCGGATCGTAGAAGGGATGAGTGAAGAATCCGGGATCGTAATGCATGTGCCAGACGGTGCGGATGACGCAGCCGAGGAAGAGCAGAACGACGACCACCATGCCGGCACAGAGGGCTTCATTCAACTGTGCCGAGGTCTTGATGCCGCGCAGGTTCATCCAGGTGAAGAAGGCCGCGAAAAAGATAATCCAGACATAGAAAGAGAGGCCGGGGAGGATATTCATGGCGGCCTTGGCGCAGAAGGCGGTGCAGATGAGGGGATTAATCAGATAATCCATCACCATGCCCCAGCCGACGACATAGCCGAGGGCGGAGTGCATTTCCTGGCCGACGTAAGTGTACGCCGAGCCGGCGCTGGGATAGACGCGAGCCATGCGGCCATAGCTGATGGCCGTAAATAGCATGGCGATCATGGCGAGGAGAATAGTGGTGACGACATGGCCATGGGCCTTGTTGCTGATGACGCCGTAGATGCCCATGGGCGCGGTCGGCTGGATGATGACCATGCCGATGATGATGAGGTTCCAAAGGCCAAGCGTGCGATGAAGGCCGATGGCCTTTGGTTGAGCATTTTCCGCGGCGGGCGCCATGAATGTCCTTAACGCGGTTCGATGACAGCCGCGGGTGTAATGGTTTCCGAGGCGAAGTTCCAGCCTCCGATTTGCACGATGGTATCGCCTGTAACAGAGTCCGGCAACAGCGCGGTCAATGTGCGCGATTCTCCGGGTACGAGCTCAATCCAGTTGTCGGACCAGAGGACAGGCGCGATGAGTCCGCCGGAGGGAGTGCGGACGGCGGCGCTGATCTGAAAGGCTAGAACTCCGGAACTGTTGTCGAGATGTAAGCTCAATTTGCGACCGAGGGAGGTGTTCTCGATTTCTGCACGAGCGGTTACCTTAGCTGATGGCAGACTGGTCAGTGCGGCCAAGTCTTCGTGGCGCAAAGCGGGCGTATGCGTATATTCAGTCTTCGGCCAATCGAAGGTGGAGAGTGTGGTGGGCACCCAGTAAACGTTGCGGCTTATGTCGCTACCTGCCGCATCTTTCAAGGTCAAGTCGACAAAGAGAATGCGATCAGAGCCTTGATAGAGGTTCTCCGGAATGGAGAAGACACGCTGCGCGCTGTCGGCGGCCGCATCGACAACCGCCCGGTTGTTGTAGATTTCCTTTCCGCTGATGTTGTAAACGCGAATACCGGCCTGGAGTCTTGCAACAGGCTCATAAGTGCTATTGACAACCACGACCGAGAGATCGTCATAGGAATATTGGATATGCACCGGCTCGCACGCTTTTTTGGTTCCGAAGTATCCGGCTCCGGCATCGAGATAGTAGTCGTAAAGGTGCCAGATCATGGACGGCCACGCGTTGTTGAGCATCCATTGAACAACGCCCGTGGAAGAGTACTTATTTTTGCTGTAGGCCTCGAACATAGCGCGCTCGGAGTCATACTCCATGGCTCCAGCCATGCGCTCATATTCGGCGGCCGAATGTGGCTTGGCGTAGACGGCTTCCATGGCCTGGTCAAAGACCTTAAGGTTGGCGAATTCGCCGCTGCCGTCGTGATAGCTCCAGGTCGCTGATGGCGGAAATGCTTCGGGGTCGGGCAG
>JBEKQD010000109.1:0-11934 GCA_049520075.1 Occallatibacter sp. | reverse complement strand
TATCGGCGCACAGACGTTTGATTTCCATTTGATGTCTTTGAGCGGAACTCAGGCCTGATCGATGACGAGTTCAGCAGTGAAGCCCACATCGCAATCCGCTACGTGGGCTTCTGTTTTTCGCTGACTCGCCGACTTGCCGACTCGCTGCGGTTACGCGTTCAACTGCTCCTGCAGCTTGTTCAGCGTGCGGTGCAGATCCTTGTCGGCACGGCGTTGTTCGTCGATTTTGGCTATCGAGTGCATCACCGTGGTGTGGTGTTTGTTGCCGAACTGGCGGCCAATCTCCGGCAAGCTGGCCTCGGTCATCTGCTTGGCCAGGTACATCGCAATCTGGCGCGGCACCACCACATTGCGCGAGTTATTCTTCTGCTTCAAGTCAACCACTCTCATGCCGAAGTTTTCGCTCACCACGCGCTGAATGGACTCGATGGTGATCTTGCGCACCTGCATGTCGATGAACTGCTTGAGGCACTGCTGGGTCGAAGCCAGCGTGATCTCCATGTGATTCATCTGGCACCACGCGATCAGCCGCGTCATGGCGCCTTCGAGCTCACGCACGTTGGTGCGCACGTTCGAAGCCACAAACAGCGCCACATCGGTGGGCAACTGCACCTGCTCGGACTCGGCTTTTTTCTGGAGGATGGCGACTTTGGTTTCCAGATCCGGAGGTTGAATGTCGGCAATCAGGCCCCACTCGAAGCGCGACCGCAGACGGTCCTCAATCTCAGCCAGCTCCTTCGGCGGACGATCCGAGGCAATCACAATCTGCTTCATGCTCTCGTGAAGCGCGTTGAAGGTGTGGAAGAACTCTTCCTGCGTGCGCTCTTTTTGCGCGATGAACTGGATGTCGTCAATCAGCAGCACGTCCACTGAGCGGAAACGGTCGCGGAAGCTCGTCATGCGGTCGTTGCGCAGCGAGGTAATCATCTCGTTGGTGAATTTTTCCGCTGAGACGTAGCAGATGCTGGCGGTCGGCTGGCGGCGCTTCACCTCGTGGCCAATGGCATGCATCAGGTGAGTCTTGCCCATACCCACACCGCCATACAGAAACAGCGGATTGTAGGCCTTCGAGGGCCGCTCAGCGACCGCCAGGGAGGCGGCGCGGGCAAACTGGTTGCCGTTGCCGATAACGAAAGCGTCGAACGTGTAGCGCTGGTTGAGTTGCGCGGCGGTAGACCAGTCGAAGCGCGCCTGCTCAGGCGTACGCTGCGGTTGCGCCGGAGCCGTGGGCGCATGAGCGGGGACTGGCCCGAAGCCGCCGTCCTTGCGCTGCGGCGGAATCGACGGATCCTCCTCGGCGGTCACGAAACAGACGTCGTCAAGCTCCAACCCCTGTTGCTCAATGGCCTCCTGAATCAGGTCGCCGTATCGTTCTCCCAGGTTCTGAAACTGAGGAGATGGCACACGCACGTAAAGCGTGCGATTCACAACGTGGCTATATCGGGAAGGCTTTAGCCAAGTCTCAAAAGACTGGCGAATCACCTTCATCTCTAAAGCCGCGAGAATCTGAAGCCAGGGGTTGAGCGCCGTCGCCGGCGAAATTGAAAATGCCATCGTACCGATCCTTACTTCTGCTGCCTGTTCATTGACAGGCTGGTTCATCAATCGATCTTGAGCAACGGCTCTCCCGGTGCAAAGCCCAAGGCCTTGCATCCTAATCTGCCGCTGATAGGCTCCGGAGATTAATTTCGGAACCTGTTGAGACTTGTTCCGTGGGACGCGGAAAATTACCTATAACGGTCCCAAGATTAGCACATCTTAGCCTCGCTGCAATCAATCTTTCACATAACTTCTGAGTCGTCTTCGCCAGTTGCACCATCGCTGGTGAAACAATCGACTTAGGTTACTAGAGTGTTTGACGTAACCATGCCGAAGACTCGCTTACAGCGGCTGATTCGGAGTGTTTTCATTGCTAGTATACGGCCACGGACGACTTATTCTCGCCGCTTTTTTCTTCAACGTAGCGCAGCAAAGCAGAAGAATCTGCAACCCCTCATCTAGCGGCTCCGGCGAGGAAACGCACGGGTTTGCCCACCGTGCGAGCCCCCGCTGGATTCCTGGACGATCCTCAGGTATACTTAAAACTTGCCGTCAAGGCGCAGATTTTCTTTAGGAAACAGGAGCGCATTTTCATGCCCAAGCGCACATTTCAACCCAACCGCCGCAAGCGCGTGAAAACCCACGGCTTCCGCGCGCGTATGAAGACCAAGGCCGGCGCAGCTGTTCTCAGCCGCCGCCGTGCAATCGGCCGCAAGCGCGTGTCCGTCAGCGCCGGCTTCCGCGACTAACCCTCGCCACTTGTCCACGTCAGTTGCTGGATCCGGAGCGGCGTTCATGCGGTTCCGGCCAACTCCTCCCGCGTTGTTGCCATGACCACCATTCCCCAGCCTGACCAGCGCCGCTCTTCCAGGCAGTCGCTTGTTGGAGCGCGTCTGTGCAAACACGCCGACTATCAGCGCGCTTATGCGGCTAGCCGTAAACGCCAGTCCTCGTCCATGAGCTGGTTCCTGGCCCCGCAGTCTCCTGCCTTTCCCGGAGCCCAATCCCCGGCTGGCCCTCGTGTCGGCCTCACAGCCGGGAAGGTCATCGGCAAAGCTCATGAACGCAATCGCATCAAGCGCCGCATGAAAGAAGCCCTGCGCCGCCACATCGACCTGCTGCCCCCGGCCTGCGACCTGATCCTCCATCCCCGCCGCTTCGTGCTCACCATCGAATTCACGAAACTTGAGGCGGAGATTGTGCGTATCCTTCAGCAGGCAAGGACAGAGGCTGCGCGCATGGCCCCAGCGCAGGTGGCGCGATGACCCAAGTTCAATCGGAGGCGGAGCAGCACGATTCCAGCCCGCGCGAAGCAGAGCTGACCCCACTGCAGGTGGTTCTGCTGTCGATGCTTGACTTGTATCGCCGTTGGCTTTCTCCGGCCATCCATTCGCTCAAGCCGGGCGGTTGCCGGTACGTTCCGACGTGCTCGGAATATGCCTCCACAGCAATTGCCATCCACGGACCCATGCGCGGCGTTTTACTCGCATCCTGGAGGCTTCTGCGCTGCAATCCTTTCGCCCGCGGCGGCCTTGATCAGGTGCCTCCGGCGTCGATTTCACGCCATTTGCACAACAAACCATTAACATAGAAGGGGCGGCGGCCTGACGGCGCGCCCGATAGCGGAACCAGAGTCGATGCATCTCGAAACCACATGTTCAAGTCGGCGCGACCAGCAGGGAGCGGCGACCCGCATCAAACTTAACGGGACACAGTAACTCTGGTTCCGCTTTAAACGATAGGACGTAATCCATTGGCAGAATTTCGCAATCCCAATCTTCAGGGGCAGGGCGGCGACGGCGGCGGCAGCGGCGGAGATATGCGCGGCTTGATGTCGATCACCTTTCTGGCCCTCGTTGTCCTTCTTGCCTTTCAGTTTTTTTACAAACCCAAGCAGCCAACCACTCCGGCGCCTGTGCAGACTCAGAGTCAGGCCCAGAATCCTCAGCAATCAGCGCAACCGGCCGCAACACCTGGCCAGGTGGCCCCGGCGCAGTTGGCCGCAGGGCAAGCGTCGGCTCCCGCAGTTGTCACTCCGGTTATCGCCGCCTCTTCTGTCTCGGAAACAACGGTTGAGAACGACAATTTGAAGATTGTCTTTACCAACCAGGGAGCGCAGGTCACGCACTGGATTCTGAAGGGCAAGCAATACAAGGACCACCCCGATCCCGGCGGCCAGCAACTCGATCTGGTCAATCCAAAGACCGCCGACGCCGGACTGCCGCTCAGCCTCTATACCTATGAGCCTGAGCTGACCAAGCAGTTGAATTGGGCTCTCTACCAGGTCTCCGTTTCTGGCGCTTCCGCCACCACCGGTCTGCTTCAAGCTCCGGGCTCGGTGACCTTTCACTACGCCGCCAATGGCCTTGACGTAGTCAAGACCTTTCGCTTTGACCAGAGTTACGTGGTAACAGCCGAGGTATCGGTCAAGCGCAACGGTGTGCCAGTGCGCGCTCTGCTGGCTTGGCCTGCTGGGCTCGGCGACCAAACCGAACCTATTCAATTTGCCAGCGGCAAGTTTGTCTGGTCCCTCAACGGCAAGGACGATTCAATTGACGCCAAGAAAGTCAGCAGCGGCGCCACTCTCGACCAGCCTTACGACTACGCGGCCATCACCGATCTCTACTTTGCCGCGGCCTTTCTGCCCGATGCACCCGCACGCACGTCGGTAGTCACGCTGCACAGTTCCATCCAGTTACCCGGCGATCCTGGCGATCCGAACAGTCAGAAAAAGCCAGCCGATGTGCTGGGGCTGGCCGTGGGCGACACCAGCGGCTTTACCCGCCTGCGCTTCTTCGCCGGTCCCAAAGAAACTGATCTGCTCAAGACCATCCATGCCACTGGGCCCGACGGCAAGCTCACCGGACCCACGCTCGACCCGCTCATCCAGTTCGGTAGCTGGCTGGGAGTCATCGCCAAACCGCTTTACCTGGCCCTGCGCGGTCTCGACGGCATGCTTGGCCCCGGCATCAACAACTGGGGATGGGCCATCATCATCGTCACGGTCATCTTCACCGTTGTCATGCTGCCTCTGCGTTTCATGGCCATGAAGTCCTCGCTGAAGATGATGCGCATTCAGCCCAAGGCCGAAGCCATTAAGAAGCGCTACGCTCATCTCAAGCCAACTGACCCCAAACGCGCCGAGATGAACACCGAAACCATGGCGCTCTATAAGGCCGAAGGCGTCAACATGTATGGCAGTTGCCTTCCTATGCTGCCCCAGATTCCGCTTTTCTTCGCGTACTTTCGTGTCTTGCAGAATGCCGTCGAACTGCGCCAGGCCCACTGGTTTTGGCTCACCGACCTTTCAGCGCCGGACCCAAAATACATTCTGCCCATCCTCATCATTCTCACCATGTTCCTGACGCAGTACATCACGCCATCACCGGGCATGGACGCCAATCAGCGCCGCATGATGGCTATCATGATGCCGCTTTTCATGGGCTTTATCCTGTTGCATTACGCCTCCGGTCTGGCTCTCTACTGGGGCACCAGCAACCTCATCAACCTGGCGTTGCAGGTTGCTGTCAACCAATCCCCCATGGGCAAGGAGATGCTCGCCATCGCCGCCAAACGCTCTGTCAAGAGGTCCGGCGCCAATCCCAAGACCATCCAGGGCCAAATCCAACGGAAGAAGTAAATCCCGATTGCGCAACCGAAACCCCGTTCAAGCCAAGCTTGAGCGGGGCTTCTTTTTTCCCCAATGGGAATTGGAACTGCTTGCTTCCCAGCAAGGAGTGGTCGACTGGTTTCGCTTCTGGCTCGAAGGCTATGAGTGCCCCGACCCACAGGATAAGAGTCAATACGCGCGGTGGCGTGCGTTGCGAGTGCGGGACATGCGAACGCCAATAAAGACCGGCAGTCATCCCTAGTTATAAAAAAAACAGTGAACCTAAAATTGGGTTCTTGCGTATGGGTTTACATGAAAATCTCCTCTTGTGTGAAACTTCTTTCCTGCGCCACCCTTCTGTTTTCGGGCACGCTCAGCCTCCTGGCGCAATCCGATAAACCAATTCTGGTAAGTTCAGGCAACGGTACAGTGGAAATGGCTGTTTCCGGCTCAGGTAGCCCAGCGGTTGTCTTTGAATCAGGCTTCAGCGGCACTTACGAATACTGGAATGCGGTTGTGGCGGCCATCTCGGGCAAGACGACGACTGTGCGGTACAATCGCGCGGGTTTTGGACATTCCCCTCTGAATGACAAGTCGCGGACCGCCGAGCAGATTGCAAAGGAACTGCATACGGCACTGTCTAATGCAAAGGTCTCACCGCCTTATATTCTTGTGGGGCACTCGGCTGGTGGCATGTACGTTCGGGAGTTTGCTCACCTCTTCCCGAACGACGTTGTGGGCATTGTGCTGGTGGACCCGGCTCCCGAGACTTTTTATGGAATGATGGCTCAGGATCCCGTTTTTTGGAGGTCGGTGATGGAAGAACTCAAGCAAGAGTAGCCGGGAGCTCTGGCGCAGATGGATGTGAACGCGACGACAGTAAATGAACTGAGAACTGCGTGGCCGCTGCCCCATGTGCCCGTTGTGTTGATTTCGGCAACAAAGATACAACCGCCCACATTTACAGAGGAACGGCGAAAAGAAATGACATCCTTGCAAGCAGCACTGTTACAGCAGATACCTGGAGCGCAACACGTTGAGGCGACAGGATGTGGTCATAATATCCCCGATGAGTGTCCCTTGGTTGTCAGTAACGCCATATTAGCAATGCTCACAAAACTCCCCCAAAAATGAGCAACCGTGGCTATTGGAAGTTCCGCATAAATTGACGGATCTCTAATCGGAGCCGTTCATTCGAACACAATTCTCGGTGCCCCATCCATCGCGCTTTTTGCGATGGGTGGGAGAGCACAAATCTAAACGGCACGCCCCGTCGGGTGCCCCATCCATTCCGCGTTTCTTGCGGAATGGGTGGGAGAGCTCGATCCCCGAACGATTTCATTCCTGGCCGCTCATCGATGGCAAAATAGACCTATGCCGTCGATTGTCCTTTCCCCCGCCGAAGCCCGCGTTCTGGGCGCGCTCATTGAAAAAGAAGTAACCACCCCGGAGTATTATCCGCTCTCCCTCAACGCGCTCATCAACGCCTGCAATCAGCGCTCCAACCGCGAGCCGGTGATGAATCTCGATGAAGAAGCCGTGCGCCAGGCGCTCCATGGCCTGGAAGACCTGCATCTGGCCGGCCGCGCGCGTTCCGCTGACGGCCGCGTCACCAAGTACGAGCACTGGTTGGGCGAGGCCTTCAACTTCAGCCGCGCGGAGACGGCGCTCGTCTGCGTGCTGCTCCTGCGTGGCCCGCAAACACCAGGCGAACTGCGCAGCCGCACCGACCGCCTCCACCGATTCGAAGAAATCGGCGAAGTCCTTGCCACACTGCAGAAGTTAATGGAGCGCGAACCACCTTTGGCCGCCATCCTGCCCCGCCAACCGGGAACCAAGGAATCCCGCTATGCGCATCTGCTTTCCGGCGGCATCGAGTCAATAGCGGTAACCGAGCCAGCATTCGCGCACCACGAGGCAGGGACTGTCCGCGAAGCCGGAGCAATGTCCGACCAAGACACAAGCCACGCTGAACGCATCGCACAGTTGGAAGCAACAGTCGAGGAGTTGCGCCAGGAAGTCACCGTACTACGCCAGAAGATCGACGATCTTTTTGGAGATGACTGAGAGTAGTAACATTTTCTCCGAGTGGAATCATTCCACATTGTGTTCAATAAAAGGAGAGAAAGGACGAAACCATGCTCAAGGCCAAGTTAGTCGTAACATCTCTCGGGTTGGCAATGATATTTCCGCTGGTTCCCGCTTTGCGCGCACAGGCGCCAGTTGCTCCGTTGCCATCTCAGATCCTCACCGCGAAGAAGGTCTTCATCTCTAACGCGGGGGGTGGATTGGATCCGAAACTTTGGAGTGGAGGGCCGGCTCAACCCTACAACGAGCTTTACGCAGCCTTCAAGAGCTCGGGGCAATACCAACTTGTGGGTGCACCCGCGGATGCCGATCTGGTCATGGAAATCAGTTTTTCTAACCCACTCACGGATGTCAGCGGCACAAAAGAATCGGGTGCTAGCTCCTCCAACACCTCACAGCTCAAGCTGGTGTTGCTAGACCCGAAGACGAACATCGCACTGTGGACACTCAACGAGAAGACTTCGACAGCGCATATGCAAAAGGGCCGCGATCAAGCCTTGGCGGAGTCAATCGACGCTCTCGTCAAGGATCTGAAGGCACTGACCGCCCAGGCTGCCGCCCCGAACGCCGTCAAATAGTTGACTGCCCCACAAATCTTCCGTGCCCCATCCATTTCGCGTGGTCGGGGTCCCCACGGACAGGTCTTCGTCCGTGGGGTGGCTGAGCGAAATGGGTGAGGTAGCACAAAGACTGGTTGCCGCATTTGTTCGGGTGCCCCATCCTTGCGGCGTCTTTGTTTTTGCCGCAAGGGTGGGATGGCACGGATCTGAACCCCACTCCCTGCCAGACGAGCTAAATCAGCTCGTATCCCGCAAACCAATACCCGATCTCAAACGCCGCAGTCTCTTCGCCGTCCGAGCCGTGCACGGCATTCTCAGACATCGAACCGGCAAACCTCTTGCGAATCGTCCCCTCGTCCGCATTGGCCGGATTGGTCGCGCCCATCAGCTTGCGCCAGTCGGCAATTGCGTTTTCCTTCTCCAGAACCATCAAGACCAACGGCCCCGAAGACATGAACTCGCAAAGCCCCTCGAAGAATGGCTTGCCCGCATGAACGGCATAAAATCCCTTGGCTTGCTCTTTTGAAATCGATTGTTTCTTGATAGCCACAATCTGAAAGCCGGCCTTCTCTATCTCGGCCAGAATGGCTCCGGTGAAACCCTTGCGGACCGCGTCCGGCTTGATGATGCTGAAGGTGCGTTGCGCCACGGCGTCTTACTCCTGCTGGGGAATTTTGGTTGCCTTTCTATTGTAATAGCCGTCGAGATGAGGCCGGCTGACGTTCGTAGCCCCGAATCTGCTAGAGTGTCGGCATGTTGCGCCTTGCAGTTTTCCCCTATCACCCCTCGCTTTTTACGGTGGCCTTTTTCGCTGCCAGCCTGATGGCTGCGCCCGCCTTTTCTCAAAGTACGCCAACTGGCGCCTCCGCCCCAGAAGCAGAATTGCGCGTCTTCGATCCATCTCTGATCGATAAAACCATCGACCCCTGTGAAAACTTCTATCGCTACAGTTGCAACGGATGGTTCAAGCGCAATCCTCTGCCCGCCGACCAGACAGGCTATGGCCGCTTCACCGAGCTGGCCGAAGTGAATCGGATGCACCTGAGACAGATCCTCGAAGAGGCGGCAGCGCCCGCGGCCACACACGGTCCCGACCAAAAACCGCGGAGCAGGAACGAACAAAAAATCGGCGACGAGTATGCGAGTTGCATGGACGCGGCAACGGTAAACAAGCTGGGTCTTGCGCCGCTCCAGCCGGAGTTGGACCGAATTGCCGCGCTGAAGACAACGGCAGACTTGCCCGCGCTGCTGGCCCATTTGCACGCCATCGGCGTAAACGCATTTTTTGCTCTTGAATCAAGCCAGGACTTCGCCGACTCAAATTCCGTCATCAGCTTCTATGATGCTGGCGGTCTGGGGCTGCCGGAGCGTGACTTTTACACGCGCACTGACCCCAAATCCGTCGAGACGCGACGCGAGTACATGGCTCACGTGCAACGAATTTTCGCGCTCGCCGGTGAACCGGAGGCGCAGGCCGCCCATGACGCCAAGACCGTGCTTGCAGTCGAGACGCGTCTAGCCAAAGCCTCGCTTACGATCACTGAGCAACGCGATCCGCAGAATCTCAATCATCCAACCGATGTAGCCGGTTTCTCAAGGGAGCTCTCACACTTTTCTGTCTCAGAATATTTAGCAGCTGCGCACGCGCCCGCCGCCGGCAAAGTCAATGACATGGAGCCAAAGTTCTTTGCCGAGTTCAACGCGCTACTGTCTGACACGTTCATTGACCGGATAAGAACTTATCTGCGCTGGCACCTGCTCCACGCCTACGCGGGAACCAGTTTGCCGGACACTTTCGACCATGAGAATTGGAACTTCTACTCGCACACGCTTAACGGCGCTGAGAAGCAGCAGGAGCGTTGGAAGCGCTGCACAGCCCGCGTGGATGAGGAGTTGGGTGAGGCGCTGGGGCAGGTATACGTGGCGCTCTACTTTCCCCCGGCTGAGAAGCAGCGCACGCTGGAGATGACGCTGTCTATCGAGCAGGCTATGGACAAGGACCTCGATGGGCTTGACTGGATGAGCGCCGCAACCAAAGTCAAAGCCAAAGAAAAGCTGCACTCCGTGATGAACAAAATCGGCTACCCGGACAAGTGGCGCGATTATTCCACCCTCACGATTGTGCGCGGCGACGCTCTGGGCAACCAGATGCGAGCCCACGAGTTTGATGTCGCGCGCGACCTGGCCAAGATTGGCAAACCTGTGGACAAAGGCGAGTGGCAGATGACGCCGCCCACTGTGAACGCCTACTACGATCCGCAGATGAATAACGTGAACTTTCCCGCCGGCTATCTGCAGCCGCCGTTCTTCAGCGGTAAAGAGGACGACGCCGCCAACTACGGCGACATGGGTTCGACCATCGGTCACGAGTTGACCCACGGCTTCGACGACCAGGGACGGCAATTCGACAAGGATGGAAACCTGCTCAACTGGTGGACTAAGAGCGACGAAGAGAAATTCAACAATCGCGCCGAGTGCATGGTGAAACAGTACGACGCTATCGAGGCTGTTCCCGGCGTTCACCTCAACGGCAGACTCACGCTTGGCGAAAACCTCGCTGACCTGGGCGGTTTGTGGCTGGCATGGGAAGCGTGGCTCGACAAGGCCGCGGCCGCGCACCTCGATATGAGCGCCACGGAGGACGGCTACACACCGGAGCAGCGATTCTGGATTGCCTATGCGCAGCAGTGGTGCACGCAGACGCGGCCCGAGCAGTTGAGAACCCAGGCGCAATCCGATCCCCACGCGCCCGATGAGTACCGCACCAACACCGTGCTGCAGGATTTGCCGGAGTTTGCCAAAAGCTTCAGCTGCAAGAAAACGGCAGCGATGGTGAATCCAAAGCCGTGCCGCGTGTGGTGAAGAAAGCAACCTCTAGCCGCTAGCTCTTAGCTTTTGGCTGTTAGCTTTTTCCCAAGGGTTAAGCGGGCTTCGAAGGAAAGTAATGGAGCGTCCCGAAGATGCAATCGTCGGGATGCGTCGTTGCTGTCTCAATCTGTTCTGCCAGCACATCTGGCACATTTCCGCATTTGTTGATGGGTAAGCAATTTTCGACACTGACCACTAACCAGAAGTCACACGCTAGAATTTGCGAGACTTTCGCCTGAAAATCTTCTGCGTCATTTGCCCAAGCAACAATGTTTGTGAAGCAGCCAGTGTCGCCAGTTTCGGATGGCGGAGTAAGAAGCTCAAATTGCCCAGTCCAAAGCTCTTTCATCGTACTCATTAAAGCACGATGGCCCGCCATTTCGGCGGGCCATCGTGTCAGCTAAAAGCTAATTGCTAAAAGCTGTTCTTCTAGCTTTTCCCAATCACTCGCGCCAATGTTTCGCCGATCTCTGCCGGCGAAACAACTACGTGAATCCCGGCCGCTGTCATTGCTTCTATCTTGTGGGCTGCGGTACCCTGCCCGCCGCTGATAATAGCGCCCGCGTGGCCCATGCGGCGTCCCGGAGGCGCAGTCTGTCCAGCGATGAAGCCCACCACCGGCTTCTTCACATGCTGCTTGACGAACTCCGCCGCCGCCTCTTCAGCTGTGCCACCGATCTCGCCAATCATGATGATCGCTTCTGTTTCGGGATCATCATTGAACATGCGCAGCGCATCGATATGAGTCGTTCCGATGATCGGGTCGCCGCCAATGCCGATGCCTGTAGATTGGCCGATGCCGCGCTGCGTGAGTTGATATACAGCCTCATACGTCAAGGTTCCGGAGCGAGAAACGATGCCGATCGAACCTTCCTTATGTATGCGGCCCGGCATGATGCCCACCTTGGCCTTGCCGGGCGAGATGACGCCGGGGCAGTTAGGGCCGAGCAGCCGTGACTTCGAGCTCTTCATCTTGGCCCACACTTTCACCATGTCCAGTATCGGAATGCCCTCGGTAATACAGACGATCAGCGGAATCCCCGCATCCTCCGCTTCGAGAATTGCATCGGCGGCAAACGGCGGCGGAACAAAAATCATCGTGACATTGGCGCCGGTCTTTTCCACGGCATCTGCCACGGTGTTGAATACCGGCCAGCCTTCGTGCGTCGTCCCGCCCTTGCCGGGAGTTACTCCGCCGACAACCTTGGTGCCATACTCCGCGCAGCTCATGGCGTGGAAAGTGCCTTCCTTGCCCGTAATTCCCTGAAC
>JBEKQD010000108.1:0-12318 GCA_049520075.1 Occallatibacter sp. | reverse complement strand
GTCCAGCGGTCAGCACAACCACTTCGCCGCCGTGCTTCTCCTTGAGTTGCAAGGCTTCTTCCAGGGCGTAGGCGTCGGACTCGTTCAGCGCGTACTGAAGGCCGGACTCTTCAATCCATTTGGCCTCGGCATTGATGCGGACCTGCGCATCGCGTTCGGGCACTTGCTTGATAGCAACGATGATTTTCATGACGGAAGGACCTCGTTCATATTAAACCTCCGGACCCAAATTTGAAGACCGCTCATGAGGGTGTATCGTGACTGCGTCCGGCACGCTTTCGCATTGTTTCATTGCGTCTTAATGTTGTGCGCGATCATGTCAAGACTGTCCCCGACAGTGGGTCGTATTTCAGGGTCAGCATGGGCGTCGTGTAAGGCTGGCAAAACTCTGTCCAAATCGAGATGCTTGTGGAACTGTGCGATGTAGCCGAGCGAGAGAGCTGCGGCCCAGCGAACAAGTGGGTCTTGATGGCGCAAGAAGACGAGGCAGTTTTCCTGTGTCCAGCGCCAGTCTTGCTCGTACCATGAGGCGCTATAAAGGGCTGACCTTATCCTCTCCGAGTCATTGCTCGCGAGTCCCTCGACCAGCGCCGTACGTGATTGTGGATGAACTGCTTCGTATTTCACTGATATGGCTTCCTTTAGCCAGGATGGTCCTTCGCCGAAGTAGTTGCGGGCAATCCGCGCGCGGTTAACTGGGCAATGTCGAGCAATTGCGGCGCGCCTTCGCCCTTTTCGGCCAGCGCGTCGCGGAACATGGAATTACAGAAAGGACAGGCCGTTCCCACGGTTTTGGCGCCGGTGGCGACAAGCTCGGCGGCGCGCACATGACTGACACGTTCGCCGGTTTCTTCGCCCAGAAAGACCAATCCACCGCCCGCGCCGCAGCAGAAGCTGCGCTCGTGGTTGCGCGGAGCTTCGACCAACTCACCGGCTAGCCCGACGACCGTGCGTGGCTGTTCGTAAACGTTGCGATAGCGGCCCAGGTAGCACGGGTCGTGGAAGACGATGGTTTCCCCATTCGTCTGCTTCGGCAGCTTATCCGCAAAGCGGGCCAGGAACTCGCTATGGTGCTCGATCTGGGGCGGCGTGCCAAACTCCTTCCAATCTTCCTGTATGGTGCGGACGCAGTGAGGGCAGATGGAGACGATCTTCTTCGTCTTGTTCTGCTCGAAAACTTCGAGATTGGATTCGGCAAGTTGCTGGAAGACCAGATCGTTGCCCAGACGGCGCACCGGGTCGCCGCAGCATTTCTCCTTGCGCAGAACACCGAAGCTTGTGCCGAGGTAGTTCATCACTCGGGCGAAATCGGCGATGATCTCTCGGCCCTTGGGGTCGTAACCGCCCATGCAGCCCAGCCACAAACAATATTCCTGCGTTCCGTCGAAGATTGGCAGTCCCTGTTTCTCGATGAATTTATCGCGCTCAGAGGCGGGCAGACCGTGTGCATTCGCTCCGCGCTCCAGGGCGAGGAAAAGCTTCGAACCGTACTCGTCCTCCCACGCGCCGGTGTTGACCGCCCCACGGCGCAGGCCGACGAGGATAGGCACGTGCTCGATGCCCACCGGGCACTGGAACTCGCAAGCGCCGCAAGTGGTGCACTGGAATGGCACCTGCGGTGCGACCAAACTCTCCATCAGCGGTTCGTCCGAAGCAGGGCCCCGGTCGTTGAGGTAACTTCTTAGGTTGAGAATTACCTCTTTTGGATTCAGCAACTTGCCTGTGTTAGCAGCGGGGCAGTGCTCGGTGCAGCGGCCGCACTCCACGCAGGAATAGACTTGCAGGCTTGCCAGACGCGTTAGGTCAGTCCCGGCAATTAGGCCGAAGTCTTCGTCGCCTACTAGTGGAGGAATCTGGCTGAAGCCGCCACGCGAAAGAAAAACCGTGGCCGGGCTGAGGATCAGGTGAATGTGCTTTGTGTGCGGAATGATGACCAGGAAGATCAAAATGGCGAGCGAGTGAACCCACCACAGAATCCGCGTGGCTGGGTCGGAGTCCGCGACAAAAAACGAGGCCAGATAGGTAACCATCAGCAGGAAGATCAGGAAGGCAATGAAGCCGGATTCCCAGGAGAGCTTCTTGCCGAGCCATTTGGGCCGGACGAGGAAACGTCGAACGAAAAGGCCGAAGATGCCCGCTGCGCAGGCCAGGGCAAAGACGGCGGCAAAGTACGTGTAAAAGCGTCCGAACAAGCTCGCTGGGTCGAGGAAGCCGAGTCCTAGGCCGACCGCAAAATGATTGAGCGTGACCAGGGCGAACGCGCAGAAACCCCAGAAGACAAATGCGTGGGCGAGGCCGGGCAGAGGGCGCTGGCGGATGACCTTGGTCTGGAAGAGCACTTCGCAGACAAAATCCCAAACGCGCTTGCCGATGGGGAAGAGGTGGAAGCTGGGGTCTTTCTTCGATTTGAGGATTTTGTCGAGGACGACGCCGAAGCGACGCCAGAAACCGGCGGCGGATGCAGCGACCAGCACGACGAGGAGCAGTTTCTCGGCGAGGGAGAAGTGCTGAGGTTCAGCCAAGGTTGCGGTTAATGCGAGCATAAGCGGAACAGATAACGATACATGATTGGCCGGGGAGCTGTCGCGCGCAAATCTCAGGTCTAAAAATCGAGACTTGGGACACCCAAACCCAATCTCTTAGATTGTCCTCAACAGCGCACAATCTTCGGCGAATTGATTCCTTTGGTAGCGTTGCGCGTGTCCACCACCAACTGCGATTGCTCAACAATGGCCTTGTAGTCGTAGTCGGAGTGATCGGTGACGATGACCACTGCGTCGTATTGTGCCAGGTTATCGAGCGGTGTGTTGGTCATGTTCAAGTCGTAATGTCGGCCGTGTCCCACTTTGGCAAAGTAGGGGTCGTTGTAAGCCACATCGGCGCCCTTATCGCGCAGCAACTCGATGATGGTGAGCGAGGGCGACTCGCGCAAGTCGTCGATGTCGCGCTTGTAGGCCACACCCAGCACCAGAATCTTTGAACCGTTGATGGACTTGCGCTGCTCGTTGAGACCGGCGGCGATCTGCTCAATCACAAAATAGGGCATGGCAGTATTGACTTCGCCGGCCAGTTCGATGAAGCGGGTGCGGAAGTCGAACTGCTTGGCCTTCCACGAGAGATAGAACGGATCGATAGGAATGCAGTGGCCACCCAAGCCAGGGCCGGGATAAAACGCTTGAAACCCGAAGGGTTTGGTTTTTGCCGCGTCGATGACTTCGTGAATGTCGATACCCATCCTCATGCAAAGCTGCTTGAGCTCGTTCACCAGGGCGATGTTGACGCAGCGGTAAATATTTTCCAGCAGCTTGGTCATCTCCGCGACCGAAGTCGTGCTGACGGGTACAACGCGGCTGAAGATGGTGCCGTACATTGACGCAGCCAGTTCCGTGGCCGCAGGTCCGCATCCGCCCACGACTTTGGGTATATCGTGGCGCGCCACGTCCGTATTTCCTGGATCCTCGCGCTCGGGCGAGAAGGCGACATGCACGCCCGGCTGGTCGAGCGAACGTGAGACCTTCACTCCATTTGGGTTGCCGTCTTCGAGCATTGGCACGACAATTTCCTCGGTCGTACCAGGGTAGGTGGTGCTTTCCAACACAATGAGTTGGCCTTCGTGAAGCCATGGGGCTATCGAGGCGACCGTCCCGGTCACATAACTCAGGTCGGGCTCATGGTGCTCGTTGAGCGGCGTGGGGACACAGATGATGACCGCGTCCATCTGAGCTATCTGAGCATAATCCGCCGTGGCGTGGAAGCCTGCCCTCTGTGCCTCCTTGATTTCACTGGGGAGAATGCGCACGATGTAGGAGCCGCCCGCGTTGAGTGTGTTTACCTTGACCGGCTCGACATCAAAGCCCGTCACGCGGAAGCGTTCGCCGCTGAAGAGCAGCGCCAGCGGGAGGCCTACATAACCCATCCCGACAATGCCGATGCGGGCTTGCCGGGACTCGATTGCTTGTTTGAGGCCGGCCAGCCGGCTCTCGGTTGCAGTTATCATGGCTCTGATTGTAAGGCCAAAATCGAGTTTTGGAGAAGTTATCACGGGAGCAACGAGCTATTCACCCCGAAGTAGTATTCTCTCCAATGTAGGCAGCGGAGTATGAATTCGCTGCGAACAAGCCATTTTCCGGGGGAGTCATCTTGGCGAAATATCTTGTGACAGGAGCGGCGGGCTTCATTGGCCGCTCGATTGCCGCGGCCTTGTTGGCGCGTGGCGAGACCGTACGCGGCATCGATAGCCTCATTACCGGCAAACGCTCGAATCTCGTTGGGCTGGAAGCGATGGAGTTCATGGAGGGCGATCTGGCCGACCCTGCCGCCTGCGCGAAAGCCTGTGCCGGGGTCGAGGTTGTCTTCCACGAAGCTGCTCTGGCTTCAGTGCCGCGCTCGGTAGCTGACCCGGTCGCTACAAATGTGAACTGTGTGGACGCGACCTTGAATTTGCTGGTGGCGGCCCGCGCCGCCGGGGTGCGGCGGGTGGTGTACGCGGCGTCGTCTTCGGTATACGGCGATGCGCCGGTTTTGCCCAAGCACGAACAGATGCTGCCCAGCCCCATCTCACCCTATGCCGTGGCCAAACTGGCTGGCGAGCACTATCTGGCTTGCTTCACCCGCGTCTATGGGCTGGAGACGGTGGCTTTGCGCTACTTCAACGTCTTCGGGCCTTTTCAGGACCCAACTTCGCATTACTCCGGCGTGCTGGCTATTTTCTGCCGTAAGATGCTGGCCGGAGAGCAGCCCACAATATACGGCGATGGCGAACAGAGCCGCGATTTTACTTACATCGATAACGTAGTCCACGCCAATCTGCTGGCAGCCGCAGCCCCGGCGGAAAAGGTCTCGGGCCGGATGATGAATTTGGCCACGGGCAGCCGCATTACGCTAAATGAGACGTTATCAATTCTGCGTGAATTGACTGGCTATGACGGTAAACCAGCGTACGAACCCGTGCGCTCCGGCGACATCCGCGACTCGCTGGCCGATATCCGCCTGGCCGGAGAACTGCTTGGCTACGCGCCCATTGTCGATTTTCGCGAAGGCCTGCGCCGTACCGTGGAGTGGTACCGGAGCGGCGGCGGAGCGGATTGAGGGCTGGAAAATGTCGCAAATTTTCCTCTGCCGGTTTTCCTAAGCATCAGCATCTATTGACGAAATGATTCCAATGACGCACACTTGCGAAGATTACCTGTGTCACTTTTTGTTTTGATTTCCAGATCTGCCTCCACCTGTGTGACGAGGGGATGGAGGTTCCCTACATTTGCCGGAAGCAACCGAAGTTCCGTCTGATACGACTTTCGAGCCCCATGCGTGGCCGGGCAACGGCGCGCGCAACTCCACGCGAACCCTGCGCGAGCTTTGGGATTTACTGGTACGCCGCCGGCGCTTCATTGGCTCTGTGGTGGGCGGCTTGCTGCTGGTTTGTCTGCTCTATTGCCTGATTGCTCCCAATCAATACGAGGCCAGTGCCAAGGTCGCGTTGCGCACCGCGCCGGCTTCTGCGCTGAGCCTTGAATTGCCGGAGTCGTTTGGGTCGGCCTCAATTCTTTCCGCGCCGGTGCAGCAGGAGACGCTAGCTAACGTTTTGCGCAGCGACCAACTGGCCTGGAAGGTGATTATTGGCCTGAAACTCTATCAGGCGCCTGGATTCAAAGGCCGATTTGCCAGCAAATTTCCAGATTTTCACTCCGAAGCGCCGTCTCCCGATGCACAGGCCTGGCTATTGGAGAGGTTTGAGCAGCGGCTTCGCGTACAGACCCTGCCGCGTACGCTGCTGGTTCAGATTCGCTTCCGGTCGCGCGATGCGGCGTTGTCGGCTAACGTGGTGAACGCACTGATTGCCGCCTACGGCCAGCAAGGCAGCGATGTGCGCATTCAGGCTACCGCCCAGGCATCGGGTTGGCTGGAGGGCCAGCTCAAGGAGCTGAAGGCTCATGTGGACCAGGACGAACAGCGCCTGGCGGCTTTCCAGCGCGAACATAATCTGCTGACCACGCCTGAGACACTGGCGAACGGCCAGCCGGGCGAGACGCAGCACACCTCGGCCGTGCTGGAGATTGATGAGCTGGGACGCCAGTTGGTGGCGGTTTCCACTGACCGCATTTTGCGCGAGGCGCAGTATCGCGCGGCCTCACAGGGCGATCCGGAACTGGTAATAGCCTCCGACCCGCGCTTGCAAACCGAGAGCGGCAACTTTGCGACTGCTCTGCTCCAGCAAATTCACGCCCGGCGCAGCGAACTGGAACAGGAACAGTCCCAACTCAGCATCGAGCACGGCCCCAATTTTCCGCGCGTGGTTGAGATTCGTCGCCTCCTGCAGGATTTAGATCAGCAGAAGCAGACCGAAGACGCAAAGTTGGTGGAGCAATTCCGCAGCGCATTGAAGACAGCAGCCGACCGCGAACAACTGGTGCGCAAAAATCTGGATGAACTGACCGGGGAAGGCATGAAAGCGAATGAAGCTGCTACCCAGTACGCGGCCATGCGCGAAGAAGCAAACGCGAGCCATGAACTCTACGTGCGGGTGCTGGAAAAGGTGGAGGAAGCTGGTCTGGCCGCCGGAATCCAAAACTCAAATATTTCTGTGGTGGACTATGCGCGCCAACCGGACAAGCCGGTGACGCCAGATTTGCCGCTCTACATGGCTATAACCCTATTTGTCGGCCTTTGGCTTGCGATTGGAGGCGCGTTCTTAATGGAGTCGATTCGTCCCTCCTCTCATTCCGCAGCGGACCGTTTGATTCTTGCGCTGTTTGCCTTTGTGCTGGCTGGCGTGGCGAGCCATGCCCAGGCACCCACACCGAGCACATCCGGCCTTCCTACAGGTGTGGTCCGCTTGCCCTCGCCGCAACAGCCGCAGACTCTGCCCAATGCGATGGAATCGCCCGCCGTGTGGAATGACGCGGGTCAAGCCGGGCTGCCAGCGGCGGCGACGGGCACACAGTCCGCGTCTCCTCTGCCCGCTCCCATCGCTCCCGGCGATTTTCTCGACGTAAGCGAAGTTCATACACCGGAGTTTCATTCCACAGTGCGTGTGTCTCCGTCAGGCACGGTCACGCTACCCATGATTCATGAAATTCAAATTGGCGGGCTGGACGAGCAGAGCGCAGCGCACGCCATCGAAGCGGCGTTAGTGGCGCAAGGAATGCTCCTGCATCCGCTGGTCTCCGTGCTGGTAATCTCTTATGCCGGGCAGGATGTGAGCGTACTGGGAGAGGTGGTGCGTCCCGGCGTTTATCCATTCACCATGCACCATCGGCTGCTCGACCTGATCTCCGCTGCCTCTGGACTGGCGCCAACTGCGGGCCGCTTGGTCAATGTCTTCCATCGAGACGACGCCAGGACGCCACATCCGGTGGTGCTGGACCCCAGCGGAACCGACACCGCATCGGACCACAACCCGGAACTGGTGCCCGGTGACACAGTTCAGGTCAGCCGCGCGGGGCTGGTTTATGTGGTGGGTGATGTGTTGCGCCCCGGCGGATTTCCCGTCGATCCCGCGCAGGGGCTGACCGTGGTTCAGGCAATCTCGCTGGCCTGGGGCCCCTCGCAAAATGCTTCCATGGCCAATGCCCTGCTGATTCGCGAACAAAAAGGCGGACGGACTATCACCACTCTCAATCTGAAACGGATGTTGCACGGCCAGGAGCCGGACCAGCCGGTGCGCGACCACGACATTCTTTATGTGCCCGATTCGGCAGCCAAAAACCTGTGGAACCGGACGATGGAATCGGCCATTCAGTCGGCGATTGGCGTCACGATTTACGCCGGACTGGTTTATTCGCAGAGGTTCTGATGCGCCGCATTGTCTGGCTCCTGTTGCTGCTGTTCGCCTTTACGATTCCATGGGAATATTCACTGGAATTGGGCGAACCTCTGGGTAACATCGCGCGCGTAGTTGGCTTGCTGGTGCTTGTGGCAGCGGTTCCGGCGCTTCTTCAGACTGGCCGACTGCGCAATCCAGGACCGATGCAATGGCTGGTGCTGGCCTTCTTTCTCTGGTTCTGCTGCACCTATTTCTGGACCGTAGAGCCGCTGGAGACCGTGGCAACTTTGCGCGGTTACTTCCAGGAGTTGATGATTGTGTGGCTGGTTTGGGAGTTTGCCGAAAGCGCCAGCGACCTGCGCGCGTTGTTGCGGGTTTTCGTGGCAGGCTCCTGGGTGCTTGCCGCGCTTACGGTGGCCAGTTTCGCTTCGGCCGAGGCAATTGCCGACGCGCAAGTGCGCTTTGCGGCAATCGGGCAGGATCCGAATGATGTGGCTCGCTTTCTCGATCTTGGCTTTCCGTTGGCTGCGCTGCTCGTGAATAGCGAACGGCGTTGGGGATGGCGGTTGCTGGCGGCCGGCTACCTGCCGCTAGGCCTGCTGGGCGTGTTGCTCACGGCGTCTCGCGGAGGCTTTCTGGCGGCAATGGTGGCGCTGGTCGGCAGCGGAATTCTGCTGGCTTATGGCCATCCGAAGAGGCTGCTGGCTGGGGTTCTCGCTTTGCCAGGGCTTGCAGTCGCGCTCTGGTTCATCGTTCCCCGCGAGAGCTTTGAGCGACTGGCCACAATTCCTGAGCAACTTCAAGGCGGAGACCTTAACCAGCGGTTGAACATATGGACGGCGGGCTGGCACGCATTTGTGCGGGCGCCCTTCTTCGGCACCGGAGCAGGATCGTTTGTATCTGCCGCCGGCCTTGGCCCCATTGACACGGCGCACAACACGGCTTTGTCGATTGCCGTCAGCGGCGGTTTGATCGCGCTATTTCTGGGCACGGCCATTGTGGTAGCGGCGATCTGGTCGACCGCGCAAATTCACGGACCGCTCAAATGGGCGATGGTTGTTGCGTTGCTCGTTTGGTTCACCACTTCGCTCGTAGCGACCGTAGAGGAAAGCCGCACAACTTGGCTCCTATTGGCGCTGATTGCGCTGGCTGGGCGGCTGGGGATAGAAGAGCCGGAGGAGTTGGCAGTTTGCTTCCCGGATGCTGCTTTGCGCCTTGAGCTACCCGCATCCGCTGGGCCTGCTCTGTGGACTGGCGACCAACTCCGTTGATATGTTTCCCCTCCCCCAAATCGCGCGGCGCTTCCACGGCGGCAGTGTCAATCGCCGCATCTTCCGCGCGGCGGCATCTGTAACTGCGGCGGGGATCCTGGTCAAGATCGTCGCCACATTCAAAGAGTTTGCCGTTGCCGGGGTCTATGGGCGCTCGGACGCGATGGACGCTTTTCTTGCCGCGTTTTTGATCCCGAACCTGTTGATCAATTTGATTTCGGAATCGATGAACCAGGCTATGGTGCCCACGCTGGTGCGGGTGAGGGAACAGGAGGGCCACGAGAGGGCGCAGGAGCTACTGTCAAGCTCGATGCTGTGGGTTTGCCTACTGCTGACTGTGGCCTCGGTTGTAATGGCTCTGACAGCGCACGGATTCTTTCCGCTGATCGCCTCTCACTTTCCGCCGGCCAAAATGGATCTGGCGATCCGGCTCTTTTACGCGCTGCTTCCCGTGGTACTCATCACCGGTATCGCTACTAACTGCACCGCCGTTCTGAACACCTTTGACCGCTTTGCGTTGCCCGCGCTGGCGCCCGTGGCAACCCCGCTGGCGATCATCCTCGGGGCGTTGCTTTTGAGTGGCAGGATGGGGATTTGGGCGATGGTCTACGCGACCCTGGCCGGCGCACTGATTCACGCTGGGTTGGTGGCGTGGATGATGGACTCGCGCGGCTATAGCTTTCGCCTCTGGTGGCATGGAGCTACCGAGGCCACGCGCGAGGTGGCGAGCCAGTATGGGCCAGTGCTTCTGAGTGGCGTGGTGGCTTCCGCCGGCCTGCTGGTAGATCAATCGATGGCCGCGATGCTGCCTGCCGGAAGCGTCTCTGCGCTGGCCTACGCCAACCGCTTTGTGAGCGTGGTGATTACGCTGCTGGCCGGGGCGGTTTCATCGGCCGTGGTGCCGCACTTCTCGCGCATGATTGCGCACAAGGATTGGACCGGATGCCGGCACACACTCATCACCTGGGTGCGGCTCACGGCGCTGGTCTCCACGCCCATCGCATTGGCGCTGATTGCCGGCTCACATCTGCTGATTCGCACGGCTTTCCAGCATGGCGTCTTCTCACCCGCCGATACGGCGCTGGTCACTCCGGTTCTGGCCATGTACGCTATTCAGATTCCTTTCTTTGTTTCCAGCCGTGTTTTTTACCGATTTCTGGTCGCCATGAGACGCAGCGACCTGATTTTCTATTGCGGAGCGCTGAATCTGGCGCTGGATGTTATTTTGAATCTGGTTCTCATGCGCTGGTTTGGCGTGGCCGGTATCGCGCTTGCGACTTCGCTATGGACCATGAGCACGTTCATTTTTCTCTGGTACTGGACCTGGAAGCTGCTTCCTCGAAGCTCCGCTTGCGAAACATAAATTACACGGCCGCGCATCGATCGGAGCGGGCAAGCCGTCTCAGAAGTGGCGAACGAAACTACATTGGGGGTGGCACAATGATTTCCAAACCCGCGCAATATCTTCTACGCTTCGACGATCTCTGCCCCACCATGTCGCCTTATCGCTGGCAGCGGTTTCTGCCGCTGATAGAGGAGTTTCACCTTCGGCCAATTCTTGCCGTCATTCCCGACAATCAAGACGTGGAACTGTCGCTTTCGCCTTCGGATCCGGAATTCTGGGCGCGGATGCGGACGATGGAGGCAGCCGGAGCAGCGATCGCGCTACATGGACTTCATCATTACTGCGCGAGCCGGGGCAAGAGCCTATTACCGCTGCATCTTCACTCTGAATTCTCCGGTGTGCCGGAAGAAACTCAGCAGCGGTGGATCCGTGAGGGGCTGGAGATCCTCCGAAGCCATGGGCTCAATCCGAAAGTTTTTGTCGCACCTCGCCACGGCTTCGACCACGCCACCCTGCGCGCGCTGCGCAACGAAGGGATCGAAATGCTTTCCGATGGCTTTGCCCGGGTTCCATTTATCCGTGGCGGCGTGACCTGGATTCCGCAGCAGCTTTGGAGGCCGGTCAAGAAGAATAAGGGTCTATGGACGATCTGTGTGCATAGCAATTTTGCCAGCGCAGTCCAGGTCGAACAGCTTCACGATTTTCTCCGCGAACATGGCCCGCAGTTCATCTCTGTGGAACGCGTGCTGGCCGAGCTGTCACCCGCGGAACTGGGCCTGAACGAACATTGCCGTGAAACTCTGGCGCTGTGGCGAACTCGGGCCGCTCAGGTCAAGAGGCGGTGGACGCCGCGTGCACATTTTCGCGCCCGGAGTTAGGAGTCGGTATCTCCCACAAGCATTCGGTCGATCAGCTTTTCATAAGCGCCGATGGCGCGATCGATGCGAAACTCTTCAACGAACGGATGAGCAAACCTGTCTCCAGGCCGAAGGGCACGGAGGGATTCGAGAAGGGAAGTAGCAAGCGCTTCTACCGTAACTTCGGGAGCCAGCCATACTCCAGGCTGATCGCCGAGCAGCTCCACGATGCCTCCTGAAGCTGGCAAGGCCACAATAGGCAATCCTCCGGCAGCAGCTTCGAGCAGGGCATTGGGAAGCCCCTCGTGACGAGACGGGAGCACAAACAGCGTTGCCTCCGGAAACAACGTCCAGGGGCGGTCAATGGGATCTGCAAAACGAACCGCGGAGTCGAGCGCAAGCGTGCGGCACAGAGCCTTCAACTTCACTTCTTCAGGTCCTGTGCCCGCAATCACAAGGCTGGCATCGTGAAATTCTCGTCGGACCGAAGCAAAGGCCCGCAGCAGCAAATCAAAACCCTTTTCAGGTGAGAGCCTTCCCATCGCCAGGGGCCGATGAAACGGCGAATCTCACCTAGATCGACAGGATTGGCGAGTACCGCCAGCCTTTTCTGATCAATTCGCAACGTACGAGCAATGTCATCGGCCATCGACTGCGTCTGGCAAATCACGCGGTCGGCACGTCGATAGAGTAGCTGGTAAAGCAGGCGGGTATAGCAGGGCAGACCGTCGAAGGCCAATGCAGAGGAGACGGTACCGTTCTGGCGGACCATGACACGTGTATTGGGTGGAAAAAAGGGGCGCAGGAACAGGACGAGAAAGTTAAGGTGAAACATCCCGGAGAGTATCAACTCCGGTTCCAATTGGCGAATAAGGCGAAGCAGCCGGAAGGGGCCGCCGCGCACCCTTTCCGCGCCAAGAGCGTGAACTTGGACGCATGACGGCAAATCTTCGCTGGAATCTGACTGCGTGATCAGGCCCAGATGCAGTTCGTACTTGTCCACGGAAAGGTTGAGCGCCAGAAGCTCCGTCACGCGCTCCGCGCCGCCGCCACCCAGGTGTGGAATCAGCAGGAGAACTTTCA
>JBEKQD010000107.1:0-12038 GCA_049520075.1 Occallatibacter sp. | reverse complement strand
CACGCCATCAGCGGCGATGTGGGCGACAACCGCGACCGTTTGCTGGCTTTCCTTGCCCAGCAGAATATCGCTCTTGAGTTCAACGAACGGATTGCCCCGGCTTTGGGCGTCAGCTACGGCGGCAAGATTGCTCTGCTGCCCGGCCAGTCGAAGGCCGAGGAGTTCACCACACTGGTACACGAAACGGCGCACGAGCTTCTGCATAAAGCCGAACGGCGCACCTTCACCACCGCGACCGTGCGCGAAACCGAGGCCGAGTCCGTGGCCTTCATCGTTGGTCAGGCTGTGGGCTTGGAGATGGGTTCGGCATCGAGCGACTACATCCAGCTTTACCACGGCAACGCCTCGCTGCTGGCCGAAAGCCTTGAGGTTATCCAGCGCACCGCTTCCATCATCCTCCGCGCTCTTCGCGTGGAGGATGAGGCGGTCGAGATCGCCGCAGCCAGCTAATGCACATTCCTGAGCGGGTGCGCTCGGATGTGCCCGCTTGCGCCTTCACGCAAGACCCAACCGGAACAGGAGATTCCCATGACCACCACAGTTCAAACTCAGTCCGAATACCGCGACCTGCCGATTGATTGGCTCATCGAATCCACCACCAACCCCCGCCAGACATTCGAGGAGGATGCGATGCAGGAACTCGCTGCCAGCATCCGCGAGCATGGCGTATTGCAACCCTTGCTGGTACGGCCCCGCGCGGAGCGCCGCTTCGAGATCGTCTTTGGAGCGCGGCGCTACCGTGGCGCGGCGATGGCCGAGAAGGAGACCGTGCCGGTGTGCATCCGCGAAATGACTGACGCTCAGGTGTTGGAGGCGCAACTCGTCGAAAATTTGCAGCGTCGGGATGTGCATCCGCTCCACGAGGCTCAGGGCTTCGCTGCGCTCTTGCGGCTTGACGAGCCGAAGTATTCCATCGAACTCATCGCCGCAAAATGCGGGAAGCAACCGGGGTATATCGCCTCCCGCCTTCGCCTGACTGAGCTTGCGCCCGCAGCGGTCGAAGCCTTCACCAAGGACGAGATTGGCTTGGGCCATGCCTTGCTCTTGGCGAAGCTCCAGTCCGAACAACAGGAGGAAGCATTGACCGCCTGCTGGCAGGAGAGTTACACGAACGGCAGCAAGGCAAAACGCATTCTGCTGCCTGTCCGCCATCTGCGGGAATGGATTGAGCGCAACATTCTCTTGGAGCTTAGCACCGCGCCGTTCTCGAAAGAGGATGCAACGCTTGTGCCCGAGGCGGGTTCCTGCCTTGATTGCTCCAAGCGCACCGGGCATAACACCCTGCTCTTCGAGGGCATCGCGGCCCAGCATGATTCCTGCTCCGACCCCGCCTGCTATGCGGTCAAGGTGGACGCGCATGTAAAGCGGACGGTCGCGGCGAAACCGAAGCTGGTACAAATCACGACCGCCCTCGGCAAACCCGCCGAAGGCAGCGCGATTGTCCCGCGCGGCCAGTATGTCGAAATCCGGCAGGACAAGCCCAAGAACAAATACCAGCAGGAAGCGCCGGAATACAAAACATGCAAGTACGTCACCGAGGCTATCGTTGCCGATGGCACGGAGAAAGGCGAACTCCGCAAGGTGTGCGCCAATCCCGATTGCCCGGTGCATCACCCCAAGAAACAGCAGCGGCGGGTTCAGGCCGACGCAGCGGAGAAGGCCGCGCAGGAGAAGCAGCGACGCGAGGAAGCCATTGCCAACACCACCGGCATTCGCGTTCTCGCCGCCATTGCCGACGCCGTACCTGTACGCCTGATGAAGCGCGACCTACTGTTTGTGACGGAACGGCTGGCCGCATTGGTGGACGAGCGGCGCTTGGAGATCGTCGTCCGGCAGCACGGCATCAAGCGGGAGAAAGACAGCGACTCCGTCGCCAAGCTGTTTTCCGCTTACCTGCGCCGCGCCGAGGAGAGCGTGTTGGGCAGCGTGCTGGTCGAACTGACCATCCTGCTGACCGCCGCCCACCGGCAGACAGCGCAAGTGCTGACCGAGGCTGCCGCCGCATACAAGGTGGACACCGACGCCATCACTGCGAAAGTCAAACAGGAGTTCGCCGCGAAGGATAAGGCGAAAACCGCCAAGAAGGCTGCGCCGAAACCGCCAGCCAAGCAACAGGCAAAGACAGCGAAGAGGTCCGCAGCGGCCTAACCTTCAATTCAACCGCAACACTCGCGCGGGGCCTGCAACCACAGGCTCCGCATTTTTGTGCCTGCGTGCCCGTCTTCCCTCCCTTGAGCGATGCTCCTACCTGGCAGGAGCGCCTTATTTGACCCGCCCGACGGGCACCTCTAAGTCTCATATCCGCTGTGTGACGTGTGGAGTTTTGTAGGACTTCGACCGTACGCGAATAATTATTGGCGCATGACATCAACCCAGACGGATCAGTGACACGAAGCGCGTTTGGCAATATGAATTGAGGACGGGAAAAACCGCCGCAAACATCAGGAATGCTTTCGATGGACACCGATCAAGAGTCCTGCGCTTATACCTATCGACTGCTGGTGGCCGGCCATAAAGCTGTAGTCGTGGCCCCTTCCTGTCTCGTGCCAGCAGAGCAACCGCTGCCGCAAGTCCGCCGCCCCGGCGCTCTCACCGGGAACACCGATTCTGGCGCCGTCCACGTCGTAGTCAGCCGCGTGTTCATGCAGCCAGAGTAGAGCGGCATAGCAATCTTCGACACCTGCGGGAAAGGGAAACTCCGGAGCAAGCGCATAGTCCACAGAAGCAATGACACAGTTCAAGCGCATAGTCCACAGAAGCAATGACACAGTTCAGGGTGTGGGCCTGCTGTCTCAGGCGCATCAGGATCTGATCCGGTGATCCCTTCACATATCCGCCCCCGTGGATGTGCAGGATAGCTCCTCTCTGAGAAGAAGGCACTGCGGGGAGAATGAGCACAACAGGCACAGAACCTTCGCCGTAACTCCGCGGCACGTCCACTCTCTCCACTCGAACAGGTATGCCGTCTCCGGCTCCGTCCTCTGCCGGAGCTGAAGCAGCAATCTCCTTTCGCTGCTCTGGAAGCAGTTCGGCGTTGAGCGGATAGTTAGATCTGCGTGGATTCACAGCGGCCCATCGTTCCCTAGCGATGAGCCGTGCCTTTTTAAATATCGATAGATATCAACTGCCCACCCAAACCGGAAGTCCTTTCGGGTTTTGCTGTATCCGGGCCAGGTTAGAGTGGCGTGCAGTGTAGGAACTGTGCATCCGCAAGAGACAGGGATGTGTGATCTAAATCACATCGGGATGGAGCGATGCCTATAGTGGAGATCGCGCGTGATCGATGTTCGGAGAGAGCCAATCGCGCAGCCCGCTGCGGATGCTAGTCGAAAGGAGAAGATCCGGCATTCCTTGGCCATACCTCGCGCAGTTGATTGTTTACCCTTCGCGCGCTGCTTTGTTAAACTGACGGCAATGCTCCCGTGCATTCCTCCAGCGGTCACCCTGCAGCGACCGCGAACGTAAGTAGGCCCCTCAATGGTTGAGCTTGAAAAACCCCGATTCGATGTAGCCGGTTTCCTTGCAAGCGCCGGCCTGGGGAAAAGAATCATCCAATTGGCGCCGAAGGAAACCTTCTTTTCGCAGGGAAATTCCGCGGACTCGGTCTTTTATCTTCAGAAGGGCCGTGCAATCGTAACGGTGGTTTCCCCTGCGGGAAAGGAAGCGACCATCGCGCTTCTCACCGCAGGCGACTTCGTGGGAGAAGAGGCGCTCGCGGCAATGGCTGGGCTGCGTTTGGCAACGGCCACTGCCATCACCGCCTGCACCACTCTCAGAATCAGCCGGGAAGAGATGATCCGTGTCATGCATGTGGAGCATAGCTTCTCAGACCTCTTTTTGAAGGTCATACTGGAGCGCAGCATGCGCATTCAGGCCGACTTGGTCGATCAGCTTTTCAACTCCAGTGAAAAGCGGCTTGCGCGGATACTTCTGTTAATGGCGGAATTTGGCAAGCCTGGCGAACCGGAACAATACATTCCCAAGATCTCGCAGGAGACCCTGGCGGAGATGATTGGCACCACCCGCTCTCGCGTCAGTTTCTTTATGAACCGTTTTCGCAAACTCGGATTTATCGAATACAACGGGCGCATCAAAGTTCACAAGTCACTGTTGAATGCAGTCCTGCTTGATCGATTACCCGAGCTTAACCCGGAAAAACTTCCTGCCTCGCCCCCTGCACGAAGTCGATCGAAGCCTGCCAGGCGCGCCTAGCATCAGCGGAATTGAGCAAATTGAAGTGGAGTGCAATGGGCACTGAAAGGACCGGAAGTCACGCTCGCACAGAACGGGCAACAGGCCTCTCCACGATCGGTGCGGCTTGGGCGTTGAAACCGTTGCGAACCAACTCGGTCAGCCGCGGCTGATCCGGCAGATCCGAATTGGCTATAACCAGACTTCACGCGCGGGATGGTTTCACCGATCCCACCAGCGCCATTCCGTTGGAAAAGGCATTTTCAATCCATCTGCACCTTCGCGCGAACCACGGAAGCCGTCTGTGGCTTTCCGGCAAATTGGTGCCCACCAGCGAACAACCTTCGGAAAGAGTTACGAGCGATGCGAGGTTCCATCACTATTTCTTATGGACGACTTCGAACGAATACCCGTCAAGGTCAAATACATCGGCGGCGTAGTATCCGGGGTAGTATTCAAGACGTGCGCGTGGCGAAATATTGTCCCTGGCACCAGCGGAGATTGCGGCTCCGTAGAATTCATCGACCTTGCCATTGCTTTCGGCCATGAACCCCCAGTGAATGGCCGCTGGATCAGGCTTGCCTTGCTGGAGCCAAAAGAACGCCTGCCTGCCATCCCCAAATCCCCAGAGATCAGGATGACCGCCTTCACCCTTGTAGGGCAGGAAGAATTTGATATTGAGAGGCTTCAGGGCTGCCTCATAAAACGCCAACGAACGTTCGATATTGCTGACAGTCAGAATTATGAAACCGAGCATTGTTCTCTCCTTCAGATAACGAGTGCTTCAACGGCCTTTTCGCCGTTGGGTACAGCATAGATCGCGAGCGGCGGTATGTTCATCCCCTCTGCACGCACGGTTTGTACATCATCGATTCCAATGAAGCCAAGAATCTGGCGGAGATATGGCTCGACCGTATCCCACGGCTTCCAAGGTCCCTCACTAAAGACTCCGCCCGACGCAAGCACCAGGATTGCCTTCTTGCCTTTCGCTAGCCCCTCTACCGCTGCGCCGGCATAGTTGAAAGTCTTGCCAGCGCGCACGACATGGTCAATCCAAGCCTTCAGAGAAGAGGGGATGCCGAAATTCCACATGGGGCTGGCAATCACTAATAGATCCGACGATAGGAGCTCTTCCGTGAGTTGATCCGACAGATGCAGCGCGTCCTTCAGCGATTCTGCCTCGATGGGGTCATGCGTCGACATCGCCGTCAGAGTCGCTTCGTCCAGGTGAGGAACATTGTCTTGCGCCAGATCGCGTTCGACGATTTTGGCCTCTGGATATTGGGCTTCGAGCCGTGCTCTCACCTTGCTGGCTAATGTGCGGCTCGCGGATTTGGAACCACGAGGACTTGATTCGACAATCAGAATTCTGTTCATTTTTGCCTCCTTCCGATTCGATGCTTACTATTTGTTTGTTGATTCTATTGTGAGAGCTTATTATGAACAATAAGGCACTTTGGAATTCGTTGCGCACATGGGAGTAAGCATGAAGAAGAACAATCAGAAGAAACCACTCGACTCCGCATATGTGTGCGGGCATGAAGACCCGACAGCGGTTCGCGAGTTGCTAACCAAGGTGGGCGATAAATGGAGCATCTTCCTGATGCTCACATTGGCGAAACTGCCGGGCCAGCGCGCTCGCTTTTCCGAACTTGAACGAGCGATCCCGGGCGTCTCACAAAGAATGCTCACACTGACGCTGCGAACCCTGGAGAGAGACGGGTTGCTCACGAGAGAGTTGTTTCCAGAGGTGCCTCTGCGAGTGGAATACGAACTGACCACGCTCGGCCGAAGCCTGCTGCGCCCGATGCAGGGTCTAGTGGATTGGGTTACAGAGAATTGGCAGCAGGTAAAGACAGCGCGCGGCGAATTCGACGCGAGATGAACTGTGGCATTCCGTTAAGTGAGCGCCAAGCAGGTCAAATCCTTCTCAGCAGTCTGTCAGATCATGAGCAAAGCGACACAGAAGAAAAAAGCCGTTTGATCGAGAATCCTGCCAGAGGGACGCCGCTGCGCGTCGCAAATCCCGAAGTCCTCGATCATGTTCATGAAAGTTGACAGTGGAATCGGTACTCAAACCATTCGGCGAACTTGAACGCGCAGGCAGATCGGATTCGACATGTCAACTCATAGCGCCGCTGTAGCTGGGCCCGTCCCTCCCATTGGGCAACCGAACCCAGAGAAGCTGTCGAAGGGTCTCACCCGTGATGAAGCAACTACCCGCCTGAAAACAGATGGACTGAACGCCATGCCCGATGTTTCAGTTCGACCCATCATCAACCTTCTCAGCAAGTTTTGGGCGCCGATTCCTTGGCTTCTCGAAGCTTCCCTGATACTTGAGGTTGGACTGCACAAGTATTTCGAGGCGGCGATTATCGCGGGCCTCCTCATCTTCAACGCGACTCTGGCCTTCGTTCAGGAAGGAAAAGCGCAGGCGACCCTAAAAGCCCTGAGGTCGCGTCTCGCCCTCAACGCTTCGGTTCTCCGAGACGGCAAGTGGCAAACTCTTCCGGCTACGCAATTGGTGCGCGGAGATCTAGTCAAATTATCACTCGGAGCCGTTGTTGCAGCCGATGTTCATTTACTCAGTGGTTCCGTCCTGCTCGATCAGTCGATGCTTACAGGTGAATCGCTTCCCACCGAGGCAGGCACTGGCGCGGATACCTATGCCGGAGCACTTGTACGACGCGGAGAAGCTACGGCGGAAGTAACAGCTACCGGAGCTCGCACAAAGTTCGGACGAACGGCCGAGTTAGTCCAAACGGCCCACTCGATCAGTTCACAACAGACGGCTGTGCTTCAGATCGTGCGCAATCTGGCTATCTTCAATGGCGTCGTCATCGTGCTGATGGGGATCTTTGCCTACTCCCATTCTCTACCGAGCGGCGAGATAGTCTCCCTTTTGCTCACCTCTGTTCTGGCCGCAATCCCTGTAGGATTGCCGGCGACCTTCACACTGGCTGCCGCACTCGGCGCTCGCGCATTAGCGAAGTTAGGTGTCTTGCCCACGCGCCTATCCGCAGTCGATGAAGCCGGGACAATCAATGTTTTGTGCTCAGACAAGACAGGAACCCTGACTCTCAATCAATTATCCGTAACGACTGTCCGTGCTCTGTCAGGTTCGGATGAAGCCCATGTGCTGGCAATGGCATCCCTGGCAAGTTCGGATGGAGGTTCGGACGCGGTCGATGCTGCGATCCGATCTGCTTCCCAGAAAAAGCTACCACCGGACCCCCTGAAACTAAGCACGTTTGTGCCGTTCGACCCCGCAAAGAAAACTTCTGAAGCCACAGCGACCAATACAAGAGGCGAGGTCATTCGGATCGTCAAAGGCGCGTTTGCGGCTGTAGCTGGCCTATCCGCGCCGACACCCGACGCAGCCGCCATTGCTGATGAACTCGAGAAGAAGGGCTTTCGCGTGCTCGCAGTCGCCGCGGGACCTTCAACGGCACTGCAGATCATCGGCCTGATTGCACTCAGCGATCCGCCGCGCCCCGATTCTGTTTCTCTCATTGCGGAACTGAAGTCCCTCGGCGTGCGCACCGTAATGGTGACCGGTGATGCGCCGGAGACCGCGGCCATCGTGGCGCGTGCGGTGGGTCTGGAAGATACAGTCTGCCCACCGGGAGCATTGCCCAACAAGATAAAGCCTCAGGACTTCGCGATCTTCGCAAGTATTCTTCCAGAAGGTAAATTCGATCTTGTCAAGGCATTTCAAAAGGGTGGGCACACAGTCGGCATGTGCGGCGATGGCGCAAATGATGCTCCGGCGCTTCGCCAGGCACAGATCGGCATTGCCGTTTCTACAGCAACCGATGTGGCGAAATCGGCAGCCGGCGTTGTTCTCACCGAGCCGGGCCTCGGAGGAATCGTTGCCGCCGTAAAGGTGGGCAGAACTACATTTCAGCGCATTCTCAGCTACACACTGCGATCCACAACCAAGAAGATGTCGCAGATTCTTCTGCTCGCGATCGGCTTGTTGATGACCGGCCAGGCCGTCCTTACCCCGATGCTGATGGTCATCATCATGATCACAGGCGACTTCCTTTCCATGTCCCTGGCGACAGATAGGGTTCGTCCTTCCGAGACGCCAAACTCATGGGAGATTGGCAAGATCACGGGCGCAGGCTTGATCCTGGGGCTGTTCTTTCTTGCTTTCTGCACGGGCATTCTGGCCGTAGGCAAATTCGAAATGCACTACGGAATCGATACGCTGAGGACCCTTACCGCTATTGTGCTTGTCTACGGCAGCCAGTCCATCACATACGCTGTTCGGGACCGGAGGCACTTCTGGGGCCTCCGACCGACAAAATGGCTGGTGCTCTCAACATGTGCCGACATACTCTTCATCTCCGTTTTGGCGAACCGCGGTTTCGCAATGGCTCCGTTATCGCTTGCCGTCTTAGTAACAATTCTCGGAGCCGCCATCCTGTTCTGGATGTTCCTCGGCATCGTCAAGATTCCGACCTTCGCGAAGCTTGGCCTTTCTTAGTTGCTCAGCTCTCTTCAGAGCGAGACTGAGTTCAGTGACAGCCACCATCCCACATTCGCCAGACGCCAGACGCGGGCGACTCATAGCTTCGCAGCTCGCAGCCTGAGCGCATTGGCAATCACCGAGACCGAGCTGAAGCTCATGGCCGCGGCGGCGATCATCGGATTGAGAAGCAGACCAAACGCAGGATAGAGGACACCCGCCGCCAACGGGACGCCGAGGGCATTGTAGAAGAAAGCGAAGAAGAGGTTCTCGCGAATGTTATTCATCGTGAGGTGACTCAATCGGCGAGCCTTTACGATGCCGCGAAGGTCACCTTTTACCAGAGTGATCCCGCCCGTCTTCATCGCAACGTCGGTCCCTGTCCCCATCGCAATCCCGACATGCGCCTGCGCCAAAGCTGGAGCGTCGTTGACGCCGTCGCCAGCCATAGCAACAATTGCGCCGGCGTCCTGCAACTTCTTCACGACCGCTGCCTTTTTGTCAGGCAGCACATCGGCTTCGAAGTCAATACCAAGCGTTAGTGCGACTGCTTCCGCGGTCGCATGGTTGTCGCCTGTGACCATGACGACCTTGATGCCTTCGCGCTTCAACTGCTCGATGGCTTCCGCTGTCGAGTCTTTGATCGGATCAGCGACGGCGATCAGGCCGGCGAACTTCATTTCCAGTGCGATGTACATAACCGTCCGGCCCTCTTTTTGAAGGGCTTCGGCTTTAGTCCGCAATGAGTCAAGAGAAGCACCGAGATCCGTCATGAGCGCGGCGTTGCCGATGGCAACCTGTTTGCCCTCTAGATTTCCTTTGACACCTTTGCCCGTCACCGATTGAAAGCCATCGATCGCAATCAACTCAATGTTCTTTTCCTTGGCCGATGCAAGGATCGCTGCGGCGAGAGGATGCTCGCTTGCCTTTTCGAGACTGGCTGCTGCTTGCAGCAACTCGGCGTCTTTCACGCCTTCGGCCGGAATTAGCTCTGTCAGCTTTGGTTTGCCCAAAGTCAACGTGCCGGTCTTGTCGACAACCAGGGTATCGACCTTCTCCAGGATTTCGAGCGCCTCGGCATTGCTGATGAGAACGCCCTCTGCGGCTCCCCTGCCAGTGCCGACCATAATTGCCATAGGCGTTGCAAGCCCGAGTGCGCATGGGCACGCGATGATCAGCACGGCCACCGCATTGACCAAGGCATGAGCGTAGTGCGGTTGCGGGCCATAGATTGCCCACACAGCAAAGGTGATGGCCGCCGACAAAAGCACTGCGGGCACAAAGTAGGAAGCCACTACGTCTGCCAATCTCTGGATTGGAGCGCGGGTACGCTGGGCCTCGCTTACCATCTTTACGATCTGTGCAAGCAACGTGTCGGCCCCGACGCGCTCTGTCTTCATCACGAAGCTGCCCGTTCCGTTGATCGTTCCCCCGGTGACTTTGGCCCCGACCGTCTTTTCTACCGGAATGGGCTCGCCACTGACCATCGATTCGTCTACGGAACTGCTGCCTTCGATGACCACTCCGTCAGTCGGAATCTTCTCGCCTGGGCGAACACGGAGTTTGTCCCCGACCTGGATAGACTTCAAGTCCACGTCCTGTTCCGTACCGTCAGTGGAAATACGGCGCGCTGTCTTCGGTGCGAGTCCAAGCAAGGCTTTAATCGCGCCGCTGGTCTGGCTCCGCGCCTTCAACTCCAGGACCTGGCCGAGGAGAACGAGTACGGTGATAACGGCGGCCGCCTCGAAGTAGAGGCCGAGCTGGCCCGACATATCCCGAAACGATGCAGGGAAGAGCTGTGGCAGAAGCACTGCGACAACGCTGTAGAGGTACGCCGAGCCTGAGCCAATCGAAATCAGCGTGAACATATTCAGGTGACGGCTTACAATCGAAGTCCACCCTCGCTGGAAGAACGGCCAGCCTCCCCAGAGGACTACCGGAGTTGCAAATGCAAATTCGACCCATCCAAGACTCCGGCCTGCCAGAAGGCGCTGAATCGGATGGCTTGGCAGAAGGTCCGAGATCATGACGGCGAGAAGCGGGAGGGTGAAACCGCAGCCGACCCAGAGCCGGCGCGTCATCGTATCGAGCTCAGGATTCGTTTCCTCGACGGTGACCGTCATTGGCTCCAGGGCCATACCACAGATGGGGCAATTCCCCGGCTGATCGCGCACAATCTGCGGATGCATGGGGCAGGTGAATTGAGAGTGGGTGATGGGCGCGCTGATTGTTTCCGGCTCCAGAGCCATTCCGCACTTCGGACAACTGCCCGCTTCGGTCTTATGAATGTCCGGATGCATGGGGCAGATGAACTCTGTCATCTTGCGATTATGCTCTTCTAAGTCATTTCGCTCTGTGTCGTTCCGCTCGCATGACGGACGCTTCGAGGAGCGCGAGGCTAGCCGAGTCCGTTACGCAGGTTTTGAGGTCTTAGCAAACCCACAACCTCTGCCGCGCCGGGGAAGAGGACTGCCGCTTTTCGTTCGCCAAAGCCGTTGTATATTCGCAATTTCTTCGGTCGCGGATGCCGATTTTGGAGCCACATTTTTACGAGTAATAGTGCAATGGACAGAGGTCGTGGGTGCGATAAGGGTCGATAGCTGCTACTTTGGGTTCCTCAGGGCGCTTTTAGGAGCCATCCGTTGCGCCTGGTTTCAATGGGTTACGCGTTTCCGCCTTGCTGTCACGACTGAGGTCCCGGGCTCGCCGCTCCCCCAGTAGCATGTAGGTAAAGAGATACAGCCTCGTTTGTTTCGCGTCCTATATTTTGAGAGACAGTGAGTCACGTTGGATAATCCAGCCATAACGGATTAGACATGTTGCAAGCCAAGACGAGGAATTCTTGAATACCATCACACCGCGGAGCAGGTCGCCTCTGAGATTCTTCTTGCTGGTTTTCGCACTCTCTATCCCGTTCTGGTTGCTCGGCACCATTGTCGGATCTCAGATGCTACCCGGGGTTCCAGTAAGTGCGCTCATGTTCGTCTGCCCCGTGACGGCGGCTGTGATTCTTGTTTACAGAGAGAACAAGACTGCAGGTGTTGCCGCGCTCTTAAAGAGGTCTTTCGACACTAGTCGAATCAGAGCGAAGATCTGGTACGCACCGATCATCCTTTTACCACCCGTCGCGGGGGGCTTGCAGTTCGGGCTACTATGCTGGACTGGGACGCCGCTCCCAATTCCGCAATTCCCGGTTGTCTCGGTGCTAGCCATGTCCCTTGCATTTTTCCTCGCCGCGCTGGGTGAGGAGTTGGGCTGGTCGGGATACATCATCGACTCGATGCAGGATCGGTGGGGCGCTCTTCCAGCAGCCATTTTTCTGGGATTGCTGTGGGCCATTTGGCATATCGTGCCATTGGTCCAGGCTCGCCGG
>JBEKQD010000106.1:0-19431 GCA_049520075.1 Occallatibacter sp. | reverse complement strand
CATGGAATTCCTGAAATCGGGCGAGGCCATCAAGGTGGTATTCAATCTGGAGTAAGCGCGGAACAAGAGGAATAAAAAATGACCTGCGGCAGGATTGAGGCCGCAGGTCATTTTTTATCTTGTTGGAACGTCTTGGTGTTTAATTCACCACGAGCACAAAAGTGGTGGCGTGCGAAGTGGTGGTTACGCCGTTGTTGGTTTGCGCGGTGACGGTGACGGTGTAAGTTCCTGCGGGGGTTGGCAGGTTGGGCTGCGGGCCGTGATTGAGGTAATAGTAACGCGGGTTGCAGGCGGTGGTGCCGAGCAGGGTGACAAGGCCGACCAGAGCCAGCAGCGAAAGCCGGCTGAGCCAGCGGCGTCGGCGCGCGCCAAAGGCCAATCCGCCCAGGCACAAGGCGCCGGGAAGCAGAATTGCCCAGGCTATGGGAGCGGATCCCTTGCCCTGCGGGGGCGTGACCGAAGCTGTGCCAGCCGCGTAGGTCTCAATCAGCAAATTGCTGGTGGGCGGGCAGACACCATTGAGACAGATCTCGGGGGTGGTGGAGAGGATCTGGAGATTTTCAGGGGTAGGGACGCAGGTGGCCTCATCGGGAAGGCCCGAGCAGGAGATCGAGACGGACATGGGGGCCGTCAATGTCGATGTGAACTCGAACGACGGGGTGACGGTAACGGTGGCCGTTCCCGATTGGCCGGGCGCGAGGGTAAGCGTACCCGCAGTGGCCGTGGTGGAGGGCGAGCTATTGTTGGTGATATTGGTGATTGCGATCGAGAATTCGCACTCAGTGGCTACGGTGACTGCGATAGCCGGAGCAGAAGTGGAAGTCGCGTAGGACGCATTGCCGACAAAGGTTGCGGTAAGGCTGTGAGTGCCAGCCGACAGATCAACCGTTGGGGTTGTGCCCGTAGAGCTTAGCGCCACAGTAGCGAGTGTGACGGCAGTGGCGTTGCCATTGAAGTTGTCATTGATGGTCACAGTGCCGCTGGTGACCGGACTTCCGCCGGAAGTGACAGCGATAGTAAGGGGCTGCGAACAACCGCTCAGGGTCCCGGCAGTCAGCGAAGTTGCCGTAGGTGCGCCCACCGCCGCCAACGCGGGCATGGCCAGCGCGATAATCAATCCTGCAACCAGATCAAGCCGCAGACCGCGGCGGTTTATACCTCTCACGTGCACCTTCCAAATCTGAAGAAAAATCGTATGCCGCCCGTCTGTGCAGCCTAAAACCTATTGTATCCGGGCGGGGCGGACCGAGGCCATTCCGGGCCTGCTGTTTGGACGCATCGGCGGAGAGAATGGCGCTGAAATGAAGGAAACAGGGCAGTTCGGCTCGCCGGACGGCTGAAAGCCGGGACCTGGTCACGGCCTGCGGCGGCGATTGGCGTTATTCTAGGTTGTTTGAGGTGAAAGCCATGACGCAACTCTCCACTCGCCCCCAGCTCGCACACCTGACCGCAACGCTCGACGAGCTGCGCGCCAAGGGCACCTATTTCAAGCTGCGCATACTCGATGACCAACAGGCGCCGGTCTGCCACTACGACGGCCGCAAGGTGATCAACCTGGCCAGCAACAATTATCTTGGCCTGGCCAACGACCCGCGGCTGATTGAAGCGGCGCTGGCCGCGACGCGAAAGTTTGGAGTGGGCTCGGGCGCGGTGCGCACCATCGCCGGAACCATGCGCATTCACATGGACCTCGAAGAAAAGATCGCCCGCTTCAAAAACGTGGAGGCCTGCGTGGTTTTTCAGAGCGGCTTCACGGCCAATGCCGGGGCGGTCAGCTCGATTCTGGGCAAGGAAGACTTCATCCTGTCGGACGAGTTGAACCACGCCAGCATCATCGACGGGGCGCGGTTGTCACGGGCCAAGATCAAGGTCTTCCGCCACAAGGATGCGGACCACTGCGAGGAGTTGCTGAAGGAAATTGTCAACGAGCCGGGCCACAAGCTGGTGATCACGGACGGCGTTTTCTCGATGGACGGCGACATCGGCATCTTGGACAAGCTGGCCGCGCTGGCGGAAAAATACGGCGCCATCATGATGGTGGACGACGCACACGCCTCGGGCGTGCTGGGCCGCAACGGGCGCGGATCGGTGGACCACTTTGGCCTGCACGGCAAGGTCGATGTTCAGGTGGGTACGCTGTCAAAGGCCATCGGCTGCCTGGGCGGCTATGTTTGCGGCAGCCGCGATCTGATTGACTACCTCTATCATCGGGCGCGGCCGTTCTTGTTTTCCACTTCGCATCCGCCGGCGGTTGCTGCCGCGTGCATGGCGGCCTTCGACATTCTAGAGGCTGAGCCGGAGCGGATCGAGCGGCTGTGGTCGAACGCGCGCTATTTCCAAGGCGAACTGAAGAGCGCGGGATTCAACGTGGGCGGAGTGACCACCCCGGCCAGCGAGACGCCGATTACGCCGATTATTATTGGCGACGGACGCGCCACCATGGAGTTTTCGCGAGCGCTGTTCGACGAGGGCGTGATGGGCACGGGGATTGCGTTTCCGACGGTGCCAGAAGGCAAGGCGCGCGTGCGGTTGATTTTGACCAGCGAACATACTAAGGCGCAACTCGATCAGGCTTTGGAGACACTCGAACGCGTGGCCAAGCGGATGAAGATACTAGGATAGAGAAATCATGATCGCTCACTTGCGCGGAACGCTGATTTACAAACAGCCCGGCCAGGCCATTGTCGAGGCGGCCGGGGTGGGTTACGACGTCACGATTTCGGTGCCCACCTTTACGGCGTTGCCCAGCTTGGGCGCTGAGGCCGCGCTGCATATTCATACGCAGGTGAGCGAGGATCAGATTGCGCTGTTCGGCTTTCTCGATTCACTGGAAAAGCGGCTTTTTGAGCGGCTGATTACGGTGAGCGGCGTGGGGCCCAAGCTGGCTATCAAGATGCTGAGCGGCCTGTCTTCCGAACAAACGGTGCAGGCCATTCGCAGCCAGGATCACGCGCAACTGACGCGGATTCCCGGAGTGGGCAAAAAGCTGGCCGAGCGGCTGGTGGTCGAGCTGAAGGATAAGCTCGACGATTTTGCTGTTGCGCCTGTGCAGTCGGCGGGCGTAGCCGGTCCTGCGGTGGACGATGTGCTCTCGGCGCTGGTGAATCTGGGCTACCAGCGTCCCGCCGCGGAGAAGGCGATTCAGCAAGCTGTGGCCAAAGAGGCCGCGCTGGCTGGTGATTTCGATGGGCTGTTCAGAGGCGCGCTGAAAGTGATTCGGTGACCACCTGCGGTGGGGCTATTTTTCCGCCAGCTACGCCTTCCGCATGGATTCGGCTGGCGGAGAACCTGTGTAGTGACGGGCTATTTCAGATGCATAGTGTTTGCCGAGCGTTGTAGCATTTGCCGAAATCCAACTACTGAAAAGAGTCTGCCCTGTAGGAGCACAGCTGGAGATGAGAAGATTAGCCATCAAGCCCTCAAGCTCATCACCGGTAAGCACAACGTCTGCTAACGCTAACCCTATTACGCGAGACGCAAGAAGCGCCAGCCAAGCGGGGCCGCCTAGTATAAGCGCTCGGCTCCCTATAGTATTCGCAATCAGGCGCACAATCTGCTCGAATTGGTAGGTTTCAGGGCCAACCGCATCAATGATCATGTCCTTCGAATGCCGTCCAGCTTCAACTGCAATCTGCGCCATATCTTCAATGTAGATTGGTTGAAGGCGATATTGACCGTTGCCCGGCACAATAAACGCCGGTAGCCTTCTCAGAAGGAATGCGACGTTGTTTATCAGGATGTCTTCTGCGCCAAAGATCACCGTTGGCCGAATGATGGCATAGCTGATCTGCGACTTTTGAATCTCCTCTTCCAAAATTGCTTTGCCGCGAAAATAGGGAAGGTTCGAATCCAGAGAAGGACTTGTAATACTGATATGGACAATACGCTGCACTCCTGCAATCTTCGCCGCCTGGATCAGCGCAATCGTATTCTTGACGGCGCGGTCGTGGGTTTCATCTTTTCGGTCGAACCGCACCCAGTAGGTGTTATAGAGCGTGTGCGCACCGGAAATCGATGCTGCCATCGCTTCAGGGTCATCAAAACGGAAGGGAAAGGCCCTTACTGTCGGTCCAAATTCATTCGATCGGTTAGGGTTTCCTGTGAGAGTGATTACAGATTCTCCCGAATTCAGGAGGCGCCGGGCAATATACTTGCCTGAGTATCCGTAGGCCCCAGTAACAACGTTCATATCCTTCACACCGTTCCTTTCTTGCGTTTTCCTGAGAGCTGAAGGAGCGTTTTCAATCCGTCCGCGCGCAGTCTCTCCATTTGAAGTAAGGTAACCACGATTCCATCCAATGTGTGGAAGAATCGTTCCATCCCTTCCAGCCTTTGTTCATAGAATCTGGCCAAATCCAAATCCGAGGGTGGGTGTGAGTGCGAACGAACCCGCTGAAGTGTCTCACTGACGCTCCTAAGAGCCTTGTCGAATTCAGGCTTCTCGCGGCGTTCGAGGATGGTCTTTACGATCTTCCAGAACTCCGTGTCCGCCTCATAGTAGTCCTTTCGATCGCCGGTACGAAGGTGGCGATGCACCATACCCAACTGCTCGAGGGCTCGGATATTCGTGCTAATAGCGCCCTTAGTTACGCCAACGATCGGTATTAGTTCATCAAGCGAGAGTGGGCCAGGCGAGAGATATAGCGCAGCATAGATGCCTCCCATCGCACGAGAGAATCCCCAGAATTCGCTGATGCGGCTGAGATTATCGATCATTCGTTCGCGAGCTTCGGCAAGATCATTCATCGTTTAGTACATTCTAAACGTACGCACGAGATTAAGCAATAGAGAATTTGAATTCCCTCGGAAATTTAGATGCAGCCTTCGACCAGTTCAATTTCCGCATGAACGGGAGTTGCTATAGACTGGCATCCATCATGGTTCGCGCACAAAAATCCGTTCCCACAGTACCCGCCGCTCACCTTCGCCCCGAGGGGCTAGCGTTTCTGCGCAATCTTGCGCGACACAACGACCGCGAGTGGTTCACGCCGCGCAAGGCGATCTTCGAGGCGGAGCTGAAAGAGCCGATGCTGGCGATCATTCGCAAAGTGACGGACGCGATGGCCACGTTTGCGCCCGGCTTTGTGCGGCCCGCGGAGAAGTGCCTCTTCAGGATTTATCGCGACACGCGCTTCAGCAATAACAAGCTGCCGTACAAGACTCACGTGGCGGCGTGGTGGTCGCATCAGGGGATGGAGAAGACCTCCGGGGCCGGCTACTACTTCCACATCAGCGCGAAAGAAGTGGTGGTCGCCGCAGGGGCGTATATGCCGGAGAAGGATCAACTGGCCGCCATACGCCATTGGCTGCTGGAGCATCACACGGAGTTTCGCAAGGTGCTGGGGTCGGCGGCAATACGAAGAACTTTTGCAGAGTTCGAAGGAGACTCGTTGACGCGACCGCCGAAGGGCTTTCCGTGCGAGCATCCGGCGATGGATCTGATCAAACGCAAGCAATGGGGGTTGAGCGCGACGCTGCCAGCTACGGCGGCGCTGGAGAAGGATTTCGCCAGTGTGGTGGCGCGCCACTTCAAGCTGGCATCGCCGATGGTGGATGCGTTGAATACGCCGATTGCGGCGAGTTTGAAGCCGAAGAAGAGGGTGCTGTTCGGGTTGAAGTGAGGGTTGCGATTCCCACCCATTCCGCAAAAAGAAACGGAATGGATGGGGCACGGAGCCATTGTCCTATCCCACCCTAGCCGCAAAAACAGAGGCGCGGCGAGGGTGGGGCACCCGGAGAAGCTTTTAATGCCCGGGCCTGAAGGCCGCGCTGGAATGGGCTTTCATTCAGGGGGTTGAAACCCCCTGCTCCCTCCGGAATTTTCGATTTGAGAATGTCGCCAGTCCCCCTGCTCCCTCCGAATTTTCGAGTTAGAATCATGTGCAGAAGCCGCGTCTTTTCGCTTGAATCTCAGATTTATAGTTGTGCGGGTGAAAGAGTCTTTCAGGCTTGAGAGGCGAGGCGAGCGGCCTGAAAACCGGCAAATTCGGGCGAAAATCGGCAAAAATAGCAGAAAACCCAACAAAAACCTAAGAAAATTGTGGAAATCAGGGCTTTTTGCCTTGACTTTGCCCCTGCTAAAGTCGCATGGTAACGAACGACAGGGTCTCCGACCCGCATGAATACAGGGGTTTCGTGCAAACGTTGCCTCGGTCGCACTCCCTCCATGCGGTACGCGATGAGCGAAGGAAGCCCAGGCAACAACGGCGCGCCCGAAGGGCGGCCTCAAAGGAGAGCACAATGGCTACTGGATTGACCAAGACCGCACTGACTCGCCATCTGGCTGAGAAGATGGAACTGACCAACAAGCAAGTCGCAGCCTTCCTGGACCTTCTGGCGGAGACCGCCATCAAGGAAACCAAGAAGAACGGCGTCTTTGTAATCCCCGGCATCGGGCGCCTGGTAAAGGCGGAGCGCAAGGCCCGTATCGGCCGCAACCCGCAGACCGGCGCGGCTATCAAGATCAAGGCGAAGACAGTGGTCAAGTTCCGCGTGGCGAAGGCTGCCAAGGACGTGATCGCGCCTGCCAAGAAGTAGTTCACCGCAGAGGGCGGGAAAGAAGCCGTCCCCCAAACTGCAGACGGTAACGGGGAGGAGCCTCGATGAGGCTCTTCCCCGTTGTCTTTTTATTGGGAAACGTTTTTGCGCATGAGCGCCGAATTTGATTATCCGTTTGCCGCATTGGCTCATCCAATGTGCTGTGGCGACAATTCTCAGGGATGCGAATTCACTTAAGCCGGAGACGGCTCCCGCGGTTGCGGGATCCGTTTTGATTCTGCTTCGGATTGAAGGGCTGGCGGTGGCCGCGATTACCGCCGCGGTCTATGCGCGCACGGGCGCAAGCTGGTGGCTTTTTGCCGCGCTGTGGCTCGCGCCGGACCTAAGCATGCTGGGCTATCTGGCGGGTTCCGTTTGGGGCGCGCGCATTTACAACTCCATACACACCTACTTCACGCCGTTCCCGTTGGCGCTGCCTGCCCTGTTGCTGCACAATTACGCACTGCTGCCCTTTGCGCTGATCTGGGTAAACCACATCGGAGTGGACAGGCTGCTGGGTTTTGGGCTGAAGTATCCGGCGGGCTTTGGGTGGACGCACCTTGGAAGCCCGGTAAACAAGCGCGGCAAATCTATTCCTGCAAGCTCTTCTCCTCGTTGACGGCCGGCAACAGCGCGCGTACGACGAGCGAGAGGCCAAAGCTGACGATGAGAGCTCGAATCATGAGGCGATCGTTATAGGTCCAGGAAAAAAAGGCCAGAATGATGAAGACGCCGATGGGGTTGATCTCGGCGAGCAGCGCATGGAGCCATTGAGGCTTGCTGCCACTGGGCGCGGGACCGGTGAGCGAAGATGCGGAAACAGGCGCGGAACCGCGTGCAGGTAGTCGATGTAAGGCTGGCCAAGCTGGCGGGTGAGGAAGGCTTCTTCACCGAAGATGAGGCGCATCTGAAAGACCGTGGCGAAAACCATCGCAAAGAGAGCGCCGGTGGGCGGCATGAGGAAGGCGATTGCCGCGAACATGCACCATGAGCCGAGGTAGAGCGGATTGCGCATATAGCGATAGGGCCCGTCAGCCATCACCGCACCTGCTTGCATCTGCGCGTGTTGGACTGTGCTGCGGCCCAGGCAGGCTGTTCCCCAAATGCGGAGCAGGGCGCCTTTAGCGGCGATGAGCGCGGCCACGGCAATCACAAGGGGAACGGCAAGGGCGAAAGAGATTATGCCGATGCGGCTCAACTCGAGCGCCAGCCACTCCCACAATGAAATTCGGCGGCCGATGCCCAAGGCTTCGATCCACGGCGCATAGAAACCCATCACGATGATGGCGGTCAAGATGACCATGCGCAAACGAAACTCGATCTTCGTTGCTCCCATTGGTTTCTCCCTGCTGCCGGAGTTTACCATCCCGGCGCGTGGGGAGTGGGGAAAAGGGCTTTACGGTATTGATGGCGGCTTCGGGCCGCGACGCTGCCGACGGAGCGCGGCGCGCAATAGTCTGAGGGTTCAGCCACTACACTAATCTCAGCTTATGGCTGATCCAGAAATGAATATCGACACCATCGTTGCCGTCTCGACGCCGCCGGGTCGCGGAGGCATCGGGATTGTGCGGCTGAGCGGCCCAGAGGCCGCGTCTATCGCGACTCAGTTGGTGCGGTTGCGACAGACGCTGGAACACGGACGAGCGCGGCTGGCTGATGTGCTGGATGAAGCGGATGATCCTGATGCGGCGGACGCGCAGGTTGATGAGGGGCGCATCGACGAGGCGATGGTCACTCTTTTTGGCGCGCCTCATTCTTATACCTCTGAAGATCTGGTTGAGATTGCGGCGCATGGCTCGCCAGTGGTGCTGGAACTGCTGCTGGGCCGCGCTCTCAAGCTGGGAGCGCGACTCGCTCAACCGGGCGAATTTACTGAGCGCGCTTTTCTCTCCGGCAAACTTGATCTGACTCAGGCAGAGGCAGTGCGTGACCTGATTGATGCGCAGACGCTGACGCAGGCGCGCCAGGCGGCCAGCCAGATGGGCGGCGCGTTGAGCCGGCGGGTGGGGCCGGTGAAGCAGGGGCTGGTGGAGCTGATTGCGCTGCTCGAAGCCGGCATCGATTTTGCCGAGGACGATGTGGATGTGACTCCGGGGGCTGAGATTGCGCGGCGCATCGGCGAACTGACGCCGCCGCTCAGCGCGCTGGAAGCGTCGTTCGCACGTGGGCGCATTGTTCATGACGGACTGACGCTGGCCATTGTGGGACGGCCCAACGTGGGCAAGAGCTCGCTCTTCAATTGTCTTGTAGAGCGCGACCGCGCAATTGTGACCGCAACCCCAGGAACTACACGCGACACGGTGAGCGAGCGGATTTCGTTGGAAGGCATTCCGTTGGAGCTGGTGGATACGGCGGGGCTGCGCGAGGGGCTGCACGGAAGTCTGGAAGAGGCCGAGCAGTTGGGCATCAGGCGCAGCCGCGAGGCGCTGGCCGATGCTGCGCTGGTGGTGGTGGTGCTGGACGCAACCGAGTCGTTGAACGATGAGGAGCGCAGGCTGCTGGCTGCTGTCGAAGGACGCCCCGCACTGGTGGCCGTGAACAAAAGCGACCTGATTGTGCCCGGCCAAGCGCTGCCCGATTGCGCCGAACTACGAGTGCTGGCGACTTCGGCGCTCACGGGCGCTGGAATTGCCGAACTGCGCGAGCGCATTCTCGATCTGGCCACTGGCGGAGCCGCAGCCGAGCCGGGGATGCTGACCAGCCTGCGCCACCAGCAAGCCATCGCCGCTGCCCTGACGGCGCTGGCCGATGCGGCGCAGGCCAACGCAAACTCGATTCCGCACGAAATGATTCTGCTGGACCTTTACCGTGCGTTGTGGGCGCTGGACTCGCTGACCGGGCAGACCACGACTGACGACATTTTGAATCTGATCTTTTCAACTTTTTGCATTGGAAAATAACTACGCATTCGTCGGGCTTCGATGGGATTCGCAGCTATGATGTAACTAAATGATATAGTGTTCGGATTTCATCGGAGACGTTCGAGGACAACCAACGCAATTTTAGTCTCCAAGACAATGTGGATAATGATTTATGACATGGAGACTAAAATGAATTCAACTACATCAAAATAAGATGACCTCAATGCATAAATCCACAAAAAACTTCAAGGCGGAAATCTACAAAACTGAAACCGCTCACGGACAAGCGTGTTCAAGCATTACAGCCGCAGCTGTCGAAGCGCTACCCGCGCTGAATCGTCGGTTGAAACCTGTTCCAGGTCGATGGTTGGGATGTCGTTATCGAGGGATAATGAGACCTATCCAGTCCGATGACAGATCCTTTCCGCGATTGATCTGATTTCCGGTGCGCTCACTTCAGCATGTTCGGCTCGTTTAAAAACCCAACTGTAACCCGGCCTTGATGCGCCATTCTTGATGCTTCCGCCACCATAGTGCCATGTTCACACAACGCGCACTGCTCACGCGGGCCTTTTCCTGCTGGAACTGGAAGTGTGCTCTTCTCAGTGCAACCGCTCGCTCGCTGGTGTATCTGGCGGCCATGGTCCGCACCGACACTCAAGGCAAGCTTGCTGTCGTGCTGGTTGAAATTGCGTATGTCACGCTCACCGCAGGGGTCTACGCTGGTATGCAGCAGAAAGCGCTTGGGCTTCAAACGCGGTGGCTGGGGAATTTGATCGTCGTTCTCGGTGTTCCCGGATTGGCACAGGTACTGGACTGGACTGCACATCGCGTCACCGGCGCGGCCGTTACAGGGGGGGCCACGTTGGCCGTCAGCCTTTTCGCGGCCGTCTCGGCGCTCTTTCACTTGCACGTCATGCGCAATGGAGTCTTCCTCACCGGCAGCGGCCGTTCGCTCTTCGACGACTTCCGCCGCATACCCAAGCTCGTCGCCGAATTCGTTACCAGGCCTGTTTTCTTTTTCGTCGCATTGTCCTCAGATGCCGGCCGCGTCACCGAATCGGAATCTTCGCTTTAAGAGGGCCAACCGTTGCCGCTTCCTTTTAGAGCAGGCGCGGTAGATTTCCCTTCGTTGCGCGCCACGCTGAACCTACCGAAAGGTTTCAGAGTCGACGAGACCGATGACGATCCCCCTTGGGCCTATACGCTGTAGAGAGCGCAATCGCCGAGTGACTCACTCAACATCCGATTCGCTCATGATATGTCGCCTCTGCAACCATAATCCTGAATTTTGACAGTTCTGGGCGAACGATAGGCGACTCTTTCCCTACCCGGTTTTTGGCCTGCTGATCGGCCATCGGATCACGATATGGAGAGTATTCGTAGTTTCGGTTGGACGAGCTGTCGATGCCAACCACGATAATTGGCAGAATTTTGTGTTCCGAGATCAGCCTTGTGACCGCTTCATCGATCTGAAGCTCATGCTCTTCATGAAACGCAGTGCATTCATCAAACGCGTTCTGACCGACGAGCATGTATAAGGTTGGGTGTTTCGCGTTCCCGGCAAGCCTGCTCCCTGCTGAACCGCGCTCCCATTCCGCCTGCATACGAGGGCAATCCTCGATTTTCATAACTGAGAACACTACAGCCGGCGGGAACCTGAGACAAGTGGATCATCACTCTGACTAATTCACGACAGGCCCCAATAGTGCCGAGTTTTACATCGGACTTTTCCACGGCGTTCACAATTGCAGTGCTACACTCCGTCGCAGTGCCGCACTACGCACTGCAGCCTCCAATCGGGCTGCCTTCCGGTTGCAAGCCGGGTACCGCATCTCTTTCGACAACCCCCAATCAAAGGAGAAACTCATGATTCGCAGAACTAGCCTTTTTGTGTTCTCGATCGTCGCAGTTCTCACGATCGTTGCAGCGAACTCACACGCGCAAACGTTCACGTCGCGCCATGTGCGCGATGTGGTTCTCAACGGGCAAGCACAACCAGTCGGGTACCTGCCCGAAACCCAGATCATGCATGTGGATATCGTTCTGCCGTTGCGCGACAAGGGCGGCCTGGACGCTTTCGTGGCCGATGTCTACGATCCTTCCAGCCCCAACTACCGCCACTTTTTGACCCCGGATGAGACCTCGGCCAAGTTCGGCCCCACACAGGAGAGCTGGAATGCTCTGGTCAGCTTTGCCACGTCAAACGGCTTCCGCATCGAAAACGGCAGTCTGAAGAAAAGGGATTTGGTCCTCACAGGCACCGTATCCGCCATTGAGTCCGCGTTTCATGTGACGATGCGAACCTACCAGCATCCCACCGAGAACCGTGTATTCTTCTCGCCAGATCGTGAACCTACCGTGAATCTGCCTTTCCAGCTCGAGCATATCTCAGGCCTGGACAACTACTCGATACCGCATACGATGCTGGTGAAACGCAGCGATTACGCCGCGGCCCACGGCATCAGCGAAGATGAAGCCGTCTCTCATGCCACCACCGGCAGCGGCCCATCGGCCTCCTTTCTGGGCAGCGACATGCGCGCGGCCTACTACGGCGGAACGGCTCTGACCGGCGCAGGCCAGACCATCGGTCTGTTTGAATATGAAGGTACCGATCTCTCCGATCTGACCGCCTACTACACCAACGTTGGCCAGACCGAACCGGTTACGCCGAAATTGGTCTCTGTCGATGGCACCAGCACCAGCTGCACCATGGCAAGCGGAAGCTGCGACGACGGCGAGCAGAATCTGGACATGACCCAGGCAATGGGCATGGCTCCTGGACTGGCCGCCCTTACGATGTACATCGGCGGCACGGACTCGGCCATCATCAGCGCCATGACCTCTGACGAGGATGGCCCGCTGCCCGGCACCATCGGCTGCTCGTGGGGCTGGACGCCCGCCGATACCGGCACCCTGGACGGCTACTTCGAGACGATGTCCGCTCAGGGCCAGAACTTCTTCGCGGCCTCCGGCGACAGTTCCACATGGTCGTCGAGCAACGAAGCCTGGCCTGCAGACGATGACTACGTCGTCTCGGTCGGCGGCACTGACCTGACCACTGCCTCCGCGGCCGGCCCGTGGAAGTCTGAGACCGCCTGGACGGATTCGGGCGGCGGCATCACGCCGGACTCGATCACCATTCCCAGCTGGCAGAAGCTCTCCGGCGTAATCAACTCCAGCAACAAGGGATCGACTACTCTGCGCAACGGCCCGGACGTTTCGGCCAACGCAAACTTCACCTTTTATACCTGCGACGACCAAGGCAAGGACTCTAATTATGACGGCGCGGAATGCGGGGCCAACGTATTCGGCGGCACCAGCTTTGCCGCTCCCATGTGGGCGGGCTATGTTGCCCTGCTCAACCAGCAATATGCGGCCAACAATCCTACCGCGTCAGTCAAAAGCATCGGCTTCATCGATCCGCTCATCTACCCCATCGGCGTGAGTTCGTCGTTTGACACCGACTTCCACGACATCACCAGCGGCACCTCCGGCAGCTACTCGGCTGTCACTGGCTACGATCTGGTCACCGGCTGGGGAACGCCGAACGGCGCCAATCTGATTAACGCCCTGGCTGGTTCTTCGACCGGCACCGCCAGCTTCTCGCTCAACGCCACGGCCGCTTCCGTTACGGATGGCAGCACGGGCACCTCCACAGTTACCGAAGCCGTCACCGGCGGCTTTGACTCCGCCGTCACCTTGACCGCCAGCGGTATGCCCAGCGGCGTCACTGCGGCCTTCAGCCCGACCTCGATCACCGGAGCCGGAACCTCGACGCTGACCTTCACCGCATCCTCCACGGCCACGCCGGGCACTTACACCATCACCGTCACTGGAACGCCGGTCAGCGGCACGGCCGAACAGACCACCCTCACGCTAACCGTCAGCGCAGCCGCCTCGCCGAACTTCACGGTGACCGACTCGCCCGCTTCTCTGAGCATCGCGCAGGGCAGCAATGGAACCAGCACCATCACCGTCACCAGCAAGAACAGTTTCAGCGCCGCTACCACGCTGACCGCTACCGGCCTGCCCACCGGCGTTACTGCGGCGTTTTCGCCGAATCCAGTGACCCCGGCGGCCAACAGCGCGGCCACCTCGACCCTGACGCTGACCGCCTCCTCAACGGCCACCGTCGGAACCGCCACCGTGACCATCACCGGAACCTCCGGCTCGCTGGTGAACACCACGACCCTGGCGTTGACCATTACCTCATCGGGAAGCGTCGGCGCTCAGACCGCGGTCTTCAACTCCACTCTGCTGGCTCCGGGATGCGCCACCGTCGGCACTTCCTGCGACTCCGGCCCCAGCCTGCTGCTGGGACGCGGCAAAATGAAGAACGGCGCGGAACCCAATCAACCCAACACCATCAACGACTCCTGCGCCGACGGCCAGTCGGGCACCTTCCACTCCGCCGAGTCCAACGACCGCATCGTGGTGGCCTCCACCAGCGGCGGAGCGCTGACCCACGGGCAGGCGGTGACGGTCACAGCTACAGTGTGGACCTATGCCACCAGTGGTTCCTCCAAGGACTATCTGGATGTTTACTACGCGGCCAACGCCAGCAGCCCTTCATGGGTACTCGTGAAAACCATCGCGCCCACGACGACCGGAGCGTCGACCTTGTCAACCACTTACACCCTGCCCACCGGCAGTTTGCAAGCGGTGCGGGCCAACTTCCGCTCCGGCGGATCGGCCGCCGTCTGCACCACCGGTTCCTACGACGATCACGACGATCTCATCTTCGCCGTGGAATAAACGCCGCTTTGTGAGCGTCAATCGTGTGGAAATTTATCCTTTCGCCAGCCATCGAGCTGGCCCCGCAAGGGGTCGGCTCGATGCCAGCATGCCCTTCCTGCCGCGTTTCTCAGCAAACCCGGCACAGCCACAGCTGTGCCCACCTCAAGAAGGAGAAATTCATGAAGTTTTACTCGAACCTGTTCGCCGGCCTCGCCATTGGCGTCGCCTATTTGGTTGGCGTCGCCAGCCTTTCCGCTCAGACCGCTCAGACTGCGGTCTACAACTCCACTCTGCTGGCTCCGGGATGCGCCACCGTGGGGATATCGTGCGACTCCGGCCCCAGCCTGCTGCTGGGACGCGGCAAAATGTCGGGCGGCGCTGAACCGAATCAGCCCAACACCATCAACAACTCCTGCGCCGACGGCCAGTCGGGCACCTTCCACTCCGCCGAGTCCAACGACCGCATCGTGGTCGCCTCCACCAATGGCGGAGCGCTGACTGCAGGCAACACGGTCACGGTCACAGCTACAGTGTGGACCTATGCCACCAGTGGTTCCTCCAAAGACTCTCTGGATATTTACTACGCGGCCAACGCCAACAGTCCCTCATGGGTACTCGTGAAAACCATCGCGCCCACGACGACCGGAGCGTCGACCTTGTCAACCACTTACACCCTGCCCACCGGCAGCTTGCAGGCCGTGCGGGCCAACTTCCGCTCCGGCGGATCGGCCGCCGTCTGCACCACCGGTTCCTACGACGATCACGACGATCTCATCTTCGCCGTGGCATCCGCCGGGACACCGAGCTTCTCGCTGAGCGCCACGGCTGCCTCCGTTAAAGATGGCAGCACCGGAACATCCACCGTTACCGAGAGCATCGCCAACGGCTTTAACTCCCCCGTGACCCTATCCGCCAGCGGCCTGCCTACGGGTGTCACCGCTGCCTTCAGCCCAACTTCGATCACCGGAGCCGGAACCTCGACGTTGACCTTCACCGCCTCGTCGACGGCCACGCCGGGTACTTACACCGTCACCGTTACCGGAACCCCAACCAGCGGCACCACCGAGACCACGACCCTCACGCTGACCGTCAGCGCGGCAGCAGCTCCGCTGGCGCAGTTCTCAGCTACCAGCATGAGCTTTCCGAACGTCGCGGTAGGCACCACGAGCGCGGCCACCAGTGTCACGCTCACCAATGGCGGCACGGCCACGCTGAATATCACAAGCATCGTTCTGGGTGGGACCAACGCCAGCGACTTTGCCGAGACGACCACCTGCGGCTCGACCCTGGCGGCCAATGCCTCCTGCACTATCACAGCCACCTTCACGCCCGCCGCAGCCTCCAGCTACAGCGCAACGATCACCGTGACCGATAACGCCAGCGGATCGCCGCAGACCATCTCCCTCTCGGGTACGGGAATTAGCACCGCGCCCAAGGCGACGCTCTCGGCTACCAGCATTAGCTTCCCCAACACCGCGGCGGGCACAACCAGCGCGGCTTCCAGCGTCACGCTCAGCAATGGCGGCACGGCCACGCTGAATATCACGAGCATCGTTCTGGGCGGAACCAACGCCAGCGACTTCGACGAGACGACCACCTGCGGCGCGACTCTGGCAATCAACGCCTCCTGCACCATCTCCGCCACCTTCACGCCCGCCGCAGCCTCCAACTTCGGCGCGACGATTACCGTGACGGACAACGCCAGCGGATCGCCACAGGCCATCACGCTCAGCGGAACCGGCACTGCTTCTACCATCACGCATACGCTGTATGTTTTTCCGGAGGCGGACAACACTGTTACGCCGCTCTATGCGCTCGTTAACAACGCGAAGAGCACCATCGACATGACCATGTACGCGCTGGAAGACACCACCTTCTCCGGCGATTTGGTCTCGGCCTGCAATCGCGGCGTGAAGGTGCGCGTGATTCTCGACGTGAACAACGAGAAATCCGGCAACACGGCCGCCTTCAATCAACTGAATGGGACGACGAACTGCAGCGCGGTTTGGGCGAACACCGCCTTCTCGGCCACGCACCAGAAGACCATTACCATCGACGACGCAACGGTCGCGATCATGTCTCTCAACCTGCAATCGCAGTACTACTCCACCACGCGCGACTACGCTCTGGTGTCGAATGATCCCAACGATATTGCGGCTGTCGAGGCGACATTCAACGAGGATTATGCGGCGGGGACCACGAACTCGGGTACTTCTGGGGCAAGCGATTTCAGCTACGCGCCGGGAGCCGGAGACGATCTGATCTGGAGTCCGACCACGGCGACGACGGATCTGCTTGCGATCATCAACAATGCCAAGTCCACGATGCTGGTCGAAAACGAAGAGATGTCGGCGAGCAACATCGTAAGCGCGCTGGAGAGCGCCTGCAAGCGCGGGGTGACGGTCCATATCGCGATGGTGAATTCGAGCTCTTACGCGAGCGAGTTCTCGGCCCTGGTCTCCGCGGGCTGCGGCGTCAACACGTATCCAGACAGCGGCAACGGATTGTATATCCACGCCAAGGCTATCCTCGCCGATTATGGCTTGTCCACGCAGAGCGTTTACATGGGGTCGATCAACTTCTCGACCGCCTCGATGACTGAGAACAGGGAACTGGGTCTGTATATCTCCGATTCGGCCAGTGTCACCTCCCTCTATAACACGATCACTGCGGATTATGCGGGCGGGACCGCTTACTAAGTCTGAATCGTGGAAGGTAGCATATTCAAACCTGCCTGACCCTTGGCCTACCAGAGCTCTCCTTTTAACAGAGAGCCTTGGTAGGTCCGGAGTCAAGCTATGCTTTGCGATCAAGTTAGTAAGACGCGGGTCCGCCTTTGGCCGGACGGCGCAAATAATGTTGAATCTTAACGTCCTATGTTCCCAGGTATCATTATTGCGGCGCTATACTCCGTGATCAGTAAGGGAACTGGCCGTCTTACCGTTGCGAAGCGGATAATGGCCCCACATTGAGCAGGGTCGAAGGTTACGCTGACAGTTTCCTCGGCTTGCTCGGGGCTGTTCTTGTAAGGCTCAGGCGGCCCGGGAGGATCTTCTCTGGCGGATTTCGCCATGATCTCTTCTTGAGTGAGCGCATACTTCCCGATTCCTGGACTCCATCATCAAGATCATGGGTACTGCCACCGCCAGATTAATCCAAGCCAACAGAAATCCTCGCCGCCAGTTCATGGCTCCAAGACTACCAAAAGCGACTGCGAACTTATCACCGCCTTTGCGGAAATTATAGTTTGGTTAATAGTTAGAGCGGTATTAACGAAATCATAATTTTCTAGTCGTCTCCCCGTTGCCGGCAAGGCACAAACCCGATCCCGGACCCTGCGGCGTTTTCGAGGACTTATCCCGATGAGTGTGCGCCTAACCCACAGCGTATGTCTTTGACCCTACCGCCCAGCGTCCTGGTTCCTAATGCCAGTCGGCTGTGCTCGTTTTGAATTGCTCGAATCTCGGCGTAGCAATCATCCAAGGCCGCGGCCAGTAGTTGGTAAACGACCTCGGGATCGTCTCCCTCCACAAAGTAAGGGTTATACCGTAGCTTTTGCCTCAAGTTTGCCATCTGCCGCGATTGCAGTGGACAAGGTTACATCAAAGATAAACCCGGAAGAGTTGCCGGTCTGATCGAAGTTCTTGCTCGGTGATTGCGGGATGCCATCTTGAGCGGAGTTGATTGGGAGTTCCTTGGTGGCCACCTTGAAAGTTCCTCTCTACTTTTCCGCAACTAGTAACAGCGCGGCGTGAACTTTGAGAAATTGGTTGGTTCGGATCTTCCGGCAAAGAGTCCTTGCCATCATTTCGCCAGCAGCTTTTTGATTGCGAGCAGTTCGAGACGCCGCTTTGCGGTTGTCTTCGGATACGCCATTTTGAGCCCGCCCAGCGTATCGAGGACGATTTGGGAGACCATCAGCCGCGCGTTCTCCTTGTCGTCGGCGGGGACGATGTACCACGGCGCATGACGGGTGCTTGTCGCGCGAAAGCAATCCTCATAGGCCTTCATGTATTGCTTCCAGAATTTCCTCTCGTGAATGTCGGAGGTGCTGAACTTCCAGTTCTTGTCTGGCTCATCGATGCGCGCGAGGAATCGCTTGCGCTGCTCGTCGTGAGAGAGATGGAGAAATATCTTCACAATTCGCGTGCCGTTCCTATGAAGGTGCTTCTCCATGTCTACGATGGAGCCATACCTCTGATCCCAAATGTTCTTCTCGTTGCGCAACTCCTCGGGAAGCCCCTGGCTGCGGAGAATCTCCGGATGCACTCGAACGACTAGCACTTCCTCGTAATAGGAACGGTTGAAAATGCCGATCCGTCCGCGCTCAGGAAGGCGGCACGTAGTGCGCCAGAGGAAATCATGTTCAAGCTCCTCGGCGCTTGGCTGTTTGAAGCTGAAAACCTCGCAACCCTCCGGATTGACCCCGGACATCACGTGCCGGATGGCGCCGTCCTTGCCGGCGCCGTCCATGCCCTGGAAGATAAGCAGCAACGCATAGCGGTGGGACGCGTAATGAAGCTGCTGCAGCGCGCTCAGCTTCTCCATGTGCTGGTGCAAAAGTTCTTTGTACTGCTTAGTCGACTTGCAATAGGGATCGACAGTTGTCGGCCATTTACTGAGGTCGACCTTCTTGTCCGGTGGTACGCGGTAGTCTTTCGAATCGATAGTCATCCTATTCCTTCGCTGCGGCCTGGGCTCTTACGCAATCTTCTTCTCGGACGCCTGGTCGGCGTTTGTCTCTCGTTCCGCTTCAAGCCAATCCTGGTCTGCCTGGCTCTCGCCGTGGACTCTCTGCTGGTAGAGTTCATAGGCTCGCGCTGCGATCTCGGAGGTGCGATCGACAGGCTTTTTCTCAAGCAGGGAAGGTTTTGTCGGATCAAAGATCCGATAGGCAAGCAGCTTCACGCGGTCGTTGATGAGAGCCCATATCAGAGCGTAAGCCCAAACGAGCCCCGCCCACTTCCAGCCGAGCGGCGCCATGAAGAGCCCATAGACCGCGATCAACGTTGCTATGATCTGTGTGCCAAGCACCGCCATCCATAGAATCCGTGCGGGGCGTATGGACCAGAATGGACCGCGTGTGCGTGTGAGGAAGATGGTCAAGTGTCCAGCCACAGAAAGCTTCAGGTACATCAGCGTTTGGATGTGCAAGCGGTCGAAGTGAAAGACGCGCTCGCCCAGATAGAACAGACCAAACGCAGAGACAACCCCGATGATGCCCAGCACAGTGGAGATCGCCAGCACGAGCCGCATGTTCCAGGCCTCAGGCTTGTCTTTGTATTGAACATTG
>JBEKQD010000105.1:0-12366 GCA_049520075.1 Occallatibacter sp. | reverse complement strand
CGCTCCATCGTCGAGGCCGCGGGCGGGCACATTCATGCCGCCAACAGCGCAGGAGGCGGAGCCCGCTTTCAGATTGAACTCCCTGTCCGCTCCCGCTGACGCGAGGGCAGGAAAACCGGCGGCGCGCCGCTTAAATGAATTTAAGCGCGGCGGCAACAAGGAATCCAATTTAACGAATTGCGCATGAGGCGAATACAATGCTCGCAACAGCTCTGAACGAAAATACCATGGAGTTTGTCCCCCAACTCGCGGAGCCACCGGCGCGTTTGCACCTGCTCGTGGTGGACGCCGACGCCGCAATGCGCTCGGCCTGCGCGGAGATTGCCGGGAGCCTGGGCTACGCGGTGGAGAGCACCGGCGACATGACGCAGGCGCGCAGCATGTTGCGCGGCTCGCCCGCCGACATCCTACTGGTCAACCTGCCCACCGGCTCTAACCAGGGCCTCGAGCTGGTCAGCGAAGTAAAGCTCCTCTATCCCCAGACCGCGGTGATCGCCATGACCGCCTCGGGCTCAGTGAACGCAGCCGTCGAAGCCATGCGCTGCGGAGCGTCGGACTACCTGGCCAAGCCTTTCGCTATGGACGAGCTGTCCACAGTCCTTGAGCGCGCCTCGGCCTCGCTGGTCACAGACACTGCTACTCGCCAGTTGCGCGAGCGGCTGCGGCTCTCGCAGGGACTGGGCGCGATGATTGGCCGCTCAGGCGAAATGGAAAAGCTCTACCGCATCCTTTCGAAGGTCGCGCAGAGCACCCATCCTGTCCTCATATTGGGCGAGAGCGGCACTGGCAAGGAACTGGTGGCGCGCACCATCCACGCCTACGGGCCTAATTCGCAAAAACCTTTTCTGCCGGTCGACTGCGGCTCTCTGGTTCCCACGCTGATTGAGAGCGAGCTCTTCGGTTACGTGAAGGGCGCTTTCACCGGGGCCAACCGCTCCAAGGACGGATTGCTGGTCTCCGCCGAAGGAGGCACGGTTTTTCTGGATGAGATTGGCGAGCTCTCGCTCGACCTGCAGGCCAAGCTGCTGCGCGCCCTTCAGGAGAAGGAAGTCCGCCCGGTCGGCGCCACGCACCGCATTCCCATTCGGGCGCGCATTGTGGCCGCCACCAACCGGGATTTGGCCGCGATGGTCGAAAAAGGCTCCTTCCGCAAGGACCTCTTTTACCGGCTCAACGTGGTGAACCTCCGCCTACCCGCGCTGCGCGACCGCCGCGAGGACATTCCGCTTCTCGCCGCGCATTTTCTGGACCACATCAGCCGAGAACATGGCGCGAAATTCACCTTGAGCGACGAGGCGTTGCGCACCATGATGCAGCATGACTGGCCGGGCAACGTTCGCGAGCTGGAAAACTCGATAGAGCGAGCCTGCGCGCTCTCTTCGGGTCCGGTGCTGCACCTGGGCGATCTGCCCACGCAGTTGCAGCAGCAGGGCCTGGAGGCGCGGCGCTCGGCGGCTATGAGCGGCGAACCATCTGACGACGGCGCCAGTCCGCAATTGACCACCCTGGCGGATTTGGAAAGGCAGGCGATTCTGGGAGCCATTCGCACACTCAATGGCGACAAGCTTCAGGCTGCCAAACTGCTGGGCATCGGCAAGACGACTCTTTACCGCAAGCTGAAGGAATACGGCATCGCCGACCCGCTGCGGGAAGAGTGAAAAAGCAGTGGTCAGCGAACAGTGAACAGTGGACAGTTGCCTGCTCCTGACCCTTAGCAACCAGCCTCCAAATCCTGGCTCGACGCTGCTGCGCGAAGCGGTGAACGCGCGACCATTGCGCCCGAAATGCAGGCAGCGCCTTTCGAGCCTTCCACTGTCCACTGTTCACTGTTCACTGTTTTTGAGGAGTATCAAATGAGCATTCTGATTGTGACTGGAATTGAAGGCGCCCGTAACTGCGCAGACGCGGTGCAGGCGCAACTGGGCATGGAAGTCGAAGTGGCCGATGGGCGCAAAGCCGCTCTGGCCGCGCTGCGCCGCCGCGATTTCTTGGCCGTAGCTGTAGACGACACCATGGCCGAGTGCGATCCGGCCGCAGCCGAAGCCATATGGGAACGCGCCGGCCTCGCCATCCCTTTGCAGATCAACTTCGCTCTCTCCGGCGCAGCCCGGCTCATCCGCGAGATTCGCACTGCGCTCCATCGTCGCGAGCGGGAGCAGGCGCTGGCCCGCCGCGCCGCCACAGCGGCCATCGAGACCGAGCTCAAATCCACGGTCGCCGGCCTGCTGCTCCACTCGCAGTTGGCTCTCAGCGGAGCGGATATCCCGTTGCCTGTTGCCGAAAGGCTGCGCATGGTGGCCGATCTCGCCGGCAATCTCCGCCAGCAGTTGAACTCACCGCAGCAGGCGAGCGCCCGCAGCGCCGCCTGAGCACCTGCGGTGGGGCCAGCCGCGCCTTCGGCGCAGCCCGCGCTAGAGAAAAGCGCGGGCGCCGATTGCGGTAGGTCCATTTCCTGGGAGGAGAAGATTCGTCGAGGCGGCCCAGGCTTACGGAGGCGCGCCTCCGCGATCTGGCATCACCCCAGAAACCCTCCAGTCGACATCGGCGTCTGCGGATACTGATCCGTCGAAACGTGTTCAGACCGAATTCGGTGAGGGTTTGGCATGAGCATCCAAACGAAGGATCTTCGACTCGGTGCAACATCTCCGAGAATCAGTAGAGGCGCACCCCGGAGTTGCGCTTTCGAGGTGCGCAGGCGCGCGCTGCACGAAATGCTTCCACAAGCTCCTTAGTGGTTGTACAATTCGGGGAATCGGTACCGAGTGAGAAGATTCCGGCTTTCGCGCGGCGGAACGGAATCGTACCGGTCTTTCCAGTAAGAGCAAGAAACAAAACATGGCTTAGCTTCATTTCGGCTAAAGGGCCCTCAATCAGGCAAATTCCATCTTCTGGGGTGTGAATATGGCTGCTGCTGCTTCTGTGCTTGTCAAATCAAGCTATCTTCCAGGCCGATTGAAATCGGTTCTTTTTCTCGGCCTGCCGCTGTTGCTATCGAACGCATGCGCGTGGAGCCAATCGGTCGCTATCGGCCGTGTTGCGCCTAATCCCGCCCTACCGGGTCAAACTGTGTCCGTTGGTTTAGAAACGAGCTTTGCTAACGGGGGAGTTAGTGGCTGCACCTTAACGCTAACAGCGCAAGGGCAGACGACTCCTCTGTCGAGCTACTCTGTACCGCCCCCCTATACCCAAATCATAAGTCTCCCCACGTCTATCTCACCCGGGCCGTATGTTCTTCAAGACACTTGTAAGAACTCCTCAGGTCAACCTGTGTCGAGTAGTCCCGTCACGCTCAACGTCACCCTCGGCCCTCCGAAGATCACTAGCCTTTCGCCAGGACAGGTGACTTACGGCACAAACAACACAATTTCGATCACCGGCTCAGGCTTCGGTCAGACTCAAGGTCAGGGTTACATTCATTTCATTGCCGGATCGCCGGCCCAACAGCTCAACGGGGCAATAAACGTTCCCGACCTGTATGTAAGCAGCATTTCTTCGTGGTCTAATACGCAAATATCTTTCACCTTGCCCGCCTATACGTCAATAGGGGTATACGGACTCCTTTTGCATACCGATTCGAACGGCGATGTCAGCTCGAGCATTGCGAGCTGCGGCGCAAATTGTCAGACTTCCGCACTTATTGTTGTGCCTCCTGCCCCACCTGCACCGCCGGATCCAATTCAGCTAACGGCGCTTCCAGCCAACAATCCCCTCGTGTCGATGTTTGTTGCGGGGCCCTGCGTAGTGAGCCAAAGCGGTGTCAACATTGCAACTGACTACAGCTTCAATACGAACTTCTGGGATGGTATCGGCAACGGATGCGCCAATCATGTCCAGCACCTTTTGTTTAACCAGGGACTGCCTCAAGAGACTTTCACAGATCAAGCCGGAAATTCATACACATTCCCTTTAGTTACTGTTCCGGGTCCCGCAATCAGCATCCCAATCCAGCTGCAATTTGTTGATCAGAGCAATCTGCATCCTTTTCAGGCAGGTATGTACCAGGGAGATCACGGGCATTTCGAAGCCACGGTGCAACAGTGGGTTCCTGGCGATCCCGCAGGGCTTTCTCCTCCCGGGGGAGTTGGCCAGTGGCAGCCTTACAACAATCCGGCATTGCAACAGTCCTTACGGTGGAACGTATCTTCGACTGGTTCCGGACAAACCAACACTCAGACCGAGTGGATTAACCTCACGCTGCCGTCCGTAAACACGTTTCTAAGGCTCGGCGTTTACTACAACGAATCCGATAGTCGGGTAAGCAAATACCTGGATGTCCCGGAATATGGCTCCAATAATGGCGCACAGCCTCCCTGGAACGGCTACTATGAAAACCCCGGCTGCCTGACAGTGCAGTTGCAAGCCCCACTTAGCTGCCCAGGGCCGTATCCGTTTACAAGTACCGCCGCCCCAAACTCTTCCTACCCAACTGTTTTGAATTGTGATGCTGCTACCGGCGCGGGGCCAGTTGCCGGCTTATGTTTGGGGACTGGACCATCGCACGTGTCTGATTCGGGTATTTTTGTAATTGACGTAAATAAAAATGACCAGATCACACAATTGCCGCCTACAAACAATTGGATCTATGGGCCTCCGTTCCGTGCCCTTATTCAGCCCACGGAGATTCTGCAGGGAAAGGTGCTCCCGTACACATTGATTTACGCGCCGCCAGGCGAGAAAAGTTCCCATTTCTTTCAAGTGAGTCAGACCACTACTACCAGCTATGGGTTTACGACAACTCTAAGCGGAGGAACTTCCGCTGGAACTCAGTATAGCGATGAAGATGATCTTGGGGGTAGCACGTTCGGATCCATCCCCACCTTACCTATATCACTCCCGACTTACGGGCAAACAAACGGCTCAACCTGGTCGCAGGGCAGTACAGCTTTACAGTCCAACTCGGTTGCATCCAATACTAGTTACTCCGATGGCAGGGTGACGACGGGCTCTTTGAGTGTCAATGAAGCCTACACCGCAGCGACAGATCCTGTGCCGTCCACGGCCTTGAGTTATTATCTTACGGAGCCATTCTGGAGAGACCGATTCTATCTGTTGGTACATCCGAAGTTCAACGTTTATAACCTATCCCACTGCTCATCCGGAATCATGCCTCCATGTAACGACGGACAGGGAGTCACTACGTCGATTCTCACCTCACTCATCGGGGCGGATGCAGTGCCGAGCCCGCAGAATGTTTTTTCGCTTTACCAATGTCTCGCGCCGGGCGGGAGCCTTTCGCTTCCTCCCGAGCCGCAGTTCGACAGTAACGGCAATCCAATCCTCGGCAGTAATGGCCAACAGGTGTTCGTGTCGGATAGCATGAGCCCTTATGATTGCTGGAATGTGCTCCAGACTGACCCGCTGTTTTCCGGTGTTGGACAAAGCTCCTTGGTAGCAGCACCCAAAGTCTCCCCGGTAAATCTCTACCCAAGCACGCTCCCGCCTGGCTCAGGATTTCTTCCTCCTGGTCCAGGATTTAACGGCTCGGAATCCTATACGCTTTCCAATGGCGTAATAACCGGCTGGTCGGGATTCCTGAGCAACACGCAGACATATCAATTAACAGTGCAGGATGCCGCTACTAATTCGTTTGTTCAAAAAGTGGGATTCCCATACGGTATCGGCTCTTGGGGCCAAAGTGTGGTTACCGGACAAGTGAATGGCGTCACCGTGGGTACTGCCTATGGCTCCTCGACCAATTCCTCGACGTCCACGCTGCAGAATGTTTCTGTTACTTTTCGAGACGACGACAACAGTTACTATGCAAACTCATTTGATGACCAGAATCCCGATCCATCCGTGATTCAGATGTGGACAGATAATACCTATGGAACCTATTTGTTCCGCATGCCTTACGCGGCGGCCGGGCCTATCGCTGGACGATTCCCACCTCCGACGCTCTCTTCAGTTACTCTTAATTCTGATGGAAGCTACACAATTACTGGTCAGAATCTTTTTGCTGCAGTTAGCGTGACGTTTTCGTGGATTGGCATGATCAGTTTGCCATTTCCGCATTTAGGACCTCAATTTGCCGTTCTTTCTCCAGAGTCTCCTGTGACTAACAACACCACTTTTACTGCTTCCGCGCCGGCCTCGCCGCTTAGAGCGGTGCGAAAATCCGTTTTTGTGACAACACCCAATGGGGTCAGTCCGGCGATAACTATTTTTTGAGAAATGGGTGAGTATCTATGCGCCCAACAACCGGCTTCGTTTTTCAGGACGATGGGCGGGGGGGGTGGGACAATCAGTAACGAAACCAGTAGCACTCGGGCCCCTCTGGACCACAACTATGTTGTAACGAGGCTCAATTACATGCGGGAAAACAGAGACCCCGAATTACGGTAATGCCTTCTACTTGTTACAGGTTTTCCTCAAAATTGCTCCCCGAATGTCGCCTGGTGTTCGCCGAGCTGCACTTTGATGGCTCTCGATTGACGGCCAATGCGCGCTCTTATGGCTTGCTTCCCGGCACCTCCGGGTCTCGATTTTGAGCAATAAACCAGCCTTGGCCCGTGAAGGTTCTAAACAGCCTGCGGGAAGTTGATTGGGAGACTGGGAAAGCTGGAAGCGAGAGGCTAGGAATCAGCCGTTGCGTAAAAATACCCTCCTTTGGCGCATCATCACTTGATAGGGCAGGCGCAACGAATTGCACCGGCACGCTGCCAATCCTCCACAAAACCTCCTGAAAGCGCCGTAACTTATTTGTTATGAATATTTTGCAAATAACTCTTTTAGAATCAAGATTTTGGAGCGAAACACCCCTTGTATCCTATTGAAACAAAGGATTTTATTTACAAAATATGGGTGGGGGTGGGTAGGCGCCGAGGTGAACACGCAACGTCACCTGTCCCAGGCCGTAGTCAGGCTTTTCATGTCATGGGATACCGGCGCAATCGTACCCTTGCACAGGAGTCAACGCCGTGCCCGAAGCCGTACCGCCAGTTCGCGTCGTTCCGATACGCGCTTGCGCACGGACGCCTGGACAGCCTGCCCTGAGCCTGTCGAAGGGACCAGTCCTGGGTTAAACTGAGCACAGGATGAAGGAAACTGCTGTACTGCTCATCGACTGCCCCGACCAGAAAGGTCTCATAGCTCGTGTCTCTTCGCTGCTCTACCGGCATGGCGCCAACATACTCCACGCCGACCAGCACCAGGACCACGAACGGGGCCTGTTCTTCATGCGCGTCGAGTGGGGTCTTGCCGATGGCAGCCCTTCCGCGCCTCACAACTTCGATCTGGAGGCTTTCAAGGCGGAGTTCGAGCCGCTGGCCGGCGAGCTCAAGATGCGCTGGAAGCTGACCGCTGCCGGACTCCGGCCCAGGGTTGCTCTTTTCTGTTCGCAGTACCTTCACTGCATTGCCGATTTGCTCTTTCGGTGGCGGGCAGGCGAGTTGGAATGTGAGATTCCCCTCATCATCTCGAACCATCGCGCGGCAGCAGAACTCGCGGTCTTTTACGGCATCCACTTCGAGCACGTCTCGGTGACAGCGGCCACAGCCTCCCAGGCCGAGACGCGGCAACTTGAGCTGCTTGCCCGGCACAAGATTGAGCTGGTGGTGCTGGCGCGCTATATGCAGGTTCTTTCGCCCGCGTTTGTCGCTCGCTATCCGAACTCGATCATCAACGTGCACCACTCGTTTCTGCCCGCCTTCACAGGGGCCAAGCCATACCATGCAGCGCACGCGCGCGGGGTAAAGCTGATCGGAGCCACCAGCCACTATGTCACCCAGGTGCTGGACGACGGCCCCATCATCGAGCAGGACGTGGCCCGCATTTCGCACCGCGACCAGGTGGAAGACCTGGTGGAGCGAGGCCGGGATCTGGAACGCGTCGTCCTCTCCCGCGCCGTTCGCTGGCATCTTGACCGGCGCATCCTGTGCTACGAAAACAAAACGGTGGTATTTGATTAAGGGCAACATTCTTCTTCCCAATGTCGTCTGCTTCCAGCTATGATGACCGTCCATGTTTCCCTACGACCCGATTCTCATCGCCGCCGTCCAGACCACCCCGCAGACTATCGCCGATGTGATCCAGATTTTTGAGACTATCGAAGCCGCCTGCGCTGACGGCGACGGCCTCAAATGGTTCAACGGGCTCTATCTCCAGGTGACTCAGGCCGTCGAAGCGCGAGTCAATGCAGCCAACTTCGTCAATCCGGTCTGGATTGCCGCGCTCGATGTCCGGTTTGCCCGCTTCTACCTTGGGGCCATCCAGTCGGCGCTCTCTGGCGGCTCTCAGGGAAAAGCTCCCGGCTGCTGGCAGGCGCTCTTCGACCGGCGCAACCAGACCGACATCGCCCGCATCCAGTTCGCCATGGCGGGGATGAACGCTCACATCAACCACGACCTGCCTCAGGCCGTACTCGACATTTGCAAGACCACGGGCGTCCCGCCGCAACACGGCACTGCGCCATACAACGACTTCACCGCGCTCAACACAACGCTAGACAGCCTCATCGATGCAGCCAAGGCTGCGCTCAACGTGCGCCTGCTCGGCGATGCGCTGCCGGCGGCCTCGCGCCTTGAAGACACTCTGGCGGCGTGGAGCATGGCCGACGCGCGGGAAGCAGCGTGGAACAACGCCGAACTACTCTGGCATCTCGCAGATGCGCCGCTCGCCGCTTCTGCCTTCCTCGATGGCTTGGATGGCCTCACTGCCGTCGCCAGCAAAACCATCCTTGTCCCTGTTCCCTGACCCGCTTGCAAGCAACCGCATTGAGTAGCTCGGCTCTATTCCCTGTTCCCTCTAATGCCGTAGAATCGGCCTTGTATGAAATGTCCTTATTGTGGCTTCGGGCAGGATCGGGTAGTGGACTCACGCGAAAGCAAAGAGGCTGATGCTATCCGGCGGCGGCGAGAGTGCGAGAAATGCAATCGCCGCTTTACTACTTATGAACGCATCGACGAAATTCCTTACATGATGGTCAAGAAAGACGGCCGGCGCGAGCGCTTCGACCGGCAGAAGGTCTTGAACGGCCTGCTTCGCGCCTGCGAGAAACGGCCCGTTCCTTTGAAAAATCTGGAGGCAATTGTGGACGCCGCCGAGGCGTTCCTGGTGGATGCGCCGGAGCGCGAGCGCACCACAGCCGAGATTGGCGAACTGATTATGGACCAGCTCAAAGTGCTGGATACAGTGGCTTACATCCGCTTTGCCTCGGTTTATCGCGACTTCAAAGACGTACGCGAATTCAAGGAAGAGCTGGAAGGACTGCTTGGAGGACGGGCCGGCATCAAGGGGAAGAAGCCTGTCTAGGATGGCCGAAGGCGCGCAGTCAATAAATTCTGCTGGTACAGATCGGAATGAAATGACACTCGGATTTATCGGCACCGGCACGATGACAGCAGCGATAGTCGCCGGCTTGAATGCGGCGGGTGCGAGTGCGCGAACGATTATGCTGTCGCCGCGCAATGCAAAAATCGCTTCAGACATTGCCAGCCGCTTTCCGCGCGTCTCCATCGCAAAATCGAATCAGGAAGTGCTCGACAACTGCGACACAGTTGTTCTCGCGCTGAGGCCGCAGATTGCCGAGAACGTTCTCTCGAGTATTCGGTTCAGCCCGGAACATCACGTCATCAGCATTGTCGCGACCTTCGGCGTGAGCAAGCTGCGGAAGCTCGCGACTCCGGCGACGAGGGTTACGCGGGCTGTGCCATTCCCGTCGGCCGCCACTCGCGAGAGCCCGACTGCAATCTATCCGCACGATACCGAGGCGATGGATCTTTTCTTTTCAATCGGCACACCGTTCTCGGTGGACACTGAAGAAGAGTTTGACGCGCTGAGCGCGGCGAGTGCGGCAGTCGCATCGTATTTCGCGTTTGCCGACACCGTTGCATCGTGGCTCGCAGGACGCGGAATTTCGCCGGTCATTGCGCGGGATTACGTCGCGCAGGTTCTTCCCGCGCTCAAGGAAAGCGCTGCAGAAGCGCCTTCGAGCAGCTTCAGGGAGATGGCCACGGGCCACGCGACCGTGGGCGGACTCAACGAACAACTTCTCCGCCACTTGGACGAGCGCAAGGTTTTCGCGGAACTCACGGATGGGCTTGACCAGGTGATGCTGAGGGTGACAACGACAAATCATTGACGAGGGCAAAGATGGCAGAGCAGAAAACGCACAAAGTAACCCTGATTCCCGGCGACGGCATCGGCCCCGAGGTCACGCAGGCTGTCGTTCGCATTCTCGAAGCCACCGGCGTCCACTTCGAATGGGAGCGATTTGCCGCCGGCGCCGAAGCCTTCGAGATTTATGGCGAATACATTCCCGCCGCGCTCTATCAATCTATTGAGCGCAACGGTGTGGCTCTCAAGGGACCGGTCGCAACCCCCATCGGCGGCGGTTTCAAGAGCATCAACGTCACGCTGAGAAAAAGATTTGATCTCTTCGCTAACTTCCGACCGATCAAAAATCTTCCCGGCCTGCAAACGCATTGGCCCGACGTGGACCTGATCATAGTGCGTGAAAATACAGAGGGCGAGTACCTTGGCCTGGAGCATGAAGTGGTTCCCGGCGTTGTCGAAGCCATCAAGGTCATCACCGAAAAAGGATCCACGCGCATTGCAAAATTCGCCTTCGAGTACGCCCGCAAGCACGGCCGCAAAAAAATTCACTCCATTCACAAAGCCAACATCATGAAGTTGTCTGATGGCTTGTTTCTGCGCTGTGCGCGTCAGGTGGCCGAGGGGTTTCCCGACGTCGTATACGGCGAGCACATCATCGACAACACCTGCATGCAGCTGGTGATGAATCCCTACCAGTACGACACGCTGCTGCTCGAAAATCTTTACGGCGATATCGTCAGCGATCTCTGCGCGGGACTGGTTGGCGGGCTTGGTTTGGTGCCTGGCGCCAATCTCGGCCTTAATTGCGCCATCTTTGAAGCGGTGCACGGCTCGGCGCCCGACATCGCGGGCAAGGACATCGCCAACCCCACGGCGTTGTTGCAATCCGCCGTGCTGATGCTGCGCCACGTGGACGAAGAAGTCGCCGCCAACCGCGTGCATAAGGCCCTCGAAACCGTTTATGCCGAAGGCAAATCCCTCACACGCGATGTGGGCGGCACGGCAGGCACAACGCAGTTTGCAGACGCGGTGCTGGCAGCAATGGGATAGGCGCTCCGCGAGAATCTCCGCATCTTCAAGAAAGGAATCGAGCCCTCGAATGCATTACTTACTGTTTTACGAAGTTGGCGAAGATTACACCGCCCGGCGCGCGGAGTTTCGCAATGCGCACCTCGCAATGGCGTGGAAGGCAAGCGACTGCGGAGAACTGCTGCTGGCCGGCGTGCTTGATAATCCTGCAGACGCCGCGCTACTGCTGTTCAAAGGCGACTCGCCTGAAGTCGCCGAAAAGTTTGCCAAAAACGACCCTTATGTTACGAGCGAGATCGTTAAGCGATGGTATGTGCGGGAGTGGAAGACAGTCGTCGGCACAGGTTGCGCGAACCCCGTCAGGCCGAACACCGCGCCCCCGGACTAAGTAATGCGAGGCGTTTTTTCCTTTCAAACCGTTAAGGACATTACAGCCAAGAACCCATCGTCCTGTACACTGAATGTTCAAGGCCATGAAAAACAAATATCCAATCGGCATCCTGGGCGCGACCGGAATGGTGGGACAGCGCTTCATCCAACTTCTGGAGCACCATCCCTGGTTTGAGGTCGCATGGCTGGCAGCCAGCGACCGTTCAAGCGGCAAGAAGTATGGCGAGGCTGCCAAATGGCGCCTCGACACGCCGATGCCTGAGCGCATCGCCAAAATGACCGTCGCTCCGGCAGAGCCTGCCGGCGCTCCCAAAATCATCTTTGCCGCGCTTGACGCGGCCATCGCGCGCGATCTTGAGCCGCGCTTTGCCGATGCCGGGTGCGCAGTGGTCTCCAACTCCAGCGCATACCGCATGGCTCCCAACGTGCCGCTCGTCATTCCCGAGATCAACGCCGAGCACCTCGGCCTCATCGAGGAGCAGGCGTCGCGTAAGACCTCGGGCGGCTACATGGTGACCAATCCGAACTGCTCCACTATTGGATTGGTAGTGGCCCTCAAGCCCCTGGAGCAGCGCTTCGGCATTACGCAGATCATTGTCACCACCATGCAGGCCGTCTCAGGCGCGGGTTACCCCGGCGTTCCGTCCATGGACATCCTCGGCAACGTCGTTCCCTACATAGGCAGCGAAGAAGAGAAGATGGAAGCCGAGACCCTCAAGCTCTTAGGCCGTCTTGAAGGTCATTCCGTGATTCCGCTCCCTGCAAAGGTCAGCGCCAGCTGCAATCGCGTCGCAGTCGAGGACGGCCACACGGAGAGCGTCAGCGTCAAGCTTGGCAGACCCGCTACACACGATGAGATTCTGGCTGCATGGGCGGAATTCCGTCCGCTCGCCG
>JBEKQD010000104.1:0-12549 GCA_049520075.1 Occallatibacter sp. | reverse complement strand
TTGCTCAAGCACTGAGTGGGTTATTCAAGGAGGCGTGCGAGGATGTTCGCGAATAGTGATGAATTAAGGTCTTATGTGGCCGAGAATTATCCAGAGGTTACGGATTCAAGGATTGATGACCGCCATTGGGACCTGCTCTGTAGTTTCTGCAAGGGAATACGCGGTTTTCAGTTAATAAAGCGAGATATCGCAGGCCAACAAACCGATTACAGTCATTTTGATAAGGATTTGAACGCGCCAGTAACGTACCACTTTCGGTGCCCAGTATGTCATGCGTTCAAGCAGTGGATCGTTTACGAGTGGCAGGTTAAAGATGATAAGGGAGAGTGGCATTATCGCCACTTCCGGGTGACTTCCGTACCGAGTGAAGGCCTGGAGGACATTGCCGAATTGCCTGAGGATCCTCCATCTTTGCGCATAGCTTACAGACAAGCCATCCGCGCGATGGATGCGAACGCGAACATTGCGGCGGCTGCCATGTTTCGCCGCGCGCTGCAAGTCATTACGCGTGATTTGCTTGGAGCAACACCGGGCAATCTAGCAAAGGAGCTGCACGCTGTGGTCGGCAAGCCGTTTAACGGTGGTGTCGTCACAACTAACTTTGCAAATATCGGCTACATCATTAAGGAAGTGGGCAACCAGGGAGCGCATCCTGACGAGGACCCTGACCTGCTGGAATTCACGGCGGAAGATGCTAACGATTTGCAGCAGATTTTCATGGAAGTCGTTAGCGAGCTATTCATTATCCCTGCTGCCAAGGAAAAAGCGAAGCAGGACTTTATGGCGCGCAGGAAAGTAGCGCTCTGATACAAAGCCGTGGATTTTCAGCAGATTGTAATGCCAAGTTGATTTCGACTTGCTTTATGCAAACCCCCGCGTCCCTTCGAGTCGAGTCTTCTGCACAGTTTAGGTCGATTCCACAACGGCTGTGCCCTAGAACCTCAGCCGATACAAGCGTTTTCCTGTCCGGTACGGAAGTCGCGCCCGATTTGCAGAAAATTGTCCCTCGCCGGCGCACAATCAACGGATGGACAAAGACCAAAGCAGCGATGCCTTGCGATTCCCTGTCCCCTGTTCCCTGTTTTTCGGGTACCCCCCTCCCCCCCCCTTATTTCCTGTGGAACTGTGAGACTGTGAACTTTTCAGAAAAGATCGGCGATGGGAGGGAAGGTGAGCAGCAGGCTCAAGCCGAGCAGAAGCAGCGCCACGGCGTTGATGCGTCCCAGAGCGACGGTCCGGTTTCGCCAGCGCCACTCCAGAATTCCCCACGCGATTAGCCAAACAAGAACGGCAATGGTGGTCACGCCGGAAAGCGGCCCGCTTGGCTTATAGAAATTGAGCAAGCTCTTGAGGGAGGCGGAATTATCTGCCGCGATGGCCAGCAGGGCGATCATGAACGACCCGATGCCGGCGGCGAGAATGGCAGCGGCGCCGGAGCCATTGGAAGAGCCAGCGGAATTTGCTGAGGCTGAAGGCGCAGGTTTGTTCATATCTATTCTCCATGCATTAGATGAATCACTTGCCCACCCTCAACCGGCGCGTTTTTGACGAGCATGGCGCCGAAGAAACCGGCTATGCCCGCTGCAAGAAACGAAGTCAAAGTAAAGCAAAGAACCGCGGCGCGCAGTTGCGGCTGGCTTCTGAGGTTGCGTCCATAGCGGACAAAAACGACAGCCGCCATTGTAATGGAGATGGGCACAAGCCACGCGACATGCTCTTTCCACTCCATTCCGAGAGAATGCCAGCCGATGGTATCCGGGCTGGATTTGAGCAGCATTTGGGGAAAGCCAGCGAGATTGACAGTTCCCACCTGAGCAACGGCGCGATACCAGGGATAGATGATGTAAGTTCCGGTAAGCACGGTAATCCATGCGAGCACGGCCATAACGATGAGATATACCTTCAAAAATATTTCATCGCGTGGAGAGATCGGACATTCCGCATTCGGCGAGTAGCGGCGAATGAGTTCAACAAGAACTCCGGAACACGCCAGGAGATAGAGGGCGCCGAAACCCATGCCATGAATAAGAGTCCATAAGCTGCGCGCCGTGATTTCCATTCGTGACCTCCTGTGCGAATGTGCCGCGAAGCAATCCGCGGACAGCGGTTATTCCATTCCTCTGTTGTTGAACTGCGTCGGGAACAATGCGCTTTCGGCAGGAGCCTTTTTGTCTTCTTTTCCCCAGGTCCAATACATGCCGAGGTAAGCGTAGTTTTCGGTTTGGCCGGCAACGGAGTGGCCGTAACAGAACAGAAATTGTTTGTTGGGATTGTGCTTGAAATGGTAATAGCCGCCGAGATCGATCATGGCCGACGCCTGAGTTTGCGCAGAGGCAAAGCCCTCGCGGCCATGGGAGAAAACCTCGCCTCCTAACTCCAGCCGCTCGCCGAAGGCGTATTTCAGCAGGAACCCACCGTATGGAAAGTTGCGATACTGAGTTTGCGGAACGATCGTTTCGCCTGCGCCGCCGTCCAGCAGCCAGTGTCCGATATTCTTTTGCATCCAGAGCGGGAGCCTGTACCAAACCTTCCCGACACCAAGGCCCTTGTCGTAGTTTCCCGTCGGCATTTCAAACATGGTGAAGCTGCCAATCTGCGGAATGTACTTTGATTCCTTGATAAAGGCAATCTTCGCTCCCAATTCCATGTCAGTAAGCCCGAAGGTTCTGGAGCCGGTTCCGCCGGGGAGATAGACGGGATTGTTCGACGGGGCGGCCACTCCCCAGGGAAGAATAGCGTGAAGTTGCACTCTGGGAACGGCGCCCCAGTTGAATTCGAAAGCCGGCCCGGTCGAGTCAATCTCTGCAGGAGTACCGTCCACGCCGCCGAACATATAGAACTCGTAATGATGCAGGTCGACGGGCACCGGGTCGTCAGTTTGATAAGGGGGCCCCTGCGCCCAAACGCCAGGGACGCTGAGAAGAACGAGCAGAAACAGAATCAGCCGAAAGCAAATGCCGGGGAAAGGCATCGACGCTCCTTGATCGGACTGTGAGAGCAGGAATCACGCCGGTGCCGCGAACGGATGTAGATCGCAGCGTGCTTATGCGCCGCTGGGGAAGACGCGTAACGGTCGCTCCTGCTCTATCGCGGACTCTCTCGAACAATCCGTTGATGCAGATTGTACCCGCGAAAATCGCCCAATGTAAATAAACAACAGGAGTTATTCACGAAAATAATTGAGAATTCCTGGAGATTCATGCTTCTTTAACCTGCCAGCGTCTTCTTTACCATCTCGCTCACTGTGCGGCCTTCGGCGCGTAGGCTCGCGGCTTGTAACCTGGCCTGAACGGCCTTCATGACCTGGCCCATCTCTTTGGGTGTGGGCTTTTGGCCCGACGCAGCGGCGATTTCGCTGACTGCCTCGGCGACCAGAATACCTAGGGCAGCTTCATCGAGAGCCTTGGGCAGGAACTCCTCAATGACCATTATCTCGGCGGCTTCTTTCGCGGCAAGCTCCGGGCGGTTGCCCTTGGTGAACTGGTCGATGGAGTCACGACGCTGCTTGATCATGGTGGCCAGAGCCTGCTGTTCTTCAACCGGAGTAAGTGGCTCGCGCTTCTCGATGGCCTTGTTCTTGAGTGCGTTCTTGATGAGGCGCAGAGTGGTGGTACGAACCGCATCGTGGGCCTTCATAGCGGTAATGACTTGTTGACTGACAAGAGCTTCGAGCGCGCCTGCTTCGGTCATGAGATTCCTTTCAAGTGGCGAACAATTCCTGAGAATGGTTGGTTCGGTTCCGGCTACGCAGTACAAACCTATTCATTAAAAAGAATACCTCATGAGGCAATGCCTGCTGAAACCGGCATGGGCTATCTATTGGCAGAATTGCCTAAAATACGAAGGCCGCAGAGAGTCACGGCGCTAGAATAAGATGCGTTTGATCTTCTATTTATGGCGGGTCGAGGAGAACACGTATGAAAGATCTGGCGTTGTCGAAGGTCTACCAACTACTTGAACCGGGCCCTGTTGTTTTGTTGACGACCGCACACAAAGGACGCGCCAACATTATGACAATGTCCTGGCACATGATGGTCGAGTTTGAGCCGCCGCTGATTGCGTGCGTGGTTAGTAATGCGAATTACAGCCATAGAGCATTGCGAGTAACGAAGGAGTGCGTGATCGCGATTCCGTCAGTGAACCTTGCACCTATAGTCGCGGAAATCGGCAACTGCTCAGGACGGGATGTGGACAAATTCAAGAGACTCCACCTGACGCCGGAGTTAGCCGAGCGCGTGACGCCGCCGCTGGTGGCGGAGTGCTTTGCCAATTTGGAATGCCGGGTAATCGACACCCGTCTCGTCAATACATTCAATATATTCGTACTGGAGGTGGTTAAAGCCTGGATCGATCCGGCACAGAAGAATCCCAAGACCATTCATCATCATGGTTATGGAAAATTCGTAGTGGATGGCGAGATGATCAAACTGAAATCGAAAAAGCCGTAGGGAGGTAGGCGTGCTCTAACATTTACCCGACGGCAGGTTTCAGGTGCGAGTAAGAATGGCGCGGATCAAGAGCGGCATCATCAATTAGCCGCACATCCTCTCCGACCTCAGGCATGAGGTGACTCGCGCAGTACGGCCACCACTCTGGCCAGAAGCGAAGCCAGCAAAAAACCTGAGCCGGCGCGGTTGAGGCCTGCGCCTGCCCAGGTCTGAATTGTAGGGCTGCGAGTTACTTGCCTGCAGCAGCCTTCTGTGCCGCCCAACGCTTCTTGACGGCTTCAGCTATGCGCTTGCGCCCCTCGGCAGAGAGATGCCTCTTCTTCCTCTTCGCCGGCTTCGCGCTGACGTGAGCCACCACCGCTGCTTTCTTAGCTGCGGCCGCAACCTTCTTAGGCCGACCCGCTTTCTTTTTTGCTACCGGTGCTGCGAGGCCGCTCAGCAAGCCACGCGCCTGCTGAAGCTTTGCGATCTCACTGTCGATCGTTGCCAGAATTTCCGATACTCCCATGTAATCCTCCCTGATTGAATCAGGCAACTGAAAAAACGCCATTTGGCTAAGTCACTAAACCGTGCAAGGCAATTCAGTTGCTCCATAGATACAATACTCGCCTGTTTAATTATGCGCAAATTAAATGCACAGCCTGTTAGCCAGAATCGGTAGTTTTTATACACACTATGCTGTCTAGCCATCAGAGTCGAAAGGTCCACCTGACTCCATTGTTTGTCATCATTGCTCGAGACAATAAGTAGATGCTGCTTTGACCCATCAGCATAATTGTGGGCCAGCCCCGTTTGTTATCGCCTGTATGTATTCAGGCCCGAGGTTCTAAATAGTTATCGGCTCTAATCTTCTATCCAGCTGTAACCGGCTCTCGCAGCCGCAGCAGCAATTCGAGGAGACTGTCAATCTCGTTCTGCGCGCGAAGGTAATAGCGGGCGTGGGAGCGCAGCTTCCGGCCTATGCGAACGGGCACCATGTTGCCGTCCAGAGCGAAGGCATCTTCGTCATTCTCATCATCTCCCACGTACAGGACCCAGGCACACTTGAGACGATCCCTTTCGGCGGCTACTGCATCGCCTTTATTAGGAACGCCATCCTCCACTACGTTGACCACTTGCTTGCCGCCGAGTATTCGCGCACGTTCCAGCTTCCGAGTTGCGGCGAGTATACGCCGGCGGGCATCAGCCTTCCGGGCAGTTTGGCGATAATGTATAGCCAATGAAATGCCCTTGTCTTCAACCCACAATCCAGGAACGGGCCCTAGCTCAAGTTCCAGGGCGCCCTTCCATCGATCAACTCGATGATGCGGCCGTGACGCCGATTCTGTTTCAGCGCCATGATTGCCGATTACCTGAGCTACATGCACGCCTCTCATTCTGCATAAAATATCCGCACGTGCGCGTCCGGAGACTACAAGACATGGATAGAGTAACGCCAGACGGCGGAGCAGATTTTCAGTTCGGGCGCGCATAACGGCTTGATCAGGGTGATCGACAATGGGTGACAACGTACCGTCAAAATCAAACGCGCACAAAGTGCGCTCATGGGCAAGCCGATTCACAACCGGGAGCGAAGTTTTGGAAAGAATATACTGCATCGTCAAATAGGCGCACCTACGCTCGAGCGCTCGGCAATGCGTCCTGCCACGCGCTCCTGATTACGCAATCGCGCGGCATCCACTAACATTTTTCCGGCCCATCGGTACACGTTGAATTGAACCAGGATAGAACGCATCGACCTCATGCGATCCCGCTGTTCGTCCTCCGGCATGGCTAGCGCGGTGGCCAGCGCCTCGCTACATTCTTCCAGATCATAAGGATTCACAATGAGCGCTTCCGTCAATTCCCGAGCGGCTCCGGTAAACTCACTGAGCACCAGCACGCCCTTCAAGTCACTTCGCGCAGCGACAAACTCCTTGGCCACGAGATTCATGCCGTCGTGCAGGCTGCTCACAAAACAAAGATCCGCTGCCCGATAGAAGCGGAAGACTTCCGGAGGTTCATGATGCGAGCGAAGCATGATGATGGGCGTATAGTCTTTCCTGCCGAAGCGCTGATTGATGCGTTCGGCCAACTGCTCTATCGTTTCGTTGAGGAGTCTGTATCGTTCGATCTTGGTGCGACTGGGTGCGGCAAGCTGTGCGAAACTGAACCGGCCGCGAAACTCCGGATGTTTCTCTAACAGCAGTTCCACTGCAAGCAGGCGCTCCTCAACACCCTTGGTGTAGTCAAGGCGATCCACGCCGATACCCAGCAGCGCGTCAGGCTTCAATCCAAACTCATGCCACACCTGCGCCCGGCACTCCTCTTCGCTGGGCGACGACTCCACCCAGCGGACCGGCCATTCGAGCGCAATCGGATAGGGCCGAATCAGCGTTCGATGTCCTTGCATCACCACCGCGCTTTGCTCCTGGTCTCTGCGCGTTTCCAGATAGCGGTCTACGGAATCCAGAAAGTTGTTGCAGTGAAGCTGCGTGTGGAAGCCGAGAATGCTACTTCCCAATAACCCTCGGAGAATCTCGTTGCGCCAGGGGCATATGCCCATCTGCTCGGCGTTGGGCCAGGGGATGTGCCAGAAGACAATGACAGTGGCTGCAGGAAGCCGTTTGCGAATCATGGCAGGCGCAAGGGCAAAATGGTAGTCCTGCACCAGGATGATAGGGTCCTTGGAGTCCACTTCTTCGCACACCGCATCAGCGAATTTCTGGTTAACGATACTGTACTGACGCCAGTCTTCGGCGCGGAAAACCGGCCTCGCGTGCGCCACGTGGCAGAGTGGCCAAAGTCCCTCGTTGGAAAAACCGTAGTAGTAACCTTGGAGTTCTTCATCGGAGAGCCAAACACGGCGAATGTGATACGACTCTTCCTCGGGCGGCACGCGGACGTGATCGTAGCGGTCCACAGTTTCACGATCGGCGTCGCCACCTCCGTGAGCGACCCATACGCCGGAGCACGCACGCATGATGGGTTCAAGTGCGGTAACCAGTCCGCTGGCAGGATGCAGAACTTCGATTCCTCCGCCGGCAGCGTGTTGATGTATGTATGGCTCACGGTTTGCAAGGATGACAACCCGCTCTCCGTGCAAATGCCGGTTCAGAGTTTGCTTCAGGCGCACGGCAGTCCACAGCCCGGGAGCGTTTTCCCGTTCATTCGCCATGCGCCCGACCAGCTCGCGCATATCGCTGAGAATCGGTTGAAACTCCCGGCTCTGCTGGCCTCCTCCGCGCAACATACGGCGCAACTCGATGCTCCAGTCCGAACGCGCTCTTCTGGCGACCAACAGAGGAATTCCGAACGCCATGATGGCCAGAATGCCAAAGACCACGATAAGAAAGGTCTGCGCCGCGGTCACTCGCCGGTCAATATAGCTCAAATCCTGCACCAGAATCGCGAAGCCTACCTCTTGTCCCTGGCTCCAAACAGGCATGGCGCTCACAAATACCCGGCCTGTAGGCAGAGTGGACACAGTGCTCCACTCGCGAAATTGCTGAGTCGCGTTGCCGGCGCTCGCATCGGTTCCGCGCGCTCTGAAGCCCACTTCGGAGCAACTGAACTCAACGGGAAAACCGGGCGTGCTGGAGCGCGTACTCAAGTCAGAGCCGCACGCCGCAGCGCCCATCACGCGTTCGTCCCGCGCCAAGGCCGCCAACTGTCTTTGAAGATTTTCGGGGTTGTTCCAGGCATCAGCCAGCGATTGCCTGGCGCTGATCAAAACCAAATGCGCGCGCGAACTGACGTCGCGCTCAAACCATTCACGCGCCGTCGTCTGCACCACTCCAGAGGTCGCCCAGGTAAGTAGAGCTAATCCCACGATCAGGGCGAGTATGAATCGCGCTACTCGTGTCATACTTTATTGAAACATATCGGCCAGACCTTGGGGTGCAAGAATGCGTCTTGAAGATCTTGGGTTGATCGGCAACTGCCAGTTTTCCGCTTTAATTCACAATACCGGCGACGTTGTGTGGTGTTGTCTTCCCCGCTTCGATTCCGAACCGGTGTTCTCAACACTTTTAGATAGTGAGGATGGCGGGCGGTACCGAATTGGGCCGGCGGGCGGAGAAATCGGCGTGCAGTGCTACCAGCCCAATACGAACATTCTTGAAACAACCTTTCAAACTCCAACCGGATCGTTCAAGGTCGTTGATTTTGCGCCACGCTTTCTGCACTACGACCGCGCCTTCCGTCCGACACAACTAATACGCATTGTGGAACCGCTCGAAGGCACGCCACGCATCGCAGTGGTATGCGAGCCGAGACTGGGCTGGTCCAAAGAGCGCCCCAGACCGACGCAAGGCTCGCACCATGTTCGGTATGAAGGGTTCTCGAGCCAGTTGCGGCTTACCACCGACATACCGCTTTCTTATCTGGGCGGGCAGCCGTTTACTCTCACCGGCCGGCAGCACCTTGTGCTTACATGGGGCGCGCCGTTGGAAGAGCCCCTCGCGCCGTTGTGCGAGCGATTCCTGAACGAGACCTCACGCTATTGGGAGCGCTGGGTGAAACAGTGCGACATTCCTCCTTTGTTCCAGCCTGAAGTAATCCGATCGGCGCTGGCAATGAAACTGCATTGCTTTGGCGACACCGGCGCGATTATTGCGTCAATGACCACGTCTATTCCTGAGTCACCTGCGAGCGGGCGCACATGGGACTATCGCTATTGCTGGCTACGCGATTCCTATTACGTGCTGAGCGCCTTCGGGTTGCTGGGTCAATTTGAAGAGCGCGAACAGTTCGTCCAGTACCTGCTGAATGTAGCGGGCGGAGCTCCGAAACTGGATCTTGCCCCGCTCTACCGGGTGGATGGATCGCAGAACCTCGAAGAGTCAATTCTTGATAACTGGCCCGGCTATAACGGCGAAAAACCTGTGCGCATCGGCAATGGGGCAGCTCTTCATTCACAGAACGACATCTACGGAGAGATGGTTCTGGCATTGACGCCGATCTTTCTTGACGAACGCCTGAGCGCCGAGCGTTCACCAGCGGCATTGCAATTGATTGAAGCGCTGGCGCGAAAGGCTATCTCCCTGACTGGAGTTCCAGATGCGGGCATCTGGGAGTATCGCACCGTATGGAAGCCCCAAACCTTCTCAAGCCTCATGTGCTGGGCCGCCGCTGACCGCATGGCGTTAATCGCGGACTTGCACGCCCCGCAACACGCGGCCGAGTTTCGTTCCGCCGCGGATAAGATTCATGCCGAAGTCATAGCCCGATCCTGGAATGAGGGCCGGAGAAGTTTTGTGGGCCATTACAACGGAGAGGATCTGGACGCATCGCTCCTGCAAATGCTCCGCCTGCGTTTTCTGCCCGCCAGCGATCCGAGGTTGGTCAGCACAGTTGAAGCCATTTACAAGGACCTGTCCGTGGGGGGATGGCTGCATCGCTACAGCTTGAACGACGGCTTCGGCAAACCATCCGTCGCGTTTGTGATCTGTACATTCTGGCTGGTTGAAGCCTTCGCCGCCGTGGGGCGCCGCGACGAAGCGAGGGCGGTGTTCGACCGGGCGCGCGCTTCACTTTCGCGACTGGGACTGCTTGCTGAAGACTATGATCCTGCGGAACCGCGTATGTGGGGAAACTTTCCGCAGACTTACTCTCACGTGGGATTGATTAACGCCGCCTTCGCGGCCTCACCGCAGTGGACAGAGGTGTTATAACTTCGCGCCGGAGCGCAGGTCTCCAAGGACACTCGCGCAGGATAAAACGATAGAATAGGGACAAACATCCGGAGGAATCGTCAAGTGCCATACAATTCAAGCCGCGGAGGACTCTTGTTGCCTCTTATCCCCAGATTATTTTTTTGCGTTATGGTCACTAATCTCCTGATACTTGGAACAAGCTGGGGTGTATTGGCCGCGCAGTCCGCGCAGCCAGGCGGGATGCAACAATCCCAAAGCGGAATGGCCAATGCCGGCCCCAAGACAGCACAGTTCGATAGCCAGCACCGTCCCATTACAGCGGGCGGCTTCGTAAAGACCGGTCCAATTATTTTTCAAGACGTTGCCAAAGAGGCCGGTCTCACGAGCTGGCATCATACGGCGGGCACCGCGGAAAAGCGTCTCATTCTCGAAGCCAAAGGACCGGGTGTGTGTCTCTTGGATTATGACAATGACGGCTGGCTGGACATCTATCTTGTGAACGGATCGACTTATGATGCGCTTGCGGGTAAGACTACTCCACCGCACGCGGCTCTTTTTCACAACAATCACGACGGCACGTTCACTGATGTGACGGAAAAGGCCGGCGTGACCAACGATCGTTGGGGCTACGGGTGCGCGGTTGGCGATTATGACAATGACGGCTGGCCAGACCTGTATGTAACCAATTACGGGAAGAACCGCCTTTACCACAATAACCACGATGGAACCTTTACGGATGTGGCGGAAAAGGCCGGAGTCACGGTCGGCACATGGTCAGCGGGCGCGACCTTCGGTGACTACGATGGTGACGGGCGACTGGACCTCTTTGTTGACGGGTACGTTGAAATGGACTTGGCCAACCCTCCGTATTCGGGGTCGAAGGCGGTCAACTTCTCTTTCTGCCAGTACCGCGGAGTACAAGTGATGTGTGGACCGCGCGGACTCAAGGGCGAGCACGACCATCTCTTTCATAACAATGGCGACGGAACTTTTACGGATGTGAGCAAGAAGCTCGGCGTTGACGATCCCAACGGATACTACGGCCTCGGTGCGCTGTTTGTGGATGTGAATGGAGACGGCAAACCTGACCTGCTGGTGGCAAACGATTCCACTCCGAATTACTTATATATGAACAAGGGAGATGGAACGTTTGAGGATCAAAGTTACGAGAGCGGATTTGCGCTCAACGCCGATGGGCGCGAAGCCGCTAACATGGGCCTTGCGGTTGGAGACTACGAAAACAACGGCCACCTGGCTGTGGTGAGCACCACCTTTGCCGACGACTACAAAATCCTGTTTCAGAATGATGGAAATGGATTTTTCACAGATGTCAGCTATCAGGCAGGCATAGCGGAGTCGTCAATTCCATTTGTGAGTTTCGGTGATGGATTTCTCGACTACGACAATGACGGATGGAAAGATTTGCTGATTGTGAATGGGCATGTCTATCCGCAGGTGGACGAGCACCCGGAGTGGGGGATGAGTTATGCCCAGCGCACTCTGCTTTACCACAACCTGAAGAACGGCAAGTTTGAATTGGTTCCCGCCGTGGAGGGAACCGGACTTGCGGTTGTAAGCGTGGGTCGCGGGGCCGCATTTGGCGACATCTTCAACGACGGCAAGATTGGCGTGGTCATCAACAATATGGACGGCATTCCGGTCCTGCTACGCAATGTGAATCCGGATCATCACCAATGGGTTGAGCTCAAGCTCATTGGAGGGCCAAAGAGCCCTCGCGATGCGGTTGGAGCGACAGTTTATCTCACAGCAGACGGGATGCGTCAACGCGGGGACGTGCTGAGTGGCGGCAGCTACCTTTCCTCCAACGACATGCGTGTTCACTTCGGGCTGGGCGATGCGACCGACGCGGGAACGGCGGAGATTCACTGGCCTTCCGGCGCGAAGGAAATGGTGAAGCTGCCGGCTGTAGACAGGATTTATACCATCACTGAGAGCCATGGAATTACGCGTGCGATGTGCGACGGGAAGCCGTGCGCGGAAGTGCCAGCGATGCCGGCCGCGAATACGAGCAAGCCCTAAAAAGAAATCAGGTGGCAACCATGCGAGGTGGTTGCCACCTGAAAGTCATACTTTGAACGAACAGTTCAGGAGACCTTTTCAAGAGACAACCCCAGATTACTGATATATAAAGGGCGTGTCTTGAGCTAATCGAATGAGGCGGGGCTCCATCAATGGGTTGAGTCGGCCCCGGCTTTTTCTGCGGCAATTTGTCGAAACCAAACCCTCCTGCACTATCACTTTTCCGCCGGCTTTGCCGCTTCGGCTAGCCTGGCGTGGCCATCGCCTGTTCCTATTTGAAGGCGCTTGTTTTTGCGCGTTAAAAGAGAAGGGGCGCGGCAGAGATTGTCTGCCGCGCCCCGGTTAAGGGTTAGGTTAAAGGTTAGAACTGCAACTTTCCTCCGAACTGCAGTACACGCGGGTCATCGGCACTGGTGATATTCGTG
>JBEKQD010000103.1:0-13489 GCA_049520075.1 Occallatibacter sp. | reverse complement strand
TCACGCTTCGCTTAGCGCTTGTGGCTCTGCTTGATGAAATAGTCGATCAGTTCGCTGGAGGAGTTGTCCATCTCCACATCGAAAGCTTCGACACGTCCGGTGAAATAGTTGAAGGCCATAACGGCGGGGATGGCCACGAAAAGGCCTGCGGCGGTGGTGACCAGGGCTTCCGAAATGCCGCCGGCAACCGCGCCGATGCCAGAGGTCTTCTGGGTGGCGATCTGCTGGAAGGCGTTCAGAATGCCGATGACGGTGCCGAGCAAGCCGACGAACGGAGCCGTAGCGCCGATGGTGGCCAGGACCGCGAGGCCCCTCTTCAGCTTGGCATGCACGATGGCTTCGGCGCGCTCAAGGGCGCGACCCGAACTCGCGATGCTATCGTCTGTCGGAGCGCCGCCGGAGGAGCGAAACTCCTGCAGGCCAGCCGTCACAACCTCGGCGAGGTGGGACTTCTTGTTGCGATCGGCGATCTTAATCGCCTCTTCAAGCTTGCTGTCCTTCAGGGCGCCTGCAACTTTGGGCGCAAACTCGCGCGACTGCTTGCGTGCGGCAGAGAAGTACAGGTAACGGTCGATCATCACGGCCAAAGACCAGATCGACTCGACGAAGAGAATGCAGGCGATTATCTTCGCCAGTACTCCCATGTGTTGCCACAGACCCATGAGGCTGAAGTTGACAGTCTCGCCTTCATCAAAGATGAAAGCCAGATTGGCGGCCGTATGCGAAGCAATGTGTGTGAGCTGAGCGAGAATCACTGAATCGTTCCTCCTAAGGAGTTTTCTTGTAGACTGCGACTGCCTTGCGGCTGCTGAGAATGCGTCTCTTTATCAGATTCGCATTCAGGTAAAAAGCGGGACTCTTCCCCACAATGGCGGAAAGAGTCAAAAACGTTCCTCATCCGCCCAGCGAGAAGATCACGTTTACCGTGGTCTCGACTTCCACTGGTTCGTTATTGAGCAGGTAGGGCCTGTAGCGCCAAGACTTGACGGCCTGCAAAGCGGCCTGTTGCAACATGGCTGGACCGCTGATGACATGCAGGTTTTCGATAGACCCGGTCTTGGAGATGGTAGCCTGCAGGACCACGGTGCCAGAGACACGCGCGGCTTTGGCGATAGGCGGATAGACAGGCGTGGTCTTCAGCAGCAACATGCCTTGCATGACGCCGCTGGAGATGCTGAGCTTCTTGACCACGGCGGCGGCAACCTTGGGAGCGCCACTGTCGCCGAAAAGCCCGCCCATGGTTCCGTTGGCGCTGCCAAAGTCTGATCCGGATACGCCGAACGAAGCTACCGGCGCTTCCTTCTCAGCAACCATCTTGATCTCGTGCGGAATACGGGTTGGCGCCGTGAGCTGATTATTCATCATCTCCGTCTGCACGTGGACCACATGCACTTCCGGCGGGGGCGGCGGAGGCGGCGGGGGCGGCGGCGGCGGCGGTGCGACCAAGGCCATCTGCATGGCAGCCTTGGGCAGCGCCTCGGGATAGATCAGCGGAATGAGGATCAACAGAACCAGACAGGAAGCTTCGATGATAAACATTGGAATCATCCAACTTCCGCTCTTGCTCTTGATCCTGCCTCCGGATTCAAACGTGGAATCTTCAAACATGGCCAGCCTCGAATCGGGTGTTTGCTTACCTTTATTTAGACACCGGAGATGGCTAAAATGTTCCCGGCATCAAAACCTTACCACAAAAGCGCTGTTCATCTTAAAGGAACTGCGCAGAGCCTCAAAAAACGCAAGGAAAAACCGGCAAAATTGCGCTCTTAAACCTTGAAGCGCTTTCCGGCTGGAAGAGCGACTTCCTTACCCTGCCTGGAGCGCCATTCCTGCCAAGCCACCAGCATCGGCGCAGCCACGGCAATCGATGAATACGTGCCAATGAGGATACCGATAACCAAGGCGAAGGAGAACCCGCGCAGCACCTGACCGCCGAATATATACAACGACAGAACAGTCAGGAAGGTCAACCCCGAAGTGAGCACAGTCCTGCTCAGGGTCTGGTTGATGCTGCGATTGACCACTTCAGGCAGGGATTCGCGCCGGCTGAGGCGCAGATTCTCGCGGATGCGGTCGAAAACCACGATGGTGTCGTTCATCGAATAGCCGACCAACGTCAGGATGGCGGCGATGACGGTCAGGCTTATCTCCTGGTTGGTGAGGGCAAAGGCACCCACGGTGATGAGCGTGTCGTGGAAGCAAGCCACGACAGCTGCGACGCCGTAGATCAACTGGAAACGGAACCAGAGATAGACCAGCATGCCCAGCATGGAATAGAGTGTGGCCAATAAGGCTTGCTTTTCCAGCTGCTTACCAACCGTCGGACCCACCACCTGCACGTTGCGCACGGCGAAGGAGTTTTCACTATAGTGAGCCTGAAGCGCCTCGACGATCTGCTGGCGGCCAGCATCGAGTGAACTCTCGTCGTGCTGTTCCGGCAAGCTGATGAGCACCTCGTTCCCGCTGGGGTCATCGACAGCCTTGATCGTCTGGATGGTCGCATCCTTGACGCCCGCCGCATCCATGGCACTGCGGATGCTGTTGATGTCCGGGGTCTTGGTGAACTGTGCCTGTACCTGCGTGCCGCCCTTGAAGTCAACGCCGAGGGGCACCGGGCTGCCAATGCGCTGCCAGTGCATACTCATCGAAATGATTCCGGCCACGCTGAAAATCATAGAAAAGGCGAGGAAGTACCACTTCTTGCCGAGCCAATCCACGCTTACGCTGCGAAAGAATTCCACTTGTTTCTCCTAGCTATTAGCTTCTAGCTCCTAGCTTCTAGCTTTTTTTCTGCGGAATCCAGCCACGCCGGTTACCCGCGAAAGAGCTAAAAGCTGGAGGCTAGCAGCTAGCAGCTGCTTTCTAAATTGACACCCGTTCGCCCGGCTTCAACTTGTTCAGGTGGGCGTCAAAGATGACTCGCGAGACAAAGACCGCTGTAAAGAGGTTTGCCAACAGACCGACGGTGAGGGTGGTTGCAAAACCCTTGACCGGTCCGGTGCCAAACAGGAACAGGATGGCGGCCGAGACGATCGTTGTCACGTGGGTGTCAACGATGGTGACCCATGCATGAGCAAATCCCTGATCGACGGCCGCGGACGGCGCCTTGCCCGCGCGCACCTCTTCACGGATGCGCTCGAAAATCAGCACGTTAGAGTCCACGCCCATGCCGATGGTCAGAATGACTCCGGCAATGCCAGGCAAAGTTAATGTGGCCGAAAAAGCGCCCATGAAGCCCAGAAGAACTACCAGGTTCAAAATCAGCGCCACGTCGGCGTTGATGCCCGAGCCGCGGTAGTAAACGAGCATGAAGGCCATTACCACCAACATTCCCACGATGGCTGCCATCACGCCCTGGCGAATGGAGTCCGCGCCCAGTGACGCGCCCACAAAACGTTTCTCCATTTGCTGCAGCGAGGCCGGCAACGCGCCTGTGCGCAAAAGCTTGGAGAGAGCCGCGACTTCATCCGCCGAAAAGCTGCCGGTAATTTCGCCCCGGTCGCGAATCGCGCTCTGGATGGTGGCCACTTCGCGGACGCGGTCATTCATGACCACCGCCATGCTGCGGCCTACATTTTTGTTGGTGTAGTCGTAAAACTTGTCGCCGGCTTCGTTGGTCAGCGTGAACTGAACTTCCCTCTGGCCGGTGTTTGAATTAACGCTCGGATCGGCAGAGCGGAAATCGTTGCCTGCCACAACCGAAGAGCGCTGCAATACATAGACGCTCTCAATTGAGGAACCGCCCTCCATCACGCCGGAGAATGTCTTCAGTTCCTGGTCTGCCGGAATAGTCCCGCCCAGGCTGGCCATCGCTTCCTGTTCGTCCTTGTAGGGACCGCCAACCACGGCATGAATCTCCAGCCGGTTGGTGCCCTGGATGATGGACTCGATCTGGCTCTCGTTTTCCACACCGGGCAAGTCCACCAGAATCTGGTTGTCGCCCAGGCCGTACTCCTGAATCTGCGGCTCGCTGACGCCCAGCGCGTCCACACGGTCGCGGATGGCCTCGATGGCCTGCGCATCGGTCTTCTTTTCGAGCGCCGTCAGGATCATCGGCTTCATCACCAGCGTGAAGCTCGAATCGGTGTCGCCGCTGGCTACATCGTACTCATTGCCGTATTTGGACTCAAGCAGCGAACGCAAGTCGCCTGCACTGGCGGGCGCGGTGCCCTCGATCTTGATGAGAGTCGGCTTGGCCGGATCCGGTTTGTAAACCTGCGAAAAACTCAGGTTGGCCGTCTTCAGGTTTTCCCTGAGAAGAGCCACGGTGTTGTCGGTTTCGGCGTTGACCGCTTCCTCGACCTTGACCTGCAGGATCAGGTGAGCACCGCCGCGCAGATCCAGGCCCAGGTGAATGCGCTTGGTCATGGCTTCGCCCAAGTCCTTGCCGGAGAGCCCCGAAGGCACCCCGAAGATGCCATAGACACAAATCGCCAGGACCGCAATAATCAGGGCAATTTTACCGTTGAGATTCTTCTTCATCGTCCCGTTTCTCTATCTCGATGCAGTGAACATCGTTCACTGTCCACTGTTCACTGTGCACTGTCCGTAGTCACTGAGGCAATGGCGTTCTTGGCCACTTCCAGCTTGACGCCATCTGGAGCCACGCGAATCACTATTCCATCGTCCTTGATGGAAACGATGATGCCGCGAATGCCGCCCGCGGTGGTCACCCGGTCGCCTGTCTTGATGCCAGCCAGCATTTGCTGCCACTGTTTCTGCCGCTTCTGCTGCGGACGGATCATCACCAGGTACAGAACTGGAATGATCAGAAGGATGGGAAGCATCCCAAAGGCGCCTCCACCTCCGGCAGCCTGCAGGAAAATCAACAAACCAAAACTCGTCGCCACGCTCATCCCCAATCCCATTCTTGCCAGCCCCTGGGCCGCACAATACCGCGACGCCCTTCAGGGCACAGGCACACCCAGCCATTTGCCGGAAGCCCGCGAAAAAGTTTGTCTCCGGGAACGATCCAGACTGGTCCAGGTCATTGTTAACTTCTGACCCAAACGCGCGGAGTTTGTGCTTGGTTGCCGCTTGCCGAGGCCTGTATTCCACTCCCACGACTGCGTACCCGCCAGCTACCCAACTTCCGTCTGCTTCCTGTTCGACACAGCCTCCCTCTGAAAGCCCGAATCCGCAAGCTACGCCGATTCTCTCGCGCACTGCGGCAGGATTCCAAAAGAGTGCCTTGATAGATAAGATACGCGGAGCCGGGGCTGTGTCAAGGCGAACTGCATTCAGAGCCTGTTATCGCGACTGGAGTGGCTGGCACCAAGGGGAGACAAAACGCTCGGTTTCCCGGTCTTTATAAAAATTTTACAGATTGAATACGCTGTTCTTACCGCCGCAGATCTCTACTGAAAATGGCCCGGCTTCCCACAGCGGCCTGACGTCTCCCTGTCTGACGGCACTGAACCAGTGAAAGGAAACCCTGCCATGACGGAAATTGATCTTCGTTACCTGTTCGTGGTTCCGGTCGCCCTTGCCGAAGCTTTTCTGCTCTGGGCGCTGTGGCAGTTGCAAACGGAGATTCGCAAGGAAAGAAAGCGGCAAGGACAGATTCCCTCCAGCCTGGGGAGCACTGCGCAGAGGCTTTTCCCAAAGACCTTCTGAACCCGTACTCTCGCGGCATCCAATCCAACTTACTGTTTTGGCTTTGCTTCCGGCGCGGCTGCGTGTGTTTCCGGCTCGTCGCTTGCGTCCTCCACCAGCACCGCCGAGCCAGGAACAATATCGAAACTCGCCGGATCCTTGCCGGTGGGGTGGAATGTAATGCGCAGGGGGTCGCGTTGCCATTCAGCGGGGCCGCAGACGGGGTCGGGACGGCTCTCCGCGTTGAAAGCAGACAATTTCTTAGCCAGCACGGCTTTGCGCGCAGCCACCTGAGCCACCACGGCATAAAGGCTCTTGCCGCTTGGGGTCACACCGCAATAGGCGCCGTAGTCGCGGAACCAACTCACCTGGCTTACTCCAGGGTCGTAATCGGGCAATTTCAGGGCAATAATGTGGCCGGACACGCGGTCCACCAGCAGCCACGGGCCGCGCTGCCAAACCCAATGGCTGGCTGCCGGAGCGAGCTTTTCGTCGGGCTTGCCGGTGGGCTTCGTCACGTCGCTCGGCAAAGCGTCGTTGAGCCGGAGCACACGCCGCACCACAAAGCTGCGATCTGTGACGTCGTGGGCGTCGCCGGTGGTCCACTCCTTCAGAACACCGTCCACCAGCAGTGCGCGGACTTTTAGCTCGCTCTCGGCCGGGGCAGCACCAGCCGGGTCACCTGTGCGCGAGTAAGTCACTCTTTTGACGGCTCCAAGAAACACGCTATGGTTCTTGCGGGGAGCGGCTGAAGCTACAGAGGCGGCCACAAAAAATACCGCCGAAACCATTACCCAAAGTCTTTCAGTCTTGCTCATTCAACTTGCTCCTAAATCTTCGCAGCCTCCACGGCTCGCGCCACACGGAAGGCCGCGCTCTCGTTCATGTGGCGGGCCAGCACCTGCATGCCCACCGGCAAACCGGCCTCGGTCGTGCCGCAGGGCACCGTGACGCCGCAGATGCCCGCAAGACTCGCCGTCACGGTGAAGATGTCGGCCAGATACATCGCCAGCGGATCGCCGGTCTTCTCGCCCAGCTTGAACGCCGGCGTGGGCGCGGTGGGGGTCACGATTGCATCCACTTCGGCGAAGGCGCGCAGGAATTCCTCGGCCAGCAAGCGCCGTACCTGCTGAGCTTTCAAATAGTAGGCGTCGTAGTAGCCCGCGCTCAGCGCATAGGTTCCCAGCAGGATGCGGCGCTTGACTTCGGCGCCAAATCCCTCATCGCGGGAGTGCGAATACATCGCGGCCAGGTTCTCCGACGCGGGCGAGCGATAGCCGTAGCGCACGCCGTCAAAGCGGGCCAGGTTGGCGCTGGCCTCGGCGGTGGCAATCAGATAGTAGGTCGGAACAGCGAAGCGAGTGTGCGGCAGTGAGACCGGTTTCACGACGCAGCCTGCGGCCTTCAGCGCAGCAATGCCCCGCTCGATAGCCGCGCCAACTTCCGGGTCAAGCCCTTCGCCGAAGTACTCTGCCGGAATACCGATGCGCAGGCGCTCCGCGCCTTTATCGCTCTCGGCGGCAAAGTCCGGCACCGGGGTCGTCGAACTCGTGGCGTCTTTGGAATCGTGGCCTGCGATGACGCCCAGCATCGTAGCGGCGTCGCGGACGTTCGAGGCAAAGGGGCCGACGCGATCCAGCGAAGAAGCAAAAGCGATCAGCCCGTAGCGCGAGACGCGGCCATACGTGGGTAACACGCCCACCACGCCGCAAAAGCTCGCTGGCTGGCGAATGGAACCGCCAGTGTCGGAACCCAACGTGGCCACGGCCATATTGGCCGCTACAGCCGCCGCCGCTCCACCGCTCGAACCGCCCGGAACGCGCTCAGTATCCACCGGGTTGCGTACCGGCCCGTAGGCTGAATTTTCGTTGGACGAACCCATGGCGAACTCATCGCAGTTCAACTTGCCCAGCAGCACCGCACCGGCCGCTTCGAGCCGGCTGACCACAGTGGCGTCATAGGGAGGGCGATAGCCTTTAAGAATCTTTGACCCCGCTGTAGCCGGAGCGCCTTTCATCACCAGCACGTCCTTTATGCCCACCGGAATGCCGGCTAATACTCCCAGAGGATCACCCTTGGCGGCCGCCTTGTCTACGTCCTCAGCCTGCGCCAGCGCGCGCTCCTTGGTGAGACTCAGGTACGCATTCAGACGAGGATTCTTCTGCGCGATTCGGTCGTAATAGTTGGCGGCCAGATCAACGGCCTTGGTGCGGCCAGAAACAATTCCTTCGTGCAACCCGGCCAGAGTTTTTGGCTTTTCCACAAAACTTTCGGCTGATTTAGCTTCGCTCGACAAGTGAGTCTTCCTCGTTTCCTGGGTTGGTTTCAGCCTTCTGTCTGGCCATTCTTGCGCCTCCACGGTACCAGCGGAGACCGGTCGAGCGGGAGACTATCGCTCAATCACTTTGGGGACTTTGAAGAAGGCGCCGTCAGTTTCCGGAGCCTGGGGCATAACGTCGGCGCGATCGAGCGATGGACGGATCGCATCGGCGCGCAGAGCTCCCTTGCTTGATCCTTCCAGTGACAATTCGCTTACCTGGGCCAGCGGCTCAACCCCGGTCGTGTCCAGCTCGTTCAATTCGGCCACATAGTCCAGAATGGCGTTCAAATCATGCAGCATGGCTGGCGTCTCTTCCGGTCCGAGTTCGAGGTGCGCCAGCTCGGCCACGCGTTCTACATCTTTAACCGTTACTTTGGCTGTCATTCGCTTCTCTTCCCCATTCGTGCCCCTCTGAACGGCTCCACGACTTATTGGAAAAACTAACTCAAATCAGAAAATCGACCCTCAGGGGCTAAAGCCCACTTTGATTCTTAGGCTCTTGAGGCACGGCTGAAGTCGTGCCCTGACAAAGGCCTTGCGTTCTTCAACAAGTTCATCGATCACCTTCTCGAAGATAAAGTATAGCGTTTATGGGCTTGGTTCCTGCTCCCGGGTTTGTTCAATCCACGATGAGCGTCAGTGTGACCTGGTGCTGGACGCCGTTCGCGGTTGCGGTGACAACGACCGGAAAGGTTCCCGGCGCAGTAATGCCGGGACCCGACCCGGAGCCGGGAGCGGTTCCACCCATGATGACGTTGGAAGATGTGCAACTGGTGACCCCGCCAGCCAGAATTGCCAGCAACGCAACCAGCCGCAACGTCCTGCGCCGGCGCTTGAGCGCAAACGGCACGAGTATCAACCCGCAGGCCAGCGGTGTAACCGGCCACGTGGACGGACGCGATGAGTTGGCCGTCGTATTCGCTAGCCCTGTAACAATCTCCACGACTTCGTCGCCGGGAATATTGGCGGGAATGCCTTCGCTGGCGGGGTTGAAGATGCACGCCGAATATGGAGGAAGCGAGCCGCACTGAAATGTGAAGACGCCTTGCGAACCCAGAAGTGGAGTAATCACCAGCTTGAAGTCGGCAGTTTGGCCGTTGGCGATGGTCTGGCTGGATGAGCCCGAGGGCGTTATCGCAAAGTCGAAGCCCATGCCAGACAGGGGTACAAACTCACCTGTCGGCAGCGCGTTGCTCGTCACGACGAGGCTTCCGCTCTGCGGCCCGGGGGTGGTAGGCAAGAATTCAACCACAGCCGTGCAACTCGCCCCGGCGGCAAGCGTCGAAGAGCAGGTGGTGCTCACCAGCCGAAAACCCGCCGTGACCGCCACAGCAAAACTGCCCAGGCTGTTTACGCTGTCGGGATTGGTCAGGGTCACCGTGACGGGAGCGCTGGTGAGGCCCACACCGATTTCGGAGCTTCCCGATTGATTCGTAAAGTTGACGATGCTGGGCAGCGCCTGTACCGAGCCCGGCGTTCCACCCGTTCCGCTGAGCGGCACGCTGGCCGGCTCCGTTAGCGATGGGGATGCGATGGTGACCGCGCCCGTATAGGGCCCGTTGAGGGAAGGCGCAAAAAAAACTCCAGTGGAGCAGCTTGCCCCGGCAGCCAGGCTGGAGCCGCAGCCGCTCCCAACAAGATAGAACGGTGGCGTCGCCGTAAGGGTAAGCGAGCTGACCGCCGAGCCTCCGGTGTTGGTTAGGGTCACTGGCTGAGATGGGCTGGACCCACCCGGCAGGACGATGGGAAAGAAAAGCTGAGCAGGGTTCACGTTGAGTCCCGCTGGGGTTTGCATGGTTCCGCTGAGCGGGAGTGGGAGCGCAGCAACACCCGCTGTTGACGAAGAGATAACCAGCGAGGCAGTGGCACCGCCCGCCGCGGCTGGAGTGAAGACCACCCCTACCGTGCAACTGTTCTGGCCGCTTACATTGCTTAGAATCGCGCCGCAGGTAGAGGCTTCGTACGAAAAACTGCTCGCCGAGATTCCCGTGATCTGGAACCCCACATTCTCGAGCGGCGCTCCGCCAGTGTTGCTGATCGTGACTGTCTGCGCCGCGCTGGGCTGGCCCACGGTTTGCCCTGTAAATGTAAGGCTGGCTGGGTTAGAACCGAGCACCGGCGGGGCAAGGCCCGTGCCGCTGAGAGCCACGGTTTGCGGTTGCGTGCGCGTGATGTCGGCGATGGTCAACGTGCCAGGCTGCGGCCCTGTAGACGTGGGCGCGAACTGCACGCTGATGGTGCAGCTGGAGTTTGCCGCAAGGCTCGCGCCGCAGAGGTTCGTTTGCTGAAATTCTCCGCTTACCGATATGGCGATGGAAGTCAGCGGCACGCTGCCACTATTGGTCAGTGTCACGGTCTGCACCGTCGATAGCTGCCCCGTAGCTGCGTCGGGAAAGGTGAGCGCGGTTGCCGAGAGGGTGTCGGTGGCCGGCCCTGTGCCGGTGCCGCCCGCACCCAGCAGAGGAGTCATCCAGATCCCGCGCCCATAGGTGGCTGCGACGAGGTTATGCACGTTTGACGATGTTGGCGCGGCGCTGAGTTCAACCACGGGCGTATTCGGCAGTCCACTTCCCAGAGGTGCCCAGCATTTGGAAGTGATCGTCGTGCAGGAACCAATCTGTAACGTCGAATACACCCCAGCATCGGTGGCGACGTAAACTGTGCTCGCGCTCAGCGGGTCTACCACCACGCTGTTGGCCGGAGCCGTGGGCAGGTTGACCGTCAAGGCTGCCCAGCTTGTGCCGCCGTTGGTCGAGCCGTAAACAGTTTGCACGCTTTCATCCGGCATCGGAAAGCCCGCAACCGTCACGTACACCGTCTCCCCGGTGGGGTAGTGGGAGTCAATGAAGATGCTCGATATGTCCATCCCATAGAGGTTCATCGAATGGGTATCGTTGGTGACCGAGCCCAACACCGTCAGGTCCACCGGCGAGGACCACACTTGCGTAGCAGCGTCATACGTCATGCTCAGGACGTGTCCGGCCAGTGCCTTGTTTCCATTCGCCGAGCCGTACATGCCCACGTAAACCACTTCGCCGCCCGAAGGCAGCGCCGTCGAGACAGGGAGCGTCATGGCCGCCACCGAGCGAATCAGGGCGTTGCCCAAACAATTATTTTCTCCGGTCTTGCCGTCGAGAATGGGGCTGATGGCGTTGGCCGCGCTCCAACCGTCGCCGTTGGCCGGCCCACGCCATACCCGGCAGGTTGCGATCAGCAGCTCCGTGCTGTCGAGCGGGTCCACCAGAAAAGCCGCCGGGGCATAAGGCGGCTCCACTGCCATGCTCAGTCCATCCCTGACCACATCCGCAGTAGCAGCCGTACCGGGCATCAAAGGCGCAGTCGCGCCCGGATCGGTTGTGTAGTTGAGTACGGGGTTGAACGCGCCAGGAGTGCTTCCCGCAGGCGGCGTGCCCAGATAGATGGAAACTCCCGCCTGATTGTTCACATACCAATTGGCGTTGTTGTTGGGATCGATCGCCACCGGCCCACCTTCGCCGCTAAGTATCTCCGGCCAGTTCGCCGTCGTCCCGGTGGTACTGCTCACGCCTGCGGTCCCGTTCGCTCCCAGCCCGGCCATCATCGTGTAGGGCGCCGCACTCGACTGGGCAATGCTTTCAACCTCGGCCAACGATCCAAGGCTCCCGTTGAGATTTTGGAAATGAGCCGCATCGGTTGACGAGCACACAGGCTCAGGATTGGCAAGTGTGCTCTCGGCGATGCCATCCGTCGAGCGCCACAGCCCGCTGTCGTTGCCCACAAAAATCTCCAGCGAATTCGCGCTGTTCCACACTAGAGAGTGCTGGTATTCGCCCACTCGCGCGCTCATGCAGGTGGTTGAATTGGTGGTGTTGCGCCACTTGCAGCCCTGCGTTACCGGGCACATGCTCTCCCACAGGTCGTTGTCTCCGGCAAGCAGCAGCGTTTCCTGCCCGGAAGGGACTGCGGTCAGCGCCAGATTGTAGTCGCCGTTGGCAATCGTCGTGTCGAGCGGTGGCGCAACCTCCAGAGCCGCCGTATTCCATGGCTGGGCGAAGGTCATCGCCTGGTTGGTGCAGGAGTTGCTGCTCACCGCGCAAAGGTCCTGCCAGATTCCCTGGTCCAGGTTGTTAATGTCCACCGTCCAGGCAAAGGTGTCGCCAGTTTGAGGGTTCACGGCCAGGGTCCCGCGAAAGATGGGACACGACGGCAATCCCGTGCCACCCGTGTTCGGCGGGCACCATGCGCTGCTCAAACTCGCGCCCGTGCCTGTACTCGTGGCTTCGCCGGGCTGATTCGCTAGCCGCGTCCACGTGATCCCGTCAGTGGACTGATAGTAGCCGTGGTAGCGCACGGCCGCGATAAACATTTTCCGTACTGGATTCCACACCACCGAGGTTGCAGCATTTCCGTCGGGAGGCGCAAAGCTGTCTCCCGGTCCTTGCACGTCCGCACCCGCGCCGTCCGTGATAGTGGCCAGCGACCAGGTCGTGCCGCCGTCCAACGAGTAGTAGAGGCCCTCGTAGCTCACGCCAGGCCACACCGCATTCACCTTCGTGCCTTCATAAGCCTGCGAAACCGCGGCCACCACCAGTTGCTGATTCACCGTGCTCCACGCGAAACCGGCGAATCCTTCCCCGACAAAGCTGTAAAGACCATCGGCGGTGTTGGGAATCAGACTCCAGGTTGTGCCGCCGTCTGCCGAACGCAGAATTCCCGCGCCGTAGTACGAGTCGAGGGAGTCGTTGGGGTCGCCCGTACCGGCCAGAACCACTTCAGTTCCGCCCGGCTGCACGGTAAGGGCGCCAATGCTGATGGAGGAGTCTACCGCGCCGCTCGTGGCAGACAGATTGTCGGTCAGCGGTATAAAACTGATGCCGGTTGTGCTGGATGTGTTCGCATTCTGCGACCGCCAGACCCCGCCGCCCGTTGTTCCCACGTAAAGCGTGTTGCCTGTCGTATCCGACGGGTCCAGCGCTATGCGACTGAACTGCAGCGGGGCCCAGCGGCAGCCAGGTCGCGGTTCCCGATTGGGCTTGAGCCTGCGCCTGAGCACGTGCTTCAGCCACGGCCGTCTGCGCTCGCCGGCCAACATTTCCGCCTCCAGCCCACGACTGACTCCCGCCACTTGCCGGGTTTTGCTGCCAGCCTCGCCGAGCCAAAAACCGCTCCGCTTGAGCCACACGCGGAGGAAGATTTGCCCGACTTGCGGCCGCTGCCGCGGAGGTCATAAGCGGATCTGCCGTTGCCTCCTGCGCATCGCCGGACACAGCAACCATTGCGACCAGGGCCAGCACAGCCAGTAGTTCTCCTGCACCGTGGCCTAGCTCTGACCAAAAAGGGCCGCGCGCGCGCGCCGAGCGAAACAAGGCACAGTCCCCCGCCCCGCCGTCGGATGCAGGCCTGCCATTAAACCGCTGAAACGTCCAAGTGTCCACACGCGTCCTGAGTACGATTCCGATGTCCCCTCTCTGTTATCGGCATCGTCCGAGGAGGACTTGATCGAAATTCAATGGATTACATCGTGTGAAACACGCAGCTGCTGGGAATGAAATTGTCTCGAATTATAGACCAGAAACGGGAACCCACGCATTGACA
>JBEKQD010000102.1:0-14161 GCA_049520075.1 Occallatibacter sp. | reverse complement strand
CTTGCAGGCCCGTTCCAGTTACGTTGTTGATGTTGATAAGCGGGCCCGCAAACCCAGTTACATTGATGTTCCGGATTTCGGCATTGCGAACATTTGCCAGGTAGATTCCCTTGGCGCATGTTCCTGTTATGTCCGCCAGCACGAGTCCTTCCAGAGGCTTATCGGGATGGACGCTCGTTCCATCTACGAGAATCGGCGCATCGGCGACGCGAATGTTGGAGAAGCGAAAGTTTCTTACCGTCGGGATGCCTTCCTTGCCCGGCACAGGCGATTCGTCCTGCTTGCCGCTGCCCAGCAGATTAAAGCGAATCAATCCTCCCTCGGTTCCGGAGACATCAAGATCGTTGGCAATAATGTCTTCAATAAATGCGCCGCGACCGGGCCGGCTCTTGATGTAAAGTGCAAAAGTTTTGGCGCCAGTAAACTTGCAGCGCTCAATGCGGACTCCGCGAATGCCGCCGGAGGTCTCGCTGCCGATGCCGATGCAGGCAAAGAGAGAATCCGCAAAAGTGCAATTGGAGATATGTACGTCTTCCGTGGGTTGGTGCAGGAGATAACCTTCGCTGCCGCGGCCAGACTTGAGAGAGATGCAATCGTCTCCGGTGGAGATATCGCAGCCTTCGATACGAACGTGTTTGCACGAGTCCACGTCGATGCCATCGCCATTGCCGCCGGTCGAGCGAATGGTTAGATTTTTGATGAGAATGTTTTCGCAGCAGGTGGGATGCAGAGACCATATCCCGTGATAGCTAGTGGAGAAGCCTTCCAGGTGAACATCGTTGCAGTTGATTGGTTCAATCAGTGCGGGACGGCGTACCTTGATCTGCGAGTTGGATGGTCCGTTGACTGGTGAATAGCCAACGATCTTTCCTGGCCCCACAATGCCAATATGCTCAGCATCAATGGCATAAATCAGCGCGATGTGGCCCTGAATCCATTTTCCTTCCCAGCGAACCTGTGTAACTGGATAGTCGGCGTAATCGGAGCTGCCGATGATTGCCGCATCCTGCTCGAAACGCAGCACGACATTCGACTTCAATTGAATCGATCCGGTCAGATAATTACCGGCAGGAACCAGCGCTTCGCCGCCGCCAAATATCGAGCAGCGGTCGATGGTCTGCTGAATAGCTGCCGTGTCTTTGGTCGTGCCATCGCCGGTGGCGCCAAAGTCGCGCACGCTCAAAACTATCTTCGGCTTTGCAGCAGCAGGCTTTGAACTAGCGGTGGTGGCACTCTCGGAGTTGGCCTTCGCGGGCTGCGGCGTCTCCGCTGCGCCGATTCCAGGCAGCAATGAAAGTGCGGGAAGAGCGAGCAAGCTCTTTCCGGTTTTGAACAAAAAATTACGGCGCGCAAGTGAGGGATCCATCATCTCCAGTGTCTCCAGAAAATTACAATTGTCGAAACTAATCCTAATGTGCAGTGCTAATAAGAGTGTTAAGCGGGGTAGATGTTTGACTAAGGTCGTCTGTACCCTGGAGCGGATCCGTCTTTGTCAGACGCATGCCAAGAACATGAACCAGGTCGGGAATATCGTAGCGCCGCAGTACTCCAGGAAGAACATCCTCGGGCGCGCCGATGGGCAAAGCCGCATCAATCAAACTGCGGTAGCTCGAGAGGACATGGTCCACTGCGATGTGCTTCAGGCGCGGATCGAGTACAGCTGCATGGAGGAGCACCAAACCCATGTGGCCGCTGCCGATGGCGGTGATCTTGCCGGGATCGACATCGGCGCGGGCCGACAAATAATCAATCGCTCGGATCGTATCGTCAACGCGCATCCCGATCAACGAGCGGCTCACCAGATCAGCGCGCAGGCTGAGCAGATAAAACGGACCGAGGATCGGCGATTTCATGTCGTCGGTTCCGGGAGGCGATGGGCGCGGAGTGATCGCCAGGACCACATTGCCAGCAGCGGCGAGCGAGTCGAACTGCGCCTTGTTGGCGCTCGCGATGGGGTTGTCAGCGCGAATCGAGTCGGGCACAAGCAGCAACACCGCGGGGTGGCGGCGCGCACCGGATGGGACCCTCAATTCGCCTTGTAAATCAATTCCAGCGTCAGAAGGAAGAACGAGCGGGCCTGTCTTCGCGGCAAGCAAATCGGCTCTTGGCTTTGACGCGCGGGGTACCGCGTCCGCGCCGGTGGCCTTGCGGATCGCCGCGGAAAGCTGTCCACCAGTTAGTGCAGTATGGCTTGCGGGGATGATTTTCGCCGCCCGTTTCTTATTGAGAGTAAAAACCGTCTCGGAGTTAGGATAGCTGGTAAGAACCTGCCCCGTGGGAGTTACCTGAAGAGCATCTTTGGGAAGGCCTGTGGGCTCAGATCTCAATCCGTTCGCCCCGCCGGTAATAGGAAGTGAAAGAAGCGGATGGGGATCACCTTCTTCAGGCTCCAGATTGCGCATGAAAAAGCTGAGAATATTTTCCATGATGGGCGCCAACGCACCGTGACCGCCGGGACCCGTGATGAATTGCAGAGCCGCCGTGGGAGGAATCTTATTGGTTGTGTCCGCGTTCAGCGCCGGTTCGGACGGAGTAGGCGGAACAGAAGGCGCTCCGTGGCCGACCGGCCTTCCTGCGCTTGCAGGGTCGAAGAGCGAGTAGAGGCGGCGAGCCTCGATCACGCTGGAGCGCGCGCCGGCAAAGGGGAACATATCAGAGTAAGTGGCGATGACTGCGTAAGGACGGGGCGCGGCGAGTTCAATCCAGTCGGGAAAATCGAAACCGTAAGAGATAAAGCGCGGGATGGACTGCTCGCCGTCCTGAGGGCCAATCGCGGGCAGCAGCGTGTCGAACGATGTGATGTAGCAGGCAACGCCAATGGCGGCAACACGCTTGTCGAGTGCGCCGACCAGTGCGCTCATAGCGCCTCCGCCTGAGCAGCCGAGAGCGCCGATTCGATGGGGATCAACTTCAGGGAGTTCCGAAAGATAGTCAATGCCGCGCATTGCGTCCCAGAGGACGTAGCGGGCAAAGGCATCACCGATAAGCATCGGCTGGAGGCTGGCTTCGCCGTGTTCGCCCGTAGGACGAGATGCCAAAGATGAGCCGGGGTTCGCCGGATCAGGATACTGAAGGCGTTCGCCTTGGCCGATGGGGTCGTAAGAGAGAACGATGAAACCATTGCGGGCGAAGAGTGCGGAGGTTCTATAGTCAATTGCCTTGCTCTCGGGGTAATGGCCAGGAGTAATCAGAATCGCGGGATGTTTTCTGCCTGTCGGCAGCCCATCGGGAAGGTAGAGCAGAGCAGTGACAGGGAAGTTCGGTTGGCTGTCGAAGAGAATTTTTTTGATTTGAAAGCCGTCGGCCTGCGTAGAGCCGAGAACTCGAGCATTGAGCGGCGTGCGTTCGGGCAGAGTTCCAATCAGCGCCAGAATCTGCTTGCGGACCATTGCCTGGCGATCTTCGGCCTCAGTGCGAGTCCGGATCGAGGCGACGCTGGCTGCGCGAGAAGAGGTGAATCCAGCTGCGACTTTGTCCAGAGAACGCGTGAGATGGGTACGCCCAATCTGCGCGGGACTATTCGGGTCGGGCTTGGCATTGGGAGCGGGAACCGGGCGCACAAGAGGCGCGGTACTCTGAGCCAAAGCGCAGCCTGCAAGCAGCGCGCCGGCAAAGATCAAACGAAGAACAGAGAAAATATTCTTATGCATCACTCTGCATTGAAACTCTTCGATCGAGAGTTGGTCAATCGCTTCGGAATTCTGAAAAGCTCGACTATTCCACTTCGCGTTTTGCAGAAGATTGCCTTCCAGTGGCGCACAATCGAAATAATCAGACTACTGGGGCTCGCCTGACCGCTGGCCCATGACCACTGAACCCCTGACAGGGACCCCCTCCCCCCCTAAAATATTTATTTTCCTCCCCAAATCCGTGCATATAATTTTAACTATTCTGAAATCAATGCCTTCTAAAGAAACTCCCCGCAAAAACGCAAAGTTGGACTTTGCAGATAATTAATCCATTCCTCCGTACAAAACGGATCATTACCTTTTCGTGAATTTGTTCCACGTGAAACCTTGACGACTGACGTGAGTCCAAACAGAGGTAAACTGGAATAGAAGGCGCTCTTAGTTCGAAGCGCTTTTCCCCGGGAGGAATCATGCCGCAGAGTCTATTGGAGCAATTGCGCACGTACACAGTGGTCGTAGCCGACACCGGCGACATTGAGGCGATGGAAAAGTTTCGCCCGCAGGACGCAACCACCAATCCTTCGCTCATTACCGCCGCTGCGCAGTTGCCGCAGTACCAGCCGATTGTGGACGGCGTGCTGCTGGCCGCGCGCAAGGAGCTGGGCGCGAGCGCGACCGATCCGGCTGTGGCCAACCTCGGATTTCAGCGGCTGGCAATCGCCTTCGGCAAGAAGATTCTGGCCATCGTTCCCGGCCGCGTCTCGACAGAAGTAGACGCGCGCCTTTCCTATGACACGCAGGCCACGATCGCGCAGGCGCGTAGCATTATCAGGGAATACGACGCTGATGGCATTGGCCGCGAGCGCGTGCTGGTCAAGATTGCCTCCACTTGGGAAGGCATTCGCGCCGCTGAAGTGCTGGAGCGCGAAGGAATCCATTGCAACCTGACTTTGCTCTTTGGCTTGCACCAGGCAATCGCGGCAGCCGAGGCGGGCGTCACGCTGGTTTCGCCATTCGTCGGCCGCATCCTCGACTGGTACAAGAAAGATACCGGCAAAGATTTTCACGGCGCCGATGATCCCGGCGTGAAGTCCGTGACTGCGGTTTATAACTACTACAAGAAATTCGGCTATAAGACTCAAGTGATGGGCGCGAGTTTCCGTAACATCGGCGAGATTTGCGAGTTAGCCGGCTGCGACCTGCTGACTATCTCGCCGCAACTGTTGGCTGAGCTTGAAGGCGCGCAGGCCGCGCTGCCGCGCAAGCTTTCGGCGGAAACAGCGAAGTCGCTGCCGATTGAAAAGATTGCTATGGACAAAGCAGCCTTCGACCGGATGCATGCAGCCGACCGCATGGCCACCGACAAGCTCAAGGAAGGCATAGAAGGCTTCTCGGCAGCGCTGGTCAAGCTGGAATCGCTGCTTGCCAAGCGCCTGGCCGAGTTGGAACTTCGCGCGCCAGCGGCTGTTTGATTTAATCGGGCGTCAACGTCCCAGCCAGATCGAGACTCCGCCGGTGATTGAACGGCCTGGCATAGCTACGCCGTTAATCTCCTGATAGCCGGTGTTACTCAGATTTGCGAGGTGAAGATACGGGCGGATTTTTCCCGAGTCATGTGTCAGCGCGAGATTCCAAACAGGATAGGGGCTGGCGTTCCACGGAGGATTACCCGGTTGCTGATAAGGTTTTGCTATTGCGACTGAGTTAGCGACGGTGAGTGCGTGTCCGACCGTAGCCGTCCAAGTTGCATGAATATTTTCTACTGGATAGTTGAGCGCATACTCTGATTGCAACCCATTGAAGGGCGGCTGCGCGCCGACGAGTTGAGTCCATGCTAGCTGAATGGTTTGTTCCTTGGTCGGAGTCCAGGTTGCAGAGGATTCGACTCCGGCAAAGTGAAGGCCGCTGAGATTGACCGCGCACCATGTGTTCGCAATACAGAATGAGGGGAGCAACGAGTTAGGCAGAGTGGCAGCGCGGACATAGTCGATGGTGTCATGCTGGCGGTTATAGAAGCCAGTGGCTGAAAGAGTAAGCCGGGTGGAAGCGGTCCAATCCGCTCCTCCTTCGCCGGACCAAGCTGACTCAGGCTTCAGGTTTGGATTGCCGATGGTAACCGGGTCGGAGTAATAAAGGTCGGTATAAGTGGGAAGCCTAAATCCGTAACCGCCGCTGGCCCGCAGCTTCAATTGGTTCACGAGCCGCAAACTTCCCGCCAGATGCGGAGAGAACGCAGATTGCAAGCCGCCGGAGAATAACTCCTCACGCACACCAGCGGATAAGTTCCAGCGGCTTCTTGCGGGGCGCAAATCGAGATCAACATAGCCCGCACCGCGATTGCGGGCATGAATGCCGAGATTATTGCTGTGGATACTATCGCCGTCCGACTCCAGTCCGAATAGGAGTACGGAAGTGGTGGCGACGGGAAGAGTGTGGCGGAGGGAAGCCTGCCAGGAGCCGTCGATGTGATTGTTTTCGTAGACGGACGGGTCGTCGCGCAGCAGAACAAACTCGTCCGTGTGACGGCGATAACCAAACGCTGCAACTGTACGGTTCCCTAACTCTTGCCGGCTGGATGCAAACCATCCCTTGGTTCGCTCCCATGATTCATATGGGCCATAAAACTGGTTAGCGCCGAAGGAACGATCGCTTGTGGCAAAGAGCAGGTCAGAGATGCCGAGGCGCGAACTAACCCAGTTTTCTGATGAGGCGTCCATATTGCGGTAATCGCGGTCGGCCATAAATCCAGTGGAGAAGTTTCGTTCGGCGGTCAAACGGCTACTCCACCGCTTGCGCACGAGAGCGCCCAGCAAAGACTCTTCGTTCTCGCCAAAGCTTCCGGCTCCCGCGCGCAGCCGCAGTGAGGATGCGGAGGGCGCGGCGGTGAGAAAATCCGCCACACCGCTCAATGCATCCTCGCCGTGGAGAGTGGAGCCCGCGCCATGCAAGACCTGGATCGAGTCCATGGCGTCGAGTGGAATGGGCAGGTCGAGATTGTGATGTGCGGTTTGGCTGTCGTCGATCCGAAAGCCATTCAAGAGCACCAAGGCTTGCTCGAAGGTCCCTCCGCGCAAGATCAGATCGGCCTGCCCGCCGCCTGCACCGCGCTGTTCGAGGAAGACCGACGAGTCCTGTCGCAGCAGCTCCTGCGGGGATTCCATAAGAAGGGTTTGGCCTTCAACCGGCAGCACGACGACCGAAGCCGGAGACTCGGCCAAAGGCACTGGTACCGGAGAGCCAAGGACCACCATGGTCTCAGAGGGATGAGGCAGCGGGGCGGACTGAGAGGCCGGCGCGGCTTGCGAAGTTGCAAATTGCGCGCAGGATGCAAGCAAGAAGGAGACAGCAACGCGGATCGATTTCAAAGGAGGCATAGGTTGGCTTTCCTGTTCATTTTCAGCGCAAAAAGATTGACCCGCAAGGATGATTTGATATTGTTGTGAATAGTTGACGAAGTAAACCATCAGGATAAGATTATGCGCATCGATGCATTTCTCCATGAAAGCCCCATGTTCGCGGTCAACCGGGCGGCACGCCGGTTTGAATCTCTGGCTAGTCATGAGCTGGCCGGCGACAGTCTGAATCTTCTGGAGGGACTGGTGTTAACGGCCATGTTTTTTGAAGCTCCGCGTCCGGTGATGCCATCGCAGCTAGCGGAGACGTTTGGAACGACGCGGGGCAATGTGAGCCACTGCGTTTCGTCTCTGGAGGCCATGGGACTACTACAGAGAAAGATCGATCCGGAGGATGCGCGAGCGTATCAACTTACATTGAAGCCGCAGGGAAAGAAGTGTGCGGTGCGCGTGATTGGCATCTTCGACAAGCTGCAAAAGGAGTTTGAGCGGGAAGTTGGAAAGACGGCGCTTGGCGAGATGCTCAAAAACTTGCGCAAACTGGAATCGCTTTGTACGGAGAAGTAGAGCGCCTCGCAGTAACGACTCAAAAATATTTTGTAATGAATTGTGGGTACATTCATCGTGCTATCCCACCCTTGCGACAAGAACAAGGACGTCGCAAGGATGGGGCACCCGGCAGAGTGCATCTAACTCCTAGATTTCTGTCCGCTTGATTTTGTTCATTGTAATTGGATGTCATCTGGCCCCAGGTCCCAAAGGCGGGACCCGGGGCACCCAGAATCATGCACTCTCAGAGAGATCGCTTAGAGAATATAGCGGCTTAGATCTTGATCCTTCACTACGGAGGCGACCATTTGCTTGACGTATTCGGAGTCAATCAGGAAAACCTTTTCGATGCCGGCGGCGATGGCGCGCTCCTCGTAAGGCAGGGGCGTGGAGGACTCGCTCTTGATGGCCTTTTGCAGCGCAACGGCAGCCTCTTCGTTGGGAGCGCGGCGGGCTACGTCAGGCGCGAGGAAACTCACGTCCTCAAGCACGCGTTCCATGATGGTGTGAAGCCGGCGCGCGCCGATGTTTTCGGTTTGCTCATTTACCTTGAAGGCAAACTCCGCCATCTCGCGCAGGGCCTCTGGGGCAAATTCGAGCTTCACGCCTTCGGTCTCCAGCAGCGCCGAGTATTGTTTGGTGAGCGAAGCCTTAGGTTCGGTCAGAATGCGCAGGAAGTCATCGACGGTAAGGGACTTCAACTCAACGCGGATGGGAAAACGGCCTTGCAGTTCGGGGATAAGATCGCTGGGCTTGGAGACATGGAAAGCGCCGGCGGCGATGAAGAGAATGTGGTCAGTGCGCACCATACCGTAGCGTGTGTTTACCGTGGTTCCTTCGACGATGGGCAGAATGTCGCGCTGCACGCCTTCGCGCGAAACGTCGGGGCCATGGCCGCCTTCGCGACCGGCTATCTTGTCGATCTCATCGAGAAATACAATGCCACTGGATTCGACGCGCTCAACAGCGGCGCGGTTCACCGAATCCATGTCGATCAGCCGGCCTTCTTCTTCATCAACCAGATAGTCAAAGGCGTCGGAGACTTTCATCTTGCGCTTCTTGGAGCCGCTGCCGAAGATGTTGGGCAGCATGTCCTTGAGGTTCATCTCCATGTCTTCAAGGTTCTGGTTGCTGATGATGCCGAACTGCGGCATCCCGCGCTCGCGCACATCGAGTTCGACTTGACGCTCATCGAGCTTGCCGTCACGAAATTGCTGGCGCATCTTCTCGCGGGAGCGTTGATAACTCTCAGTGCCGGGCAGCGTGAGCTGCCCTTCTTGCGCGGGGGGAGCGGGCGGCGGCGGAGGCAGCAGCACGTCGAGCAGGCGCTCTTCGGCGTTCATCTCCGCGCGGTCTTCTACCTCTTCGAGGCGTGCCTCGCGCACCATGTCGATGGCAATCTCAACCAGGTCGCGGATCATCGATTCGACATCGCGGCCGACGTAACCGACTTCGGTGAATTTTGAGGCTTCGACTTTTAGAAACGGCGACCCGGTCAGCTTGGCCAGGCGGCGCGCAATCTCTGTTTTGCCCACGCCCGTCGGCCCGATCATGATGATGTTTTTGGGCATGATCTCGTCGGCCACGTCGGGAGGAAGCTTTTGGCGGCGCTGGCGATTGCGGAGCGCGATGGCCACGGCGCGCTTGGCTGCCTTCTGACCGACGACGTGCTTGTCGAGTTCAGCGACGATTTCGCGCGGCGTCAGCTCGTCAAGTGAGACGTCTTGTTCTTCAGCGGATGCGGGAAGATAAATAGCCATTCTTTTCCAGTTCTGAATTCCTAGTGTATTCCAGTGGCGAAAGACTTACGGGGTTCCTTGCGGATTACAAACTTCAGTCCCGACCAGGTATCGTCAATCGCGCAGACCTTCACGTCTACAAAGCGTGTGCTGAGTGCATAATTGCGAATCAAGCTCTCAGTCAAATCGGTGCGAATTCCCGAGGATTTCTTAGGCCATGCAACCCAAATCATACCTTCCGCGCGGATCGCCTGCATTAGCACTCCGAATTCTGCCTTGAACGCCGCGGCAGAGTCGGCAAAAAGCAGTACAACATCGAGATTCTTCCTCTCAGGCTTCGCCCTTGCGTATCCCCGTAGCTCTTCGGGCAGCCCTGAAGGCGCGTTGCGAAGAAGTACACTCTGACCGTCCTTGATTCCGAGTTTCTTCAACAAGGGTGTGCCAGAGTATCCTGCCATGGTTTTCCTTACGAGCCTGCGTCAGCCTTCAGTTCGCCAGCTCCTCAATGGTGATGTGGTCATTGGTGTAGATGCAGATGGAGCCGGCGATCTTCATGGCCTTTTCGGCGATTTCGCGGGCGGTGAGGTTGGTGTTTTCCATCAGGGCGCGGGCGGCGGCCGTGGCGTAAGGGCCGCCGGAGCCGATGGCGGCCAGTGGCTCGTCAGGATCGATGACGTCGCCCGAGCCGGAGATGAGAAAGGTCTGCTGCGCATCGGCGACCACCAGCAGAGCCTCGAGATTGCGCAGCATCTTATCAGTGCGCCAGTCCTTGGCCAGCTCGACGGCGGCGCGGTTCAGGTTGCCGGCGTACTGCTCGAGTTTCGACTCGAAGCGGGCGAAGAGCGAGAACGCGTCGGCCGTGGAACCGGCAAATCCGGCCAGAATCTTTTCCTGATAGAGGCGGCGAATTTTTTTGGCTGAGTGCTTCAGCACATGATCGCCGAGCGTCACCTGCCCATCGGCAGCCATCACGACTTTACCGTCGCGGCGGACGCAGATTACAGTGGTCGAACGAATCCGGCCTGGAGACTGGCCGAGAATTCGGGAATGCTGTACCGCTTTGGAATTCGTGCTCGAAGCCAAGTGAAAACCTCCGGAAATGAAGCGTCCGGCAGGCCGGAACTCCTTCATGATGCAGTCACGAGTATATCGCAGCGCGACAGGCAGGCAGCGGCGTTCTGCAACTGAGACCGGCCATAAAGCCAACACGCTCAAGCCCGAGTCCGGCTGCGGTATGCTTATGATAGGGACTCGAGAATGGAAGCTATGGGGAAAGAGTTCCACCTACAATGAACCTTCACAACCCAAACGCATGGGAGATTTCCGCCATAGTGGCCCTCGTGGTCGTGCTCCTGGTGGCGGGATTCTGGCTGCTGCTTCACAAGGGCCCCACGCCGGAAGAGCGGGAGCGGGCGCGCCGCCAGTTTCTATCCCAGGCCGGGCGGCTGGTGGACGGCATGTTGCTGGACATTTGCGAGGTTGAGGCTCCACCAAAACAAAAGGACGAGTCGGGCCGAACCCTGACTCTGCTGGTTTACAAATATCGCATTGGCGGCGTGGACTACGAGTCCTCCCAAGACATTACAGATATGCCTGGTGTGGTGGATGCGGCGCAGGTGCGGGCAGGTTTTCCCTGCTCGGCGCGCTATCAGCCGGGCAATCCCCAGAACAGCATCGTAGTGGCCGAAGAGTGGACCGGGCTGCGAGTGGGATTGCCGGTTTTGCCGGCTTATGACGACCCCGAACCGCTCGATACCAAGCATCTGGAAGTCTTGCGTCCGGGACGCAACTTCGAAGCCTGATGCATAGCGGCTTTCTCCCCGCGGGATAGTGCCACACCGTTTCAAAATCAGATTTATCCAGAGCTTTCCTGTTTCAGCCCTTAACCAGGGTCGTTGCGGCGTGTAGGATGTTCGAGAACAAGGCCCGTGCGCGGGCTCAGTTCAGGGCACAGGCATGCGCCGAGGCCAAGATCAGGAGGGAGATATGCTCAAGGGATTTCGCGATTTCGTTTTGCGGGGAAACGTCGTGGACCTCGCCGTCGCCGTCATTCTCGGTGCGGCCTTCAATGCAATCGTTACGTCGCTGGTGGGGGACGTGCTCAATCCGTTGATTGCGGCCACCGTGGGCAAACCGGACTTCAGCGGCGTCGTGCTGAACATTGGCAGCGGGCACATCAAGATCGGCAATTTCTTCAACGCGGCCATCTCGTTTCTCATTGTGGCCAGCGTGGTTTATTTTGCCATCGTACTGCCCTTGAACGCGATGCTGGCAAGGGTGAAGAAAGGCGATGCTGTGGTTGCACCCACCACAAAGCCTTGCCCGGAATGCCTGAGCGAGATTCCGCTGGCTGCGCGGCGCTGCGCTCACTGCGCGCAGCCAGTGGCGTAAGCTGATGAAAGATTGGGGTTTCACTGGTCCAGGAATCCGGGCTCTTCGACAGATTCAGTGCAGGTTCTGGGGCACCTGGGCGTGAGACACGAAAGAACCTTGGAGGATTTCGCTCATGGCTGTGCGTAAGCCGCTTGCCTTTCTTTTTTGTCTGGCGCTGGTTGCATCCGCATTCAATTCCACGCCGATGGCGGCCCAGAGCGTGGGTCAGCCCGCGCCATCAACCGTCTTCGGCTATGGGGATTTCACAGCGCAGGCAAAGATCGAGGAGAAGTTTCTCGCGGTTCCCGACGCCGAGCTGGCCGGCGAAGAGTTGAGGACGCTGACGGCCGAGCCTCATCTGGCTTCGAGTCCTGAGGATCGCAAGACGGCGGAGTACGTGGCGCGGAAGTTCCGCGAGGCCGGCCTCGACACGGAGATTGTTCCTTTTCGCGTGCTGATGAATCAGCCCAAGGTGGTGCGTGTAGAGGCCTTCGACCAGAGCGGCAAGCTGCTGATGAGCGGCCCTACACGCGAGCATGTTGACGGCGACCCGTATCAGGACGATCCGAGAGTGGTGATGCCCTTCAACGGATCTTCGGGATCGGGTGATGTGACCGCCGAGGTGGTTTACGCGAACTACGGCCGGCTTGAGGACTTTGACCAGCTTGCCGCGCAGCACATTGACCTGCACGGCAAAATCGTATTGGCGCGCTATGGCGGCAATTTTCGCGGTGTGAAGGTTTACATTGCCGAGCAACGCGGCGCGGCTGGAGTGCTGATCTATTCCGACCCGCAGGACGACGGCTTCTTCAAGGGCGATGCTTACCCAAATGGACCGTGGCGGCCTGAGACCGGAGTGCAGCGCGGCTCAGTACAATTCATGTTCAAGTATCCGGGCGACCCGGAGACTCCGGGTGTGGCTTCGACGCTGGATCTGCCCGACTCGGCCCGCGTGTCGCCCTACGGGAGCCAGCCCCACATTATTTCAATCCCCATCAGCTACCACGACGCCGCACCGATTCTGAAAGCATTGCAAGGCACGGGAGTGCCGCCGGGATGGCAGGGCGCGCTTGGCTTCCGCTATCACATTGGAGAGGTTCAGGGACCCGGCGCAGTGAAGGTCCACCTGGTTTCCGTGCAGGATTTTCAGCGACGCATCATCTGGGACGTAATCGGAAAAGTGAAGGGCACGGAGTACCCGGACGATTGGGTTGTGCTGGGTAACCATCGTGACGCATGGGTTTACGGCGCGGTGGATCCGAACAGCGGAACGGCGGCCATGTTGGAAGCGGTGCATGGCGTGGGCGCGCTGGTGCGTGACGGTTGGCGGCCGAAACGGACCATTGTATTTTGCAGCTGGGACGCGGAAGAAGAAGGCCTTATCGGCTCGACTGAGTGGGTGGAGCTGAACGCCAAAGCTCTGGAGCGCGCGGTGGCCTACTTCAACACCGACGTGGGAGTTGCCGGGCCGGATTTCTCCGCTTCCGCCGTTCCCTCGCTGAAGCAGTTTCTCCGTGAACTGACCCGGTCGGTGCAGAGTCCGCTGGGCGGGACGGTCTATCAACAGTGGAAGATCAGATCTAACGTCGAGAATGAGCATCGCCGCTCGAATGCTCCGCTTGAGCCCGGCGAAGAAGTTCAGCTGGGCGATCTCGGCTCGGGCTCCGACTTCACGGCGTTCTTGCAGCATATTGGCGTGCCGGCAACCGATATCGGCTCCGAAGGCCCTTACGGGGTTTATCACTCGGTCTTCGACAATTACAAATGGTTCACGGAGAACGCCGACCCACATTTCCTCTACCTACAGGAGATGGCACGCGTCTTCGGCCTTGAAGCCCTGCGCATGGCCGATGCCGATGTGCTGCCTTACAACTACGTGGCCTACGCGCGCTCGATCCGTTCCTACATCGACGCGGCGAAACAGAAGGCCGCCAGCCAGGGACTCGACGCGCTGGACTTTGCGCCCGCCGAGGCTGCTGCAGTGCGACTTTCCGCCGCGGCAGAGCGGATTCACGATAGGCAAATTGCAGCTACAGGAGATATGACGAGGCTCAATCTGATCCTTCGTCAGACTGAGACTGCGCTGATCTCGGAACAGGGCCTGCCCAATCGCCCCTGGTTCAAACACACCATCTACGCGCCTGGCGAATACACGGGCTACGCAGCGGTGGTGATTCCCGGCGTGAACGAGGCTATGGCAGCCAAAGATCAGCCGCGGGCCGCGCAGCAGTTGACGGTGCTGACTCAGGCGCTTACGCGGGCAGCGCAGACGCTGGAGGGCGCGCGGTAGGCCGGGATCGCCAGACCCGGTTACGAATGCACATCTTTCGACTGTTGACCGCGCCCTGTTTGGCTCGTATCGTTAAGACTGACTATGAAAACCTCCCCTAGCAGCGTGCGTATCGGAATCGCGGTTGCCATTATCGTAGGCACCATTGGTTGGCTGGCCTGGTCGGGCTACGGAGCCAACAAGAGCTACTACGTCACCATCCCCGAGTTGGGCAGCATGGGCGACAAG
>JBEKQD010000101.1:0-17889 GCA_049520075.1 Occallatibacter sp. | reverse complement strand
CATACCGACCCTTGGGATAGCCTGATCCAAGAAGGATAGAATTTCAAGTTCTCCTTCGTAAAAAGCGTCGACGACTGTATTATCCTCAACACCCAACCCATCGCAGGAGAACTGTCCGCTAATCTCACTTCATCAAATGATCCCTCACACGAAACTTATGCCATCGTTGCTCTCTTGCCCAATCTCGGTCAAACAGGAAGAATCTTGCTTATTGAAGGCCTAAACATGGCCGGCACAGAGGCAGCGGCGAACCTGGCCTTGGACGATGCAACGATGCGTCCAGTGTTGGAGCGGGCAAGATCTCGTGAGGGTGTGCTAAAACCCTTTGAACTGCTCATCGAGACTAAAAGCCTGGGGGCCCAGGCACTCCCAGCACAGATTGTTTGCCGGCGGTTGCAGGAGTGAGGGGTTGTCGCAGCAAGTTGCCCGCAAGTCGCGATCGACCTCACTGGGGAGGTTCTTCGAGAAGGATCAAGGTAAGCGTTATCCTTGTGGCGGATTCTCTGGTGAGTATTGTAGTCGTAGGTCCGAAAGACACGCACGTCGCCGAAGTTTTCATGGTCGCATTGCCGATCTCGGCTGGATCGCAAAGAACCCGCCGGGGACGTTCAAAGTTCTGGCGGAGCGCGCTGGGATTGTCGAAGGTGGGGGGTGCTCAGAATCTACCGGAGCGACCCGTGACCCTGTGCGGGTGGACTCTGCGGATACTTGATGAGCCTTAGAACAAGCAGGCTTGACCAGATTTCTAAGTCCAAGAAAACCTCCCATGACCTGCGCCGGAAACGGAACGCGAGCGACCCTCGCCAGGCGGAGGTTCTGATACATTGCCACAATAGCCTCGCGAATCGGGATTCCATATAAAGAGCACCCCCTTGGCCGGATCAAGCAGCGTTGCCGCCTGCTCATCCGATAGCGTAAGCGTCACTTTGGAGAGCGACACCGGCGCACGACGATTCAAGATCGCAGCATGTAGTTCAATCGTGTATTCCCCTGCAAGAAACGCATAAGAAGGCGCGTCCTTGGACGGAAGGAAATGGTGATTGAACGATACGCCGTCCTCTCCAACCCTAAGTCCGCTGCCGATTTTGAGGTCTTTGGTTTCTCCATACATCCAGAAGTTAAAGGTGTCCGTCCTATTTCCACGCTTCACTGTGAGATAAAGGGCTTCGACAATATGGCCGCGTTTCCCGGTGGCATAGAGCATGGCGCGATAAAAGATCTTAGCCTGCTCCGCCTCATGGAGAAAGCCAATGAGCATGGGCTGCGTCATACCCAATGTGCCGCGCCGAAACAACGTCAGCCAGGCCACGGTGATGGAAAGAATCAGCGACACCGCCGAAATGACCAGGGGAATCAACGTCATTGTTCTAGCTTTCCTTAGCGCCAATGAAAAACTTCTTAACATCGAAGCCGATTCCACCGATCTTGGGCTGCAAAATGACCGCATCAACCAAGGCTCCGGCGACGCCGCGCTTCATGCGCTTCGCAGCCGCGAAGCGAGAGAGCTGTTTTTTGTCCTTAATGTCTTCGAATACCTGCTGAATCAATTCCGCAACATCCTGCGCCGATTTGCAGATTTTCCGAAGCGGAATCAGCAAGAGTGCGTTTCTACTCTCTTTGCTGGTGTGTTTCGCCTGAAAGGACTCGCGGAACGTCGACGGATGTCGCGTGGTAAAGAGAATGGCGGGTAGGATGTCCTTTGCGTCCTTTCCATTGACCTGATGCCAAGAAAGTACTTCATTCTCGAAATGGACCCCTCGCGGACCATGAATGACAAACGCATCGGAGCGTGAAGCCAGCTCCGCCATTCTGGGCAGATTCGCCCTCACCGCCTCTCCGAGCGGTTCTTCCCAACCGTAATCGAGTAGATAGAGATAGTAGAAGCGTTCGGCTCCGGCCGGAATTTCCGCGAGTGAATGGACGTAGAGACCCATGCCTATCTCCCTTTTGTTAATGGTTCACCATGACTGCGGCCTGAAATGCGCGTACGCCCGGCGGAATGCGGCAAGAACTTCATCGCGCAGCCGCTGCAATTCGTGCGCGGCCTCATAGGGCTGAAAGAAAAAGGTTGGGCAGTTCGGATCGCTGCACTGGCAGTGACGCAAGATGCCCGTTCTGCTCATCTCGTCGTATCTTGCCCGCAGCCGCGACAAGGCCATTTCAACGGCCTGAATCTTCGTTCGCAAGTCCGCGCTCGTCAGTTGGTGACGCGACGGTATGCGGTCAATGACGTTTCCGTCGCGGGCTTTCCAGATGCCCGTGCCCAATGTCTGAAAGGTATCGGTAATCGCCTGCTTGAAATCGCCCAAGTTGCTCTCCTGATGGATGGGCGTATAAAAGGCTGGGCGATCAAACACCCCCGCATACAAGGCAAGAATGTCGTCGTCGGTCATCGGCGCGGCGGACTCCGCGAGCTTCTTCAGGTCGTCCGGTGCATCCGGGAACGGTTCGCCGTCAAAGAACCGTTTAAGTAGTATTTCGGACCCGTGGCGCAGAAACTCTTCAAACTCGGACCCTGACCAGTTGTCGCATTCTTTTACGCCGAGCGAGAGGACATGGGGTTTAATTTTGTCGCGCATCTTTGCTGAAATATTGGACTGCGCGACAACGCGAAAACGATAGGGCACTCCATTGGGGGCGGTCAGAACCTTTGCAATGTCGCTCGCGACTTTGGTGAAAGACAGCTTCTTGCGATTGACGCATTGGATGCAGACCGTTTCGCCGACCTCGCTGATGCCCCAGATGTCGCGCCCGAGATCACTTCCGGCCTGTCCGTACCATTCCAGAGAACGCCAGAGGCCGGTTCGCCAGTGATATGCAAATACAAGGCGCTCGAAGTCGGAGCCGTCAAGATCGTCGAAATGAATCGGGTGCACGGAAATAGCGGGATTCGGCATAGCTCACCAAGGCACCAACAAAATGAGGCTTCGTCGTTTTTCCTCGCGCGCTAACCTCCATGTTTATACCGCCGCGGCGTGGCTTGTGTCATCTGCCTTGTGAGTCTCACTCCCTACCCTGCACGGGGAGGCACCTCTGGTAACTGCTAGTCATAAGGCACTGCAATGCGTACCCAAACCTAGGGGACGCCTGTTGCATAATCACCGACGTTCCCAGGCGCGGCGGTTCGGGCATGACAACGCACTCCCGCGAGGCGGCGCCGAAACGTCATTCCAGCACCCTTTTGAACACCCTGAATCGCACCAAACCGGCGATTTGTGCTCCATACCTCTGCCGTGCAACTGCAGAGGTCAAGAATCGATATTGAAATAGGAGCGGGAAGTCGGTCTGTGCGCATAATGGCCGCCACAGGATTGGCCGGTGCGGCACACAGCTGGCACACCTTCGGCTGCCTATTCAGGGAAGCTTGGCGTCACGCAGAAAGAAAAGGATCCTCTACTAGTCACCGATGTGCGCCGCCTCGTTGCCGCGTGTCCGTCGCACTTACTTGGTCTGCGGGACCGCGCCCTGGTGCTCGTCGGACTTGCAGGCGCCTTCTGGAGGTCGGAACTTGCCACCATCGAGGTTCGCAATCTCGTGTTTTCGGAGTCGGGCGTCGCGATCACCCTTGCCCATTCAAAAACCGACCAGGAGGGCGCCGGTTGCGAAGTCGCCGTGCCGTTTGGCGAGCATGCGGAGGCCTGTCCGGTGAGTGTGATGCGCGCGTGGTTGAAAGCCGCTGGAATCACTGCGGGCGCCGTCTTTCGTTGCGTCGATCGCCATGGTCACACTTTGCCGCACGGTCTTCATCTCGATTCAATTGGCCCCATTCTCAAGCACTCTGCGATGAGGGCCGGCATCGACGCCAGCAAGCTTACCGGACACAGTATGCGAGCAGGCATGGCCACCCAGGCGGCCATGAACGGCGAAGGGGAACGTTCGATCGCTAAAACCACCGGTCACAAGTCGCGACGAGTGTTGCGGCGCTACATCCGTTCAGGCCAGTTGTTCTCGGAAAACGCGGCCGCGAATCTCGGCCTCTAATCCCGACCCCGCAGTTGCTTTTCGGGGCATCTCTGATAACTGGTAATAGCCACTTATCAGATCCCAGAACAGGCTCAATCCGATTCTCAACGAGATCTACAGCCTGGCGCTTCTCTCGATTGGCGCGGCGATCAGTGCGCGATGGGGTCACAGCCCGCGCGTGGCTTTTTGGATGGTCGTCGTCGGTGCCGCGTTGATTGTAATCCACGATATGTTCACCTACTCCATCACTTTTCTCGTGTTCACAGCTTGAGCTTCGCGGCCAATCTGGAAGCGGCGGGTTGCAGCGACTAATATGCAAGAAACCTTTACAGAAGAGAAATCTCTTCGGATTCCTATAGGCGGCGAAAAAGCTAAACGCGAAAGAGGAACTGACATGCGAGCACTTATCATCTCTGACATTCACGCCAATCTGCCGGCTCTCGAAGCGGTTCTTGCCGCTGCGCCAGAGCACGATGTGGTCTGGAATCTTGGCGATATTGTTGGCTACGGCGCGAATCCCGATGAGGTGGTTGATCTGGCCAAGAAGCTCGGCGGAATGGTGGTACGTGGCAATCACGACAGAGCGCGCAGCGGAAACATTAAACCTGACGAGTACCTAAATCTCAACCGCGATGCGCGATGTTCAGTAGATTGGACACAGGAGATTCTGACCAAGGGGAACGCCAAGTGGTTGTCGCGGTTGCCCCGGGGCCCGGTAAGACCGCTCGGCCACAAGGTGGCATGTGTTCACGGATCGCCGTGTGGCGAAGACGAATACGTTTTTTTCAGGGAGGACGCTCGGGCCGCTTTTCGTGCGAGTCGCGCTCGGATCATTTTCTGCGGTCACACGCACTGGCAGGTAGGCTGGTCCTTAAACGGGCGAGAACTGACTCCTCTGAAACCAGAATTCCAGTCCAGTGAGGGTCTGGATCAGTTTGAACTTCCGCTGCGCAGCGAAAATCGTTATGTTCTGAATCCCGGGTCCGTCGGCCAACCTCGCGACGGCGACTGGCGTGCGGCATTCGCCGTCTACGACGATACCCATTCGGTGGTCACTTGGTACAGAGTGCCTTACACGCTGCTTATGGCACAAACGTGGATACTGCGAGCGGGTCTGCCGGAATTTCTCGCTGATCGGTTACGAATGGGAAGGTAGCCGCTCCCGGAGCGGAGGCAACGAAATGAACGACGAGGTGCATTGCAATCACGGTCTCTTTGGAGCGTACAGGGGGATCAGATTTGGAAAAGTCTGTAATGAAAGTGAGCGAGCTAGTTAATCGACTGCAAGAATTCGACCCGGACGCTAATGTCTACGTGCAGGTCGATAGCAGATGTTTTGGGTCCCCGGTCTGGGTGGGGATCATGGATACCGCAGGCTTGTTCGACGAGGAAGAGCAGTTTCAACTCGTCATTTCCCTCTGGGAGCCGCAGGACTACAGCAAGCCCACGAGCGACGCGCAGTTGTTAAGAAAGAAGGCTCTGGCTGAGCTTACCGCCTACGATCAGGAAATCGGGCTCTCGCATGATGAGAATGCGGAAGGTAAGAATAACAACTGATCCTTGCCTATCCGGTTTACGCATACAACCACAAGGTATAGATTTTCTGCGTGTCTAAACCGGATACCGATCCGTCTTTGCTGAGACGAGAGTGATGGAATGGACGGTCGAAAAGGCAACTGCGGTAAAGAATCGTCGTCGCTGGCACAACGATGCCAATAGAGAGGACTAAGAGATGCCCGAAAGTAATCCGCGCGATGGGTGCAGACTTGGTCTCCCGATTGAGAACGGAATCCATGTCAATCCTGAGAAGGCCGGGTGGTACATTCAGGGTATGAGAGTGTATTCATCCAACTACTGACTTCCCCGCCTTGTTCGGACTACGCTGGCAGACAAGAGGAACTATGAAGATTAAGGAAGCCGACAAGATGCGTGATCATGTGGTCCGTACACGACTCCAACCGGCGCGCGCTCTGCGATCCCCCAACCGCGTTCCGGTGCCAGTTCGATCCGTTGATATTGCCAGGGAACTGAATCTGGAATAGAACATGCCGAATCTCTGCGGTGCCGTGGATAGGAAGAGGTTCCGTGAAGACAACAAGATTGTGTTGCAGTCAAGGACTAGCCCTAAGGCGGGAGGTACGGTTGTCTCGGTGTTTCTCTTGTGATAGCTCGCCGCCGTTGGTGCTGACTGAATCCAGCGGCGATCGAGAACGGGACCAATGAAGGGGCCCACCGCGACGAATTGCCCCCTGAAGTGTGGCGGGATCCCGGAACATCATCTGGCCCCGGTCGATTGCAAACCCCGATATTCCAGTCGCCATGGCGACATTCGGGATCAATTTCCTCATCTAAGTCTAAGTCGCTGTGTTCAATGCACTTACATGGTTCAATGAATAACTCAGCCTGTATTCTCATTGAGCAACTTAAGTAACCGTTATTTACCGTCAGATAGACGAAGGACCTTTCAGGGCAGCATCGTGGTATAGTGGGGGTAATTTTCACAATCGCCAGTCACGCACAGAACGGCTCGCGTCAGAGATTCCTTCGGGGGCTCTTTCCAATATCTCCGTGCTCTTGCATGAATCGGAAGCGGGACAACCAGCAGTTTTAACCGACTGATAGGGGTAGCATATCAAAGGTTTCCGCAGCAAAAGTGCTCCATCTTCATCATGATGGATTGCTAATATTTGTCTTCACCATTTTTTGTACCTCGCCATCCAGGCGAGGCCCGCATCCTGGTTACAAATGGAGCCGATCGTGAAAGTGCGGACTCTTTGGAAGTACGCCAGCGTTATAGTTATCGTTTCCCTATCTGCTGAAATTCAAGCGCAGCAATCAATCCAGAGTGTCTCTGGTAATAACGGCGCCTCTCCGCAGATCGTCGAACCAATTAATGAAGGAAAACTCCTTTCGCTCCCTGGGAGTCCTCTTTCTCCGTTTCGCGCTAATCGAGATCAAGGAATTGTCGCTTCTGACATGGCGCTGGGGCGTTTGCATCTGATACTCAAGCGGGGAACGGAACAGGAATCGGCGCTTCAGAGCCTGATCCGTTCGCAGCAGGACATCCATTCTCCTCTGTATCATCACTGGCTTACGCCGGAGGAGATTGGCAAACAGTTCGGACCGGCTCAGGAGGACATCGAAAAGGTTACCGTCTGGCTGCAGTCAAAAGGGATACAGGTCACCAGTGTTGCAAAAGGTAGGGGAAGCATCGAGTTTTCGGCCACGCACCGGCAGATTCAAAATGCGTTTCATACCGAACTGCATTGGTTTGACACGAAGTCAGGCCGGCAGTACGGCAATGTTTCAAGTCCTCGAATTCCTGCCGCATTGGGTCCCGTTGTCGCTGGCATCAGCTCACTGAATAGCTATGTGAGCAGGCCGTTGTCGCACGTTGTGCGGCAACTCTCCGGCAACAGCGTGTCTTCTGGCAACCCGCCATCCTATTTGCTTGGATCATCGAACACTTTGGCGCCGGGCGATTTCTGGACTATCTACAATGTCACACCGGCTGAAACCAATGGAATAACCGGCAAGGGAGTTACCATCGGTATCGCCGGGCGAAGCGATGTAGCCTTAAGCGATGCGGCCTCGTTCCGCTCCACTTATTTAGGCAACTCCTACTCCGGTACCTTCCAGCAGATTATTAATGGTGCAGACCCAGGAACCCCGTCGGGTGATGATCTTGAGAACGCTCTCGACATCGAGTGGTCCAGCGCACTTGCTCCTGATGCGAAGGTTGTTCTTGTCTCTTCCGCGACCAACGGACAAGACGGAACCTTCCTTTCCGCGCAGTATCTCATCGACAATAACCTCTCCGACATTGTGAGCGTGAGCTACGGAGAGTGCGAAAGCTTTCTTTGGACAGGTGGCGAAATCGAGTGGGCGAGCCTTTGGGAACAGGCTGCCGCCGAGGGGATCACCGTAGCGGTAGCCACAGGAGATAGCGGTTCGGCTGTCTGCGATCTCGATGGATCTCCCGCGGCTGAATTCGGCTTGCAGGTCAATGGTATAGCTTCCACACCTTATAACGTGGCTGTGGGTGGAACGGAGTTCGTCGAACAGGGGGATTCCTGGGCCGGGTCGACAGGTTCTACACCGCTCCCTGGGACTTCAGCTCAGGGCTATATCCCAGAAGAAGTCTGGAATGAGAGTCAGACTTTCGGAACTCTCTATGCCGGCTCAGGCGGCGTGAGTAACTGCTACTTTAGCCTGCTGGAAGGGGACGACACGACTGGGTGCGGAGGAGGGTGGCCGAAGCCCGACTGGCAGACGGGAGTCACGGGCATTCCCGCGGACGGTGCACGAGACCTCCCGGATGTTTCATTCTCCGCGGCTTTGCACGACGGATATCTTGTCACACTTAAGGGAAACACCCTGATTGTTGGCGGCACTTCGGCCTCGACCCCTGCATTTGCAGGAGTGATGGCGCTGCTAAATCAGAAAGCCGGCGGTCGCCAGGGGATGGCGAACTATCAGCTTTACGCGCTGGCGGGCCACGAATTCGGCGCTCCGGGCGCAGAGAACCAAACAAATCTCGAGAGTTGCAATGCAAGCTTGACGCAAAATTCCAGCAACTCTTGCATCTTTTACGATGTGACGAGCGGAAGCAACGCCGTTCCCTGCTTTGGCGGCACGGAGAATTGTTCCGCTACCAGTTCTGGTACTACCGGCGTGTTGACGGGCTACACGGCTGGAGTCGGCTACGATCTGGCTTCTGGGTTGGGCTCGATCAACATTGCGAATCTAGTGAACGCCTGGAGCGTCGCACCGAAAGGAAACGCTGCTACAACTACCAGCTTGCAAATCTCACCGGAATGGGGAATTGTGCATGGGTCACAGGTTAGTGTCGCCATCACAGTGGCGCCCACCAGTGGCAGCGGCACACCGACGGGATCGGTCAGCCTGGTTGCAAATGGCGCTAGTGTTGCAACCGTGCAATTGTCCGGCGGCTCCTGGTCCGGCAAAATTGCAGCACTTCCCGGAGGCGATTATCAGGTCACAGCTCAATATTCGGGAGACGCCAGCTATGCAGCTAGCACTTCTCCGCAAGTGCATATCGACATCACTCCCGAACCCAGCACTACCACAATCTCTTTGACTGCCAAAGACGCGCAGTTCGGGAATTTATTGGCGGCTACATCGATTCCCTACGGCAGCAACGTGATTCTAAGCGCTACGGTCAAAGGACAATCCGGGATCGGTTTTCCTACCAATTATGTCTCGTTTACCGTCGGAAGCAATCAATATATCGGACTCATGGATACAGCAGGACACTCCGCCTATACAGTCACGACACTAGCCCCTGGCGGCTATTCGGCGACTGCGACCTACGGTGGAGACTCCAGTTTCGCTCAGAGCGCAAGCGCGGTACCGGCCCAGTTCACGATTGTTCCCGCTAGCACCACTGTCTCTCTCAGTGTCGGTACTCAAGCCAACGGCGCAACTCCGGTAACGGCTTTAGTGAGTGCAGCTACGTTTGGTAATTCCCCCACGGGAAATGTGATCTTCTTCGTCAATGGCACCCAAGTGGGAACCGGGGCTGTTCAGCACGCTCAAAGTGGAACCTTGATAAACTCCGGGATGAACTGGTCCAGCGTCACGTTCAACATTTCGACAGCCTTGTTAATAGAAGGCGCGAACGCGATCACGGCTGAATACGTCGGTGATGCCAACTACACGGCATCGCAGTTTTCAGCGCCCGCGACCATTATCCCGACCAAGATTACCGTTACCGCGCCGAATCCTCCCGTCGTGCCCGCTGTGGCCCAGGGTTTCAAGACGGGGACACAGATATCCGTCAGCGCGATTATTCTGGGCAGCTTTCAGAGTATTCAGGTGCAGTGGGCGCCCGGTATCAACCCCTCAACAGGCTGGAGCACCAACGGAATCACGGTCAACGGAAGCCTCCCCCAGCCAGTGCTGAATGTTCCTATCGCGAGCTGGGATACAACTTCGATTAGCACTGCCGGTTATTACACGCTGAGTATTTCTGTTACAAACGCGGGCGTTACAAACTCGGCGACAACTTCTGTTTATCTGGAGCCCGATCTTGTCTCTTCAAACTGGCCTATCTGGCTTCCAGACGCAATCTATTTCAACCTCGCTCCATTGCCGATGACAGATTCTTTGGGAAAGACGGATCTGGTTTTTGGCACCTTCGGGCCCGGGGCGCAGCTCTTCGAAACGTCGATTGATGGAAGCACCCGAAACTCATTCTCGCTGACGCAAGGTTCCTGGTATGAGCCGGCGGCAGCGAATCTTCACTTCGTCCCTGGGGACGATCTCATCTATCCAGACGGAAATTCGGTGGTCGTCGTCAGGCCCGACGGGACAAAAGATACTCTTGCGCCACCAGCCTCCATGAGCAATATGAACTTCAATTTTCAATATGCTCAGGTCGTGGTGGACGACGTCGATGGAGATTCGATTCCAGAAGTTGTCGCGGTCGGGCTTGGCCCAGGTCCGACGAACTGGTCAACCACAGCCTACTTGTTTGCGTGGCGGAACAACGGCCAGCAGTTGAACAGTAATTTCCCTATCGCGATTACGGATTCGAACAATTATTTGGTGTTTGGTTCGTTACGTGTGATGGTTGGGGATGTTGATGGCGACGGGAAGAAGGAGTTTGTGGTGCTTGAAGGTACGTCGGGGACGTCCTTCACGCCGCGGCTCTTTGCTGCCGACGGCACGCCGAAGCCTTGGAACGCACCTACCATTCAGTCCTATGCGAACCAGATGGCGCTAGCGGATCTCGATCATAACGGTAAGCTCGAAACGATCATCGATTCCGCAGACGGCTCTCTTCACGTACTCAACCCGGATGGATCCGAGCGTCCAGGGTGGCCGCAGTCTCTCCTGTACCAGGGAACCGGCGACTCAATCGCGGTCGGCGACTTGAATCGCGACGGGAACGAGGAAATCGTGTGGTCGCACGGTGGCGAGCTAAGCGTGCTCAAGAGCGACGGCACCGCATTCTGGCCGAACTGGACAAATCCCTATGGGGGCTTTGGACCTGCAGTACTCGCAGACGTCAACGGAGACGGCTATCCGGAAATCGTCGCGTCCTTTGGGTATCTGTCTCAAGATCCGAGGTTTCCTGCCTACAACGTGTACCAGTTGCTCGTCCTGGATCGTACTGGCGCAACAATCAGATCCTGGACCCTTCCCGGAGAGGATGAGCAACAGATCTCATTTGCAAGCGTTAGTGCCGGAGATTTTCTTGGTGACGGAAAGAGTGAAATCGCCTCTGGATATTCACTTTCCGGTATTGCACCCTCGCAAATAGGCGCGATGGGAGCGGAGGTTTTGGGCACAGGTTGGAGCTACAATCCCTCCGCCAGTGACTGGCCGACGATTCACCGAAACTCAAGGCAATCGCCGGTCCTTCGCCGTGTCAGCCCGACGGCCATTACACTCTCCTCTTCGGCGAACCCCTCGAACGGAGTTTCGCCCACTACACTTACTCTCGCTGTAGCTTCATCTTCTGGTGGCTCCGGAATCCCAACCGGTACAGTGAACCTGATCAATGGCGATCAGAACATCGGTTCATGCATTCTCTCTTCGGGAAGCTGTTCGATCACACCAGCGTTGGTAGCGGGCACCCACTCTCTCATTGCAGGCTATGTTGGGGACCAGAATTATGATGTCAGTTATTCAGCATCCATCACGCAAACGGTCAATTTCGTCTCTACCGCAACGGCGCTTACGATCTCGCCAAGCGGCGGATCGCTGACCGTGGGCGAGAGCTACACGTTGACAGCAACAGTGACGCCGTCGAGCGGTACAACGTATCCGACGGGCGGCGTAATCTTCACAATCGGTTCAACTACGCAGACGGCAGCGCTCAACTCGTCCGGCGCAGCGACTTACACGGGAGTAGCACCGGCCTCTTCCGGCCAGTTGACTCTGTCGGCGGCTTACCAGGGATCGACGGAATTTTCCGTCAGCAATTCCAGCACTCTGACCGAGAATATCGTCGCAAATCCCGTTCCAGCCATTTCCAATCTTTCTCCCGCTTATGAGGCGGCTGGCAGCGCAAAATTTACACTTACGGTAAACGGCAGCGCGTTTATCAGCGCCTCTACGGTCTATTGGGGAAACGCCGCGCTCACGACTCAGTTCCTCAGTTCAACGCAACTTTCAGCGCAGATACCGGCTACAGATATCTCAACAGCAGGTATAACGGCGATCACGGTACAAAGTCCCGCTCCGGGAGGCGGCACATCGAACACGCTGCAATTTGAAGTCGATAGTGCGGAAGGCGTGGCAGGCATAGCACCAACATTTACGACATTGACAGCTTCGGTGACGGCAGGAGCGACTGCCAGCTATCCAGTGACACTCTCGTCCTCAGCAACGGATGTTTCCGTTACATGCCTGAACCTTCCCGCTGGTGCCACCTGCAGCTACTCATCAACCACCGGCACCGTGACAATCGCGACTTCGTCGACAACGCCGAAGGGAACCTACCAAATTACGGTGGTGTTCGAAGGGACCTTGCCGGGTTCGACTTCGGCATTTGTAGTGCTGCCCTTGCTCTTGTTGCCGCTTCTGGTCATGCGCAGAAGGTTAGTGGCAAGCAACATTTGTTTCACTGCTTTCCTAGCGATGGTGATTCTGGCTGGGCTTGCGACTGCTGTCGGCTGTGGCGGATCCAGCCCTGTATCCCCGACGAATCCTACGCACGAGGTCACCTCTTCCGCAGGAGTGACACTAACGATCCAATGACGGTGGTTGAAGTGGTGATGCTTCTGGGAGCAATGTTGTTGCTGGCATGCTGCCTTCCAGCGCATCGAGCCAGCGGGCCGAACCGGTTGCTTCTATAGGTCAGCTTTAGGCAACAGTATCAAGGGCGGCACGAAATCTGCGGTCAAGAGGCGGATCCGACGATTCGGGCGCGGATTTCCATTTTCGGCCAAATGCCGTATATCTTCATGCTCTGCTCGGTGCACGTGAATGGCAACGAAACTTCCGCAATCACGCGAAATCTCAGTTCCCGGAGTCTTCCTTCTACGTTGGCGTGAACACCCGAAAGCACTCATTGAGCCTGCATTGGAGCTGCGTTTCGAAAATTGGTCCCCATAAACCCCGTAGGCTCTGGGAATCTTTTCAGACCCCAGCCCGGCGGGAGAGCACGAGATTTCAATCGCCATGCCGACATTTCGTTACTTATCGAATTATCATCCCCAAAGAATCTGCGGCAGTGCCGGTCAACCCGCTGTTCCAAAAGGGATCTGCCGGAGTCTCGATTCCACAACCCTTATGGAACAGCGAAAAAACATGAAAATCTTTCGCAAACCGCCCCTAAAGAACATCGCATCAGCGAATCGCAAGCCATTGAAAACGGGAGTTGGGGCTGAGACCACGCGAGTGTTTCGAGATGTGTGGGTTGTCAAACAGCGGGAACATCGGGAGAACCGGACTGTAAAGAACAAGTCAGACCCCGGTGCAGCTACAGGAGACACGCTCGGCTTTCTTCAGTCATGCTTTTGAGAAGGTATCGATCCTGAATTTCCGTGAACCCATTGAGAGGCGCCATGTGGTGGAGCACTGCTGCGCTTGAGCAGGACCGCTGGCGCAGAGGACGCCTCTGATCCTGCCTTCGAGGCGCAGCCCTCGACAGCCTGGTCAGGCGCTCCGCCGTCCGCCGCAAATGTGCCGATCAATTCATGTTTGGTACCTGACAATCTGCCGTCAAGCCCATTTCTGACGGTAAATAACTCAATATTTCACAGCTGCTTACGCGTGAAACAACAGCAGCGGGCTGGCTTGAAGCCGGGAAGCGCTTGAGCCATCCCGTGCGCCGTCCACCTTCACGCGTAACACAAATCCCAGCAGATCACATAGAGAATTCTGCCAGATTACTCGGCGGCGAGAATATTCAGAAATATTATTGGAGGATTGACTGCTCACATCAACCTCGTGTGCTAATCTTTACTCCTTCCCGAAAACGTTGTCGAGCCCCTGCGCTGGACTAAGTTCATGCGCGGTGGCCATTGTTTCTTACTGGAGTGTTTATGTCTCGATTCGCCGTTGCCGCAGTTCGTTCCGTCCGCACTCTTTCCGGTCTGATTCTTGTTGCCGCGTCTGTTTTTCTCTCCTCGCCCGCTCTGTTCGCGGGGGGCACGACGGCTGCGCCACAGCTTCTGCCTTATACAGTGAGCGTTGTGGCCGGCGGGGGAACTTTGGGCATCTCTACAGCAAAGTACACCGTAGGCGATTACTGCGGAACGAATACCACTTCGCCCCCCACAGGCACGCCTCCGGCTCCCTTGACGAGCTGGCCAACTGCAACGGATACGGTTGGCGACGGCTGTTTGGCGACACAAGTGAACCTTTATGTAAGCACTTCTAAGCTGCCGCGCGCCGCTGCCGCCGACAGCGAGGGCAATGTGTTTTTCATTGATGATGCCAACCTGCTCATCCGGCGCGTTGATGCGCACACCGGCATCGTCACGACTTACGCCGGCACAACTTCCTTTGCAGTGACGGTGGCGAGCGGCTACATTACGGCTAACCCCAATCCATCGAGCGGCGAAAATTGCTCATCCACAGACACGACCCACCAGTCCATTGATTACTACGGCGACGGCTGTTTGGCGACTGAAGTCGCGCTCGCCAGTCCCGAGGCCCTGGCGATCGATCCGCAAGGGAACGTCTGGTTCTCTGACTATGCGATGGGAGCGGTTCGGAAGATCAACAAGGGCACCGGCATCATCAGCACTATCGTTAACACGGCTTCGGCACTTACCGCGCCGAGCACTACAGTTCAAGGGCAGGGATATAAGGCCGACAACGTTGCCTATACCAAGTCCGGGATTACGGCGGCAATGGGCGAACTCGAAAACCCCTACGGCCTGACCTTCGACCAGCAAGGAAATCTTTACATTGCCGACGAGTACAACAGCGTCGTCGATGCGGTGAACCTGGGTAGCGCCGCCATCACCATCGCAGGCATTTTGATTCCCGCGGGTGAAATTTATACTATCGCGGGCGTTGGCTGCCCTTACGTCACGTCCACTAGCGGTTGCCACACGGGCTCAAAAGGTGGCTATTACGGTACGACTCCAACAGGTACCAATACCCTCGCTGCAACATCAGCACTGCTTTACTATCCCTATCAGGTGGCAGTGGATAACTCTGGCAATATCTACATCGATGACGAGTACAACTATGCAGTCCGCGTTATCAACTCCTCTGGCACGCTTTCCAACTTCGTCAATGACGCCTTCTCATCTTCGACCACAGCTCTCGCCCGCGGTCCAGCTCTCACGACCAAGCTCCAGAATCCTTATGGCGTCGCGACCGACTCGTTGGGTAACCTCTATATCGCCAACTATTACTCTGCCACCCCATTCGGAAACTATATTGCGCGCGTAGACCAAGCCACCGGCGAAATCTATGCGATTGCTGGTGAGGCTCCCGGGGCAGCGCCAACCGGTCCTGGAGTTGCTCCCTTGGGTGCCACATACTGCGCGGGCAAAACCGATGCGCTGGGTGACGGATGTTCCGGTAGCCAGGCAACCTTCTGGCATCCATACTTCCCGTCCATCGATGCGGCAGGTAATGTCTACGTGGATGATGCTTACAACGGCTTGATACGCAAGATCTCCGTCGGCACGCAGTTTCACGCCACTGCTGTGGGCTCACAGGTCACGCAAAACATTGACGTTCATTTCGGCGCGGGAGATTCGCCAATTGGGACGTCTCCTAGTTACATCGGCGCCTTTACCTTGCCCAGCGGCTTTGCAGATTTCACTCTCGGCACACCAACCTGCACACCAAACGACGACACGACCATGGATATAACAACCACCGACTGCGTGTTGTCAGTTACGTTCAATCCCTCCCAACCAGGCGTACGCTCGGCGCCGCTTACAGTGACGAACACCTCGACAAACACGTCAGGGCACGTCTTCACTTTCTCGCTAATCGGCACCGGCCTTGCGCCTGTGTTGGCGGTTGATCCCGGCGTGCAATCCACGCTGGCTCCATCGGCTTCGGCCACGGCGCCGCTTACGGGCATCAACAGCATCGCTCTCGATAATGGCAACAATGTCTACGCTACGGTTGCGAACACTAATCCGGTGGTCATGATCCCGTCCACCGGTGTGGGGTCGACGTTGAGCTCCGGCACAGCAAGCGCTAATGCGGTTACCGTCGATGGCGCTGGGAACATCTACGTAGCGCTCTCCAATGGCGCCATCATGGAACTGCCGGGTGGAGTTGCCGCCAGCGCCACGCAAGTTGCCGGCGGCTTCACTACTCCCTCGGGTTTGGCCGTAGATTCGTACGGAAATATCTACGTGTCGGATTCAGGTGCAAAGAGTGTCACCAAAATCATTGCCGGCACCGGCGCACAGACGATTTTGGCCACCAATGCGTCGGCTGATCTCAGCCACCCTGCCGGTCTGGCGGTTGACAGCTATGGCAACGTCTTCGTGGCCGACTCTGTAGCCAATCTTGTCTTTGAGCTTTCTTTCAACGGCAGCGCCGCGGTCGAGCTTGGATCAGGCCTCGATGCGCCAGCCGGCGTAGCTGTCGATCCGGCAGGAAGTCTGTACATCGCCGATGGCAAGAACAGCCGCATTGTCTTCATTCCGAATGAGAGCACGGCGCTGAATCCGAGCAACCTGAACACTGCCGACCAAATTGCCATCATTACTAATGCGCAACTTGCGACGCCGCTCGGCACGCCCTCGGGAGTTGCCGTCGCGGGCAACGGCACGGTCTATGTCGCCGACAGTTCCAACAACGCGATCTACACATTCGTCCGCACGTCCGCAAGCTTCAATTTCGGCGGTGTGGCGACAGATGCCCCTCCCCCAACAGTCCCGGCCGACATTATCAGCATGGGCACCGAGCCAGCAACCTTTAGCTCCACCTTCTGGACCGAGAACAGTAACAGCACATACTTCAGCCTGACGCCGTCCACAATTCCCAGCGCCTCCTACTTCCCAGACGCGGGGTATGGAGTATCGCTGACAGCAACCTTTACCCCTCTGGCGGTTCAAAGCGGCCTGAGCGCCGTGTATACCTTCGGTGCCACCAACGTCACGGCACCGACGCTCACGCTTAGCGGCTCCGGCCAACTGCACGGTAGTGACCAGAGTACTCTGATGCTCAGCGCGCCCCCGCCGGCCGGGCAGTCGAGCTGGATCTACGGACAGACGGTCACGTTGGATGTTACCGAATCGGTCACAGCGGGTCTGCCGACGCCTACAGGGAACGTGATTGTCACAATCGGCACAGCACAGGGAACGTGATTGTCACAATCGGCACAGCAACTTATAACGTCCCGCTCACCTCTGGATCCGGATCGGTCCAGGTCCCCAATCTTACCGCGGGTCTGAACGCGATCAGCGCCAGCTATGGTGGCGATGATAACTTCGCTTCAACCACGGGCAGCCTGAATCTGACACTCTCTCCAGAGCCTCTTATCGTCACAGTCAATAGCCTGAGCAAGCCATTCGACGCTCCGATTAAGGCGGGATTCCTTTCGGGGAGTATGAGCGGAGTGGTGAACGGTGACAGTATTGGTGTGACCTATAGCACGACGGCAACTCAAGCTTCGCCGGTTGTTGCCGGCGGGTATCTCATTTCGGCCTCACTGTCCGGTAGCGCCATCTCGAACTACACCGTCACTATTGAGCCCAATGGTCCAGGCGGCGTTGCAGGCGGCACACTCACTATTCTCCCGGACAGCACCGTGACCTTGCTGGGCGCATCGGCCACCAGCGTCAACAGCACGACGCAGGTCACTCTGACGGCGACCGTCAGCAACCAGACAGCCTACTCGATTGTCTCCATTCCAACCGGGAGCGTCACCTTCTTCAATACGGTTGGCACAGTCACGACGCAGATAGGGACCGGTCAGATAGACCCCGCTACAGGTATAGCTACTTACGTAACAACCTTCGCTGT
>JBEKQD010000100.1:0-14549 GCA_049520075.1 Occallatibacter sp. | reverse complement strand
GCCGCCTCGGTGGGCATGGTGGTCTACTTGATTCCCGGCCTCACCGGCATGGGCGCCAACACCACCGACACTTACGCCACCGTTTATCCTCACTGGTACAGCCGCATCTTCTCTTCGGGAGATACCATCAGCCAGCAGCGGGTAAGCCAGATGGCGCGCCAGCAGTTGATGCGCCGTGGCCCGCAATACGCTGACAACCCGATGATCGTCAGCATCATCGAACGGCAGGTTGGCCAGCAACTGGTGCAGCAGAAAATTCTGCTGGCCGAAGCCGCAAAGCTCGGCATCTCTGCATCGGACGACGACGTGGTCCAGTTCCTCCATCAGGGCCAGTTTGGCCAGTTCCTCTACCCCAACGGACAGTTCATCGGTCAGGACCAATACACCAACTTCATTGCCCAGCAGTTCAATATGTCTGTGCCGGAGTTTGAGCAGGAGTTGAGGGATCAAATCCTTATCCGGCGTCTGCAGTCGCTGGTTACCGCCGGTATCACGGTGGGCGACAAGGAAGTACGCGACGCTTATCGCATGGCAAACATCAAAATCAAGTTCGATTACGCGGTGATTTCCGCCGACGACCTGCGCAAGACCATCAATCCCTCTGATAGCGACCTCCAGGCTTTCTTCACCAAGAACGCGGCGCGCTATGCCACGGCCGTGCCGGAGCAGCGCAAAGTCACTTACTTTGCGTTCACTCCCGATCAGCTGCCTGGTGGTGCTCCACAGGTCAGCCCGCAAGAGATTCAGCAATACTTCAAGGCGCACGCCTCCGAGTATTCGGTTCCTGAGCAGGCCCGTTCACGCCACATTCTCATCAAGGTGGCTCCCAACGCCGACCCCAAGACTGATGCGGCGGCCAAGGCCAAAGCCGAAGCGCTGCTCAAGCAGATTCAGGGTGGCGCGAACTTTGCCGATCTGGCAAAGAAGAATTCCGACGACCCCGGCAGCAAAGACAAGGGCGGCGAACTGGGCTTTGCCCATCGCGGCATGATGGTCCCTGAGTTTGACAATGCGATCTTCACCCAGAAGATCGGCGACACCAAAATCGTGAAAACTTCGTTCGGCTATCACATCATCCAGGTCGAGGAGCGGCAGGATGCGCACACCCAATCGCTCAGCGAAGTGCTGCCTACCATCCAGGCCACGATCGCCCGCCAAAAAGGCGCTGCAAACGAGCAGAACTACGCTCAGTCGCTCACCTCCGAGGCCATCAAAAATGGCCTCCAGAAGACTGCCGCGGCACATCATCTTGAACTGGTCACCACGCCGCCACTCGGCGTGCAGGGCGTGATCTCCGCGTTGCCTGATTCCTCGCAGATTATGGGCAAGGCCTTCGAATCCAAACAGGGCGACCCGCCCCAGTTCGCGGCCACTGGCGAGGGCTTCGCCATCTTCCAGGTTACGGATGTCGAAGCAGCTCACGCGCCCGATTTTGCCAGTTGGAAGAGCCATGTTGCCGACGACTACCGCAATGAGCAACTCCCCGCGCTCCTCGGCCAGAAGACTATGGAACTCGCGGCCAAGGCACGGACCACGAACGATCTTGCCAAGGCCGCCAAGGAGATGGGCGCGACTCTCAAATCCAGCGAGTTGGTGGGCCAGTCCGGCCAGGTGCCCGATTTCGGCCAGGTTGGCCAGGTGGCACCGCAACTGTTCAACATGAATCCCGGTCAAATCAGCGGACCTATCAGTGCGGGACGCACTGGCGTGGTGGCCAAAATCGTAGACAAGCAGGAGCCCTCTGCGGACGAGATCGCCAAGAACTTCGACCAGTTCCGCGATCAGATTCTCGACCAGCGCCGCGGCCAGGCCTTCAACGTTTTCCTGAGCACCATCCTGGACGATTACAAGAAGCACAACCGCATCTCGATGCCCAAGTCAAAGGCCAACGAGATCCCGGCCACATAGACAGCAACCTAACTCGAAACACAAAAAGGCCCGCATCCATTCCTGGACGCGGGCCTTTTGCTGCTCACTCGCGCGAGATTCAGATCGATCACTCACCCAGCTTGTGTTGCACCCTGCCTCTGAATCTTCTTCATCGTGTGCCAGTACTCATTCAGTTTTCGCTTTCCCAGGCTCGACAACTGAACCGTGGTACGAGTCTTTTTTCGCACGATTACCTTGTCGATGTACACCACTCCCGCTTCCTCCAGCCGAGTCAGCTGCACCGAGAGGTTACCCTTGGTTAGCCCGGTTGCACTCTGCAAAAACGTGAAATCGGCACTCGCGCAAGCGGAAAGCACGGTAAGAATCGCCAGCCGCGCCGGCTCGTGGATTACGCGGTCAACCTCCGGAAATCCCGGCTGATTCTCAGGCATCGGCATCCTCGCGGTATGGAGCCATCAGGCTCAGAAGCAGCATGTGGTCGGCGATGTCCAGGACAAGCATGACGGCAAATAGGGCGACGATGTAGAGAGAGCCATCGAGGTGAGCAAACCGGGTACACAATGCGGATGCCACGATCAGCCCGCAGCCCAGGCCATAGCAGATGCGCCGTATCCGGGGATTCTCTGCATCGAGCACGGGTTGACACAAAAACAATGCCAGCAGATAAGGGAAAAATTCGCTCGAATGAATCACCCGGCAGTAGATCATCCAGGCAAAAAAGAACAGCCATGCAATATAAAAAATCGGCCCTTGGGGCCTCTTCTTCGAAAAACGCAGTGGATCGGGCCTCAGCCATCCAAAGCGCCGCCGGTAATACCGCTTGGCCATCCAGAACCACAGCACTTGCAGTGCAAGTAGCCCCAGGAGCAGGCTCCATAAAGCACCCACGCTGAGAGCCTCTCTGTTCACCGTGAATAGTCTCATGTAAAGAAACAGGCACAGGAAGGCACTCCACAGAGGCGCAAAGCGTATGCCCTGCAGCGTGTAGTAGTAGCGGGCCAAATAAGTGAGCCGATTTTGGTTGTCCATAATTAGGTTTATATCATAAACCGGCTTACGGGCTAGACATATTTCCATTGCATTGAGTGGGAGTCGATTTAGCCGCGCCCTTTCAACGCAATGGAAGTAAGCTCACCGGCTGCGCCGAAAATAAGAGCTATGCAGAAAAAACTCTACACTTCGAGTCGTAGGTACGCCTTAGAACGGAATATCGTCGTCGGAGATTTCGGCCTGCTGAGAATATTCATCTGCACCGCCCGCTGCGGCCTGTGGCCGCTGGTCGAAGCTGGCCGACGAGCTTCCGCCCTTGCTATAACCGCCCGAGCCTTCTTCACGCGCGGAAAGCAGAGAAAGGTCGTTGACGATGATCTCGGTGCGGTAGACCTTCTTCTTGGTATCCTTGTCTTCCCAGTTCCGCGTGTTCAACCGGCCCTCGATGTAAAGCTTGCTGCCCTTCTTTACGTAATCCCTGACAATCTCGGCCAGCTTGGTGAAGGCGACCAGGTTGTGCCACTCGGTCTTGTCGGTCCAGTTTCCGGACCCGTCCTTTTGCCGCTCGGTCGTCGCGATCGAGAAGCTGGCCACCATGGTGCCGCTGGGAGTGGACCGAATCTCGGGGTCCTTGCCTACGTTGCCTAAAAGAATGACTTTGTTAACGCTCTTTGCCATGTTCGTATACTCCGTTAGTTGAACAGAATAGCAGACGCTCAGCGCTTACGCTCAAGCGTCCTGTTGCGCAGTGCCTTGGCAAGGCCAAGCGTCGTCACAAATCCGCCAAAAGGAACGCACATCAGCGCGACGATCAGGGCAAACCAACCGGCATTAGTGCTGGCGCCAGTGCGCGAGAACCCGCCCAGCACAGTCTCCAACAGTACCCCAGCCACCAACCCCGCGCCCAGCATCGCCGCGCCCCATTGCAGCAATTGGCGAGTGCCGTCGCCTGACGGAATCTGGCCTTGTCTGGATGGCTTCGGATTGGGGTCATTCGCTTGCATCATCACTTCTCGAAAAACAGCCGATCAAGGCTTCTTTGTCCACTGTTCACTGCTCACTGTCCTTGCGCCAGCCTCAGCATCACATAAGTGATGACGCCGGTGACCGACACATAGAGCCACAGCGGAAAGGTCCAGCGTGCAACCTTGCGATGCTGCGGAATCCGCCCGCTAAGCGAGAAAAAGAAAGTCACCAGCACCAGCGGCAGCGCCACGATCGCCAGAATGATATGGCTGCCCAGAAGCGGCAGGTACACCTCACGCAGAGCCGCATGAACCGGGTACCGGACATCGCCGTGCAGCGCGTGGTGCGCGATGTAGCTGACCAGAAACAGAGTCGAGAATCCAAACGCCGTCATCATCGCCGCGCGATGAGCCGCAATGCGCCGTGCTTTGACGAACGTAAAGCCAATGAGCAAAGCCGTCGCGCTCAGGCCATTCAGCACGGCATTGAGTGCAGGCAAAAATGCGTACTGACTACTGGAGGCTGCGGCGGGATGAACGTATATCAGCCAGAAGAGAAATAGCGTGGCCGCCGCGCTGATAGCCAGAATGGCGGCAACGGCAACTCGCGTGCCTTGCTGGCCTCTATTCGTTGCGGGAACTGCGGTCGTCATGGCTTCCTCAGGATTTCGCTGTAGCGCACAGCATGAGCGAAGTAAACAGCAGCGGCAGATAAAGCACGCTGATCTTGAGCAGATCGCGGGCCAGTCTGCGGCTCTCGTCTTCAGTTGGCCCGCGCAGAATGCTCGCGAAGCGAATGGTATAGCCCAGGTAAACCAGACCCAGCACGAGGGCCAGCGCTGCGTAAGTCGCGCCCGCCAAACCCAGCCGCCAGGGCATCAAGCTCACGGGAATCATCGCCACCGCAAAAAACAGCGCCTCGCAGACCGTGGACCAACCGTCAGGCTGAACGACGGGCAGCATGCGAATGCCGGCGCGGGCATAGTCGTCACGATACAACCACGCAATCGCCATGAAGTGCGGAAACTGCCAGACAAAAAGAATGGCGAACAAGGCCACGGCCGGCCACTCGATGCGCCCGCGCGCGGCAGTCCAGCCAAGCAGCGGACCCATAGCGCCGGGAAACGCGCCGATAAAAGTCGCCAATGCCGTGACCCGCTTGAGTGGCGTGTAAATGGCCACATAAGTAAACGCGGTCAGCAGCGCCAGGGCCACTGTGAGCGGGTTCGTGGTGAACGCCAGCCAGCACGCGCCCAACGCCAGCGCCGCAAGCCCAGCCAGCACTCCCTGTGCCAGCGAGAAGCGGCCCGCGGCCATTGGCCGGTCGGCAGTGCGCTTCATGCGCGCGTCTATCCTGCGCTCCAGCGCCTCATTCAGCGCGCCGGCCCCGGCCGAAACCAGGCCAATGCCCAGCAGCGTATTCAGCAGGCCGCGCTGCACGCTCGAAATACCGGACTGCATGGAACCCAGGTAAAACCCGCCCCAGCCGGTCACCAGCACCAGCCCCACCACTTTCACCTTGAACAGCTCTCGAAGGTCGTGAATCAGCGTGGCCGTCGCTCCGGGACTGGGCGCATGCCTATGCCCCTGGCCCACTCCCGAGCCGTGAGTGGTCAGCTCTGCGGGATTTGCGGCCTGGCTAGCGGTATTCATCAGAATGGGTCAGACCTTCGCTGGGGTAAAGAGATCAGTGCAACGCGAAACCAAAAAGGAATAGGGCACAAGGCTTCTTGTACCCATTCCCTATTCCCTGGTCCCTGTTGGGGTCCCCGGCGAGCGGTCTCTGCTCGCTGGGGTGACTATTCCCTGTCCTTCTACTGCTTGCCGAAGCGATAGACAATGCCGGTGGTGAAGCCTAGGCTATTCTGCTCGGTCGAGCCGAAGCCGGTCACGTAATACTCAGGGGCGACGCGCAATCCCACGTTCGGCGTCAGGTTATATTCCACAGGAATGCTGGCGCTGGCCGCAAAGACACCGCCATTCGGCCAAAGCCCCAGATCGGTCGACAAGGTCGTGCTGTGATTCGTATCGCCGGAAAAGTTCCCGTAAGAGAACCCGCCCATGACGCGGACGGAGACCGAATACTTGGGCTGCATATAGAACCGGTAGGTGGGTCCAATCAGCGCGGCATACTGGCTGATGGCCGGGTTGGTGATTCCCTGAACGTATAACGGATTGTTCGGTTGCAGGCCCACGTATGCGGTGCCGTAATAGCCGCGGCCATCCACCGTCACGCCCAACCGCTCGCTGTAAAAGCGAGTGAAGCCCACGTTCCACGCGTATTCATGCGCGCGCTCCAGAACGGGGCCGTGAGCAACGCCAGGGCTGGCAGGATATCCAGGGCCGGGTTCAAAGCGGAGGTAGCCCATGCCGGTGTACGCCTCATAAAGGTGGGCGTATGCGTCGTGAATAGCGGCAGCGCGGCGTTGTGCGCGGCGGGCCCGAATACGAGCCTGCACGCTCAACTGGCCTTGGGTCTCGCCGGCAGTCTGCCCGGCCTGATCCTGGTCAGGGGCTACAAGGCTGCTGCTCGAAGTTGGGCTTTGGGCCACGGCGGCGGTTACGGCGGTAAAAGAGAGCGCCAGCAGAAGGGCAAGACGGCGAGAAGAAGACATCGGTATTGGGTTTCCTCCACGGGAGTGCGGAAGCGGGCTTACACAGTGCTTCCCCCATTAGTTATTAAAACACCTTGGGGCGAGCCTTGGCTCTGAACCGGCAGCGGATTCAGCCGCTGCGCAACGAATTTCGCGCGAGCCGCTCGCCGAATGGCCGGCAAATCGCCGTGCGACTCAACCCTGTCAAAATTCGCCGCTAAATCCCTCAAAATGCTCTACGATAAAGGCCAACGGAGGCCGTAAAGCGTATGGGTCGAATCTTGCTGGGAATTCTGCTGGGCATCGTGCTGGTGCCCATTGCCGTGCTCGGATGGCTGAAATTTGGCAATGTGCCCGTCGCCGTGGCAGACCCGCCTTTTCCGCAGGAGCGCCTGCTGACCGGAATGCCACTCGATGCGCGCATCGATCGCGACATGGTGAAGACTCCGCCCATCCCGGCCGACGAAGACAACCTGGTTGCAGGCGCTGAAGTCTATGCCGACCAATGCGCCCAATGTCACGGTTTTCATGGCAAGCCGTCAGGATTGGGGGCGCGCATGTCTCCCTCTGCGCCGCCGCTGTGGGAGAAGCATCACCACGGAAACGAGACCATGATGGGGGTAACCGACGATCCGCCGGGTGAGACCTACTGGAAGGTGGCTAACGGCATCCGGTTGACGGGTATGCCGTCCTTCAAAGGTGTGCTCACCGAGAAAGAGATGTGGCAGGTAAGCCTGTTGCTGGCCAACGCCGACAAACCGCTGCCTCCGGCTGCCTTGGTCATGCTCCACGCCACGCCTCCTGCGCCCGCGCCGGATGGCCCGGAAACGAAAAAGTAGCGCAAACAGACTAAACCCGGAGGGAGACGGGGGTTTTAACCCCCGCATTAAGCCAGTAGATTGATGCGGGCTTTAGCCCCGGAAGAAATGTCTGCCCGTGCCCCATCCATCGCGCCTTCTGCGATGGGTGGGATAGCACAAATACCGGGTGCCCCATCCATCGCGCCTTCTGCGATGGGTGGGATAGCACAGATACCCAGTGCCCCATCCACACCGCGTCTTTGTTTTTGCGGCTAGGATGGGAGTCCTATAAAACCCAGGATTCAGAAACCAGAAAGGACTCCAACCATGCCGATACTCGATTCGTTGCGCAAGGGCTTTAGTTTTCTACTTCTAAGCTTTGGCGTATCCAGCCCTGCCAAAAAACCGAAGCCGGTTGCAAAGCCTGCACCCGAGCCCCCCAAAAAATAAATCGTGCAACCCCAAGAGCCTCCGCCTCCTCCAATAAACTGAGCGCTCAAGCTGATGGAGCGCCATCACTGAGGTTTCATCCCCCCTTGGCTGCCACCGATAAAAAGAGCTCCCTCCAAGCCTTCCTCGACTTCTTCATCCTGTTTTTCGGAGTTTCAACCGCGTCGAATCTCTCCCGCACTCAGGGCCGGCCAGTGAGAAACCGCGGACTCTTTCTCTTCCGCTCACCGAAGAGCAAATGAACCGCCACCTCAGCCTGCAAATTGTTAAAATCAAACTATGCCGTTGACTCGCCAACAGGCCCTTGATTTCTTCCACTCCCCCGACCTGATCGGCCTTGGGTTTGAGGCCGATGCCGTGCGTCGCCGCCTGCACCCCGAGGGCGTTGTCACCTACATCATCGATCGCAACATCAATTACACCAACTTCTGCACCGAGTACTGCACCTTCTGCGCCTTTTACCGGCCACTGACAGGCGCGCGTTCCGAAGAAGGCTACATCCTCGACTTCGAGAAGATTTACGAAAAGATCGCCGAGACCCTTGAGATGGGCGGCACCGGCGTGCTCATGCAGGGCGGCATTCATCCCGATCTGAAAATTGATTGGTTCGAGCGCCTCTTCAGTGGCATCAAGCAGCGCTTCCCGCAAATCTGGCTGCACTGCCTCACTGCCTCTGAAGTCCTCGCCATTGCTAAGTATTCTGATCTCTCCCTGCGCGACACCATCATCCGCCTGCGCGACGCCGGCCTCGATTCCATCCCCGGCGGCGGCGCCGAGATTCTCGACGACGATGTGCGCAAACGCATCGCCCGCCTCAAGTGCAACACCGAAGACTGGGTCAGTGTCCATCGCGCGGCCCACAAGTTAGGCATGCGCACCACAGCCACCATGATGTTCGGCGTAGGCGAAACCTTCGAGCAGCGCATCAATCATTTCGAAGTGGTTCGCCGCCTGCAGGAAGAGACCGGCGGATTCACGGCCTTCATCCCCTGGAGCTTTCAGCCCCACAACACCGCTCTCGGCGGACGCGGCTGGGAAGAAGCCACAAGCGTCGAATACCTGAAGGTGCTGGCCATCTCGCGCCTCTATCTCGACAACATCGAAAACGTTCAGGCAAGCTGGGTCACGCAGGGATTGAAAGTCCTCGAGGTAGGCCTTCACTTCGGCGGCAACGATGTAGGCTCCGTCATGCTCGAAGAAAACGTAGTCCGCGCTGCGGGAACGAGTAACTGCACCACAGAAGAAGAACTGCGCCGCATCATTCGCGACGCCGGCTTCAAGCCCGTCCAGCGCGACACGCTCTACCGCACAATGTTCTTGAACTGACCCATCATTTGCTAACTGATTCATTTGCTCTACCAGAGAGCAGTGGCCGTCAGAGACGTTTCGTCCGTCCCCAACGTGAGCCTCACCCAATTTGCAGAAAATTACTTTTCTCCAGCGCACAATCTAGCAATGAACAATGACAACAGGAACGTGCATTTACTGGCCACTGTTCACTGTTCACTGTCCACTGAATGCACCCCCCTCCCCCTATTTCCTGTGAGACTGTGAAACTGTGAACTCCATCACGTCTTGAAATCGCGTTAAAGATCTGAGCCGCAAGCTCTCCGGCTTTCCTTACCCCGCCCTTTTGTGTCACACTTGCATCCATGGGAAGCAAAGACAAAGGTAGAAAAGAAGTCAAGAAGGCGCCCAAGCCAAAGCCAAAGCCGGAACCCGCGCAAAGACGCGAAACATTTACGCCGGCCCCGCCGAAGTAGGACAGAACCGCACTCGCTCACCGAGCGTCGCGCGCAGACAAGGGACTGTATCCCTTGCCAAGGGAGTTTTTTGCCCTACTGACCCGTTTCGGCCAATCCGCTCGTTGCGACCACGCATGAGCAGCTCAAGCAGGCGGCCGTCACAGCAATCTCCTCTCGATTGAGTTAGTTTGAAGACAGATTCTTCGCCAGGGGGTGTACCCGTGCGTTGGAAATCTGCCGCAATCCTGTTTGCCGCCGGTCTGCTTCTAGTCGCGGCCGAGGCGCAGGAGCGAATAAGCTTAGCTCCTTCTTCCGTTGACTCCGCGCTACCGGCCGTGCAGCCTCCGGGCCGGCCAGCCGTCGGCATCGCGCTCGAAGGTGGCGGCGCTCTCGGCCTCGCGCACATCGGCGTCCTTCAGTGGCTTGAAGAGCATCACATCCCCATCGATCGCATCTCCGGCACCAGTATGGGTTCGCTGGTCGGCGCACTCTACGCTACGGGAGACACGCCCGCCCAGATGCGCGTGATAGCCGTCAGCGATGCCTTCACCCGCGTCTTCACCCTGCAAACTCCTTATGCCGAATTGAACTTCCGCCGCCGTCAGGATCGCCGCCAGCTTCCGGATGCGTTTACCATCGGTCTCCGCCATCGACTCACACTTCGCAATGCATTGCTTACCGACCGAGGCGTTAACGAATTTCTCACCGTCAACCTGCCCAACTACAACAGCGATGAACTCGACTACAACCAGCTTCCCATTCCTTTTCGCTGTGTGGCCACTGACCTGAACACCCTCGCAACGGTCACCTTCGCCTCAGGGCCGCTGCCCCAGGCTGTCCGCGCCTCCATCTCCATTCCCGGCGTCTTTCCTCCCGTACGGGATCGCAACGACCACTTTCTAGTCGATGGCGGCATCCTCGACAACCTGCCCACTGACGTTCTCAAGCGCGACCTGCACGCCGGCGTCATCATCGCCATTCGACTTGAGGATGCGCCTCTTACCACCGCCGACACCATGTCAATTGTCGGTGTACTCGACCGCGCATTTGATGCCGGAATCCAGCGCAACGCCGCTCAGGCCGAGAAGATTGCCGATCTCGTAATCCATGTGCCGGTCGGCGCCTTCTCCGCCACCGACTATGCTAGGGCCGGCCCGCTCATCGATGCCGGCTACAAAGCCGCCGAACAAAATCGCGCCGCTCTTTTGCGTTACGCTCTAGACGCTGACGGCTGGAAAGCCTATCTGGCGGCGCGAGAGAGCCGCCGTCGCCCGCAGCCCGGCGTGTTGCTCGATGTTCGCGTAGAGGGTGGAAAGCCGGGCGCCGTCCGCGAAGTTATCCGCGACCTGAAGCCCATCGAGGGCCAGCCCATCACGCCCGCCGCCACCCTCAACGCCCTAAAGCCCGTCCAATCCAACGGTGAAATCTTCGCCAACTGGGAAACTTTTGCGCCCGCGCCTTCAGCCTCCGCCCCGCCTTCATCGGGCGCGCCTGACACCGGCCTCCTGGTTCGTTTGAGCGGCGATCGCATCGGCCCGCCCTATTTGCTCGTCAGCCCTGAACTGGCCGCAGCCACCTCAAACATTACCCGCGGCGAGCTAACCCTTCGTCTGGTCGATCAGGACCTCGGCGGTTTCGGCTCAGAGTTGCGCGCCAACGCACGCATCGGCTACATGACTGATCTCTCCGCCGAATACTACCGTCTGCTTACGCCCGGCGGCTATTTCCTTGAGCCGCGCGCGGGCTTTGTTCGCGAGCCAGTTTACATCTGGGTCAACCAGAAACGCGTCGCCGAACGTCTCCAGCAAAATCTTGACGCGGGCCTGGAAGCTGGCCGCACCTTCTCAAATCAGCTGCAAGTGTCTGCGGATTGGCGAGCCGAGGATACGCACTGGAGTCTCGTCACAGGCTCCGGCGGCGGCCCATTCCTCTCTGGAACGTCCCAGACCGGCCTGCTTCACCTCAACATTGATGAGGCGCTATCCGACGCAGTTTCGCCCAACGGCTTCCGTTTTTCAGCCTCGGCTGGCGCGCTCTATCACGCCGCGCAAAGCGCCAACGCTCCGCTGGTCAAGCTCACATTCAGCACAACCCGCTCCAAAAACCAGACCAACATCTTCGGCATCAGCGGCGAGATCAATTCCTACCTGCGCGCCAACGTCGCGCAGCCCTACCGCTTCACCCTCGGTGGCCCAATGCGCCTCTCCGCATCCTCGTTTGATGAGTATCGCGGCACTGACACCTATTTGGCCCGCGCCGGTTATATGCATCGCCTCGCGGCTTTGCCCACCGGCCTGGGACAAGGCCTCTACGGCACCTTTGCCTACGAGGCAGGCGAAATCTGGTCGCCGGAATCAAAGTCGATTCTCCGCCAAGACGGTCTTGTCGGCCTGGTGGCAAACACACCTCTCGGCCTGTTCACCTTTGGCATATCAGTGGGCGACGCTGGCCACCGCAAGGTCTTCGTCACTCTGGGCCGTTGGTTCTGAGAATTGTGAATTACGATTAGGGGAAGCGATATGCGCATGCACAATCCGCCGCACCCTGGCAAAGTGATTCGGGAGTTTCTGGGCGACACAAACGTAACGGCAGCCGCAAAGCATTTGCGGGTTTCTCGAGCGACTCTTTCCCGCATCCTCAACGGCAAGGCCGGTATCTCGGCTGATATGTCGCTGCGTCTCTCCGCTGCGTTCGGCACTCATGCGGAAATCTGGTACGAACTGCAAACCGACTACGATCTTTGGCAAGCATCCCGAAAGAAGCAGCCGAAGATCGAGCCTTTTAGCCGCGCTGCATAGTACTCAACGCCTGCACGCACAGAGGCCCTCCCATTCGGGAGGGCCTCTGTGCGTGTATCTCTTATCCGTTGCGGCTTACGCCACCACTTCAATGCCCATTGAGCGAGCGGTGCCTTTGATGCTCTTGATGGCCGTCTCCACCGAAGCGGCATTCAGGTCGGGCATCTTCTGCGTGGCGATCTCGCGCACCTGCTTTTCGGTCACCTTGCCGATCTTTTCCTTGTTCGGCGTGCCCGATCCCTTGGCGATTCCAGCAGCCTTCATCAGCAGAACCGAGGCTGGCGGCGTCTTGGTGACAAAGGTGAAGCTGCGATCGGCAAAGACCGAGATGACGACTGGAATTACCAGTCCTTCCAGCTCCTTGTTCTGCGTGCGCGCGTTGAACTGCTTGCAGAACTCCATGATATTGACCTGCGCCTGGCCCAGCGCGGGGCCAACCGGAGGCGCCGGAGTAGCCTTGGCGGCAACAATCTGCAGTTTGACGTAACCCGTAATTTTCTTCGGAGGTGCCATGTATCTTCCTTCGGAATCAGCTGTTAGCTCCTGGCTTTTAGCTGCTAGCTGATCTGTCTCGGTACAAATTTTGGTGTTGCCGCTTCAACGTTTGCCTTCAACCGGTGCGCGCCAGGTGGGCACAACCGGCTAGAAGCTGAAAGCTAATAGCTAAAAGCTGCAACTACTCAATCTTTTCCACTTTGCCGAATTCCAGCTCGACCGGGGTGGAGCGTCCGAAGATGGTCACCATGACCTTCAGCGTCTCGCGATCTTCGTTGATCTCATCCACCACGCCGTTGAAGTTGGCAAACGGCCCGTCGGTAATGCGGACCTGCTCGTTCTTCTCAAACTTGATTTTGAGCCGCGGCTTGTCCTTGGCGGTCTCGGAGCGGAAGAGAATCCCACTCACTTCTTCCTCGCTCAGCGCCACCGGCTTGTCGCCCGTGCCCAGAAAACCTGTCACCTTGGGCGTGTCTTTCAACACGTGCCACAAGTCGTTGTCCAGTTCCATCTCGACAAGCACGTAACCCGGCAGAAAAACCCGTTCCACGGTTCGCTTCTTGCCGTTGATAATCTCTGTTACCGGTTCGGTGGGAATCATCACCCGGCCAACCCTGTCGCCAAGCCCGAAGGCCTGCACGCGGCTTTGGATGGACTCGCGCACCTTGCGCTCAAAGCCCGAGTAGGCGTGCAGAATGTACCACCGGAAGCGCTCGTTGCGCACCGGCAGAATCTGCTCGGCAACCTGTTCAGCCTGCCCAGTCGGCCCAGCTTCTTCCGCCAGTCCAGCTTGCTCGGTTTGTTCCAATTCTTCTTCTGCCATCCTCTGCTCTCGATTCGCTTTCGCAGTTACGGCTATAGCAACTTCGGAATTCCTGCACATCGAAAACTCACACTCAAGTGGCTTTTTCATCAGGGAAAAGCCACCTTTCATTGCCTTCAAAAGGGCTATGTGAACTCCGAAATTGCTTTAAAACCCGCCCAGACGGCCCAACAACGCATGCAGGCCGAACTGAAAGATTGTATCCACCACGAAAAAGAACGCGCCAAAGATGCCCACCGCGATGAGCACCACAACAGTCGTGGATTGTACTTCCTTGCGCGACGGCGCAACCACCTTGCGCATCTCCCCGCGTACATCGCTCAAGAATTGCGTGAATTCTTTCCATTGCCCAACCACGCTGCCAATAATCTTGGACACGGGATTTGTCCCCTTACGCTTGATCGGCCGATCATCGCCGTCTGCCATTGCTAGCTTCGTTGCCATGCTTCTAATTCCTTCGCGCCCAGCGTAGCGCCAGGCGCATCCCAACTTAATCTGGCAGGGGCGGAGGGATTCGAACCCCCAAGTTCGGTTTTGGAGACCGACAGTTTAGCCGTTGAGCTTACGCCCCTAAAAAGTGGTCAGCGTTCAGTGGACAGTGGCCAGCTTGGTCGCCCGTAGCTGCAAGGCACTTACTGATCACTGTTCACTGACCACTGTTCACTGTTTTACTTCGTTTCCTTGTGCACCTGGTGCTTGCGGCAGCGGTTACAGAACTTCTTGAACTCCAGACGGCCTGTGGTCGTCTTCTTGTTCTTCGTAGTTGAGTAGTTCCGCTCCTTGCACTCAGAGCACTGCAATGTGACAATTTCCCGCATTCCTAAACCCTTTCAGCTCACAGCTAACAATCTCAAACCCGCGCGCCGCGGCTAACCCCTACTTCAAAATCTCCGAAACCGTGCCTGCGCCCACCGTGCGGCCGCCTTCGCGGATTGCGAACCGCAATCCCTTTTCGAGAGCCACCGGCGTGATCAGCTCCACTTCGAGCTCCACGTTGTC
>JBEKQD010000099.1:0-14576 GCA_049520075.1 Occallatibacter sp. | reverse complement strand
TGACTGCGTGATCAGGCCCAGATGCAGTTCGTACTTGTCCACGGAAAGGTTGAGCGCCAGAAGCTCCGTCACGCGCTCCGCGCCGCCGCCACCCAGGTGTGGAATCAGCAGGAGAACTTTCAAGCGTGGTTTTGCGGGCATAGGTATATCGTTCTTATCCTTGTGCGAATCGAGCTAGTTAACCAGCTATCAACGCAAAGTTTTCCTAAAGAGAGTTTCTTCTTGACATAATAGAGCAGATTAATGTTTCCTGTGAATACTGATTCTATTTATCCCTAAGCGGAAGAATAACTTCCGAGGTTTCTTCTGCGTTGTCACGAGGGGAACGGCTGAGCCGGGGAACGGGAGTGGACGCGACAGAGCAGGTGATTGCCTGGCAAAGCGTCTGAAGGAATGAACTCCTGAATCCGCAGCGGACGTCTCCTAACGCGTTTCCGATGCCGGTCATCAACTCCAGCGACGAAGAAATGTCGCCTGCGGTTCGTGATTTGCACCAGGACGCGAAAGCCCTTTCTGGGAGAGGCTCGTGCCGAGACGCAGCGGAGAAAGTACATATACAGCTTCTTTGTGCGCATACCCGCGTGTTTCTTCAAACGTCCCTCTAACGGCGCCGACTCATTTATTACAAAGCTCACACATCGTCGTCGGCGTTACCAACCCGCAAACCTGCCTGGTTCTTGGCGACCGTTTGCGCACACTGCGCGAAGCAGGTTTTCGCGTAACGCTGGTTTCAAGCCCTGGCGAACTGCTCGCACGCACGGCCGCTCAGGAAGGGGTGGAATCGGTTGCAATTCCAATGCGACGGGAGATCGCACCGGTTGCCGATTTTGTATCGTTGTTTCGCCTTTGGCGGCTGCTCTATCGACTTAAGCCGGAGATGACGGAATTCAGCACGCCTAAAGCAGGTCTGCTGGGCGCGATTGCCGGTATGCTTTGCGGTGTGCCGGCGCGGATCTACTTTTTGCGCGGACTCAAGCTTGAAACCTCCAGCGGAGTCAAGCGCCGGATTCTTCTGTTGGCGGAGAAGCTGGCAGCGGCATGTTCTCACGTTGTGTTGTGCAACAGTGACAGCTTGCGCAACCAGGCGCTTGCATTGGGCGTGGCGTCCGAACGTAAATTGCGTCTGCTGGGCGGCGGAAGCAGCAATGGAGTCGATGTGGGGCGTTTCCACCCCGGGCCGGGCGTTCTGCGAAAAAGGCTAGGTCTTCCGTCGGACGTGCCGGTAGTGGGTTTTGTGGGCCGCTTGACCCGCGACAAAGGGCTTCCGGAGTTGATCGAAGCGTTCGAGACTATACTGGACGCAAAACCGGACGCTCATCTTCTGCTGGTGGGCTGGTTTGACGCTGCTGAAGATGCACTGGGCGCTGACTTGCGTTCTGGGATCGAAGAACATCCGAGAATTCATCTGACTGGATTTGTTGCTGACACGGCGCCATATTACCGGGTGATGGACGTGATGGTGTTGCCAACCTGGCGCGAGGGGTTTCCGAACGTTGTTCTGGAGGCAGCGGCTACAGGGATTCCAGTAGTGACGACCTTCGCCACCGGTTCGCGCGATGCAGTCGTGCCGGAGGTGACCGGGTTGCTGATTCCGCCCGGTTACCCGGTAGCCATCAGCGAAGCCGTGCTCCAGTTGTTGCACGATCCAGAACGCCGCTTCCGCATGGGCAGGGCCGCGCGCGCATGGGTTCTCGACCACTATGTGAATGGGCGCGTTCTGGGTCGCACCGTACGCTACTACCAGAGCCTCCTTGACAGTAATCTATCGGGAGGGACTACCACCAGTGGTCCGGTCGCCACTGATTCCGCGCTCAATCCGATTTAAGGCATCATCATTCTCAGATCGAGGACGTTGTGGGGCGTGCTGGTCTCGGCAGAAGGTGCCTGTAGCGTGTACGCGGCCCTCTCGGCCGCATGAAGTACCTCGCCCGGAACAATTCCCAGCACCAGAGTCGCCGCAACCGCGAGGAGCAGGGCCGCGCCCACCGCGACGCCAACACGAGGCACGGGGACAACTGGCTTCTGCGCATCTGGTTGCTGTGCTGCGACCAAAGCCAGGTGCAGATAGTATGCGGCAGCCAGACCGGAATTCAGCAGGCCAATGATGGCCAGCCAAATGGCTCCGCCGCCCACGGCGGCTGAAAATGAATAGAACTTGCCGAAGAAACCGCCTGTGAAGGGAATGCCAACCAGCGAAATCAGGAAAAAGATCAGCAGACTGCCGAGCAGAGGCGAGCGGTAGATAAGCCCGCGAAAATCGTCGATCAGCGGACGCTTCTCGTCGTATCCGCTGACCAGTGTAACCACGGCAAAGATGCCCACGTTCATGGCTGCATAGGCCGCGATATAGAAGCTGGCGGCGGCAATGCCGGTAGAGTCGACTGCGGCGAAGGCCGCCAGCAGGTAGCCGGCATGAGCGATCGCGGAGTAAGCCAACATGCGCTTTACATTCTGTTGCCGCAGCGCGGCCAGATTTCCCACGGTCATGGACAGCACGGCCACCACCCATAGGAGGGGCTGCCAGACAGAGCGCAGAGTGGGCAGCATCTCGTAAACCACGCGCAGCAGCAGCGCGAAAGCAGCGGCTTTGGGCGCGGTGGACATCAGTGCCACTACCGGCGTGGGCGAGCCTTCATACACGTCCGGCGTCCACACGTGGAAGGGCGCGGCAGAGACCTTGAAGAGAATGCCCACCAGCATCAACCCCAGTCCGGCCAGAATGAATCCCTGATTCTGCGCCATAGGCGCGAGCCGGGCAATCTCGTAGATCTGCGTTGTGCCGGTCGCTCCGAAGATCAATGCGATGCCGTAGAGGAGGAATGCTGTGGCAAAGGACCCGAGCAAAAAGTATTTGATGGCGGCTTCAGGCCCACGCGCGGTTTCCTTGCGGTAACCTGCCAGAACATAAGTCGCGATGGATGAGATTTCCAGTGCGATGAAGACCAGCAGCAACTCGACGGCGCCGGTGAGAAGGCACATGCCTACTGCGCCAAAGACCATCAGGGCGTAGAACTCGCCCTGGTGATGGCTGTCTTCGGGCAGTGTATCAAGCGAAAGCAAAATCGCCACTAGAACAACGCCGCAGATGAGCACGTGAAAGAAGACTGTGAACGCGCTGGTTTCAACCGTGCCGGAGAAGCCGGTCCCTTCAGGAAGCGAAAGCTGAACGAGGCTGCCCCACAAGGCAAACGTAGTTCCGAGAGCCGCCACCCATCCCAACGGGCGACGCGCCCAGTGAGGAGGTAAAGCGGCGTCGAGCAGCATCACCAGAACGCCTGTCAACGTGAGGATGACCTCAGGGAGAATGCGGAAGATGTCGGGAACAGGATTCACTGAGGACCCTCCCCGTTCATCGAAATCGGCGATGCGAGTTGAGGAAATACGCGGGGCAAAATTTCAGGCGTCCTTAATTGTGGCAGATATGCGCCTGTTTCGATAGTTGGCAGCCAGAGCATTGGCGCCACTCCCATGACCAGCATCAGCGCGGTCAGAGGCCACAGCACTGTCAGTTGACCCAGTCGCAGGTCATGAGGAGGTTTCGATGTCGTCAGCACGCTTTCAGGCCCGTAGAAGAGTCGCTGCACCAGCCATAGCATGTAAGCTGCGCCGAGAATCACACCCACGGCAGCGGCAATCGCCCAGCCTTTGCTGACGCCGGTAAAGGTTCCCAGCAAAATCAGAAACTCGCCCACAAAACCGCCCAACATGGGAAGCCCGATCATAGCCAAAGAGCCAATCACGAAGAATGTCGCTGTGCGCGGCAACTTGGCGGCCAATCCACCGTAGGCGTCGATCTGGCTGGATGCGTATCGGTCGTAGAGAAGGCCCAGCAGCAGGAACAGCGCACCGTCCACCACGCCGTGGTTCAGAATTTGATAAACCGCACCCTCCCAGCCTGTGAGCGTGAGGCCGTAAATGCCCAGCGTGATGAGGCTCAGATGGCTCAGGGCCGCGTAAGCCATAAGCCGCCAGAAGTCGCGTTGCACAAGAGCAAGGCACGCGCCGTAGAGAATGCCGATAACCGCGAGGCCAACCAGCACCGGAGCCACAGCCCGCGCCTGCACTGGAAACAGCCCGATGTGGAAACGCAGCATGGAGTAGAGGCCGAGTTTGCCGGCGACGACCATCGCCAGGGCAACCGGCGCCTCGCTGTATGTGTCGGCAACCCAGCCGTGCAGCGGAAAGACAGGAACCTTGACAGCAAAAGCGAAGAGAAACGCAATCGCAACCCAGAACAACGCACCGTCGGGCAATGCGCCGCTTGCAACCCAGAAGCGTAGAGTTGCGAAGTCGAAGCTGCCGGTCTTCGAGTAGAGCCAGAGAATCGCAACCAGCAGCGGTGCGGATGGGATGAAGGTGAAGAGGAAGAACTTCAGTGCGGCTTTGGGCCCTTCTTTGCGGCCGTACATGGCGATGAGAATTGCCATGGGAACCAGTGACAACTCCCAGAAGCCGTAATAGACCATCAAATCCAGAGAGATAAAAACGCCGAACATGGCCGTCTGCTGGACAAGAAAGAGCGCATAGAAAAGCTTGCGCCGCGACTGGATTGTGTTCCAACTCGCTACGACGCCGATGGGCGCGAGCAGGCCAACCAGTACTACGAGCCACACGCTCAAACCGTCTACGCCGACGTGATAGAAGATTGCCGGCTTCTCGATCCACAGTCGGGTGAATTCGAATTGGAAGCGTGGTGCATCCGCAGCAAACGAGAAGTGCATGGGCAGGTGCAGGGTGAGGCCAAAGGTGCCTAGCGCTGTCAGCAGCGCAATCCAGTTGGGCAGCTTGAAGCGGTCGGGGACAAGAGCCACCAATACCGTACCGGCCAGTGGAACCAGCAGGATCAACGTGAGAATCGATTGGTTAATTTCGTTCATTCTCTCAATGCCCCGCCATGCCTAGATGAATTGCCGAAAGATTGTCCAGCACCGTTGCCCACGGAACCAGCAGGAAGAGCAGCACCGCAGCAGCGCCCGCGGCCAGCCATGCCGCATAGGAGCGCAAATTACCCGATTGCCAGCGTTGCAGAATCGCTCCCGTAAATGTGGCGATGCCGCCGAGCAACCAGGCCGCGCCGCCCAGAATGCCATAATCGACGACCCACTCCAGCACAAACTTGGAGAAGCCAAGCAGCGGCTTGACAACCACTGCGCCATAAAGCTCGTCAATGTAGTATTTGTTCGCTAGTAGTTTGTACCCGCTGGGCAAAGCCGCGGCCCACTGCGCAGGACGCGACGGCTTGCGCCGGTAAAGCTTGTCGGCAATCAGCCAGCCTTCAAGCGCTACGAGAACGGCGATTATGCTAAGGAAAAACTCCCATGAGAGGTTGAACGGGAGATAGGGAACCGTGCCGCCTTCTGCAGCGCGCGCACCCACCGAAGGCGCCAAGAAGCCAGCGAAGCGCTCGATGCCAATCCAGCCGCCGCAGATCGAAAGCAGAGCCAGAATCACCAGTGGCACGCGCATCGACCAGGGGCTCTCATGCGGATGAACCTCGGGGCTACGCGACTCGCCCATGAAGGTCATGTACCAAAGTCGCGCCATATAGAAGGAAGTTAGCAGTGCAGTCAGCACGCCCACGAACCAAAGAGCCACCCCGCCCGGCCCGTGTAAAAACGCGGCATAGAGAATCGCGTCCTTCGAAAAGAAACCGGCGAAGGGCCAGATGCCAGCGATGGCAATAGTAGCCGCGGTCATGGTCCAAAAAGTGACGGGCAGCTTCTTCCGCAGTCCGCCCATTTTGCGCATGTCCTGCTCGCCGCCGATGGCGTGAATCACGGAGCCAGCCGCCATGAAGAGCAGCGCCTTGAAGAAGGCGTGAGTCATGAGATGGAAGATGGCCGCGGAATAAGCCGCGACACCGCAGCCAAGAAACATGTATCCGAGTTGCGAGATGGTCGAGTAGGCAAGCACCCGTTTGATGTCGTTCTGAACGAGAGCAATGGTGGCCGCGAATATGGCTGTGGCCGCGCCAATGATAGCAACGACACTCAGAGCGAAGGGCGAATGGTCAAACAAAACATGCGTTCGGGCGACCATGTAAACGCCCGCCGTGACCATGGTGGCCGCGTGGATGAGCGCCGAGACCGGCGTAGGGCCTTCCATCGCGTCGGGGAGCCAGATGTAGAGCGGAAGTTGCGCACTCTTGCCCGCCGCGCCCAGCATCAGGCAAAGCGCAATCACGGTGACCACGCCGCCATTCCAGCCTGGGTCCTGGCCGAGCTTGGTTGCAATCTCGGTGAAGGTCAGCGTGCCGAAGTTGGCGACCAGCAGAAACATTCCGATGAGAAAACCGAAGTCGCCGATGCGGTTGACGATGAAGGCTTTCTTACCGGCATCGGCCGCCGACTTCTTCTGAAACCAGAAACCGATGAGCAGATACGACGCTAGGCCCACGCCCTCCCAGCCGATGAACATGACCAGCGCATTGCCGGCCAGCACCAGGACGGTCATGAAGAACAGAAAAAGGTTGAGGTAGGAGAAGTAGCGCGCGTAGCCTTTATCGTCGCCCATGTAGCCGACGGAGTAGACGTGAATCAGGAAGCCGACGCCGGTGACGACCAGCAGCATGATGAGCGAAAGCTGGTCGAGGACGAAGGTGAAATCGATGTGCAGTATTCCGGCATTGATCCAGGGGAGCGGGCAGGTTTCTGTAATGGGCAAGGAACTTGCGGCTGGAATGAAGCCGAAGACGCCCAGCGCTGCGTTGAGCACAACGCCAAATGCCGCCAGCGGGGCCAGTAGGGCAACTGTAGTGACGAGCCACTTGGGCAGCCGCCTGCCGAGGATTCCGTTGATGAGGAATCCGGCGAAGGGCAGCAGCGGAATCAGCCAGAGATGGAAAGGTGCGTTCATAGTTTCATCAGGTCGATTCGGTCGACGGCCAGGGTTGCGCGAGCGCGGAAGACGGCAATGATAATTGCCAGGCCTACGGCAGCTTCCGCCGCGGCCACCATCATTACGAAGAAGACGAAGATTTGTCCCTTCACCGCGTGCCACTGATGGGCGAAGGTCACAAACGAAAGATTCACGCCGTTGAGCATCAGCTCAATGGACATAAAGACGGTAATCAGATTGCGTTTGATGAGAAAGCCGACGACGCCGAGCGAAAACAGAGCGGCACTCAGCAGCAGATACCAGGAGAGTGGAACTTCCTGCGAAAGGAGAGAACTCATTTGCCCGTCCTTTCCGCGTTGGCTCGTTGGTCTGTGTCGTCGTGACGGGCGAGCGCAACCGCACCCAGAATTGCGATAAGGATCAGCACCGAGGTGACCTCAAACGGCAGCAGCAGTTTTGTAAAGAGCACCGTGCTCAGTTCTTCTGTTGAAGTGATGCCATCGCTCAACCTGGCAACTCCCAGGCCCTGCGCATACAGAATCACCGTGGCAATCACAGCCAAAATGGCGACGACCGCAGGAAAGCCCAACCTTAACGCCGCGCGGCTGCCGAGAGTGCGCGCCTCGCGCCCGGCATTGAGCAGCATGACGACGAAGGTGAATAGCACCATGATGGCCCCGGCGTAGACGATTACCTGCGCCGCGGCGGGAAACTCCGCGCCCAGCAACAGGTAAAGCACAGCCAGCGAGACCATCACCACAATCAGCGAAAGAGCACTGTTGATGGGATGGCTCTGGATGAGCAGGTTGATTGCTCCTCCCAGGCAGAATCCGGCAAATATGAGAAACAAAATCAGGTGCATCGTTTTGTCACCTACGGGCAAGCCCGATTGTAACTTAGCGATAAGCCAGCCAAAGGCTCGTCGCCACAATGTTCAGAATGGCCAGCGGCATCAGCCAACACCATCCATAATTCATCAACTGGTCATAGCGTAAGCGCGGCAGAGTTCCCCGCACCCACACATACAAGCAGAGGAAAGAAAAAACCTTGAGCACGAACCAGCAAAGAGGCAGCAATGCGTGGACGAAGATGTTCTGCGGAGGTTGAATCAGGTCGCCGAAGGGGCTGGTCCAGCCGCCCAGAAACAAGAGCGTAGCAACGCAGCCCACAGTGATCATGTTTCCGTACTCGGCCATGAAGAACATCGCAAACTTCATTGAACTGTACTCGGTGTGATAGCCGCCTGTCAGCTCACTTTCAGCTTCGGGCAGATCGAATGGAGACCGATTGGTTTCAGCGTAAGCCGCCATCAAATAGATGAAGAAAGCCACAAACTGCATTCCGCCGAACAGATTCCAGCTCATCATGCCGTTGGTTGCCTGCTGCTCGACGATTACTCTCAGGTTGAGCGAACCGGCGCGCAAGACCACGCCGACCAGCGAAAGCCCTAAAGCCAACTCGTAGCTGACCAATTGCGCCGAGGAGCGCAGCGCGCCCAGCAGCGAATATTTGTTGTTTGACGACCACCCGGCGAGAGCAATACCGTAGACGCCGATGGAAGTGACGCCGAGGATCACGAGCAGACCGACGTTCACATTCGCGATCTCAAACAGATCCAGAGGTCCCGGCCCGATATTGGGCTCGCCGAATGGAACCACGCCTATAGAAATCAATGCGCAGCCCAGCGAAAGGATCGGAGCGAGCAGATAAAGTGGCCGGTAGACGCCAGTGGGGATGATGTCCTCTTTGAGAAAGGATTTTGCCCCGTCAACCAGCGGCTGTAATAGCCCGAACGGTCCCACGCGGCTGGGTCCCCAGCGGTTCTGAATGCGGCCCACCAACTTGCGCTCCAGCAGCACGGTATAGGCGACGCCCAATAGCATCACCACCGTCATCACCGCAACCTTGAGCAGGCTCCACAAAAAAAACTGCAAAATCGTCACAGGTCTTCAGCCTCTTCTTTTCACAAAACCTTGAGTCCGCTAACTCGCGCCTGAAACTGCTCCAATTCCGTGAGCGCCGTACTGTGTTGCCCCAGCGTTCCGGAGGTAAACAATCCGTCGCGAACGGGCGTAATCAAACCTCTCCCGGTCAATGCCGCAACCGGCACAAAGCCCGGCTCGGTTTGCACATCGTTGCCGCCCAGCAGATTCATGTGATCAATAACGTAGCCCGGAACCAGCCGGGCGATTTCGTCAAGCACCGCGAGCGGGTCGAATGGGCTCAGTTTTGGTTCAAGCCCATTAGCCTGGAGCCACACTGTATGTCTATCCGCTTCGCCCGCCTGCGCTCCGCGCGACTGACCCAGATCAGCCGTTGTGCCGTTCTTGCCAAAAGGCACAAGCGTCTTCACGTCCTCACCCATCGCGCCGGCCAGCCGCACGAGAATCTCGAAATCGGGTTTGACACCTGCGCGGTCTGCGGCCTTCCTGGCCAGTTGCACGTCGCCAAATGTGTTGGTCAGTGTGCCGGTTTTTTCATAGAGGCTTGCTGCCGGGAAGACTACATCGGCCAGCGCTGCCGTCTGGGTGAGAAAAATACCCGAGACGATGACAAAGGTATTTTGCAGTGCCGCCGGACTTACACCCAGCTTTGCGACCGGGTCGGAGCCAACGATAAGCAACGCACCCATTTCGCCTTTGCCCGCTGCATCGAAAATCTCCGGCAGTGTCTTGCCGGGCGTCGCAGGCAGGCCAGGATACTCGGAGAACTCGCCGGGCGCCGTGACCGGCACATGGCCCGGAAGCAGGTCCGGCAACAGACCCATATCCGCTGCGCCGCGCGAGTTCGAGTAGCTGCCGAGGAACGCGAAACGCACATTGCCGCGCTTCAATCCCCAGGCGACAAGCTCGGCAAGTTGAGCGCCGCTGTACTCGGAGCCAAAGACCATCAGCAACGATTCCTCGGCCAGCACTTCCTCGCGGAAGCCTGCTTCTTTGATGACCAAGTCGCTACCGGACAGGTATGCGGTGAGGGCCGAGTAGCCGTCAGCGGGCAGTCGTAGCGTCGCTTTGGCCTGGTGCTCCAGCTTGATAGGGTTCGCGTTGGCTACGAAAAGCTTGCCGCGATTGAGCCGGACATTGGTGCGGAGATTCCAGGCGAGCAGGGGATGCTCTTCTGTCGGGTTGCCGCCGATGAGAAGAATCGCCGGAGCGCTGGCTGTATCGCGCAGGCTGGCTACCTTGTTTTTGTGTCCGGCAAGAGCTCGTGCAAATGCCGCATAATCCGCGGTTCGCTCGTGGTCGATGTTGTTGGTCCGCAGCACGGTGCGAGCAAATTTCTGCAGCAGATAGTTCTCTTCGTTGGTGCTTTGGTTGGAGCCGATGACGCCGACGCCAGCGCCACTCTTGCTGTCCCGAGCCTCTTTGAGTTTGCCAGCAGCCAACCTCAGCGCATGTTCCCAGGTAGTTTCGGCGAGCTTACCCTGGTTGTCGCGCACCAATGGCCGGGTCAGGCGATCCGGGCTTTCAACAAAGTCGAAGCCGAAACGGCCCTTGGCGCAAAGAAAGTCGCCGTTGATGCCGCTCTTGTCGCGGTTGTCGGCACGGACAATCTCAGAGCCATCGTTGTTTTGCCGCACGCCCAAAGTCACCTTGCAGCCGTCCGCGCAATGCGTGCAAACTGTGGCGACGTGGTTCATCTCCCATGGCCGGGTCTTGTATCGGTAGCTGCCGCTGGTCAGCGCCCCCACCGGGCAGATGTCAATGCACATGCCGCACTGTTCGCAGTCGAGCTGATTTCCGCCGTTGGGTGAGATCACTGAGTTGACACCGCGCCCCTGCACGCCGAGTGCCCACACATCCATTCCCTCGCCGCAAACGCGAATGCAACGGTAACAGAGAATGCAGCGTGGGCGGTCGAAGTAGACGGCCGGCGACCACTGCTGCTCATCTCGATGATTCTTGGCCTCGGCGTACAGGCTCTCGCCCGCACCGTACTTGAAGGTCATGTCTTGCAACTCGCACTCACCGCCTGCATCGCAGACCGGGCAGTCGAGCGGGTGGTTGCCGAGCAGGAGTTCAATTGTCGCTTTGCGCGCCTGCGCGATTTCATCCGACTCGGTGATGAAGACCTGGCCCTCAGCGACGGTGGTTGTGCAGGCGGTTTGCAGCTTGGGAACTTTTTCCTGGCGCACCACGCACATGCGGCAGGCAGCCTGCAAGCTGAGGCCGGGGTAATAACAGAAGGCTGGAATCTCGATGCCCGCTTTGCGGCAGGCATCGATCAGCAGCGTCCCCGCGGGAGCCGTCAGCTTCTTTCCATCGACAATGAAGTTTACGTCTGCCATTCGTCTCCAGCGTCCCTATATCACAGCCATTTCCACGTGCTTCGCGAACGGACAGGGCTTTCCGCTCAAATGCGCTTCGAACTCCTTGCGGAACTTCTTTACAAATCCCAGCATCGGCATGGCTGCTGCATCGCCCAGCGGGCAGAACGTCCGGCCCAGCATGTTTTCAGCCAGATACTGAATATTGTCAATATCCTTGGCCTCGCCAAAGCCCGCGTGAAAGCGCATCAATGATTTCTTCAACCAGTCCGTGCCTTCACGGCAGGGAATGCACCAGCCGCAGCTCTCGTGCTGATAAAAGCTGATGGTGCGCAGCGCGAATTCGACGATACAAGTTTGGTCGTCGATTACTACAACGCCGCCTGAGCCAAGCATCGATCCCGCTTTGCCCACCTGGTCAAAGTCCATGCCGATGTCGATCTCCTCAGGCAGGAGCACAGGAGTTGAAGAGCCGCCGGGAACCACTGCTTTCAACCCGCGCCCACCGCGAACGCCACCAGCGACTTCAAAGATCATTTTCTTCAGGTTATAGCCCATGGGCAATTCGTAAACGCCGGGCCGCTCCACGTGGCCGCTGATGCTGAACAAGCGAGTTCCGCCATTTCGCGGCGAACCGACCTCCGCGTAAGCCGCAGCCCCCATCGCAATTACATGAGGCACGGTGGCGATGGTCTCGGCGTTGTTGATGACGGTAGGCCCACCGTAGAGGCCAACGACGGCAGGAAAGGGCGGCTTGATGCGTGGTACGCCTCGTTTGCCTTCGAGCGACTCCATCAGCGCCGACTCCTCGCCCACTTCATAAGCGCCTGCGCCTGAGTGTGTAATGATTTGGAATTCAGTGTCGCTGCCGAAGATGTTTTTGCCCAGAAATCCTTTGGCGTAGGCATCCGCGACGGCCTTTTCCATGATTTCAAGAAGATAACGGTACTCACCACGCAGATAGATGAAGCCCAACTTTGCGCCGATGGCCAGTCCGGCGATAATCGTGCCTTCAATCACCGCATGGGGATCGTGCAGGAAGATCAAGTGATCTTTGCAGGTGCCCGGCTCACTCTCGTCTCCGTTGACCAGCACGTACTTGGGCTTAGCAGACTGCTTCGGCACAAACGACCACTTCAGGCCTGCCGGAAAACCCGCGCCGCCGCGCCCTCTCAAGTTGCTGGCCTTCATCTCGTTGATGATCCAGTCAGCACCCTGCGCCAGACACTTCTTCGCGGAATCATATCCGCCGAGTTCGACGTAACGATCGATTTTATCCGCGCCCAGGCCAAAGCGCTGGCTGACAATCTTCACTTCATCGGGATGCGAGACCAGTCTAGGCATGAGCGTCGGTCCCTTCCGTCTTCGCCTTGAGGCGATAAGCGTCGAGAATGCCAGGCACAAGCTCGGGTGTCAGATCATCATGGAATTCGTAGTTGACCTGAATGGCGGGCGCCCAACAGCAGGCTCCGATGCACTCGACCTCTTCGAGCGAAAACAACCCGTCGCTCGTTACGCTCTTGTGACCAATTCCCAGCTCTTCCTGAAAGCGCTCGTAAATCTCAAATCCTCCGCGCAACATGCAACTGATGTTGGTGCAGACCTGTACGTTGTACTTGCCTGCCGGCTTGAAGCGCAGCATTGAGTAATAAGAGGCCACGTTGCGGACCTCGAGTTCGGTGACGCCGACGCGATGGGCCACTTCGCTCGTGACAGCATCTGACAGGTAGCCAATTTCATCCTGCGCATAAAGCAGCATGGGAACCAGAGCAGAGCGGCGCACCGGGTACTTCTCCACCAGCGCGTCGAGCCGCGCCGCCAGCATGGGCGAAAACAGAGTCATGGTCTCGTCGCTCATTGCATCAACTCCCTTGCCCAAATTCCGGCGGCCAAATCCAACTCAAATCGCTCATCCATGGCGGTATTACCGCTCATTTATCTTGCCGTACTTGCCTATAACCAGCCGTTCAGCCCGTGGATCGAGGCACAACTTTGGAGCATCAAGGCAAGCGACTAGCTTACCTCAACGCAGACATCCCGACCAAGTCAATTGAACTTGCGCACGAGAATGCTCGAGATAATGTCCACCGCGATCTCGCGGGGACTGGTTATCACGTTGGGCAACCCCGCTTCTGCGGTCGCAAGTACTTCTTTGCGGGCAGCGTCCTGAACGCAAAGATATTCCTTCCTCGAAATCTCGTATCCATTCGGAGGACCGCTGATTACGGCCGTGATGCGACATTCCCCTGCCTTGATTCCAAGTCCCACTCTGCAAAGCGAATCTGTGCCGAATGTAAGAAAGGCCTCGGTATCGAACCCTCCCAAATGATTTTGATCAATAGTGCCGGCGTCTCTTTTGCGGAGCTCGACATTAGCCTTCTTCATTTCCGAGACGAGATGAGCCTTCACAGCGTCAAAGAAGGCGTGTGGGTCAACTCTCAGTTCCTTGTACGTCATGGAAGCCAATTTGTCGGCATCCTGCATCTTCTTTGCGCTATCGGCGAGCATTGCATAGTTAAGCATGGGGACCCCCTTTTCACCTGTCGATCTCTCCAAGAACAATATCGATGGACCCTACAACGGCCACAACGTCGGCTAGCATGCGGCCCTTGCACATAGTCTCCAGCGCCTGCAAGGTGGCAAACGAAGGATTGCGAAAGTGGACGCGATAAGGCTTGGCTGTCCCGTCGGAGACAATGTAATAGCCCATCTGCCCCCGCGGCGACTCAATGCCCTGATAAACTTCGCCGGCCGGCACAGCGAAACCTTCCGTGACAATCTTGAAGTGATGGATTAGCGCCTCCATCTGCGTCTTCATCTTTTCCCGGTCGGGTAGCACGATTTTGGGAGCGTCGGCTTTGATTGGCCCCTCCGGCATACCGTCCAGCGCCTGCTGAATGATCTTCACGCTCTCGCGCATCTCGATGAGCCGGATCTCATACCGCGCCCAGCAATCGCCCGCTGTCGCAATGGGCACCTTGAATTGAAACTTTTCATAGCCGGAGTAAGGCATATCGCGGCGCAGATCGAAGTCCACACCTGAACCGCGCATATTCGGTCCGGTCACGCCCAGTGCTACGGCGTCTGCGGCCGATAATATTCCCACTCCCTGCAACCGGCCCTTGAAGATCGGGTTGCCAGTCAACAGGTTCGAGTATTCGTCGATTTTTTCCGGAAAGGTCTTGATGAAGTCCTGCACGCGGCCGAAAAAGTCCAGCGGCGGCTCCATTGAAAGGCCGCCGATACGGAAATAGCTGGTCATCATTCGCTGGCCGGCCAGGCCCTCGAAGATTCTCAAGATTTCTTCGCGTTCGCGGAAGGTATAGAGAAAGACGGTCAGCGCGCCAATGTCCATGGCGTGCGTGCCCAGCCAGATCAGATGCGAATTCAGGCGGGTCAACTCGGCCAGTAGCACTCGCATCCACTGCGCCTTCTCTGGGATTTCAAGCGAAAGCAACCGCTCCACCGCCAG
>JBEKQD010000098.1:0-16118 GCA_049520075.1 Occallatibacter sp. | reverse complement strand
GGTCATCTTGGCGGCATGCAGCAGAGCGGCGATCAGGGTGGTTTTGCCACTGTGCGCATGCCCCACTACAGCTACGTTACGGATCTCACTTCCCTGGTACGTTTTCATAGTGCTTCTCCTTGATGATTTCTAACGAACTTTCCGAAATTGAGGGACCGACTTTGTAGGGTCCGAACCGCATGAATAACGGACGCGGTTTCCCACCCTTGCGACAAAAACAAATGCGTCGCAAGGATGAGGCACCCGTCGGTTGAGGCAGGATGACAGTGAATTTGGAGGGAGGGACAGGGAAGCCGGTGGGACGCGTTTGGGAGCGTCCAGGTGGCCGAATTGGAGGGCCACAGGTCCCGGTCTGCCGTCTACCTCGTCCATCATTGGGAGGGTCTCGGGCCAGCGCCTTGCGGGGTTTTTAGGATAGTCCGCAGACGCTTTTTGCTAAGAAAAGGGATGCTATCACACGCGGAGTGTGAATGTCGTGTGAACGCCAGCACACCACCTGCGGTCGGGCCAATTGCCACCTGCGGTGAGGCCAACTGCCACCTGCGGTGGGGCCAACTGCTCGCTATTCGCTCGCGCCAGGCTTCGCGGCAAAACTGCCGGCCCAGCCAACTGCGGAGGGATCAACGGTATGCGGCTTGAGGGGCTGGCGCGTCTGAGGCCTGATGGGCGACAATCGCCTTCGTGATGACCAAACTAACTCGCCGGGAATTTCTGATTACCGCTTCCGCCGCCTCATTGGCCGCTGCCGCGTCCGCTTCGCTTGCCGCGCCGCTTCTTTCGCCGTCGGGCCGCAGACGGGTCTTCGTCGGCTCCAACAGGCCGGACGGGATTCTGGCATTTTACTGGGATCCTGCGACGGGCGAACTTACGGTTGCGGGCGTGGCCGCGAAGCTCGAGAACGTGGATTGGGTTATGTATTCGCCAGGGCGCGAGTTTATTTACGCTGCTTCCGAAGTGGACTCGTTCGGCGGCAAACTGACAGGCGCGGTGGCCAGCTATCGCGTGGCGAATGGCGAGTTGACGCAGATTTCGGCGGAGAACTCGGCCAGCAAAGGGACGTGCCATGTGGCACTGGACCGGACGGGCCAGGTGCTGCTGGCGGCCGACTATGGGGGCGGAAGTGCAGCCAGCTTTCTGGTGGCCGACGGGCGGCTGAGCCCTGCCGTGTGGACCGAGCACTATACCGGACACGGGCCGAACAAGGACAGGCAGCAGAGCGCACACGCGCATTTTGCATCGTTCTCGCCCGATAATCGATTCGCATACATCAACGATCTGGGCCTGGACTGCATCCATATTTACGGATTGAACGCGGAGACGGCGATGCTGACCGCGGCAGGGAGTTATAAGGCCAAACCCGGAGCGGGGCCGAGGACGCTGCACTTTCATCCCAACGGACACACGGCTTACTCGATTAACGAATCGAGTTGCTGCCCGCCGGTTACACGGGCGACACGCACGCCTGCGACACGGTGATTTCAAAGGATGGGAGATTTGTTTACTTTGCGAATCGCGGCGATAACTCGATTTACTTTTTCCATGCGGATGAGAAGAGCGGCAGCCTGACGCGGGAAGGGCGCTTCGATTGCGGCGGAAAGATTCCGCGCAACTTTGTGCTGGACCCGACAGAGCGCTGGATGCTGGTTGCCAATCAAAGCTCGAACCAGATCAGCGTTTTCGCGCGGAATACTGAGACGGGCGCGTTGGCTGCGGAAGGCAAGAGCTTTGCGGCGGCTGAGCCGATGTGCATTTTGTTTTGAAAAAGACAGCCAGTCAGCTAGTCAGCGCTAATTTGCTACTCCGTATAGAGTTCATGCGCTCATAAGGGATGGGCTTCCGAAAGCTGCAGCCGCTCCGGCTGGGACGTTCTCCTCAGACGACGCTGTCTCCACCGGCACGTGGGCCAGCTCCCAGGTTGAGCGGTCCTTGAGAAGACGCGAAACCAGCGCCGAGTGCATGGCGTGGCCGGCGCGCTCTGCAACGACGTGGCCTTCGATGCGGCGTCCGGCGAGAGCGAGATCGCCGATCAGGTCAAGGACTTTGTGGCGCACATATTCATCTGGAGAGCGCAGCGGGCCGTTTTCAGGCCCTGTTGCGGTGAGGATGATGGTGCACTCAGGGCCTGCGCCGCGGATGAGGCCCATGTCGCGCAGCTTCTGCTCGTCGGCCTTATAGCCAAAGGTGCGCGCAGGTGCGATGAGCTGACCGTAGGTTTCGGCTGCCAGATCAATGTGAGCGCATTGATGGCCGACAGGCGCGGGAAAATCGATAGAGTATTCAATGCTGTAGCCAGAGCCGGGATAAAGCCCTATAAACTTGTTGCCCTCGCGCACCTCGATCGGGCTGATCACGCGAATGGTCTCGCGGCGGCGGCGCTGGGTGCGAATGCCCACGCTCAGAAAGGCCTCGACGTAGGGCAGGGCGCTGCCATCGAGGATGGGCAGCTCCAGGTTGTCCAGCTCCGCAATCACGTTATCAACGCCCATGCCGATGAGCGAGGAGAGCAGATGCTCTGTAGTCTGAATCAGCACGCCTTGTCGCATGAGGCTGGTGGCGTAGCTGACCCTGGCCACGAAACGGCCAGTGGCGGGAATCTCAAAGTTATCAAGATCGGTGCGGCGGAAGACGATGCCCGAGCCGGCCGGAGCCGGGAGCAAGCGCAGGGTGACAGGCGCGCCAGAGTGCAGGCCAACCCCCGTGAACTCCAAGGGCGCTGCGATCGTCTGTTCCAGATGGGCCGGATTGGCCAGAAAGTCCCTCTTCGGCGGCAGAAAAACCGCGCGCAATCATTAGGGTAGACGCAAAAGGCTATCTCCGTACTGTCGCATTTTTGCCACACTTTGCTGCAACTTGAGCCATCTTTGGAACATTCTGAGTCTCTTAGAGCTTCGATATGATTTGGTAGACTTTCCGCCTAATCGCAAATAATTCAGTAGAATACGGACATGAAGCGCTGGCGAAAGATGGGCATCATTACACTGCTATCCGTAGGTGTCGCGCTCGTCGCTTTGATATGCTCCCGCCACCGTTATCCTGTGCTGTTCCACCTTTTAGGCAGTTGTGCTTGCACCGACTACTCAGAAGAGGTTGAGCGCCTGACAGTATTCAATCCCTTCCGGGACCGTTCGCCTGAGGTTGGCGCCAATAAATTCTTGTCGGATCTCAGACAGGGTCGGCCCCTGGCGGTAGCGCCGAGTTTCAGTCCGGCATATTGGCTGCAAACGAAACCTGAGCCCCTTGCATTTGAATGGAGGTTGAGGCACCGACGAGACCAGCCGCATCGGGTGTCACTTTCTTACCAATTCACTAGACTTGACGGCCAACCGGTCGAGCGCTGGGGAGGCGAAGGCGTTGTTGAGGTAGTCGAGACTGGCGGAAGCTGGAAGGCTTCCAGTTTCGACGTTGTTTGGTAGGCTACAATCGCTTCGCGCCCAGCCTCGTCCAGTCCGAAGCAATGAGATTTCTCTGAAAGGTCTTCACATGTCTGCGACAGTCGATTCCTCCGTCCCTATGCGCGCGCTGCTGGCTGGCGCGAGACGCAAGGAGCCTGCCCTGCTTGATCTGATTCAGGAACTGGTGCGGGCAGAATCGCCCTCCGATGACAAATCGGCTGTGGATGGATGCGTTGCGCGGGCCGCCGCGCGCGCCAAGGCTCTGGATGGGCGCGTGAAGATTCATCCGCAAAAGGGTTTTGGCAATCTGCTGGGGGCGCGCTTCGGAACAAGATCCAAAACAGGCGCCGCCGGGCGAACGCTCCTGCTGGGCCATCTGGACACTGTTTGGCCGCTGGGGACGCTGAAGACCATGCCTTGCAGATTGAGTGAAGGGCGGTTGTGGGGTCCCGGCACTTTGGACATGAAGGCGGGCGTAGCGATGGCGTTGACCGCGGTCGAGATGCTGACTGAAGCGGGATTGCTCAACCGCGAAATTGTTCTGTTGCTCACCGGCGATGAAGAGATTGGCAGCCCGGCATCGCGGCCCCTGATTGAGCAGGTTGCGGCGGAGTGCGGCCAGGTTTTCGTTTTGGAGCCGGCGCAGGGATTGGCTTATAAAACCGCACGAAAAGGTACCGGCGATTTTCGCATTGAAGTGACGGGCGTGGCCGCGCATGCAGGGGTGGACTTCGAGAAAGGCGCGAGCGCGATTCGCGAATTGGCGCGCGCGATTGAAACGGTGAGCGGGTGGACTGACCTTAAGCGTGGAATCACGGTGAGCGTCGGGGTTGTGGGCGGAGGAACGAAGACCAATGTGATTGCCGCAGAGGCATGGGCAGAGGTTGATTTGCGCATAGTCAGCAAGGCCGACGGTCCGCGGATGGAGCGGAGATTTATGGCGCTCAAGCCGGTGGACAAGCGTTGCAAGCTGACCGTCACGGGCGGCATCAACCGCCCGCCGATGATGCGAACGCGCGGAACTGTAAAACTCTACCAGCAAGCCAGAGCGCTGGCCGCCGAACTCGACTTCAATCTGGAAGAGGCCATGAGCGGCGGCGGCTCCGATGGCAACTTCACATCCGCTCTTGGAATTCCGACACTGGACGGCATGGGTGCGGTAGGCGAAGGTGCACACGCCAGGCACGAATCAATCGTCGTGGAACATCTGGCCCCAAGAACCGCTCTGCTGGCTGGATTGTTGGCAGGGTGCAACAGTGCAGGAGCGCCTGATAGACTTCCCACAAGAACGACACGGAGTTAGAAAACACCATGAAATACACAGCTTTGATTCTGTTGTTAGCGGTCAGCACCGCGGCCGCCTGCGCACAAACCCCCGCCAAACCGGCGACTGCGGCAAGACCTGCCGCAACAGCCGCAGCGAAAACAACTTCCGTAACGTCCCCGACAATCGCAGCGGTCATCAAAGCGCCCGCCGGAATTCCTGTGGTCAAGGGATTTCAGAAGACGATTTTCACGGTTGCTCTGCGCTACCAGGACATCAAGATCGGCACCGGCGCCGTGGCCGAGCCCAACAAGTTGTACAAGGTTCTCTACACCGGCTGGCGCGCGAGCGACGGAGTCAAGTTCGACTCCTCCGACGACCACCGGGTGCCGCTGAAGGACAAGGACGGAAAGCCGGTATTGGGCGACGACGGCAAGCCCAAACTCGGCGAGCCTCAACCGATGCCCTTCCCTCAAGGCATGGGCGGCACGATTGTGGGCTTTGACCAGGGCTTTGCCGGTATGAGAATCGGCGGGATTCGGCGCATCTTTATCCCCTGGCAGATGGCTTATGGAACGCGCGCGATCCCCGACCATGGTCCGGATCATCCGGGCATTCCCGCGAAATCCGACCTGATTTTCAACGTAGAGCTGGTCGAAGTGACCGAAATGCCCCAGATGCCTCCGCACCCGCCGATGGGCGGAATGCATCAAATGCCCGGCATGTCTCCGCATCCGCCGATGCCTGCTTCACCAGCGGCTCCAGGAGCGGCGCCCAAGCCACCTGCTCCGGCAGCTGCCCCGGCCCCGGCGACAACTCCAAATGCGGCTCCGGCACCTGCGGCTCCCGCTACAACTCCGGCTGCGCCAGCCACTCCGGCAACGCCAGCTCAACCTCCGGCGAAGTAGCGTAACCAGATAAACAGACTTCCATCCTTGCCGCGTTTGTATTCTCAGGGCAAGGATGGGAGTCTGTTTCATTTCAAAAAGGACCCAAGCTAAATTACAAGTAACTCAAAAGAAGCTGCTATATGGTAGAAAAATTTGCTAACTTATCTAACTGGGAGCAGGCCGGCGCGGTATTCGGTTGATGTTTATAAAGTAGATCAAGTCAGGAAATCGATTGAAACTCGCTCGGCATTATCGACGGAGGTTTCAGATGATCGATCGTCGAAGTTTTCTTGCCAGTTCATGTGCGGTTGGCGCAAGCGCACTGCTTGCGCAGCGTGGCTTTGCAATGCGCGAACCATCGACCTCATTTGTGGCGGAACAGCCGACACCTGATGTCGCCGGCGCGCATTTTCCTGACGGGTTTCTCTGGGGCATGGCAACGGCTTCGTACCAAGTGGAAGGTGCGTGGAATGAGGACGGAAAAGGCGAGTCGATCTGGGACCGCTTTTCTCACACTCCAGGCAAAGTGAAAGGTGGCGCAACTGGTGACGTTGCCTGCGATGAATATCATCTTTATCCGCAAGATATTGCCATACTGAAGAGCCTGAATCAGACGAGCTACCGCTTTTCGATTTCGTGGCCACGCATTCAGCCTAAGGGCACAGGACCTGCCAATCAGAGGGGCCTCGATCATTACAGCCGGTTCGTCGATGCCCTGCTCGAAGCAGGTATACGCCCCTTCTGCACGCTGTACCACTGGGACCTTCCACAGGCGCTGGAAGACCGCGGCGGCTGGTCCAACCGCGACCTTGCTGGATACTTTGCAGATTACGCTGGAATCCTTGCAAAGAATCTCGGCGACCGTATTACTGTCTGGGCTCCATTTAACATGCCGTGGACTTTCACAAATCTTGGTTATGGAGTGGGCGCTTTTCCACCTTGCCGGGCGAGTTATAACGATTTTCTGAAGGCGGCGCACACTGTCAACCTCGCGCAGGGCGAGGCCTTCAGAGCTATCAAAGCCGTATCGCCAAAATCTACGGTCGGCAGCGCCTACGGCATGGCTCCTGCTTACCCAAAGACCAATAGTGAACAGGATCGAGCCGCCACAGCGCGCTATCACGCCATGCACAATGTCTACTTTCTTGAGACTGCGATTCACGGTCGTTATCCGAATGCATTTGCGGGCGAGATTCCGTATGAGACGATGGGTTTCCGCTCCGGCGACGACCAGATCATGAAAGTGCCGCTGGACTGGATCGGCTTTCACTACTACACGCGCCGCATTGTGTCGGATGCAGGCAGCGCATTTCATTCAGGCAATAATGGCAGCGTCGCCACCGAGACCGAGGACACGGCAGGCGGCCCCGATCGCTACACCCAAACCATTGGCGTGATGCCAACCGAGGGACCGTTAACCGACGGAGGCCTGGAGATTTGGCCGCACGGCATATACGACCTGGTTATGCAGATTACGCGCGAATATAACCATCCAATTATCGAGATTACCGAGAGCGGATGCGGCTATCTGGATGGTCCGTACGAGAAGGATGGCGGACACGTTCCTGACACGCGCCGGATCAACTTCTTCCGTGATGAACTCGCAGAGTTGGCGCGTGCAATCGCAGATGGCGCAAACGTAAGGGCCTTTCACGCGTGGAGCCTGCTTGATAACTTCGAATGGGCTGACGGCTATACGCAGCGCTACGGCCTCACTTATGTGGACTATCGCGACCAGAAGCGAACCGTGAAGGACTCGGGTCTTTGGTACGGCAAGGTTGCTGCAACGAATCGGCTGGATCATGCTTCGTGATTGAGCACAGACGTGGAGGGCGCCTTTGCTTTCAGTTTGGTTTGTTAAAGTACTGTGAATTAGTCAAATATTCATCTGAGTTAGTCAAATTTTCATCTTCTTCTGCGAATGTTGAAAACGAAGCGTCCTGGGGAAAGCCCCGCTTGTGCGGATCATTCTTCAGGATGTAGCCTACGCTCCGCATGCCCGCCGCAAGTAGATTTAGTTTTATGTTGAGGAACTTTGGGGTGCGGGAGTTCAGGGCGCTCGATAGTGAACATGAGCGAAACCACGATTCAACCCGATTCGAAAGGAAAATGAGAGGCCCCATGAACTTCAAACTGAAGATCGCTGCCGCTGCAATGGTGGCAGTCAGCGTTGTTGCTTCCTATGGACAGACAAGCGAAGCTAAACCTCCCTTAAAGAAGCCCGCGGCAACCAGAACCGCGAAGGCGCCCGCGCCGTCAGTGGCAGAGCAGATTCAGACGCTGAAGCAGGAATTGGAAGGCCAGATCAACGGCTTGAAGACGGACCTGGCCACGAAGGACGCAGAGCTGCAGAAGGCCCAGCAGGCTGCGGCAGATGCGCAGGCTGCAGCAGCGAAAGCGGAAGCAGCGGTTTCTTCACAGCAGCAGGCAGTGACGGAGAATAACTCCGCAGTAACCACCCTGCAATCCGCTGTTACCGATCTGAAGGGCAGTCAGGCTTCCCTGGCGACCACGGTCTCCGACGAGACAGCCAAGATCAAGAAAGAAATTGCCAACCCCGGTGTCCTGCACTACAAGGGAATCAACATCACGCCAGGCGGCTTCGTGGCGGGTGAAACAGTGTGGCGCTCGAAGGCCACAGGCGGCGACATTCCCACCGCTTTCAGCTCGATCCCTTACGAGGGCGCGGACGCTTATTCGTTGAGCGAGTTCTACGGTTCGGCCCGCCAGTCGCGCATCACCATGCTGGCCGAAGGCAAGACCAGCTGGGGCACGCTGCGCGGTTACTACGAGGCTGACTTTTTGGGCACCGGCATCACGTCCAATAACAACCAGTCCAACAGCTACGTTCTTCGCCAGCGCGTTCTGTACGCCCAGGCCGAAACCAACAGTGGCTGGAAGTTTGCCGGTGGACAACTTTGGTCCCTGGCTACCGAAGGCAGAAAAGGCATACCCAGCGCGCCGAGCGACATCCTGACTCCGCTGACCATAGACCCGAACTACGTTCCGGGCTTCGTTTGGACTCGCCAGTACGGCATGCGCGTGGTTTATAGCACTGCGCACGCGGCGTTTGGCGTCGCGGCTGAGAATCCGCAGTTGCTCTATACCGCCTCCATGGCTGGCAACACCCCCTATGCGGTTCTCGGGAGCGCTGGAGCCAACGGCGGCAACTACAACGCAGCCATCAGCGGCGTCTCATCCGTGGCGCCTTACATTCAGAACTACTTTACACAGACTGGGACGGCGGCCACGGCCGGCGTGACGCCCGTTGAGGATATCGTCACAAACACCGTTATCGCCAATAGCAACATCGCCAATATCTCCTTCAACCAGGCACCTGACATCATCGCCAAGGTTGCGATTGATCCGGGCTGGGGCCACTATGAAATCTTCGGTATCGGCGGCTTTGCCCACGAGACCATTTACCCCGGCGTGACCACCAACAGCGTCAAATTCGGCGGTAAGGACGCACTTGGCAACACGATAACGGACATCTTCACCGGCACTGCTCCGACGGTGCTCAATTACAACGGCACCACAACAGCGTTGGCCGCATCCAGCACAGCTGGTTATCACGTCAACAGCATTATGGTCGGCGGCGCCGGCGCGAGCATGCGCCTGCCCTTGATCCCACAAAACAAGCTGACCTTTGGCGCCAAGGGCCTTTATGGACCGGGCGTAGGCCGCTACGGCGATTCCACGCTGGCTGATGTAACGTCCGACGCCAACGGCGCTCTCGCTCCCATTCACAACCTGAGCGGCCTGCTGACCGTCGAGTCCAATCCGACGCCTCGCCTGACCCTCTACATCAACTATGGCGGCGACTATGCAGGCCGTACCGACTTCGGAACCGGCAGCACCGTTGCCTCGTCGTTGAGTTCTCCCACCGCTTACTTCTGCCCAATTGGTTTCACACCCGCCACCGCCGCGACGGTCTGTGTCGCTGCCAGCAAGGTTACCCCTGCGGAACTCGCCGCCGGAGGCACCTACGGTTCTCACTGGTCCACGCCAACCCCCGGAACGACCGCAGTGGGCTACGGTTCGCGCCAGCTCTCCAACTCCGCTTGCACATCCGTCGTCAACCCCGGCTACAACGGCAGCGGTTTCCTGCCCGGCGGCTCTTGCGGCGCGCAATCCCGCGACGTTCAGGAGATCACCGGCGGTTACTGGTATGACATCTACAAGGGCGACAAGGGCCGCCTGCGTCAGAGCATTCAGTACGGCTACGCAGTCCGCGAGGGCTGGTCAGGCACAGGCACTCCCGCCGTCGGCGCCAAGGGCATCGACAATATGTTCTGGACCAGCTTCCGCTACTATCTGCCATAAACTGCAAACCTGCTAGTTCGGCAGTAAGACAAGAGGCAGCCCGCATTTCCGGGCTGCCTCTTCTTTTGCGCCAGGGAGTCCCGGCTGCGCAAGAACCTGATAGATTTGAAAGCGCGATGAAAGGTACCGCGAAACAACTGGAGCTGATTGCCGCGCTCCTGCAAGAAGAGACAACTCTTTCGTTGGCTACAAGCGGCAAGGGAGGCGAAGCTTGCGTTGCGCCGCTTTTCTATTTCGCCGACAAGGAACTCTCCTTGTATTGGTTTTCATCCGAGAGCAGCCTGCATAGCCTGAACCTGGAAACTACTCCGCAAGCCGCCGCAACTATTTATCGAAGCGCCAGGAGTTGGAGGGAGATTTGCGGCGTGCAGTTGCGGGGTGAGGTGAGCAGAGTTACCGAGCCGAAGCGGCGCGCAGCGCTGATCAAAGCGTACTGTGAGCGATTCAAGCTGGGGCGGGTTTTCCGGCTGGCTCTTCACGCGAGCGTTTTGTATTGCCTCCGACCGGAGTTCTTCCGTTACATCGACAACGCAAGAGGCTTCGGCTACAAATTTGAACTGACGCAGCGGCCGGAAGGATGGAGCTTGACGCGACCGGTGGCCTGAACGAGTTTAGATTCGAAAGTTTTCCCGAATTGGCAGACTGTCCAATAAGTTGCAAAGAAGGAACCTGTACTCGGATTTAATGCACCTGAAACAGAGTTTCCCTGTCGCTGCTCTCTAGACTGACCTTATCGAGCGTTGAATAGCAGGTATGTATGGTCGTCAAGACACAAAGCAAGGGGCGCGGAGTTACCGGACTGAATGTGGGCGCGAACAATGTCCGGCGCTATTTTCCCAAACACATCGCGAGCATAGAGTTACAGCTGGATCATTTACAGATTGAGTGCGGACTGAAACCCAATTTCTGGCAGGACGAGCCGGAGATATTCGATCCCCGGCTATGCGCATGGCTGGAATCCCGGCATATGCACAAAACGCCGGATCGAACGCCTATTCCGCTGGCGATGATTCCCGAGGGGAAGAATTCCTTTCGGCTGCGGCCGGTTCGCCTGAACGGAGAGGCACGCCCCAAAACGCATCCCGACGCGGCATGAGTCCGAGAGCCTCACATTGAGGAGGGCTTTCCCGTCACCGGCAAAGATTCAACCTGATAGCCGAGGCTCACCGTGAATTGAGAGTGAGTCGCCGGCGAGGCGCTTATTACAGACTGTACATCTTGACGAAGTTAGCAAGCGTGGTGTTCCAGGTCGCGAGTTCGTCATCCAGCAATTCGTACGTGCCGCCGGGGGTGATATCTACATCCATCTCGACCCAGGGATCGTTGCTGCTGTCGTAATACCCACGGCCCCAGCGTTGCTTGGTGTTCCACCGGTTCATTTGCGAAATATCGAACTTGCCATGGGTCGCAAAACCGGCCGCAAACTGGAGAGAGCCGCAGCGGTCCTCCTTGCAGTCGAACATATAGACCGACCAAGTGACGCCACCTGATGATGTCTTGACGTGCCGCTTGCCATCGGAGGCGGTTACCACTTCCGTCGAGTGGCCTGAGCTCTGCAGCCAGGTAACGACGTCGTCAATCGTGAGTCCTGTGGAGGGAATATCGCGCGCCGACGCAACACTCGACGCTAACAACAAGATCATTGCCGCGATGCCTGCGATTCTAATGCGCATAACTTTCTCGTCCTCATTGCCGCTTCAGAAGCGCGTGCAATCCACAAACAGTAACGGTTCGCGAATCTCTTCGTCAATGGCAAATCTCAACAATTTTTGCGCTCCAGCCAAGGGGCCGGCGGCTTGTTACATTTTTCTTTAGTTATACGGTTTTTGGTGCGCCGCTCCCGGTGTTGATAGACTCAGATTGCAATGACCCTCACCCAACTACAAAGCGCAATCGAGCGGCATTTCGCCGACGGCCCCGGCGCAATCGGGGACGAAGCGGCGATGACGACATTTCTGGAGCTGAGAGCGGCTCTGGAGAGCGGCAAGGCGCGCGCCGCATCACCCGGCGCCGATGCGCCCACCGGCTGGCGGGTGAACGCGTGGGTTAAGCGCGGAATTCTGCTGGGCTTTAGGCTGGGTGCGCTGAAGGAATTAGCCGCGGCGGGCTTGTCGTTTGTGGACAAGGACACTTTTCCGGTGCGTCATTTCAGCTCGGACAATGGAGTGCGCGTGGTTCCCGGAGGCTCCGCGGTGCGCGCTGGAGCTTACGTCGCACGCAGTGTGGTTTGCATGCCGCCCATGTACATCAATGCCGGAGCTTACGTGGATGAAGGCACAATGGTGGATTCGCACGCACTGGTCGGCTCCTGCGCACAGATCGGCAAGCACGTCCATCTGAGTGCGGCGGCGCAGATCGGCGGCGTGCTGGAACCTGTGAACGCCAGCCCGGTAATCGTCGAGGATGACGTGCTGGTAGGCGGCAACTGCGGCGTTTACGAGGGAACCATTGTGCGCAAAGGCGCGGTGCTCGCCGCTGGAACGATCCTCACGCGCGGAACTCCTGTCTTCGATCTGGTGAACGGAACAGTTTTGCGCGCGGACGGCGAACTGCCGCTGATAGTGCCCGAAAATGCGGTGGTGGTTCCCGGCTCCCGCGCCGTGAGCAAAGGCAAAGGCCACCCGCAGAGCAGGGAGTGGAGCCTGAGCCTCTATGCGCCAGTGATCGTGAAATATCGCGACGACAAGACCGACCTGAGCACAACCCTCGAAGACCTGCTGCGGTAAACGCTACAACAGTCGGGGCCGAACGATCGCTTTTGCGGCCGGCAAAACTCCTCTTCCCACGCTCGCGCACGGCTGTTCGCCTTATGGAATTACTTCGCCGCGCTCCGTTTGTGATTGACAGACCATACGGTTAAGTAGTTTTATCAGCGCATCGGCATGCGTGGAAGAGGCAGGCCCAGCCATATGCAAGGTTCCGTTGAAGGCGGTCACGGGCCTGCACTGAATCTTAAAGGGGGCGCCGAATATGCCGCTGCTGGAATGGAATGAGAGTATGAGCGTCGGCATAAAAGTAATTGACGACGATCACAAGAAATTGATCGATATGTTGAACGAACTCAATGAAGGAATTCTTGCAGGCAAGACCAGTGAAGCGCTTGAGGACGTTATTGAAGGACTGTTGAGATACACCCGGTATCACTTCGCCCGCGAAGAGCGTCTCTTTGCACAGACCGGCTATCCAGGCGGGGCGGCGCACAAGGCTGAGCACGACCTGCTGACGAGACGCGTGAGTAATTTGCAGGCGCGTTTCGAGACCGGCCAATCGATCATACTTTCCATGGAAGCAATGGAATTTCTCAAGAACTGGCTGACTAACCACATCATGGGTTCAGACCAGGAATACGGACCGCACCTCAACGCCAAAGGAATACACTGAGTAAGTTTGCGCCTAGCCGGGGAATCTCGATCTGGGTCGAATTCAATCGTGCACAATCTATTCTCGTTTGTGAGCAGGAAGGGCGTTTGGGCGCAACACCGGCTTTAGACTTTTTGAAACCAGGCCAGCTCGAATGGAAGAACGGAAAGTGATTCGTTGGGGCATTGCGGGACCCGGCTACGCGGGCGGGCGCTTTGCCGAGGGACTGAAGGCGGTCGAGGGCGCACGGCTCGAAGCGGTCTGGGGGCGTACGCATGAACGGGCCCAGGTTTTCGCACTCAAGTTTGGCGCGCACCAAACTATCGATTCTCTGGACCAGCTTCTGGCGGCCGAGGTGGATGCGGTGTACGTGGCTACACATCCTGACAGCCACGCAGCAATCTGCATCCGAGCCCTCGAAGCCGGGAAGCATGTGCTCTGCGAAAAGCCGGCTGCGTTGAATGAGCGACAGCTGGTCGAAGTCCTGGAGGTGGCCGGCCGCCACGACCGGTTGTTTATGGAGGCCATGAAGCCGCCATTTTTCCCGCTCTACCGGCGGCTGCGCGAGCACCTCTCAGCCGATCCCATCGGCCCGGTGGGTTTTGTGCGCGCGGGGCACGCAGACGCGAGCCTCTCGAAAACGCACCCGCTGCACTCGGCCGAGTTGGGCGGAGGCGGCATCATGGGCATCGGACCGTACGAGGCCTTTCTCGCGCTGGACTGGCTGGGTGAATTGAAGCGAGTACAGACGATGGGCCGGGTGGGCACGGCGGGAGTGGACGTGCTGGCGCTCTTTCAGACCGAGCATGCGCGCGGCATGGCCCAGTTGCATACCGGGATTGATTTGCTGGGGCGCGGCGATGCGCTGCTTTGCGGACCGAGCGGCTACGTCACCATCCACGAGAACTGGTGGAATCCGCGGCGGGCGGCAATCCACTATATCGACGGCCGGAAGGTGGAGCTGAACGAGCCGTTCGAGGCCGGCGGCTTCAATTATGAGACAGCCCATTTTTGCGAGTTGATTCGACAGGGCCGCCGCGACAGTCCCGTCATTCCCCACGCGCTGTCGCTGGGAATGGCTCGGTTGCTGGAAGCGGCGCGAAGCGAGCTTGGCGTCCGTTTCCCTGGAGAATGAAGCGCTATCCCGGCGGGCGGATTGCATTTTGGAGCCTGGAATCAGCCAGTTGAGCAGTATGGGACGACCGCCGAAGCCCGCGGGTGGTAGCATCGAATCTGACAGATGCAAACAAAAAAGCTGAAAATTATTCCCCTGGGCGGACTTGGCGAGTTCGGTATGAACTGCCTCGCGATTCGCTGGGAAGATGACATTATCGTGATCGACGCCGGGTTGATGTTCCCGGAGTCGGAGTTGTTGGGTGTGGATGTTGTTGTTCCCGATATCACCTACCTGATTGAAAACAGGGCGCATGTCCGCGCCATCATCCTTACCCACGGCCACATGGACCACATCGGCGGCCTGCCGTGGATTCTGAACGAGATCAAAGTTCCCGTCTACGCCACCGAGTTCACGCTGGCCTACGTGGAAGGCAATCTCGAAGAGCACCAACTGCTGGACGAGACCGAGCTGGTGGAGATTGTGCCTAGGGAGAAGTTCACGATTGGGCCTTTTACCATCGAGCCGATCCACGTGACACATTCCGTGGTGGACGCGGTATCGCTGGCCATCGAAACGCCGGTTGGCGTGGTCATCCACACGGGCGACTTCAAGATCGATTTGTCGCCGCTGGATGGCAAGCTCTTTGATCTGCACACTTTTGCGGAGTACGGCAAGCGCGGCGTGCTGGCCCTCTTGCAGGACTCGACAAACATTGACAGGACAGGCTATACGCCGAGCGAGTCAGCGGTTATTCCGCGATTGGACGAGATTTTCTCGCGCACCAAGAAGAAGCTTTTCTTCAGTTGTTTCTCTTCGTCCATCTATCGCATTCGCATTGCGCTGGAGCTGGCGCGCGCACATGGCCGCAAGGTGGCCGTGATTGGCCGATCCATGCTGGAGAGCACGGAGATTGCGCAGGACCTGGGCTACATCGAAGTCCCCCAGGGGCTGATTATCAATCCCAGCCAGATGCGCGACTTTGCGCCTGAGCAATTGATGCTGCTGATCAGCGGCACGCAGGGCGAGCCGATGAGCGCATTGAGCCGCGCCGCAGTAGACAACCACAAGCACGCCAGCATAGAAGCCGGTGACACAGTGGTGCTCAGCTCAAGGATTATTCCCGGCAACGAGAAAAGCATTTTCAGAGTGATCGATCACCTGTATCGCCGCGACGCGCAGGTCATTTACGACAACGGCTCTAACGGCCTGATTCACGTGAGCGGCCACGGAAGCCAGGAAGAGATGCGCCTGCTTATCAACCTGGTGCGGCCCAAGTTTTTCATTCCGGTCCACGGCAACTACGGCAACCTGCACAAACATGCGCAGATCGCCATGGAGACCGGCGCCGTGGAGCACGCCATCGTGATTGAAGACGGCGACGTGCTCGAGCTGGACACGAAGGATGTTCGCAAGAAGGACAAGGTGACTACCGGGCGCGTGCTGATCGACTCCGGCTCGTCGACCGATGTGGTCGAGGATCTGGTGCTTCGCGACCGGCGCATTCTTTCCGAGGACGGTGTTGTTCTGGCGGTTCTGGCCATCAACAAGCGCACCGGCAAGGTGGAGCAATCGCCCGAGGTTGTGATGCGCGGCTTTGGCGGCGCGGATATCACCGAACAGGCCAGCGAAGTGGTTCTCAAAACTCTCGATGGGTTGACCACAGAAGAAAAGACCGACTACGGCATGGTGAAGGAAAAGGTTCGCGTGGAATTGAAACGCATGATCCAGAAAACGACCGGAAGAAGGCCGATGATTATGCCGGTGATTCT
>JBEKQD010000097.1:0-14843 GCA_049520075.1 Occallatibacter sp. | reverse complement strand
CCACCCGGGACGGCAGGCGCGTGGTAGTGGCAGGTCGCTGGGCATTGCAGTGGGGCAAGCGCGATCAGGCGCCACGTGTGTTGGTGATTAACAGCAACATCACGGAGCGCAAGCTTGGGGAAGAGTCGCTGGTCTTGCAAAGAGAGCAACTGCGGGCGCTGGCTGAACGCCTGCAGTGGGTGCGCGAAGAGGATCGCAAAAGGGTCGCTCGTGACCTGCATGATCAAATCGGACAAATTCTGACAGCTATCAAGATGGATATGACATGGATGACTCGTCATCTGCCAGAGACTGAAGGCGCGGTGCTTGCACGAATAGAGGAATCGATTCAGCTGATAAATGACGGCGTCAAGGCGGTGCGCACGATCTGCAGCGGGCTGCGCCCTGGAATCCTGGATGACCTTGGCCTGGCGGCAGCCATTGAATGGCAGGCCAGCGAGTTTGCTTCTCGAAGTGGTGTCCTCTGCCAGGTCTCTGTTCCACCTGTTGATTTACACTTGGATGGTGACCGGGCCACTGCGACCTTCCGAATCTTTCAGGAGTGCTTGACTAACGTAATTCGGCACGCACAGGCAAAATCGGTGCGTGTCGATTTATGCCAGGAAGAGGAGAGCATACTGCTGGTTGTGCAGGACGACGGAATTGGCTTCAGTGAGTCTGGCTTTTCAAACGCTTTTGGGTCTTTGGGACTTCTGGGCATGAAAGAACGAGCGCAGTTCTGCGGAGGCGATATGCAGATTTCCAGTTCCCCAGGTATCGGAACAACGGTCACTGTTCGTGTTCCTTTGGACACTCCGCGGGCCGAGAGGAGCGAAACATGCACATCCTGATTGCGGATGACCATGCCGTTGTTCGCCGCGGCCTAAGAGAGATTCTGGCAGATGCTCTTCCCGGCGCAGAGTTTTTCGAAGCAGGCAATGGGGATGAAGTGCTGAGCCACCTGGGAAAGACCCAAATAGGCCTGCTCGTATTGGATATCAGTATGCCTGGCCGCAGCGGAATGGATGTGCTGCAGGATGTAAAGCAAGCCTACCCGCGATTGCCGGTCATTATACTGAGTTGCCAACCGGAGGAGCAGTATGCAGTACGCTGCTTGCGGGCTGGCGCAGCGGCGTTTATCAACAAAGAAAGCGCCCCTGAAGAGTTGGCGATGGCGACGAAAAAGATCCTGAGCGGCGGCCGCTACGTCAGTACCAGCCTTGCGGAGAAACTGATTGCCAACCTCGATGAGTCTGCTGATAAACCATTACACGAATTGCTGTCGAACCGCGAATACGAAGTGATGAGAATGATTGCCGCCGGCGTTCCCTTGACGGATATAGGCGACAAACTCCATGTTAGTGTAAAGACGATCAGCACCTATCGAACGCGTATCATGGAAAAGATGCAAATGAAGAGCAACGCCGAGCTCACTCGATACGCGATGACGCACAGCATGGTCGATTAGAAGGGCTGCCGCTGTAGGAATTACCTTACAAATAGAATGGAATAAACCCCACAAAAATCACGGTATACCCTGATGTTATTACCTTTTTGACCCCGGTATATTCACTTCAGGCGATATTTGAGCCCGACTAGCGGACACAACGATGAATATTCTGATAACGGATGATCACGCGCATGTACGACGCGGTTTGAGAGAGCTCCTGGTTGACGCATTCCCAGACGCCAACTTTTCAGAGGCTAGTAGCGGGGATCTGGTGCTGACCCAGTTGGTTATCTCTCAACCTGACGTATTGCTGCTCGACATCAATATGCCAGGGCGCAGCGGATTTGAAATATTGAAGGATGTAAAGCAAATTTACCCTCAGCTTCCTGTGATCATGGTCAGTGTCCAGGCTGAGAGCCAGTATGCGCTGCGTTGTCTGCGAGCTGGCGCAGCCGAATATGTCAACAAAAACAGCGTTTCAGAAGAGCTGGTTCCGGCAATCAAAAAGATACTGAATTATGACACGCAGCTTGTACTGACACCTGATTGAAAATGGTTGCAGAATTCCAGACATGCGCGGATCTCGCTCTCATAGATAGCTCCCAAGTTCAGAGGGCACAAACGATTAGGACCACCATACTTAGGCATTCCCAAGAGAAGCATGCGGCCGAATGAATGCCCAGGCAAGAACGATAAGCTCTTGTCGAATTAGCAAAAGCGAAGAAGAGCCACGCTGGACAATTGCGGTCGATTGTCACGAGTAATGTCAGCGATCCAAGCGTGTATGCGGCAAGGATAAACCCTACAAAGTCAGCTTAGAAAAGCCTACAAGAATCACAGTTATCGCCGATGTACATGCCCCTTCCAGTTTCATATCTTGGTTATATCGACGTTGCAAAGGATGACTGTAATTCATGCCTTGCACGCACTCTGAAAGATCGAAAGGTATCAATCATGGCCACTTGCTTTGCTACTATGAAGAGTTCGGCGTCCAGGATTCCTCTGGGCCAGTCTTTGCCTTCGGCTGCACATCATAACTTGAGTCTTGTTTCGAAGAAAGCTGGGGCTTTGCTGAAGCAAGGGACAGCATTCGACATTCAGAATCTCTTGGCCGGGTTTATAGCCGGAAAGTCGCAGCAAGAATACGTCGCCGGCCAATCAGTCTTTTCGCAGGGCGACCCTGCCAATGCTGTTTTCTACATCAAAAGCGGCAAAGTCAAACTCACCGTCGTATCGATGATCGGGAAGGAAGCCGTCATTGCTCACCTTGATGCTGCTAGCTTTTTCGGCGAAGCCTGCATGGCAGGTGAGCTGCATCGCAGCTCCTCTGCGCACGCACTTGAGGCCAGCACGATCATTCGCATTGATAGAACAGCTATGCAGAACCTGCTCCAACGTGAGACAAAGTTCGCAGAGCAATTCCTTGCGTATTTGCTTTCTCGCAACAATCGCATGCAAGCTGATCTTGTCGATCATTTGTTCAATTCCAGCGAAAAACGCCTTGCCCGGCTTTTAATGATGATGGCTAACTTCGGCCAGGAATCGAAACCTATTCCAGTCATCGCCAAGATTAGTCAGGAGACACTAGCGGAAATGATCGGCACAACCAGATCCCGTGTCAGCTTCTTTCTCAATCGTTTTCGCGATCTCGGTTACGTCGACTACAACAGCGATGGGATGCATATCAATAATTCACTCGTCAATGTTGTTCTGCACGACTGAACAACACGCTGAGCAACCACTTTGCCTCTGATAATTCGTAGATGATCTGGCAGCCATTCCCCTTATGACTGAAACAGTCAGCTATGCTGTGTGAACAATCAACGGTAGGCGCATATTTCTGAAAAAGCCGCCTACTACGTAGCTCTCGGTCCAGTGCTTGAGTGGACGGCCTGGATTCGCTTGAGATGGCTAAAATAAACTCCCATGTTCGCCGAATAGTGCCTTCAAGGGGCTGCCCTCTAAAGTTAGGTAGCGTTCATCGGATTGCCGTCAAACGAGTTCCAGTTGGCGTTAATTGTCCCGTAGTGCATAGTGAGCATTTTGGATACTCGCAGACGAATCTTCGATATATCCTAGGCAACTCCTCCCAACCGTGACTTTTGCCGTGTGGTCGCAAGGCGGCTAATTCGCTTGCTACAAGAATGTTCATTGTGGAGGATTTTTTCCCATGTACGACGGCAGAATTTGGTTAGGTGATCCGATGCACTCGCGCTAGCAGCAAGAGGGAGTTGTGGTTTCTACGCGGTTGAGCGGATCAAAACCAGATACAAAGGTCCAGCCGTAACACACATGTCGCCGGCATCATTCTTGTCGCCGGAGTTTACCAACGACCTGTCCATCATCGTGCACAGCTTGAACCATTTTCACCGTTCGATCGTAGCTTCGATATAGCCGTGTGGCTCATCGATGGGCGCAAAAATGTGGTTGGGATTATCCTGGCCGAAGACGCTCAGATCCACAAGCAGGTGGTGTAGATTGGGCATGATGAGCGTGACGCGTGCAATCTCCGGCGCGGCGGCCAGCGCAGCCTTTCCCATGTCGAAGAGTGTATGCTGCACGCTCATACTGTCGTGCGCGGCAAACTCCTTGAGCATGGCTGCTATGATTCGTGCTCTCACTCGCGCATAATCCGGTGAGTCAGCGGCGAACTCCCAATTCGCCGTTACGCGAGTACCAAAGATTCGGTCGGTGGCCGGCTTGAGAGTGGTCAGTTTGTCTTGGATGTAGCCCGTAAACGCCGATTTCGTGGTCTTGAGAATGACCAGCCCGTCAACCCCCGACCTGACTGACCACTCGCGATCCCTGTCGCGAACGCCGCGCACCGTGTGGACCTCCGGGCCGCCGAGTTTGAAGGTGAATGCGTCAGGCGCGCCGTCGACCTGCATGCGCTCCCAGGCCTTCTCTTCGATCTCAACGAGGGCCCCGCTTACCTGAGGGTTGTTAGAAAGCAAATAGTCGCCTAGCTCGGTCGCGAAGTCCTCTATGGTCGCTGCATTGGAGTTACGGGCCACAAAGTAGACGGTGTTCTTCATGGTGTCTGTTGGCAGAATCCTGCTGTTGTCAGCCTCTGTAAAGCTGGCTTCGAAGTCTCCTTCCAACAGAACGCGCACCGTCCACTCATTAAAGTCGTGTCGATCTCCGTGGCGCGTGATGCGTGACAGACGCACGCGCGATTTTCCGTAGCGATTCTCACCCAGTCTTGCCATGTCTCAGCTTCCTCGATAGGTTGTGTAGCTGTTGTCGCTCAACAAGAGCGGGAGGTGGTAATGCTCCTCGCCCTCACAGTTGAAAGTAATCGATATCTCAGGGTAAATGGTGCTTCGTCCGGCTTGCGCCAGATACGCGCCAGTCTTAAACGTGAGCCGATAGCAGCCCCGAACAGCATTCTTCGCCAAATCGCGACAACGTCCATCCGCGTCGGTAATGCTTGTGAAGACTGTTGCCCAAGAGCCAGACACATCCCGCGCGCGATACGCCGGACTACTGACCGTCGAAAACTCGATCCACTCGTCCCCCTCGAGTATTTGAAGGTGCACAGGAATGCCGGCTGCGGGTTTGCCGAGCACCACGTCCAATACATGTGTCGAAATCGCGCTCATTCTGCTAGCCACTTTCCCAGACGTATCTGTGTAATCTGCCGCTGCTGCTCTGCGGCCTCGCTCAACTCGGTTGCTCGGTTGCTGGCCATGCGGCGATTGAGGATGGCCAGCATCTCCTCGGCGCTCCTGCCGGTAGCGCAGACGATGTACGTAAAGCCGAATCGCTGTTCGTAGAGCACATTGCCTTCGGCGAGTTCGGCGAGCAGCCCCTCTGCCGCCCTGTCTGTCGAAGCCTGCTCAGCCCGCGAATATGCCGCCGATTGCGCGATCGCGTGGGCGGTTTTGCGTTCGCCAATTCGCGGATGGCAAGCGAAGGCTTCAAGCCAGTCGGCTTCATCCATTGCGCTCCAGATATGATCGGCTGCCTCTCTCAATTCCGCGGTGTTTGCGATGGGGCGCAGAGCGATCATCGACTCAGCCCATCGCCGCGCTCCACAGCAGGCTATCATGTCGTCCAACGCCGTAGCCGCATCGGCCTTGTTCCAGGCAGCAAGGACTTGATTCATTGCGCCGTCTCCTCTGAACGGAACGCGATCAAAAGCTCTTCAAGCAGATTGGCAGCAACGCGCCGGCGATATTCAGCGGTAGAGCGGATGTCGTCGATGGGTTTCGCTTCAGCGAGTAGTGCGTTCCGAGCCGCTTGAATCGTATCCGCAGTAACGGCCTGACCCAGCAAAGCCGCTTCGGTCCGATAGAGCCGAATTGGGAAAGCCGCGAGGCTTGCCGCTGCGAGGCAAATTTCGTTGACCAAGTCGTTGTCTACGAGTGCCGTCGCCGCCAGCGCAACCTTCGAAATGGCCATGGCGCGTCGCGTTCCCACCTTGCGCATGTAGTGCCGATGATGTGCAAATCTGAGCGGCATATGGATCGCGTAGAGCAACTCATCCGCAGCCATTGCATTGCGCTTGTACTGTGTGTGGAAAGCCGCATAGGGAATACGGCGTCGGCCGCGCGCCGACACCATCTCAATCTCCGCGTCATATACCAATAGCGCGGGCGAGGAGTCCGCAGCCGGCGAACCGTTCACAAGATTGCCGCCTAAAGTTGCGCGGCTCTGGTTGGCGATGGAGCCAATCCAGCTTGCCGCCTTAGCCAGCAGCGGCAGATGCGCGACAACTCCGGCGTGTGCGCGCAGATCACAAAAGGTTGTAGTCGCGCCGATTGCGATGCTCTTGGGCCCCATCTCGATGAAACGTAAGTCGGGAATGCCCCAAAGGCTGACGAGCTTTTGCGGCCGAAGTTGACCGGCCGCATGCGCCACCATCAGTTCAGTACCACCTGCCATCGGCGTCCATTTGCCGGGCGTACGGGAGAGCAATTCCAGCACAGCGGAGAGGCTGGCAGGCGCGATCAGCTCGTGAGCTTCCGGGTTATCGCGCATGGGCCGCCTGCTCTGCGCGTCGATTCGTGGAGCCTTCGGCGCTGTTCGCGGCAGCGACCACCACCGACTCGAAGATGCGCATGAAGCCCGTACAGCGGCAGAGATTGCCTGCGAGTCCTTCCCGAATCTCGGCCAGGCTGGGATGAGGATTGCGGGCGAGCAGTTGCGCAGCGGCCATCAACATGCCCGGCGTGCAGATGCCGCATTGCGCTCCGCCGCAGTGAAGGAATGCCTGTTGAAGCGGATGCAACTCGCCATTGGCCGCGAGTCCTTCGACGGTTTGAATCAAAGCGCCCTCGACCTGCAACACCGGCACCAGGCAACTGTTTACCAACTCTCCATCCATGCGCACCGCGCACGAACCGCACTCGCCCTCCCCGCAACCCTCCTTCGTGCCCGTAAGGCGGAGATCCTCGCGCAACACGTCCAGGAGGCGCTTCATGGGCGGCGCTTTCACCGCGCGGCCTTCGCCGTTGACGGTGAAGCGGTGGGTGGGCCAACCTGCGCTCATGCTGTAGCCGCCTCCTCAACCGGATGACAAGCGGCAAACTTTGCGAACAGATCTTCGGGCAGCAATGGAATCGCTCGGAAACTCAAGCCAGTTGCGTCCTTGATCGCATTCAGGATGGCGGGCGCAGGACCGTCGTGGGGCAGCTCGCCGATGCCCTTGGCGCCATAGCCGCCATGTTGATAGGGAATCTCCTCGAAGTAGACGTGAATTGGCGGCACATCTTCGGCGGTAGGCATGATGTAGTTGGTCATCTGGTTGTTGGACATGCGGCCGTTCTGCCAAACCACCTTCTCATAGAGCGCGTAGCCAATACCCTGCGCGACTCCGCCCTCAATCTGCCCCGTGGCCAGCACGGGGTTGACCAAGCGGCCCACCTCCTGCACTGACCAGAACTCTTCAACATCAGCACAGTAAGTGACGGTATCCACCGCCACCTGCGCCACCTGCACCGACCAGGCAAACGCGGGATATGCTTCGCCGCGATACTTCTGGTCGTCCCAGAAGATGTCGGGCGGAGGATCGTAGCGGCAAAGGGAGACGACGCTGCCCTGCGCGGCGCGATACTCTTCGCACGCGTCGAAGAACTCTTCGCGCGAGAAACGTTCACCCAGCCTCGCGTGCTCGCGCAGCATGGCGACAAGCTGCAAGCCGGCGCGCTCAATCAGTCGGCCCACCACCATCACCGTGCGCGAAGCCACCGTGGGTCCGCTATTAAGAACGATGCCGGTATCGGCTGGCGCCATCACCACATCGTTCATATCCAGGCCGATGGCCTCCGCGGCGATCTGCGTCAACACGGTGTTTGTGCCCTGGCCAAACTCTGTGCTCGAAACCAGCACCCGTACGCTGCCCTCAGGCGTCACATCCACGCCAGCCAGGGAGTTTAGAGTGCGCTCTCCGGAGCCGGTAAAGCCGGAGCCGTGATAGAAGGCGGCAATGCCCAGGCCGCGCTTGATTGGGTTTGTGGGATTTTCGCGGGCAAACCGGGCGCGGCGCGCGTGATAATCGCTCTCAGTCAGCGCGCGGTCCATCAGCTGATCGAGAATGACAGGCTCGCGCATCGCCTGTTCGGTTGCCGTGGTGTCGCCATCATGAAGAAAATTCCTGCGCCGCAGTTCGATCGGATCGATGCCGAGGGTTGCCGCGATTTCGTCCATGTGGCGTTCGACGGCGAAGATGGTTTGCGGCGCGCCGAAACCGCGAAAAGCGCCGTAAGGAACCATGTTGGTTGCCCAGGAGCGTGAACGTACGCGCACATTGGGACAGACATACGAACCGGGCGCGTGCAGCGTCGCCCGTGAAAGTACCGTCGAGGAGAGCGTCGAGTAAGCACCTCCGTCGGTGGCAATCTCGATGTCCATGGCCAGCAGCTTGCCGTCCTGATCGAGCGCGGTGCGATGGCGAACGCGCGAGGGATGGCGCTTGGTGGTCGCGGCCAGATCTTCCATGCGGTCGTAGACCATCTTGACTGGATGGCCGCACTTGAAAGCCAGCAGCGCTGCGTGCGCGGCCAGAATCGATGGATAATCCTCCTTGCCGCCAAAAGCGCCGCCGGTCTCGGTCTGAATCACGCGCACCTTGTCCCCGGGCAGATCGAACACCGCCATCAATGACTTGTGCACGTAGTAAGGGCATTGCAGAGAACCCCATACCGTGACACCGTTCACCGCGCTGTACTCGGCGATGACGCCGTTGTTTTCGATATAGAGATGCTCCTGCGCGCCTGTGCGATATTCGCCTTCGACGATGTGCGCCGCGCTACTCCATGCAGAGTCAACATCGCCCTTCTCGAGCAGAAAACTCTTGAAGCAGTTGTCCGCGCCCCAAACAATGACGTCCTGGCGCTCGCTTTCTTCGATGGTGAAGACCGGCGGCAGCGGGTCGTATTCGATGTGTACGGCGGCTGCGGCCTCGCGCAATTTCTGCTTACTCGCGTGCGCCAGCAGCACGATAGCTTCTTCGCAATGGTTCACTCTCCCGTCGGCGAGGCACGGCTGGTCCGCAACGATGAGCTGGATGTGATTCTTGCCGGGAATATCGGCAGCGGTGACTACAGCGAAGTCGCTCCAATCGATACGCGGATCAAAGACGATGGAGCGAATGAGTCCGCGCGGAATGGAACTGCGAACAGTGGCGCCGTAACTCATCGCTTCGCGCTCCATATCGTCCACATAGCGCGCGCGGCCCAGCAACTTGTCGACGCCCTCTTTGCGAGGGACGGGAGCGCCTACAATCCGGTTTGTCGCATCCCTACTCATGGTTGGGCACGTTGAATCCACGGTACAGATTGAGGCATAGCATACAACGACGCCGTAAAATTGCAAAGGAAATCATCTATGCGGCAAGGCGTGCCAGGGTCCTGGCCAGCACCTCAACGCCACCGGCGATCCACTCCGGCGAGGCGTACTCGTCGGGCCGGTGGCTTACGCCGCCGCGGCAGGGAATGAACAGCATGGCCACAGGTGTAATGCGCGCCATGAAGAGTGAATCGTGATAGGCGCGGCTGACCATCCTTTTCGACGTCCGGCCCGCTTCCGCGGCAGAGGTCTCCATTGCCGAGAGAATTGCTTGATCGCACGTAGCGGGTGGATCGGCATTGACTAGCTCTGTGGTTACAGTGACACCACGTCGGCTCCCGATATCGGTGCACGCTATGTGCAACGCATCAATTACGCGATCTCTGCGCGCGCCATCTGTATCGCGGATGTCGGTCTCCAGCCGTACCAGCGAGGGAATGCTGTTGACAGCGCCGGGAAAAACTTCACACACGCCCACAGTGCCCACCGTATCGATAACGCCAGTGGATTTGGCCGCCCGTTCCAGCGCCAGAATCAGTTCTGCCGCCGCGGCCAGTGCATCTTTGCGGCCGGGCATCAGCTTGCCGCCGGCGTGGCCGCCCTCGCCCTCGATTCGAATACGCAAGCTTGCCGGCGCGGCAATATGGGTCACCATGCCGAGATCGATACCCTCCTGCTCAAGCAGCGGCCCTTGTTCAATGTGCAGCTCGACAAACTGGTGAAAGCGCCCAGTGGGCAACGGGACGGATTCGAGAGCGCCGGTGAATCCCGCCTGGCTGCGCAACTCCTCCAGTCCTCGACCCTGCTTGTCGCGCAACGCACTTGCTTCTAACGAAGTGAGCACGCTCCCCATCATGCGGCTGCCCAGGCAACCGACGCCAAAGCGTGTTGGCTCCTCGGCGGTGAAGATCACAATTTCAATCGACCGCCGCGGACGAAAGCCGGCGCGTTGCAAGGAGCGAATGGCCTCCAAGCCACCCAGCACGCCCACCGTTCCGTCGTAGCTGCCGGCATTCGGAATAGCATCGATGTGCGAGCCAGTGCCCACCGGCGCCAGAGAGGGGTCGCTGCCCTGCCAACGGGCAAAGGTATTGCCCACGGCATCTTCTTCCACTTTGAGTCCTGCGTCCGCAAACAGGCTTTTTACGTACCGCCGTGCGCGCAGGTCCGCCTGGCTGAAGACCACGCGTGTCACCGCAGGAGGCTCAGCCTCGGAAATTTGCGCCAGAGCCGACAGTTCCGCCATTAGCCGGTCGAGGGCGGGGGCGAGTTTCAATTCGGTCTCCATGTCTCTGCCTCCTCTGCTTGATTTCTATGGAACGATGGCTCTATTGGCCTCCTTCGATTTCCCCCTCCCCACTCGATAGCGTCTACCAACTTTGACATGAGGACAGGTCCAAATCCGGACGCAACATGTGATTTGCCCTAGGACAACTCATTCGCGGGGGGTTGCCGAGAACCGTCAAACTGTCCCCCTCTCTCTGGGTTGCGTTTCACGCTCCGAGCGGATGCCGCCGCCAGTCCTTGTAGACGAGGTACTTGGCCGGGCGCTTACCCAGCGCGCCGAACCACTGCGGGCACCACGGGCCCATCCAGATGAAGTCGCCGGCCTCGACCGGATACCAGGAATCGCCCAGCTTGTAGATGCCGCCGCCTTCGAGCATCAGCAGTCCGTGCTCCATCACGTGAATCTCCACCATGCTTAGCGCGGCGCCGGGGTCATAGGTCATGGTGTTTACGGCAAAGTCGTACGCAGAGCCATCGGGCATCAGTGAGCGCACGCGAAGGGAGTCATCTCCCATCAGTGGAACGGCAGGGATGGCAGCTTCATTGCCAACGACGATCTCTGGGATCTTTCCTTTATCGTTCAGAGATTCATAGGGCTTCTCAATCACTGCGGCACGTGAGCGCGAGATAGCGCGAACAGTGTGCGCTGTGCCTTGAGGCAGATAGGCAAACCCTCCAGGAGAGAGGATGTGCGCCTGACCGCCGGCCTTCAACTCCAGTTCGCCTTCGAGCAAATAGAGAAATCGCTGCGCCGGAGCAGCCCCAAGCATTCCGTCCGCAGCGAACTCCGCGGTCATCTGCGTAAACCGCGCTCCCAATTGCGGCCCAACGTGAACGATGAATTCCACGCCCACGGCGCCCGGCAGTGGGGTGCGCACAAAGGTGTCCGGTGTTTGCAGCAGGTGGTCCGCCTTCAAACTGCTTCGTGTTGATCCCAGATGATGCACGCGCGACCTCTTTCCAGGGACTCGGTGCTGCTCGATTTTATCCAACTTCGGCGGCAATGCGGGCAAGAAACTTGCGAGCCACGTCGAGAGCGGCCTGTACGTCTTCTTTTAAGACGGCTTCGGCGGGATGGTGACTGATGCCGCCAGGACTGCGCAAAAAGAGCATTGCCGTGGGCATGCGCGCAGCCATCACCATGGCATCGTGACCTGCGCCGCTGGACATTTGCTTAACAGGCAGGCCGGCCGCCTCGATGGCCTCGGCAAGAACGGTCGTAAGCTCCTCATCCATCGGCACTGCCGGTTGATCCAATATGCGGTCCCACTCGACGGAAAGCCCGCGCCGGGCGGCAATCGTTTCAGCCTTTGCCAGCAAAGCCTCCACAGCGATGGCGCGAGCGTCGTCGCGTGCGTGACGAACGTCCAGGCTCGCCCGTGCGGCTCCCGGCACCACGTTGTCGACGTTCGGTTCCACCGTCAGCTTGCCCACAGTGGCCACAAGGCCGTCGGTGCCCAACGCCAGCGCCTCCACTTGGGCGATCCACTCGGCTGCGGCAGACAGCGCGTCGCGGCGGAGATGCATCGAGGTGGTTCCGGCGTGGTTGGCCTGTCCGCGGAATTCAACGCTCAGCCGCGTCTGACCCACAATCCCGCTGACGGTGGCGATGCTCAACCCCTCCGCTTCCAGCACCGGTCCTTGTTCGATGTGTACCTCGATAAAGCCGTGCACGTTTGCATCCGCGGCCGCCTCATCCATCCCGCCAGGATCGAGGCCGAACGCGCGAATCGCGGCGTCCACCGTGACGCCGTCCGCATCCTGAAGCGCGAGAAATGCGGGGTCGAAGCACCCGGCCACCGCGCGGCTGCCAAGAAACGGCACGCCGAAGCGCACCCCCTCTTCCTCTGAGAACGCAATCACCTCAATGGCCAGCGGCAGTGCCATTTCCTGGGCCAGCTCAATCCACTCCAAAGCCAACACCACGCCAAGTACGCCGTCATAAGCGCCCCCGTTGGGTACCGTGTCGATATGCGAACCGAGAATCAGCCGCTTTGCCGGCGCGCCCTCCGGCTGCCAATAGCCGAGCAGATTTCCCGCCGCGTCTACATGGACAGTCATGCTCAGCAGTTCCATGCGCGCGCGCAGATGCGCATGAACATCGTGCATCGGCGGCGTAAGAAACCGACGCGTAATGCGTTCCGGCTCTTCGCTCATCGCGGCAATCAGCTTGCATTCGGCAATGGCTCGCGCGGCGCGGTCTTTCATCGGCGCACCAGCTCTCGGCCGCGCGGCGAGCCCACGAAGCCGTCCTTGTTGTCCTCCAAACTGAAAACCAGCTCACCACGCAGCCAGGTCTCCAGAACCCTTCCCTGCAACCCCACGCCGATGTATGGCGAGAGCTTGTGGCGAAAGTGCAGGCTCTCGGGCGCAACCGTCCACACAGCATCCGGATCGAAGACTACGATATCCGCGTCGGCCCCCGCGGCCAGTGCGCCTTTTTGCCCGGCCAAACCAACCAGCCGCGCAGGTGCAGTGGCCATCCATGTGCCTATCCATTCCAATCCGAGGCCGCGCCGCGCCATCCCTGTCCACAGCACCGGCAGCGCCAGCCCCAGGCTGGCAATGCCACCCCAGGCAAGATCCCATCGGCCTTCATCTTGCCGCTTCATCGCTGGCGGGCACGGCGAGTGGTCAGTCGTCACCATGTCGATCAATCCTGCCTGCAGCGCGGCCCATAACGCCTCGCGGTTGGCAGTTCCGCGAATGGGTGGAGCGCACTTGAATTCTGTTGCGCAATCGGGAATCTCCTCGCCGGCAAACCAAAGATAATGCGTACAGGTTTCAACAGTGATTGGCGCCCCACGCTCACGAGCTTTGGCGATGAGCGTCAGCGCCTGAGCGCTGGCTAAATGTACGATGTGAATCGGTGTTTCGAACTCTTCGGCCAGACTGATGAGTAGAGCAATCGCCTGAACCTCGGAGACGTCCGGTCTTGAAGACAGATAGGTGACATACTTGTGCCAATCCGCGTCGCTGGCATTTAATGCCTCGGTGGCGGCAATCACCGGAGTGGCAATCTCTGCATGGGCCAGCAGCGGCAACCCTCCGTCGCGTAACCTGGCGAGCGCCAGGCGCAGATCGGCCTCGTCCACCCATGCGAAGCCGTCGATCCCGGAATGAATGAGAAAACATTTGAAGCCTGGAATCCCGGCGTCGGCGAGGGCTGGCAGCGCCTCGGCATTGCCGCGCACCACGCCGCCCCAGGCTGCCCAATCCACCCAGGTTTGTCCTTGCGCAGCAACGCGCTTTGCTTTCAGCGCTGCAATATCTGTGGTCTCGGGGATACAGTTCAGCGGCATGTCCACCAAGGTGGTCACCCCACCTGAGGCTGCGGCTCGCGTCGCCGTCGAGAACCCCTCCCATTCCGTGCGGCCCGGCTCATTGATGTGAACGTGCGGGTCTACCAGGCCGGGGAGAAGAACAAGATTGCCATGGTCGCGCAGGCGTACGCCCGCCGGTACGTCACTCCAGCCGCGCACCTCGGCGATGCGCTCATGCTCCACGAGCAGAGTTGCCGGAGCGAGTCCCTCCGGCGTAAGTACGCGGGTTGATCGAAATGCCTGAGTCATCCCATTTCCGCCTCTCCCTGCTGGCAGGGTAGAACCATATTACGATAGCCCGGGTCGGCTCACCCGCAAGAATTGCCACTATCGGCGAGCATGGCAGCCTTCTGATCCATACCTTATTCTTGGCATGTGAGGCTTTTTGCGATGGATCTGGAATTGTGCGAACATATGTTGACTGTGGCTCTTGAAGAGGCACGGCAAGGATTGGCGGAAGGCGGCATTCCAATTGGAGCGGCGCTGTTTACGCGTGCGGGCGAGCTTGTAAGCCGAGGTCATAACCGCCGAGTACAACAGGGCGACCCCAGCGCTCACGGTGAGACCGACGCGTTTCGCAGTGCAGGGCGACAAAACAGTTACCGCGATCTGGTGATGGTCACTACGCTGGCTCCTTGCTGGTATTGCAGCGGGCTGGTGCGCCAGTTCCGCATTGGCGCGGTGGTGGTGGGTGAGAGCCGCACTTTTGCTGGAGGCGCGGCGTGGCTCAGCGCTAATGGCGTAGAGGTTATCGATCTCGACAGCCGTGATTGCCGCGAACTGCTGGAGGGCTATATCAGCGCACACCCTGAAGTGTGGAACGAAGATATAGGAGAAGAGCCGGAAAATAGAACCTCCGTTCGGGGAACCTGAAAGACTGAGCCTATATTGTAGAGATACCCGCCTATGCTCAATCGATTGGAAAGCTATTTTGAATTCACGCGTCTGGGAACCAACTGGCGCACCGAGATTCTGGCCGGAGTCACCACGTTCCTGACCATGGCTTACATCGT
>JBEKQD010000096.1:0-14911 GCA_049520075.1 Occallatibacter sp. | reverse complement strand
ATGGTCTCAGTGCAACGATCAAGGCAGAGACCGGTGCCTAACGGATCTTCGGGTTGGTTCAGGTTGTTCCATTGGCTGAAGCGGCCAAAGAGATTCTGTTTGTCGTTGATCTTCTGATCAATGCGCACGACGTTCTGATTCTGATTGCCGCCGAGGGCGTAACCTGCCACGTAGTTGTTCAGGACGGCGTTCGGATTCGTCGGAGCCGGCCACAGGTTCAGCATGTCTAGCGCTGTCTTATTAAGGCGGTCGACTGGAATCACATTAGGCGTCCCAGGAGTAATTCCCGTGTTCGAGGCGTCGGAGACGAACTGAGTCGAGGTACCGACAGTCGCTCCGGGATTAGGATCAGTTGGTCCTTCGATTTCGCAACCGCCAGCGCCTAGACCATTCGAGCCAGCTACGGAGAGGAGCCCGCCGCACGGGTCTATGATCTTGTTGACACCTGAGGCCGTTGCAAGGGCGCGCAAATCTCCGGCTTGTTCCGCGGTTGTTGGAACGGTAGTGGTAAACGGCGCTGACGAGCGCAGCCGGAATCCTTCATAGCTGTAAAAGAAGAAGGTTCTGTCTTTGAAAACTCGTCCGCTGACGTTGCCGCCAAACTGATTCTGGATCCAGGGCGCCCTTTTCAGGCCGGAATTATTTGAAAACCAGTCGTTGGCGTTGAAAACCTTGTTGCGGATGTATTCATAGGCTTCGCCACGGAAGGTATTGGTTCCGCTCTTGGTGCTCATGTTCATGACGCCGCCTGAAACCTTGCCCCACTCCGGGCCGATGTTATTGGTCTGGACTTTGAATTCCCCGACGGTATCCTGCGTGGGAATCAAAATAGGCAGGTTGATGTATCCGATATTGAGAGGCTGGCCATCCAGATATTCGGCGCTCTGATTGGCAAATGAGCCGCCGATTTGGAAGTTGCCCCAGGCGAACGGGTTCTGGCCGGTTGCCGTCTGTCCGGCCTGTCCTTGCATAACCACGGACGGCGCGACCTCGACGAGGCTGAAAACGTTGCGCCCATTGAGCGGAAGCTCATCGGCGTTGCGCTCTTCGACCACCTGGCCCAGCGAAGAAGTCTCCGCCTGCAGCAGCGGGACATCACTGGTAACCGTAATGGTCTCGTCTTTGCCGCCGACCGAAAGGGTAATGTCTACCCTGGTCGTCTGCTGAACGAAGATGACGATGTTTTCCCGGTTTACGCGCTTGAATCCGGTCTTCTCAACCGTCACGCGATAGTTGCCGGGGATGAGGTTCACAAAGGAATACAGGCCAGTGTCGCCAGTGGGCTGCGCCTGGCTGACCGCTGTTCCGGTGTTGGTGAGTGTGACCAGGGCGCCAACTTCCACCGCGCCGGTCGAGTCGGTGACCGTGCCGGTGAGTGCGCCGTAGGTTGACTGTGCTCTCAGAGCAACAGAGCAAGACAAGAGGAGAATGATGCTCAACAGGCCGCGCAGGAACGCCTGGCCCAAGTTTGCACTTCTCGATTTTTGCATAGTGCCTCCGAAATGTGCTTCTGTTGTGGAGCGCACACGAAGAGTACACACTCCACACAGAGGTTTACGGGGAGGCCAGGGTATTTGTACCAGAGGGTAGCGCGAATGACGCGTTCATTTCCGGCTTGCGGCCTGAAAGAGCGCGTATTCCCGCTTGGCGTCGGCGTCGCGGCCGGAAAGCGTATAGAGATGCATCAGCCGGTAGTACACAAGCTTGTCGGGATTAGGCTCCCGTTCTGCCTCGACTAGTATCCGAATGGCGGCATCCTGATGGCCTAATTTCTGCTCTGCCTCAGCCAGGTTCAGGCTTGCCCATTGGGGCGGGTGCTCGCCGCGCATCCGGGACTCGAGAAAATCCTTCACAGCAGAGTATTGCTCCAGGCGCAACATGCACCGGCTCAGATGCGCCGCAGCCCGCTCGTCCGTCGGATAAGCGGCAAGCTGCTGACGAAATGCCTCTGAAGCCGCTCCCCACTCCTCCCGCTTTTCGCGCAGCAATCCAAGGCTGTAGCGCAAATCGGAGAGGTCGGGATGCTCGTGCATGAGACGCTCATACTCCGCCGCCGCCTCTTCCGGGTGCCCCTGGTCGGCCAGCATATCCGCCTGAAACTGTTCCAGATATGGAGAGGCGGGGAAACGCTCCTGGCACGCTTCGATCTGGCGCATGCCCTCTTCAGTGCTCAAAATCGATAGCAGGTAAAGAAGGGCGATGTCCTGCGGATGCTGCCGCCAGCGCTCCACGGCATCGGACCAACTCAGATCCGGCTGAAAGTATGGTGAGAGCTTCGCGGCCTGAGAGAATGCGCTGCGCGCCCCCTCGGAACCAGCAGTCGAAGCTTCCCTCAGAGCTTGAAGAAAGGGCTCCGAGCCTTGCCCCTTGCTCAACTTGCCGGCAAAAAACTGTCCGCTGAGCATATAGGATTTGCCCAGCTGAATGAGGGCTAGATCTGCCGGGTAATCTTTACTGCCCAGTAGCGACTGGTAGACAATTGCGGACTCAATCGGCTCGTCGATATCCAAATAGCACGGAGCTACCGCGGAAAGAACACGAAGATTTTTTCTCCCCTCGCGGTAGATTCTTTCCAACATGGGCCTGACGCCATCCAGGTCGCCCATGGCGCACTTTTCCTCTGCCAGCAGAGCATAGGTCTCCGGAATATACCCCTGTTTCAGCGCCAGCGAGTAATAGCGCATGGCATCCGCCGCGCGCCCCTGCATTTGCAGGCTGAGCCCCAACCCGGTCAAAACTCCTGCGGATGATGGCGCTTGTGCGAGCGCCTTGCGATAAAACTGCTCGGCGGCGGAGTATTGGCTGGCTTCCATGGCCTCGCGCGCAGACTCTAGCGGCGACGGTTGTTGCTGCGCCCGCATCAGGTTTGCGCTCGACGCCACTAACATCAGCAGAAGCGCGGCCAGCAGCTGTTTGCGGAAAAAGAATGATAGTTGCAAATATTTCTTTCGCATTATGATCAAACTCACACAGGCCCTAGCTTCCTCCGAGTGTCCTGTGTTGTCAAGCAGAACGAAACGAATCGCGGCCTTTCCCTTCAAGGCTCTCCACTCCGGGCGCGTGTGATAACCTTCGTTCGATAAGTTGAAGCGTGGCATTGAGCAATTTGGGAGAGACAAATGGAGCAGTCGCGGCGAGCATTTCTGTTAAGCACGTTGAATGCCGCGGCGGCCACGGCATTGGCGCAAGGCGTCGTCGCCCACAAAGGCGCGGTTTTGCCGCGCGGCAAAAGATCCGGCTTGCCCTACGACGCCCATTTTGTAGAGGTGGCGCGAAAAGTAGGGATTGATCATCCCGTTCTCTACGGTTCCCAAAACCCCAAAAACTATATCCTCGAATCGATTGGATGCGGGTGCGCTTTTCTCGATTACGACAACGACGGATGGATCGATATTCTCGTGCTGGGCGGAAGCAGGTTCACAGACATTGAACCAGGCGTCACCAACCGGCTTTACCATAACAATCGCGATGGAACGTTTCGCGACGTGACTATCGAAGCCGGACTTACCAAGACCGGCTGGGCCAGCGGCGTATGCGTCGGCGACTATAACAACGACGGTTTCGACGACATTTTTCTGACTTACTGGGGACAAAACGTTCTTTATCGCAACAACGGGAACGGGACTTTTACCGATGTAACGCGCGAGGCTGGATTGTTGGGCACAGAAACACGCTATGGAACCGGCTGCGCGTTTCTGGATTACAACCGGAATGGGCATCTAGATCTGTTTGTCTCCAATTACGTGGGCTTCGACTATGGGAAGACGCCGCGTCCTGGAGAAAAATCCTATTGCTACTTTCTCAACCTGCCCGTCAACTGCGGACCTCGCGGCCTGCCTTTCGGGCAGCATAGCCTCTATCGCAATAACGGCGACGGAACATTTACCGATGTGAGCAAGGCGGCGGGAATCTCCAGTGCGCGCAGCAACTACGGCCTCACCGTGGTTGCCGGAGATTTCGACGACGATGGATGGCCGGACATCTATGTGGCCTGCGACTCCAGCCCCAGCCTGCTGTTCATGAATAATCACGACGGCACATTCAGCGAGGAAGGCGGCGTGCGGGGCGTTGCCTATAGCGAGGACGGCCAGGAGCAGGCAGGCATGGGATTAGCTGTCGCCGACTATGACGGCAGCGGCCATCTCGGTATCTTCAAGACAAACTTCGGCGGTGACCTTCCTGTGCTTTATCGGAACCTCGGCAAGGCGGTCTTCGAGGACGCCACGCGCGAGAGCGGTCTGGCGGTGGACAACCGTTTTGTTTGCTGGGGAACGGGCCTTGAGGACTTCGACAACGATGGATGGCCGGACATTCCCGTCGCCACCGGCCATATCTATCCAGAGCTAGAAAGCCGCTATCCCGATTCTCCTTACAAGAGCCCGCTCCTGCTATATCGCAACCTGGGCCACGGCCATTTTGAGGAGTTATTCGACGAAGCCGGCACAGCCATTTTGGAGCCGCATTCCAGCAGGGGAACAGCATTCGGTGATTTCGACAACGATGGCGACATCGATATGCTTGTGGTGAATCTGGGCGAACCGCCTTCGCTGTTCAGGAACGATGTCTCCGGAAAGAATCACTGGATCAAGATCAGGCTCGAGGGCACGGTCTCCAATCGCTCGGCAATCGGCGCGCGCATTGAAATTCTAGCCGGCGGAGCGAAGCAAACGAAGGAAGTGCAAAGCCAGTCCAGCTTTCTATCCTGCAACGATTTCCGGCTTCATTTCGGACTGGGCAGCGCGCTCGTTGCCGATGTCTCCGTCCGCTGGCCGAACGGCAAGCGTCAATCTCTGACCGCGCTCAAGGCAGATCAGCTTTACACAATCAGGGAAGGCGCAGGCATCGTTGCCAATCGCGGCTGGAAATGACCGCAGCTAGGGATGATTCGCTTCTTTTCTCAGCAATGCATAAAGAAGCGGCTTTCCGGTCGGCTTCTGGCTGCCTCCATGCGGCTCTACGGTCACAAAGACAGCATCAATCTCCGACAATTGTTTTGGATCGTCGGACCGCAGCACCCAGCGGCGATTCGATTCGCTGTCCATATACAGAATGCCAAGGTTCATGGGATGGGATTGCCCATTTGACTGGAAATCCTTCTGCCCCCAAACCTGGAATACGCTGGCGTTTTTGACTCCGGGTTGATGATCGAGATCGAATGCGTAAAACACCAACGATTTGCTCTGCGTATAGAAGACGCGGCCGAAGGGCTTCCGGGTGTGGCTGTCGCTATCCACATCGAAGACATCCGCGATGTAGAGCTTGCGTGCTCCCATCAGCTCGCGAATATCGCGGTCCGAGGTCAGGTATTGTTCATCGTCCTTTAGGCGCCGCTCCTCATCTTGCTTAGTTGCGCGCAGTTCTGTCAGTTCTGATTCCAGCGATGCAGTATGCAGAGAATAGCGGTCATGATCGGCACGAAGGCTGGCGTATTCCGTCTGCATGGATTGGTACGCGCTTTCGCTGTCCGCCAGACGCTTGGCAAGCTGGTCGCGTTGCCCGGTCAGCTGTTGAATATCCGCTTCCCGTTTGCTGCCTGAGCTTCCGAGTTCGTCCACTTTCTCATTTGCAACGATCAGCGCCGCACGCAACCTCGCTATCTCCTGACCTTCATTCGAGATCTGCTTATTGAGATCCGCAATCTGCTCAGTTTGCGCGGCCGGTAAAACGGCCGTTGATCTCTTTTCCGGCGCAGGATTTTGCTCTCTATGTGTAAGGTTTGCTGACAACCCAAGCGACGCGAAATTCTTCCGTTCTCCCATGCGATACGCGCCCAGCGTTAACGCGACGACCAAGCACGCCGCCAGCGAAGCTATCGCCAACCGCTTTGAGGAAATCAGCGGCGCCAGGCTCCAGCCGCGACGCATCGCCTTCGTCTTGAAGGACAATACTTGTTGCGTTCGCTGGCTGCGAATCGCCGTAGAGATATCTGCCCAAGCTTTGCGGTTATCCCATTTCAGGGCTTCTTCCGTCAGCGCGCAGGCTTCCGGCAAGAATGCCACGCCCACTCTGCCGATCGCGGAATATTGATCGTAGACTTCCCGGCACGCGGCGCAGAGCTTCAGATGCTGCTCCAGCTCCAGTTTTTCACCGGCGCTGAGTGAGTCTGCCTGAGCCAGAGCGCAAAACTTCTTAATTCTCTCGTGATCGACGGGCCCTTCAGTTCGTTCCATGTCGACTATTCCGTAGCCTTTCAACCACTGCGCTGTGGCGCAGCCGTTCGAGACCCCGATAAAAATGGTGACGCACATTCCCGAGGGGTTCATGAAGACGTTCGCTGATTTCTCTCAGTTCCAGGTCTTCAAAATAGAACAATTTCAACGTTTCGCGCTGGCTCTCCGTCAATTCCTCGAATGCACATTGAAGGAGGTCGAAGTCAAGTTTCGCTCCAATCTCCCGCTCCACATCTGCGTTACCCACCAGTGTACCGTCTAACCCGTCAGATTCGATATCCGTGCGGAGATAAAATCCCCTGCGCGAAAGGTGCATTTTCCTGTCGCGTGCCCGGCTATAGGCAACTTGAACAATCCATACTTTCGCGCTGCCACGGGTTGGTTCGAAAGACAGTGCCTTCCGGTAGATGTACATGAAACATTCCTGGACAATCTCTTCCGCCTCGCCGCTATCATGCAAGATGCGCAGCGCGATACTGTAAACCAGCCTGGAGTGCCGGTCGAACAGTATGTGCAAGGCATCCGAATCTTCGGCGCGTAACAGCGCCATAAGCTTTTCATCGCTCAGATCGGGTACCTCGACAGGCCGGGAAACTGTATCCAGAGAGTTTTGCAGTGTGTCCTGCATTTTCTCGATTCGCCGCGTCGGGAGATACTCCAACCTCCCCGACAGAGCGATTCCTCTCACCGTATCTACGTCAGTGGCCAAGGAGAACAACCTCACGACAACGAACTATACGCCAGCCATCGGACGATAATCCAGCCAAATGTACCGCCCCCCCAGCCCAAAAATTGTTCGTATTTCGCTGGTACAAATCTGGCGTCTGTGTCGTATGTATAATGGCGTATTGCGAAATCGGCTGGTTGCTTGCTGTTGATTCGTTGCCACGTCCACTTTGGCTCATAACGACTTGGAGCGGCTTTGTAAGCATTTCGGGGGAGTATTGCAAGACAGCGCCTCAGAGCGGATCGGGAGGGCGATACGCACGGAGCTTGCCACGCTCCTGCTACTGGCGATTTTTCCACTTGCGATGCCAGGGCAATCTACTACCGCTTCCCTCACGGGAAGAATCAGCGACTCGCACCGGGCGGTTATCAGCGCAGCCACAGTGCAGGTGATCAACACCAGCACAGGAATTCATTACCATGGCCTCACCAACCAGGCAGGCATATATTACGTCTCAGATCTGCCTCCCGGCGGGTATCGCATCGAAGTTGAGAAGCTTGGGTTCATCGCGGTCATCGAGTCCGGCATCGTCCTCCACGTGCAGGACGCCCTCGAAGTGAATTTTGAGATGGAGTTAGGCTCCGTGTCGGAAAGCGTGACGGTCGCAGGCAGCGCGCCTCGACTCGATACGGAATCGTCAAGCCTGGGCACCGTGGTTGAGAGCCGGGAGGCCAACGAACTGCCCCTCAACGGACGCAACGTCTTCAACTTGATCGCCCTCGCGCCCTCCGTTATTCCGCAAGGCAGCGCAACGGGAACCCCAGTTGGGGTAAACCCGTTTGGGTGGGGAAATTACCAGGTGAGCGGCGCATTTGGCAACCAGAGCGTCGAGTATCTTGATGGGCAGCCGCTCAATATCACTTACATCAATTTGCCGATATTGATTCCCATCCAGGATTCTATTCAGGAGTTCAAAGTCCATACCGGCAATCTGCCCGCCGAGTGGGGCCGGTTTGCGGGCGGCGTCACAAACCTGAGCACCAAGGGTGGCACCCAGCTTCTGCGCGGCGAACTATACGAGTACCTTCGAAATCGCGTCTTCAACGCCAATGACTTCTTCCTCAAGCAGGCAGGCAAACCGCGGCCACCCTGGGTGCAGAATCAGTTTGGCGCCGAGGTAGGCGGCCCGTTGAATCTCCACGGCATTGGCCAGGCCAACCGGACCTTCTGGTTCACGAATTGGGAAGGATTCAGGCTGCGCACCGGCACGCCCTTCACCGCAACCGTCCCAACTGAGGCGGAGCGCGGAGGCGATTTCGCAGCGCTTGGAATGACAATCCTGGACCCTTGCGCCGGCAGCGTACTGAATGCCCAGGGCGCCTGCCCTTCGAGCACTTCCGCGCCGTCGGCATTTCAATCTAATCTCATACCACCGAAACGCATCAATCCCACATCCAACGCTCTCCTCTACCTTTGGCCGTCTGCGAACGCTCCAGGGACAGTCACGCCTTCAGGCACCCTCAACAACTTCAACACTGTCGCCAATACGGGCGGAAATCAGAACCAGGTGGTTGGCCGCATTGATCGCGATATAACCGGAAAACAGAAGCTATTTGGCCGCTACAGCTACTGGAATGTGCTCGATTTGCCCATCGACCCGCTGCATAACGGGCTGTGCGAAGATCGATGTCTGGAGAATTACTCAACTAATGCTTTGGCCGCCGGATACAACTACAGCATCAGTTCGATGACCATTTTCGACTTCAACGCCGGCGTCAGCTATTTTGCATATCTTCGATCTCCGACCAATGCGAAATTCGATTTGACTTCGATAGGATGGCCGGCCGCTTATAATTCCGCGATTCCTTTCGTTATGCGCACTCCCCCAACGCCCTGCGTCACCGGCTTCGCCGATAACATCATGTGCTCCCAGGGACAGAGCTACATCAAGGATCGCAACACTCAATACAATCTTTCTCCAAGCCTGACACTGGTGCGCGGTCGAAATCTTTACCATCTGGGCCTTCAACTGGAAACAAGCTACGATGACGCGGCCCAGACAAATATCGCCAGCGGGGCTTTTGATTTTTGCGGTGTTGCCGAGCCTTGTTTCACCGGTGAACCCATGGCAGATTTCTTATTGGGCTACGCTGACAATTTCAGTAATGTCAACAACCACTTCTCCGCGCAGGCGGTCGTTCCCGCATTCACCGCGGGAAAGCAGGTCTATCGCGCGCTTTACTTCAATGACACCTGGCGGACTACCAATGCTCTTTCCTTGAATCTGGGACTCCGCTATGAACTGCAAGGGCCGTGGTCCGAGCGCCATAACCGCCTGTCTTATTTCGACCCTGACGCGACAAGCTACATCAACCAGTTTTTGCCGGCAGGGTTTTCTCCTGTTATGGGTGATGCGTTTCTGGTTTCCTCGAGCCAGCGAAATAACATACCCCTTGCCAAAGACAATCTATCGCCGCGCCTCGGCATTGCCTACAGTCTGTCCTCCACCACCGTATTGCACAGCGGATATGGAATTCTTTGGATCCCGGACTATATGTCATATGCCTTGAATCCCAATAATGATATGGTCAATGCTGCGAGTACGACCTACACGGGAACGGTGGATGGAATCCATCCATATAACACCATTTCCCTTCCGTTTCCAAACGGAATTTCCCCGCCGCCTGGCACCTCACTCGGAACCGAGGGCACGCAGCAGTTTCTTACTCAGGTGGTGCAATCGATCACTGAGGTTGACCGCTCCAACCACCCGCACGGATATATCCAGCAGTGGAACGTCAGCATAGAGCAACAACTGCCAGCGAAGTTCTCATTTGTAGCAGCCTATGTCGGATCAAAGGGAACTCACTTAGCCCAGTACTCGCAGCAGATCAATCAGATTGCCGACAGCTTTTTCTCCACAGCGGCAAACCAGTATGCACAGGGAGGACGGGCGACCGTCGCTCTGCTGGATCCTGCGCCGAATCCATTTTTTGTGAACGGAACAGCGCTCGCACTTACGGCTCCCACCACAACCGTGGGACAGCTCCTCAGGCCCTTCCCTCAGTACACCAGCGTGGAGCTCGGCGGCCAGGGGTCGTTTGACAGCATCTATCACTCTTTCCAACTTACTGTGCAAAAACGCTTTTCTGAGGGAGGGTCGCTACTCGCGGCCTATACAAACTCGAAACTGATCAGCAATACAGATACCTTGACAGCCTGGCTTGAAAACAGCGTAGGACTGATACAGGACAATAACAACCTGAAGGGCGAACGCTCGCTATCTTCGCAGGATGTGCCCCAACGCCTGGTGGTCAGTTATGCGCTTGACCTTCCATTTGGACAAGACAAGCATTACCTGACCAATATTGGACCTACACTGAATAAAATAATCGGAAACTGGGGCATGGATGGAGTAACTTCATTCCAGCGCGGGTTCCCGCTTGTGTTCAGCAGCGGCCAGGTAAATGACGTAACCCTGTTCGGAGCAGGATCGCGCCCGAACCTGTTGCCCTCCTGCCGCAAATCCTCCTCAGCCAGTGGGAACGCTCGTATTCAAGGCTGGTTCAATGATGCCTGCTTTGCCGCGCCCTCCGACTTTACGTTTGGAACGGAGCCGCGAGTTGATCCAACCTTGCGCTCCGATGGCGTGGATAACTTTGATGTGGCTGCGTTCAAGAAGATCCTATTCGGCACGCAAGAGCGCCTCGGCTTTGAATTCCGCGTCGAGATATTCAACTTATTCAATCACAAACAGTTTGCGCCGCCGAATACAACCTGTTGCACAAGTAATAATGGCAACTTTGGCGTAGTCACCAGCACGGACCCGGGAACCAATCCGCGACTTATACAGTTCGCCTCGAAATTTTTCTTCTAATGATTGCGGGCCTCCGCTACTTTCCGCCTAACTGATACGGCATCCCGAACCGTCCAATCTGAATCAATGCCTTGCTGGAAGGAGGCCATATGTGCAAACTTTCTACGCGGCTCGACCCAGCAATGAGATGCGCCTCCGTAGTGCCCACCGGCACGCCAGTGGCGGCCTCGTAGAGTCGCACGCTCAGTGCGTCACCAGCCCGCACCCACCCCAGAACATACTTCCCCGGCTTCAGTTCCACGCCGCCAACGCTGACCGGAGCCTGCACGATCAGGTAGTGCGAATACTTGTCAGCTGCCGAGTATCCGGCCGTGATCAGCACTACGCCGGCGATGAATTGCCCCCTGCCGTTCACAATGCCTGAGGCAGTGCGCATCTCGGTTTCGATGTGTTCTGTTACTACCGGTGCCCGCGCAGGCAGCAACGACGCAAGCTCCGCGTCTGTCGCCTGCCGCCATGTCGCTCTCTGGGCCTGCGCAAGCGGCAAAAATAATAGCAGAATGAGTCCCGAGGGAATCAGGTTCTTAGTGGGATTTCGTTTCATGGCTTGTTCTTTCTGAGGGATTCGAGCGGAACAATGCCGCGTTGAATCGCCGCTGTGGCGGCCTGCGTCCGGTCTGTCACTCCCAGCTTGCTCAACAGGCTGTTCACATGCGTTTTCACCGTGGCTTCTGATATCTCCAGCTCGGTCGCGATATCCTTGTTGCTCTTGCCGCGAACAATTTGCTCCAGCACGTCGAACTCGCGCGGCGTCAACTCTTCAGTGCCCATACGCTCGGCCAGCTTCTCGGCAATCGCCGGTGGAATATATGACCTGCCGGCATGGACCGCGCGAATGGTTGTGATCAACTCTTCGCTGGTCATGCCCTTCAGCAGGTAAGCGCGCGCACCAGCCTGCAGGGCGCGATAAATGTCCTCGTCACCGTCGTAAGTGGTCAGCACAATAAAGCGCGCTTGCGGAGTTTCCATGCGGATGCGTTCGATCACTTCAACGCCGCTCAGCCGCGGAAGCCGCAGATCAATCAGCGTGATCGCTGGCTGGTGCTTGCGAAACTGCGCGATGGCCTCGGCGCCATCCGCGGCCTCGCCCACCACCTCAAGGCCCTCCACTACATTGAGCAGCGCGACCAATCCCTGGCGCACCACGTGGTGGTCCTCAACAATCAGTACGCGAATCGACTCCTTCGTCACCATTCAGCTCCTTTGCCCCTTGTCAGCTCGCACTATCAACGGAGGAAATAACCTTCCAGCCAAATTGGCTCTTGAAGTCCTCGTAACATTCTTTGCATATCCAGTGCTGATCCTCTGTTGAGAATCCCTCGGTAAAGTCACGGCCCAGAGTCGCGAATTTTCCCGTGCAGAACTCGCAGTGATCATGGTCCCATTCTTCGCTGGGGGGCTCATATACGCTCCAGCGGAGGTCCGCCTGCTTCAAGTATCGCTCCTGTCCGTGGAGACGCCAATCGGTCATGGTGATACCTCTTACTTATTTGGGAACAACGGTGCCATCAGGCGTGATCCTGTTCAAATCTCTCGGCGCCGCCACACGCAGCCGCACCGTAGTTCCCGCGCCCGGTTCGCTCGCCACCTCAAGCGTTCCGCCAATGGCCGCCGCACGCTCTCTCATTCCCGTCAGCCCAAAACGTCCCACTTGGGGCTCCTGTTGCGCAGCAAAACCGCTACCGTCATCACGCACTTCCAGGGAAATTTCGTCCGGCCCATACTTCAACTGAACAAGAAGCTGTTTGGCGCCTGCGTGCTTCTTCACATTATGGATTGCCTCCTGAGCCACGCGCAGGAATTCCTGCTCTGTGCCCGGCGGCATAGGCCTGTACGCGCCGAAGATACTGAATCTTGCTTCCAATCCATGGCCGTCTTCGGCCTCCGTCATGCGACGCAGGCGAACCGGAAGCGTGGTTTCTGCTGAATCCTGCGAGCGCAGCGCCCAGATGGACTGGCGCGCATCAGCCAGCCCTTCACGAACATAATTGCGCGTCAGGTCCAAATGCTTCGACGCCTCCTCCGGTTTTTTCAGCCGAAGCAGTTCTGCCAGTAGCTCCAACTGCACGCTGACGCCCACATAGCCTTGGGCAAGCGTATCGTGAATCTCGCGCGCAATGCGATTGCGCTCACCCAGCACGGCGCGAAATTCGCCTTCGGCCCGCCGCAGCCTGAGCCGCAACAGAAGCACCACGATTCCCGCCGCAGCCAATAGCAACAAGACCAAGAACCATGTCGTCTGATAGTAGTGTGGCCGCAGTTCGAAGGAGAGTGTAGCTCCAGCAGTGTTCCACAGACCATCGTTGTTGGCCGCCTGCACGCGAAAGGTATAGTGCCCCGGAGGAATGTTGGTGTAATACGCGGAGCGGCGCGCCCCGGCATCGGTCCAGTCGCGATCGAAGCCCTCCAGCATATAGCGGTAGCGCACCTTCTGCGGCGCAGTAAAACTCAGTCCCGCATAATCGAATTGAAAATGAACATGACCGGCCGGAATCCGCAAAGTAGATTGCGCTCTCTGCAATGCCTCGGGAAGATCGTCCACAGCAAAGCGCTCCAGCGCCACCGGCGGCGGAACATTGTTTACCGGAAAGTGCGCTGGGTCCACTTCCACAACTCCCTTGGACGTGGCAAACCACAGGCGTCCGTCGCCCGAGCGCCACGCCGACGGATGGCTGTTGGCCGCTGTCTCCCGGCTGCGCAACCCATCCGCTGAGCCAAATTCAATCCAGTGAGAGCAACCCACCCCACGCATCGCGTTGCCCGCCCCAGCGCAGTCGCAACGCGCGATACCGTTTCCGGTGGCAAACCAAAGATGCCCCCCGCCATCGTCCAGAATTGCGTGGATACTCGTTTGGTCCAAACCATCATGCTTCTCGAGAGAAAATTTTTGGCCGTCCCAAACATTCCATCCGTGGTCCTGTGTCCCAATAAGCAGCGTTCCATCCCCGCGCGAAAGCAGCGCTGTGATTACGTTGCTTGAGAGCCCGTTCGCGGTCGTATAGTTTGCAATTGTGCCGTCGTGCAACAGCGACAGCCCTGCAAAGGTGGCCACCCAGAGATTGCCCGCCGAGTCCCGCGCCAATGCGCCCACCAGGTCACTGCCCAGTCCATTGGCATGAGAAAAAGTCTCCATCTGCGCGCCGGCGGGCCCACCATTCTTCACACCCCAGTGCGTCAACCCGCGCCGCGTCCCAATCCATAGCGATCCATCGGTGTCCACCAGCAGCGAGCGAATGAAGTCGTCAGGCAATCCGTCAGCTGAAGTGAAGGAATCAATCCTGCCCCCGCGAATTCGGTTCAGTCCATCCGGCGTACCCACCCAAAGATCGCCGTTGGGCGCGGCGGCCAGGGATAAAATTACGTCGCTCAAAAGGCCGCTGCGAACCGAGTAAGTCTTCACCGTCCCTGCTTTCAATGAGGCGAAGGAGTCCGGGTGCCCCACCCTCGCCACGTCTTTGTCTTTGTGGCTAGGGTGGGTTTCCACTATCGAGTTTGTTTCGGAACGTATCGCATTTAGCCCGGCTCCGTTCGTTCCCACCCAAAGCGTGCCCGTCTTGTCTTCAACAACTGTGGTCGTTGCGTCAGAAGAGAGTCCCTCCCGCGCACCGAAAGTGCGGAACCGCTGATCGCGCAGTATATGTAGCCCGCCGGTCTCGGTTCCCACCCAGATATTTCCTTCGCGATCTTCCATCAGCGCCAGCACCGACGCTGAGGCCAGCGGATCGGTCACCGGCAGCCGTTCGAGTTTTCCGCCTGCCCACCGCACCAGCCCGCCGTTCGTACCAATCCATAAACTGTCTTCGCGGTCGATGAAGAGAGCCTGTATTCGGCTACCGGGAAGCTCTTTGCCAGTGGTAAAGCGGTCCAGCGCGTTGTCTCCCCGTTTCTTGTTCCCGTCTAACATCGCCACGGTGCTCTTGTCAGCGGAAGCCGCCCTTCCTCCACGGAAGGTCTGAATGAACTCAATAGGCCCAGCCGGAATCCACGCGAACATCCCAGCTTGAGGCCCGGGCATGCCCCAGTGCCCGTCCTCGTATCTCGAAACACTATCTTGGGTACCAACCCACAGCCCTCCCTGACCATCAGCCATCACTCTGACAATTGCGCTGCTTGGTAACCCAGTTTTGGCAGTGGTGTCAACGAATCGCTCCTCGTCCGTCAGTCGCGCCAGCCCCTGATCCGCCCACACCCAGAGAT
>JBEKQD010000095.1:0-18942 GCA_049520075.1 Occallatibacter sp. | reverse complement strand
CCGCTCTTTAGGGCGATTTCGAAGACTTGAATCTCCTTGATGCCGAGCCGTGCCGCCAGGCTGAGTTTCTCTTTGGCGAGGACGTAGCGCCAAACGATCTGATCGACTTCATTGACAAAGCGTTGCCGGATGGCGCGACTGGGCTGTGCGTATCTGTAAATCATGCTCCTGGGCAGAATGCGGTCCTTGCGCGCGCGATCTGGATAGAGAAACATCAATGCCTCATACTGTAACGCTTGTCGGTTCCACTACGAGAAAAGCGATCAACTTGAAATCGTCCAGGCCGATAGCTGGACCGGTGAGTGACGTGGTCTTAAGCCCCGTAAAGGGGCTGTCCAGCTCCTGCTCCTCTGCGGCAGCAGTGAACAGGTCGGGGTAAACAACCATCTCGCTGCCACCTTGGCTGCGAGCATTGAACGGGTGATTAGCTTCCAGAATAGGCGCCTCACGGGGCTTCGCTACCGAGCGCATCACGTTTATCACCGCCACAGATGTCCATATCCGAGAAAGTGAATCCCATATCAGCCAGAGCGAGTCTCCGTTCCGCATATCGTTTCTTTGCCTCACCCAATATCCAGAAATGATCTACCTCTTCCTGGTCCCACATGACCTGTCCGTCAATTTCGCTCCACTCCGCATGCGCCTGCCGAACACTGTATCGAGTCCCCAAGTCATTGTACGTATCCAGCAGGCTCAATTCGTAAAACTCTTGCTCCCGCAGAGGAGTTCTTGGATCGCTCGTTCTTGAGAGTACTTCTTGCATGTCCAAAATGATGCTCTTATGGCCCCAGAAAGCGCAACCCGTAGGCCCTGGACAGCTTCTCGGAAGGTCGCAAAAGGATTTATGCTTCGCTGCATCTCAATCTTCGATGAACGCTGAAAATGGTCCAACGAACCGCCCAGGTCTTTGCTAAAAGAAAACTTCGGCTCTGTGCACCCATTTCTGACAGCAAACTTTCTGGATGGGCCAGATCCAAGCAGTCGAATGCTCTCAGAGAATTATGAAACCTATGCGTGGGCCCAACCCATCATTGAGGACTGAGATTCGTCGAAGTCGGCTGTCATCGGGCTTGAGCGAAGTTATCTTGGCACTCATGAGCGTACGTAACTATATTAATATGAATGGCTTGCGCGAAATGCGTCATAGGCAAAGAGAATATTTGTGGCGTCCCCAACTTTCATGACCCCACAACAGGCGGATACAGAAGGTGGGTATCAGCAATGAATACACGCGTGTTGCCCAGCGATACAAGAACGGAACCCTCGGCGGTCTGGACAAAGCCGGGCGTAAGGGTGAGCAGGCGAAGCTGGAACGGCATTCTGCCGCCGGGACGGTGAAAGGGTAAATTCGACGTGCTTTGCATGGAGAGGCTGCACGGGAAACGGCTTGGAAGAGAGGCTCAAGCTTGTTCTCAGTCCCAGCAAGGGAAATTGCCGATTCGTCCGACCCGAAACGGGAATCTATCATTAACTAGATGAAACCAAATACTTTACCTCGTTGACTCCCATCCAATCCGTTCCATTGTGGGAATTTTCTTGCCTTACCGGGGGTAAGAGCTTTCCTGGGAAGCTGTCCGTAAGTCCTTCCCTTATCAGGAACTTAATCCGACTGTCCTAGTTTGGCACGCCACGTGTATTAGAAGTGGACAGTTCTCGCGCCACTGAGCCGGAATGGGAAAGCAGAAAAACAGGGACTAGGGAATAGGGGATAGGAAAACTAGGGTAATGAAAGGAAGCGGGCGATGCAGCAGACAGGACAGGCTGTGGAATCAAGAGAAAATGGGCTGGCGAAGATTGGCCTTGCGGCGACTGGCTTGATCGGAGCCGGGACAGACCGGTTCGGACTCAAGCGGGTCGAAACGGTGGTCAAGACGCTGCCCAACCTGCACGGCGATGGCGGCCATGGCGAGAACCTAGTTGTGGTGGCTCACGATGCCCGAAACCTGGTCACGGCGCTTTGGCTCTACTGCGACCTGCTCGAGGAGCCGGGGGTGCTCAACCCCAACTTCGATCACTACGCCGGCGATTTGCGGCTGGTGGCCGCGGCCAGCCGCCGGCTGGTGGAAAAGCTACTCGCCATTGACGCCAATTTTGAAGCAGGCCTTGGCGCGAATCTTGAGGCCCGATTTGACAGCCGGCCGCGACCGCAGATGGGGCACTCCAAGGCAATCAACACGGCGCTGACCAGGAGTGAGCCGCTCGCTCTGGACCGCGCCCGCCAGTGGGAGCTGACGCCCGGCTCGCTAATCGACAATCTGGCCGGAGAACTCGTGGCCAACCGCAATCTGCTCTCGGCCCTTGCCGGGCCCGCCATCGTACTCGACCTAAGCACCGAGGACGGCGCGCAGGCTGTGCGCATGAGCGGCGAGGATCTGACCCGGATTCTGGTGAACCTAGTCAAGAACGCCGCAGAAGCCATGCCCGGCGCGGGGCGAATCACCATCACCCTGCATGAGTTTCACGCAGAAACGGTTGCCCCACTGTGGCTGAAGCTGACCGTAGAAGACAACGGGCTCGGCATTCCATTCGACAGGTTGGAGAAGATATTCGACTCCGGCCACACAACCAAGTTAAACGGAGCCCTCCGGAATGGCGGCTGGCCTGCCTCTCATCGCGGTCTGGGTTTGTCTATCACACGCTCCATCGTCGAGGCCGCAGGCGGCCACATTCATGCAGCCGACGCCGCCGAAGGCGGAGCACGCTTCCAGATTGAGCTGCCTGTCCGCTCCCGCTGACGCAAGTGCGAAAACCCATCGGCGCGCCGCTTGAAAAGAACACCCGGGCGCGGCGGCAACAGAAAATCCAATTTAGCGATTTACGCATGAGGCGAATACAATGCTCGAAACAGCTCTGAACGAAAGAACCATGGAGTTTATCCGCCAACTCGCGGAGCCACCGGTGCGTCTGAACCTGCTGGTGGTGGACGCCAATGCCGCGATGCGCTCGGCCTGCGCGGAGATCGCTTCCAGCCTGGGTTACTCGGTGGAGAGCACCGGCGACATGACGCAGGCACGCGGCATGTTGCGCGGCTCGGCTGCCGACATTCTGCTGGTCAATCTGCCCGCCGGCTCGAGTCAGGGGCTCGAACTGGTAAGCGAAGTGAAACTCCTGTACCCCCAGACCGCTGTGATCGCCATGACCGCCTCCGGCACGGTGAACGCCGCCGTCGAGGCCATGCGCTGCGGAGCCTCGGACTACCTGGCCAAGCCCTTCGCCATGGACGAGCTGTCCACGGTACTTGAGCGCGCCTCGGCCTCGCTGGTTACCGATGCGGCTGCGCGCCAGCTGCGCGAGCGGCTGCGGCTTTCGCAGGGACTGGGCGCGATGATCGGCCGCTCCGGCGAGATGGAAAAACTTTACCGCATCCTCTCGAAAGTTGCGCAAAGCACCCATCCCGTGCTGATTCTGGGCGAGAGCGGCACCGGCAAGGAACTGGTGGCGCGCACCATCCACGCCTATGGTCCAAATTCGCAAAAGCCTTTTTTACCAGTCGATTGCGGTTCGCTGGTCCCTACGCTGATTGAGAGCGAACTGTTCGGTTACGTCAAGGGCGCTTTCACCGGGGCCAATCGCTCCAAGGACGGATTGCTGGTCTCGGCCGAGGGCGGCACGGTTTTTCTGGATGAGATTGGCGAGCTCTCGCTCGACCTGCAGGCCAAGCTGCTGCGCGCACTGCAAGAGAAAATACGGGCGCGCATTGTGGCCGCTACCAACCGGAATCTGGCAGCAATGGTCGAGAAAGGCTCTTTCCGCAAGGACCTTTTCTACCGGCTCAACGTGGTGAACCTGCGCCTTCCCGCGCTGCGCGACCGGCGCGAGGACATTCCGCTGCTCGCCGCGCATTTTCTGGACCACCTCAGCCGCGAGCATGGCAGAAAATTCACCCTGAGCGACGAGGCTTTGCGCACCATGATGCGCCACGACTGGCCGGGCAACGTCAGGGAGCTGGAAAACGCGATAGAGCGAGCCTGCGCTCTTACCTCGGGACCGCTTCTGCAACTCGGCAACCTGCCGACACAGTTACAGCAGCGGGGACTGGAAGCACGGAGCGCCGCCATAGAGGCCAGAGAAAAGGGTGCAGATGCCGGATCACCAAAGTTGGTTCCATTGGCCGATCTTGAACGTCAGGCCATTCTGGACGCCATTCGCACCCTGCACGGCGACAAGCTTCAGGCCGCCAAGATGCTGGGCATCGGCAAGACGACTCTTTACCGCAAGCTGAAGGAATACGGCATCGCCGATCCGCTGCAGGAAGAGTGAAAAAGCAGTGGTCAGTGAACAGTGGACAGTTGCCCGCTCCTGACCCTTAGCAACCAGCCTCCCAATCCCGGCTCGAATCTCCTGCGCTAAGCGCTGATCCTGCGACCACTGCGCCCGAACTGACAGCCGAGCTTTTTGAACTTACAACTGAATACTAATCACGGGTCACTGACCACTGTTTTGAGGAGCTGGGAATGAGCATTCTGATTGTGACTGGAATTGAAGGCGCTCGTAACTGCGCCACCGTAATGCAAGCGCAACTGGGTATGGAGGTTGAAGTGGCCGACGGGCGCAAGACGGCGCTGGCCGCGCTGCGCCGTCGCGAGTTTTTGGCCGTTGCGGTGGACGAGACCATGGCCGAATGCGATCCGGCCGCGGCCGAAGCCATATGGGAACGCGCCGGCCTCGCCACCCCTTTGCAGTTCAACTTCGCGCTTTCCGGCGCGGCCCGGCTCATCCGCGAGATTCGCTCGGCCCTCCACCGTCGCGAGCGGGAGCAGGCACTGGCCCGCCGCGCCGCCACTGCGGCCATCGAAACCGAGCTGAAATCCACGGTCGCCGGCCTGCTGCTTCATTCGCAGTTGGCTCTCAACGGCGCCGATATCCCGTTGCCCGTTGCCGAAAGGCTGCGCATGGTGGCCGATCTGGCAGGCAATCTCCGCCAGCAGTTGAACTCGCCGCAGCAGATAAGCGCCCGCCACGCCGCCTGTGCACCTGCGGTGGGAGTATTTCAACATGCTCCCAAAAATTAGTTCTTTGAGGTCGGTCAGTGTTCGCTGATCTGCCCTTGGCATAATTCTTGGTTGACGAGAACAGGCCAACTCGCGTTTCCAGAACGGCAACGCCTTGAGACAATCATTGGCCTGCCAGAAGCGCGTTTCCGACAAAACCATACTTCCCCTGGACTGCAGATGTGAACCTGGTCAGCACCCGAATCTGGGAATGAAACAGATTCGCCGGCATGAACTGCCCCGCGTCGTAGTGAAGATTTCAACAATGTCAAAGAAGCATTATTGATATAATCGCAATCATATCAATAATATACCCTCCATATCTCCCATCGCGACAACCTGCCCTGGCGGTCCCTGAAGGGGCCGCTGACTTCCTGTACAGGTTGTTTTCATCCAATCTCACTACGCGCCCTCGGGTGGACGGCCCGGCGCACATAGAACCTGCGCTGCAAGAGCCTTCCTTAGTCCGTTCGAAGCGCGGCTGTGCGCCAAACGGTCAGGCGTGTTTGGCACTGGCCACGCTTTCCCCTCCGGACTCCCCCTCGTGCGCTGCGTTTGTCCCTTTTCCGCCCACCGCCTTCGCGCTTCCCTGCTCCGGGTGAGCAAGACGCTCAGCCGGTTTCGGCGGAAAAGGAGAACAAAGACATGAACTTCAGTGGCCACAACAACAGCAACGGCGACAGCCGCAATACCACCGCGCCGCACAGCAAAAATGCGGCGCTCGGCACCAGCAGCGATTCACCCTACCAGCAGCGCACCTCGCAGCGGGAGAACCCCACCCAGCAACTCATCAAGTAGGCCGTGGACTTCCTCGTCCAGCAGCTTGAAGCGGGCAAGAGCGAGACCTTGACCGCGTACCTCGGCGCAATGGCGCGGTTTCACAACTACAGCTTTGGCAACATCCTCGCCATTGCACGGCAAAAACCCTCTGCCTCGCACGTTGCCGGCATCCGGGCATGGAACCTGCTTGGACGTTTTGTGAAGAAGGGCGAGAAAGGCATCCAGATTCTCGCGCCGATGGTCGGCTAGCTCTCGATCGCGACAAATCCCCTCAAACGAACTCTAATTCGTTGTGTTGAATTGGCGTGATGAGTATTTCATTTAACGTCAAAAAACGTGCTCCTGCGCTGCCTGACGACGCATCAAGGCCCGTGTGTAATTTGTGGACTGCAGGCAACTTGGTTCAGTCGCGACACTGTAGCGCAAGCTCACGGAACTCGGAAATTTTATCCAGGACTCCCAGCGATTCAAGGCAAGCTCGGTCTGACTCAGCAATTTCGAGTCCAGTTGAACCCTCCGGATGATTTTCCAACTCGTCGGCCAAGAGGTCAGCAACATAAATGGTCACTGTGCTATCAAAGGCTGTATGCGGTATGCGAGTCGGGCGGTGGTGATGAGCGATTGCCTCAACCGCGAGGCTTGGTATTCCCCACAATCCCAGCAGATAAGCCCCTATCTCTGCGTGCGAAGTTCCAAGCAGTTCCTCCTCAGCTTCAAAGGACTTGCATCCGCGGTTACTTACCTCTGAAAGAACGGCGCAGTACTCGCCAGGCATTGCGCTCGCCAGGAAAAGGCTTCCAATATCGTGAAGAAGCACGGCCACGGCGGTAATATCGCGAGTTCCCCGCTCCACCGGGAGCGCAGCTGCGATGGCAGCTGTGCGAATCGCATGTTGCTGTATCGAGTCGCAAACAGATTGCGGAACGCGCGAGTCGGGCACGAAGACCCTGAAGACCTCAGAAGTCAAAGCCAGATTCTTGATTGTCTCCATCCCAAGGTAGGAGACGGCGCTCGACAAACTGGTGACCTTCCGGGCCAGCCCGAAGAAAGCGCTGTTGGCGAGTTGCAGGATTTTCGCAGACATTGCGATATCTCGCTCAACGATCTCCGCCACTTGTCGAGTCGATGTGTTCGGGTCCCTCAACGCACGAGTGAGATCTGTGTAAGTGGCGGAAAGCGAGGGCAGTTCACCTACTGCTCCTACAATCCTGCGAAGTTCCGGCGAACTTAACAGGTCTTGCATTGCGCAAATACGTTCAATCGCTGAACGCAACTCAGACGCGTTGCATGGCTTAGCCAGAAAGCGGTGCGCCACGGGAACCGCGCGTGCTGCGAGGACACCGTCGGCGAATCCAGAGAGGATTATTCGCGCCGTGCTGGGAAAGCGGTCGTGAATGTGCCCCAACAGGGTTGCACCATCCATCCTTGGCATCCGCATGTCGGAGATTACAACGTCAAAGGCGCTCGCCTCACAGGCCTGCAAGGCGGCTTCTCCACCGACAACAAACTCCATATCCCAACGATCCCGATCCGCATGGAGCAAGCGCCTGATACCATCGAGGATGTTGCTTTCATCGTCTACGAAGAGAATGCGTTTCAAGCGGCATCCACCATGGGAGCAATTGTCTTGCCATCGCGAGGAAGACGAATGATAAAGACTGTGCCCTTTCCCTTCTCTGTTTCAAAATGAATGGTTCCGCTGTGCTTGTCAACGATCACTGAGCGCGCAATTGCCAGGCCCTGCCCGGTTCCTTTGCCGATCCCCTTGGTCGTGAAGAAGGGATCGAAAATTCTTCCTTGTATCTCCTCGGGAATGCCTGATCCGGTGTCCTGAATTTGGATTTCAGCCCATTGAGGAAGACTCCGAGTTTGCACCGTGATCTTCCCCTTTTCTGGGCCTCCCTCGCGAATGACATCGGCGATTGCATGTGCGGCATTGACGATCAGATTCAGAATCACTTGGTTAAATTCTCCCGGCAGACACAGGATCGGAAGCAGTGATTGGTCGAAGTCAGTCTCCAGGTCAGCCACGTATTTCCATTCGTTCCGCGCCACCGTAACCGTGCTTTCAATGGCGTGGTTCAGGTCCAGTGACACTTTTTCCTTCGTACCTGGATGGGAGAACTCCTTCATCGCACTCACAAGCGCAGATACACGGGTCACGCCTTCCAGCGTTTGATCGATGGCTTTGGGAATCTCTTCAATTAGATAGCCCACGTCGGCGCGTTCGACGGCAGTTGCCACTTCCTGAATTAATTCCGAGGAAATTGCATTTTCCTTGACCGACAGAAAAAGCCGCTCATAATTCATCAGGAGACTCTTCAGGTCCAGGAAGGAATCCTTCAGGAACCGCACGTTATCACCGATGTACTGAGTCGGCGTGTTGATTTCATGGGCTATTCCAGCAGCAAGTTGGCCCACCGATTCCAGCTTTTGGGCCTGAAGAAGCTGTTCCCGCAATAGGCGCCGCTCCGTGATGTCTTCACACATTCCTTCAAAGCAGACCGCAATGCCATTTTGATAGATGGTGCGGACGGTCAGCGAGACCCATATCCTTCTGCCATCTTTGCGAAAGTTTTCGATGTCAAAGTTATGAACACCTCCACATGAACGCAATAGGAACACGAACTCCTCACGGCGTTTGGGATCAACGTAGAGTTGTCGGGAGATATCGGTAATGCTCGCGGCCATCTCTTCGGGGGAATCATATCCGTAAGTCGAGGCCATGGAGGAGTTCACACTCAAGAAGCGGCCATCCGGCGTGCTTTGAAAAATTCCGAAAACGGCATTGTCAAATATTCCGTGAAACTTCTGCTCTGCATCCCGAAGCGCGTTCTCCATTTTCTTGCGCGAACTGATGTCTCTGCCCACGCCCGCAATGCCGATCACCCGACCTTCGCTGTCGCGAATAGGAACCTTTGTCGTCAGAATATCGACTTCATTTCCCTGGCCATCGATACCCTTTTCCTCGCGGTTAAACAACGGTTGCCCGGAACGTATCACATTCTGCTCGTCTTCATAGAAGGCATCGGCAAGATAGCGCGGGTAAAAATCGTAGTCGGTCTTCCCCAAAAGTTCTTCTGGCGCTTTGACTCCAACTACGTGCGCCAAATGAGGATTGGCCACCACGAATCTGCTCTGGATGTCTTTTACGTACATATAATCGGGGATGTTGTCGATGAGCGCGTGCAGCATTTTGCGTTCGTTCTCGATGATCGATTGTTCGTGCTGTAGAAGACTATTGGCTTTATCAGCGGAATCCTTTGCATTCTGTAGGCTGGCTTCTGCCTGTCTGTGAGCGGTAATGTCTCGGAAAAACCACACGCGTCCCAAGTACTTTCCTTCGTGATTTCTCAGGCCCGTGGAATGCCGTTCGAGCGTCCGCCCGTCTTTCAATTTAACTTCACATCGATCCTTTTCATCCGGACGTTGGTAGAGTTCTCGAATCCGATTCATGAAAGCCTCTGGAGCTTCAACACGCTCGACGACTGCCTGCAAAAGCGTCCGATCTGAAGCTCCAATCGAGTGATCGAGCGGTTGACCCGATACGCCTGACTCTGCGAGCCCCCATATTTCCAGAAACCTCTTATTGCGAGATACGATCTCTCCTTCTTCATTTACGACAAGAATCCCTTCGAGAGTTTCGTCGTGTATAGCACGGTTGAGCAAGAGCTCAAATTGGCGTGCCCGGTCAGCTTGAGTTCGCTCACTTATATCCGCACTGAGGCCGATGTGTCCCAGATATTCACCATTCGACGAGAATCTCGGCTTAGCGCGGGAACCAAGGAGCCGCCACGCGCCATCGGCTCGCCGAACGCGCGCCTCAGCACTGAAGGAAGTGTGTTCTTTTATCGCGCAATTGAGCGCAGCCGCAAACTCGGGCGCATCGCTGGGATGAATTAGAGGCTGCCACTCGCTACTATCCAGTCTCTCTTGGTCAATTCCGCAAAATTGCCGGCAAGCTTTGTTGAAGAACCGAATGTTTCCTTCGGCGTCAGTTTCCCACATCATCGAAGGGCAACTGTCAGCGATCGCCTTGAAACGATCTTCATCTTCCCTTGGCGACACATTCGCAGGCCGGTTCTCCGTAATGTTTTCCATGTCAACGACAAAACACCTTGGGCCGCCGTTTTTGTCTCGCAACAACAAAATACGCGCGAGCACCCAGACGACGGCTCCGTCGCGATGAATGAAGCGTTGTTTCACTTGTTGGCATCCGTCCGGCTCCTGATTGAGATGTTCCTTCCACTGCAATGAAACCTCAAGATCGTCCGGGTGAGTAAGCGCCGTCCAGGAGGTTCCACACAGTTCCTCGGCGGAATACCCGAGCATAGTGCAAACCGCCCTGTTCACTTCAACGAAGCGCATGTCCAATCCGATCATGCACATGCCGAAAGTCGCATGCTCAAACATCCTGAGGAAGTGCGCTTCGCTTTTCTGAGGGTCCTGTCCCCCTTCGTGACGATCCGGAATCGACGCGGGAATGGACGATGTGTTCATTTGTTGGCCCTGAGCTACGAGTGCGAATCCGCTATCACCCGTATATCGGCAAAGCGCATGCCACCTTTCAAGGATTTGGCCAAACTGGTGTCGAGTGAGTAGCGGGATATCTCAAGTGCTTGAGTCATCGGGTAGAAGTGCCGATGAAATCGGCCATAGCTCTTTCATGTCTCTTAACTGCTTGCGGAACATGCGGGAATTGCGCTAAGGTGCTGGAGATAAAGGTGCGGTGCCATGGCCGAACGTCGAACAGAAGAGAACTCGACTCATGGTGCAAGAATAGGATGCCATTAGGAGTTGCACCATGACTGACAGAATTCTTTTTGTCGATGATGAACCAGCGGTTCTGGATGGCTACAAACGAACTTTCCACCGAGAGTTCGAGGTGGACACGGCTGAGGGTGGAGAGATGGGCCTTGCTTCGATCCGTGATCGGGGTCCGTACTCAGTCGTGATCTCAGACATGCGTATGCCGGGAATGAACGGCGCTCAGTTTTTGGCGCAGGTGCGGCAGAGAACTCCAGACACTGTACGAATGCTGTTGACCGGCTATACGGACCTGGACGCGGCTATTGAAGCGGTCAATGAAGGAAACATATTCCGCTTTCTTACCAAGCCGTGCGACAAGGAAGTCCTAACGAAGGCAATCACCGCGGGACTGGTTCAGTACCGCTTAGTAACAGCTGAAAAGGAACTTCTCGAAAAGACCGTGATGGGAAGCATCAAAGTCCTGACGGATGTCTTGAGCGCTGCAAGTCCCGAAACCTTCGGAAGATCCAGGCGCATCGCGCACTACGTCCGTCACCTTGTTCTCAAGTTCCGTTTGACCTCTATTTGGCGGTTCGAAGCTGCAGCTACGCTATCTCAGCTTGGCTGCCTCACTCTTAATTCTGAACTCATACAACAAGCCTATACCGACACCAAGATGTCGCCGGAAGACCAGGCACGGTTCAACGCTCATCCTCAAGCCGGGATGGATCTTCTAGCCCACATTCCGCGACTCGAAGCCGTTGCCTGGATGATCAGCCAGCAACTCACCAAGGATATCCCTGCCGTCGTCCCGGGTATGCCGGAAGATGCCGCAAAGGAAATCGTGCTCGGAGCAAAGATCCTCAAGCTCGCGCTTGCCTTTGATGACCTTAGGATGAAGCGCATGACGGTTCAAGATGCCATTGGTCGCCTTCATACCCGGCGCAGTGAGTTCGAAAAGGAGCTCATCGACGGCCTGGAAGACATCGTGCCCCCGGTCGCGAGGATGGCGTTGCGCAAGATCTCCACGTTGAAACTGGCGGTCGGGATGGTCGTGGAGCAGGAGATTAGAACTAAGGAGGGAATGCTGCTAGTGGCCAAAGCTCAGGAAATTACACCTGCTCTTCTACTGAAGCTCGATAATCGCGCGAAGGCAGGACAACTCGACAAGGAGATTATGGCACTCGTTCCCGTGTAATTTCGATTCTAGGTGCGCTTTTCGCTCCGCTTCTACCATACGTTGGAGAAATTGAACTCCGCGCCTATCGCAGACATCTATTTACTCACACGGAATTTGTGACCTCGCAACCGATCATCAGGCAAACGGGAAGTGCTCGGCGCGGTCCCCGCTACCGGGAACCATTGAGGTGAACAATCCACCGGTCTCGCTTTTCTCGAGTGGCCAAAGAAGGACAAACCTCGGAAGCATCTATACGCATTCGAACTATCGAGCGGGAAGCTGTTTGCGCTTGTCTGCGCTTGGGATGCATGGAAGGACGGATTTAGTTATGATCCGTTGGGACGGCGCGTGGGCAAGACGATCCTGACCACGACGACCAACTTCCTCTACCGCGGCGTCAATCCCGTACAAGAGTCCGGCACAAATCCAACGGCGAACCTGCTCACGGGCGGAGTGGATGAACGTTTCGTGCGCACCTCTCCGACCGAGACAGATAACTACGTGACTGATGCCCTGGGCAGCACTGTGGCGCTCACGGATACAACCGGAAACTCGGACGTGCAATACAGCTACGGGCCGTTTGGCAACATGAGTGTCACTGGCACGACGACCAACAGCTATGCTTACACCGGGCGCGAATTTGACGGCCTGGGCATCAACTACTACCGTGCCAGATACTATAACCCGGCGACGGGAAGGTTCTTGAGTGAAGACCCGCGGGCTGAGTTTCTGTTCCCACGAACTCCCTTGTGTCACCAAAGGTCTCTGTCCGTCTTCCACTTCGCCCAGGCCCTTCAGAGCCGTTCGCAGATGTCGCGCGCGATTTCGTCGGTGGAGAGGCTGGCCAAGGCAACAGCCTTCAAGTGTTCCGCTATCGCCCGCTTCACTGAGTTTGAAGCGGTCAGCTCTCCCAAATGTTCCAACAGCATCGACGCACACAAGATGATTCCCAGAGGATTAATGGTGCCTTTGCGTTCCTGTGAATACTGGGGACTGTGGTCGATAGGCATGAACATGGGCGTCGAGGTCCCGAAATTGCCGGTCGGCACCAGACTGGAAACAAGTCCTGCCGCTTCGTCTGAAAGGATGTCCCCAAAGAGGTTCGTGGTGAGCAAGACATCGTAGTTTTCGGGGTTCCTGATCAGGCCACCGGCGGCGCTGTCGACCGATTCGTCGCATAGTTCGATATCGGGATAACCCGCCGCGATCTTCTGGACCGACTCAAGGAACAGGCCGCAGCCCATCTTGAGAACATTCGCTTTATGCAGCGCGGTGATCTTTTTGCGGTTGTTTTTTCGGGCGTATTCGAAGGCAAACTTCGCGATTCTCTCGCAGGCCTGCCGGCTGATAACCCGCAGGGACAGGACCTGGTCTTCGTTGGGCATGAATTCTCCATAGCCCTTGTACAAATTGCGATCGGCGATGAAACCTTCCGTGGTTTCGCGGATGCAGACCATGTCGATATCGGGCCGCAATGACCAGACCCCTGGGAATGAGCGGACGGGGCGCACATCGGCAAACAGATTGAGTTCCTTGCGCAGGAATCCGATGGGGCTCGGAGAGGGAATCCCCTTCACGCACACCGCGCCCAACAGAGCGGCTGCACTGGATTGGATGCCGGCCAGAGTGTCGGCGGGACAAGCCTCGCCACATTGGTCGTAAGCCTTTTTCCCATACGGATAAGTATGGAATTGAAGTTCGAAGCTGCCGGACTTGGCTGCCGCCTGCAAAACCAGAGATGCTGACTCGATCAGTTCTGCGCTCACGCCATCGCCGGAAAGCAAGGCAATCTTATACTTATTCACTGAAGGCTCTCCTGTCACCGCACTCTTCTGCTGTTTGCGGGGCTGATCTCGTGCCAAGGGACAACATGGCGCCAGGCAAAACGGCGGTGGCTTCTGACCGAATTAACGCGTCATCTCCAATTGCTGCTCTTGCGCCCCGGCGACGGAGCCAAGCGTTTGGCGATCGCGATGGCGATCAGACGCAAGCTCCTCAACCCGCCGCGCGACCATGACCTTCTTTTCCTGCAGCAAATTGTCCAGGTGGATGCGCATGGCTTCAAAGGCGCGTTCTCCATCGCGCTCCTGGATGGCCTGGAGAATCTTTTCGTGCTCGTTGACGGCGTTACTGGTGCTGCGCTGACGTCCGAGAAAGGAAATGGCCTGCATCAAGGCAATCTGATTGCTGATGCTTTTGCGGGCTTGGATCATGGTTGGATTGCGCGCCATGGAGGCAACGAATTCATGGAAGCGCCGATCCTGCTCCAGGAACATGCCGTTGTCTCCATTGCGAAAAGCCTCCTGTTGCAGTGCAAAACACTGTTCGAGGACGGCAATTTCGCTGCTTTCTCCGCGCTCCGCGGCCCAGCGGGCGAGGGGCGGCTCGACGACCAGACGAGCTTCGTAGAGAGCAACCACATTGGCGTCGGGAATCTTGGCCACGTAACTGCCGAGGCGGCCCTTGGATTCGACCAGATGATCGCTGGCAAGCCTGTTCAGGGCTTCTCGCACGGGGGTCTTGCTCACGTTGAGTTTGGCCGCGATTTCGTGCTCGATAATTCTCTCGCCAGGGAGAAGGTTACCGTTGAAGATCAGTTTGACAATGTGGTCGTAAACCAGATCGCTACGGGTTGATTTCATCTGTTCCTCCTCCTTGCGCTTTCGATGTTGCCCAGATTAAAAAGACCATCACCTCGCTGGATATATCTCAAGCGAAGAGCGGCTACATCAAAAAGACGAGCTCACGCTGCAGTAAGGCACAGCAGCAACCTAGCAGAATCATCCTTCTCGCGGCATTGCGCGGTGCGAACTCATACTCAAGACTTCAAATGCCTTTTCGCCATCACTTGAGCATTTTCTCGTAATTATACTTGTTGTCAACATCGAGCATCGACATCCCGGCCCGAATGTCGGTGATCATTTGTTCCTCCTTGGCATAGAACTGCTCGGCTTTTTCAAGGACCTCGGCCATCTTTTCCTGGGGAATGATCACAACGCCGCTGCGATCGCCCATGACCATGTCGCCCGGACGCACCTGAACTCCGCCGAACTGGATCATGATGTTGGTTGCCTCTTCCATGATTCTGCCTCGCGCGGTAGCAACAACCGTGCCTCGGGCATAAACGGGGAAACCAGCTTCGATACTTTCGTCAAGATCGCGGACCGCGCCATCAACGACGACAGCGCTGAGGCCCTTCATTTTAGCTCCTGTAGTAAGGATGCCGCCCCAGCAGGAAGTGTCGAGCCGGCCGCCGTTGTCGATGATCACAATGTCGCCCGATTCGGCCTGCTCGATTGCCTTGACACCAAGATGGTTCTTGCCCTTCGTCACGCCAGCCGCGACAATTTTCACGGTTACGGCTTTGCCCGCTACTTTCCCGGCGTTCTCCCACATAGGGCGGATTCCATAGGTCGCTCCCTTGAGATTGAGCGCGTCGAGCGCATCGGCAACATTGGTGGTGGATAGCTTCATCAGACGATTGCGACATTCGGAGTAAGAAACGTCTTCCATGGCCCTTCCCTTCCTTGAGGATGCGAGCGCCTGTAAGTCCGGCACTTTAACAACGGCAACGTAGATAAAATGTGTTAGCTGACTGCAGCCTCGTCTCGTGCCGGCTCGGACAGACCGCTGACTTCCTTGCTACCCAAAATGCGGATGGTGCCGGCATCGGCATCGACTTCAACCCAGTCTCCATCCTGAATGAATGCGAGCGGATCTGGCTCGACCCGGTCCATCATGGGTATCTCCGCAATAATGCAGCCGATGGCCGTAACCTGTTCCGCAGCGCGATTGACGATCGCGCAAGGTCCCACACCGTTTTCTACCGCTTCGAAGATGAGGTAGGAACCGCCGGTCGATCCCTTCCCGGTGGGAAAGATCAGGACTTTTCCGGCGACGTTTTCGCCCTCGATCGAATGGCCCACCTCGGTCACTTGTCCGGTTTTGACATCGATGCCGCCCAGGAAACAGATGGGTTCCTGACAGACCAGAGCCTGGCCCCGTGCTTTACCCCCTACCACTTTGCGACCCTTAAAGTGATCAACCTTCATGATGTTCTCCTAGTGAAGCGGTTCTTGCCACGCCGTCGATCGCGGTCAAAATGCATGCTTCCAAGCTGCCGTAATAGGTCGGCATCCCCCATTGACCGGGCGCGTAGTGAGCGAGTTTAGCGGAGTTCGTGGCCAAGGCTTTGAGGTTCTTGGCCTTCGCCAGATAAGCCATCGGCGAGAGAATGGGGCACGTATCGGTGACGATGCGCCCGCCGGCTGAGCGGATCGTGCCCTCAAACCCGCACCGCTCGGCATAGGCCTTGGTCGGCTGCGCGGCGGTAATCCAGAGCTCCATGCCATCGTGAACCTTCTTACCGCCGAGTAGGCGGGCAATCGACTCGATCTCCTGAATGGAGGCGTGAGGGCATCCGATGACGACTATGGAAACCGCTTGGCCCTGATGCTTATTGAGCAGTCCTTCGCTCTCGCCCAGCCCGCTGCGATCGAATGTGAGCACATCGAGGGGCTGGCGTCCGCCAAAGGCCGTCAAGATATCCGCTGCTTCCGGAGTAACACCGACAATGTGAAACAGCGCGACGGATCCGGAGGACGCCAGGGCAGCGCTCAACATCTTGAGCTGATCGGTGGTGACATCCTTGGGAATCCCGGTGAAAACCGGAATCTTGCTCTCGGTTCTCCGGCCGACCCAATAGCCCAGGCTGCCATAATCGACAGCGCCGTTCAAAGACGTGGCCACTTTGATGTGGATTTGGCCGTAGCGGTTCTCCTGCCGGTGAAGTCCGTAGTTGGGCGCCAACCCCGTCAGCGCCGCGGCCAAAGCGGAGGGGCCGCCCTCACGGTTGGTGCGCGCGCCGAGCACCGAGTTGACGAAGGCGATGGCCGAGGACTCGCCCCAGGCTACGTGTTCGCCGAGGCGGGGAATGCTTCCGATGAAGTACGGTGTGCAGGTGTGGCAAGCCAGGCCGCCGAGCTTCTCATAGGCGCGGGTCAATCGCTGCTGCATGTCGTAGGTTTCGCGGGAATAGCCAATTTCGCTCCAGTGGTCCATGTCGACCGCGCCGGTATTTAGGGTGGTGAAGACCCTGAAGTGTCCGCCCTGGGCCGCCATTTTTTCCACCAGTCGGGTGCCCGCCTCGCCGGCGACGACGACCGATGACCCTGGCATGTGCACTTTGCTGACGGGAATCATGCGGTCGGCATCGTAGATTTCACCCAGCTGGACGAGGATCTGCATGGCTTTTTGGGATGGATAGCCTTCCTCGCCATCCAACATCTTCTTTTCCTGATCGGTCAATATCATGAACTTCTCTCCTCGTATTCATTCCGTCCAGGTGTACCTCTGGGCAACGGCATTTGCGGAATGGAATTGCTGAACTTCATCTCAAAAGGGCCGTATGCCTCGGCCGGAAACCTGAATCGCGGCATAGGAACGGAACCGGATGCGGATTCGGCGGTCCGCAGTTTGCCGCAGCGACCACCTACTGTCTCACTCACACCGGACCTCCTCGCCAAGCGCTGTCCCGGTCAGCTCAGCTGCGTCCGGCAACGTTGCCGGGTGGGCCCGATAGTAGGCGATGGCGCCGTTTGCGGAAATAATCCTCTGCAGCAGTTCGGGCATGGGGGTGGCCTGGAATCCGCGGCCCGAAGTGTAATTGAAGATGCGCCCGTGTTCGAGATCGATTTCGATGTCGTCGCCCTCGTCGATCTGCTCCGAAATGCCGCGTGAGGCCAGAACAGGCAGCGCGTTGTTGATGGCGTTGCGATAGAAGCAGCGATTGAAGGAATCTGCAAGGACCGCGCCGATGCCGGCAAATTTGAGTGTCATGGCCGCCTGCTCGCGTGCCGAGCCAGTTCCGAAGTTGGTCTCGGCGACCAGGATGTCGCCTGGCTTGGCTTTGTTCAGGAAGTCCGGATCGACATCTTCCATGGCGTGCTTTGCGACTTCGGCGGGTTCAAAGTAGACAAGATAGCGCGCCGGATAAATGGCATCCGTATCGATATTCTTTCCGTACTTCCAAGCTCTTCCGCGAATCATTTAACAATTCTCCTTGAGCAATCTGGGGTCTGCGATTTCGCCCGCGAGAGCTGACGCCGCGACGACTGCCGGCGATGCGAGATAGATTTGACCCTGGCGGCTGCCCATGCGTCCCATGAAGTTACGATTGGAGGCCGAGATGCACACTTCATCCTTGGCAATGAGTCCAAGGTGTCCGCCGATGCAGACGCCGCAGCCTGGATTGGTGACCAGGGCGCCGGCATCGAGAAATATCCGGATAAGCCCTTCCTCGATGGCCTGCTTATACGTCTCCTGCGACGCGGGTGTAACGATCATGCGAGTGCCGGAGTGAACCGAATGACCTTTCATGAGGCGCGCGGCAACGCGCAAGTCCTCGACGCGACCGTTCGTGCAGGATCCTAGAAAAGCCTGATGGACGTGGATGCCGGCAACCTCGGATACCTGCTTGCCGTTTGAGGGGCTGTGCGGCGTGGCCACCATGGGCGGGATTAGAGAAACATCGATCGACACGATGCTCTCATAGTGTGCGTCTGCGTCCGGCCTCACCGGGTCGGGAACGCGCTGGCGGAGCTGCCTGAGACGCGCGAGAGTTTCCTCGCCCGGAATGAACAGGCAGGTCTTCACGCCCATTTCGAGCGCCATATTGGCGATACAGGCGTGGCTGTCGAAGGTGAGCCGGTCGGCGGCGGGACCGGCGATTTCAATTGCCTTGTAGATGAGCTTATCTTCCCCGAACAGGCTGAGAAGATAGAGCGCGATGTCTTTAGCGCTCACATAGGGGCCAAGCTCGCCGGTCAGCTCGATCTTGACCGTCTCCGGCACCTGGAACCAAAGCTGGCCGGTGCCGAAGGCGATCGCCGTGTCGGTGACTCCGAGCCCCGTTCCGAGAGCTCCACAGGCGCCGTAGGTGGTGGCATGCGAGTCGGGGGCAACGATGATCTGACCGGGCAGGCAATGGCCCTGCTCGATCATGATCTGATGGCTGATGCCTCCGCGGCCGGGTTCGTAGTAGTACTCCACTCCCATGGTTTCCGCCCACTCGCGGGTGAGTTTCAGGTTCTCGGCCGCCTGTACGGTAGGGGCGGGTACGTAGTGATCGGGAACAATGACACAGCGGACGTGACTGGCGATTTTCCCGGTTCCGAGTTCGCGGAATGGTCGCTGGATCCCCGGTGTGCCAATGTCGTGGAGCATGACGACGTCCACACGGGC
>JBEKQD010000094.1:0-15258 GCA_049520075.1 Occallatibacter sp. | reverse complement strand
TCTCTGAGTGAGTTCCGCATCATCACGAATAACTTCGACGCGGAATACGGCAACTTCGCCGGTGGTCAGGTGAATGTAATTACCAAGAACGGCACAGATCAACTGCATGGCAATGTTTTTGAATTCCTGCGCAACACGGACTTCGATGCCGCGAACTATTTTGACAAGGGGGTTCGGGGGCCATTCCAGCAGAATCAATTCGGAGGCACCGCAGGCGGGCCGGTGAAGAAGGGCAAGGTATTCTTCTTCGCTGATTATCAGGGAAACCGGAATGTGGTGGGCGTTTCGACCGGAAACATTGCAGTTCCCACCGCAGATGAGCGCAGCGGCAATTTCTCCGATCCTGCACTGGAATCGGCCATGAGCGGGAGCACTGTTCAGGGCGCTTATTGGGCAAATGAGCTCAGCAATAAACTTGGGTACACGGTAACGGCAGGCGAGCCGTATTATTACGGCGGAAGTAGCCCATCGACAAGTTGCACCGGCACTGCCTATGATCCGAGCCAACCCTTGACGCCTACAGGGTGCGTGTTCCCGAACGGAAAAATCCCCAGTTTGGCTATTTCTCCCATTTCAAATAACGTTTTGGCCACGGGAGCAATTCCGCTAGGCGACGGCCAGGGCAACTTTTCCACCTCGGCATTCTCGCAGAGATTGTCAGATAACAAATTCAGCGGACGATTGGATGCGAATCTCGGCATCGGTTCGGTATTCGGCTACTATTACTTCGATCAGTTTTCATTGTTCAATCCGTATCCCGTCGCTACAGTGCCCGGATTCGGCGCAATGACTACGGGGCGCACGCGGGCCATCGACATTGGAGATACAAAGACGATTGGCAGCAAAGCGGTGAATGAGGCCCGTATCGGCTACCTCCGCTACAACGACTTTCTGAATAAGCCCGCTGGAACCATTAATGCGACTCTCACCGGGCTCGGGTTCGCCGGGTCCGGCACCCCGGGCGCCATGATTCCGCTCAATCCGGCGACGGAAGGCATTCCGGAGATGGACTTTGAGAATTTCAATATCGGCGTGCCGAGCCGCATCCTCGGACTGATTGAAAACACTTATCAAGCGTCAGACTTTTACAGCCGGCTTGTGGGGAGCCACTCACTCAAATTTGGAGCCGCAACCCATTTCACGCAGATGGCGGAGAATATCCAGAACATTGAAAACGGCTATTTCATGTTCAACCAGGCTCTTGAAACGGGTGTCGACTTTGCCGACTTCATGATTGGCGCTCCGGGAGGATTCATTCAGGCTTGGGCGCCCTCCGGAAATACGCGGAATTTCTATCTCGGAGCGTTCGCACAGGATAGCTGGAGGGCTCGCGAAAATCTTACTATCAACTATGGAGTTAGATGGGATCTGATTACTCCGTGGTGGGAGAAACACAACGAACTGGAAACAGTCAATCTTGGCGAGCAATCGTTATTGTTTCCCAACGCGCCTATCGGCTATGTTGTTCCAGGTGATCCAGGAATTCCGAAGACGATTGCACCGATTCAGTATCACAACTTTTCTCCGCGTGTTGGGCTGGCCTACTCGCCTCAATCATCCGGTACCGGATTTCTGGGCAAGCTGCTGGGCCCCTCAGGCCAGACCAGCATTCGCATGGGCTATGGTATGTTCTATACCGCATTTGCAGGCGGCTATGATTTCACGCTCATCGGCGGGCCGCCTTATGGAGGCTGGTATCAAACAAACGGCACATCCTTTGCCAATCCGTATCAGACCCGCGCTACCGGCGTAATCAATCCAGATCCGTTTCCATACGTGATGCCCGCGGCCAACGTCTCCGCCTCCAACCCTTCATCAATTGGATTTGGTCCACTCGGAGGAGCAGCCGGCTTTGACCCGAAAAATCGTGTGCCTTATGCTGAGCAGTACGAGATGTCGATTCAACGCCAGATTTCCGCACGCGATCTGTTGACTATCAGCTATGTAGGAACGCAAGCGCATCGCTTGCTTGTAACGCGTGAGGCAGATCCGGTAAATCAGGCTGCCTGCCTGGCGATCTACAATCAGGATCCGTCTAACCCTAACTGCGGACCAAATAACGAACCGAGCACGTTGCGGTCTCCATTTGGCGTTGCGTCAAACGGCATGATCGGGAGCGTCGGCTACATGTCGGCAATCGGGCCGTCCTCGTATAACTCCGTTCAAGTAAACTTCAGGCATCAGAGCGGTCCGCTTCAGTTCCTGCTTGGCTACACTTTCAGCAAGGCAATGGACGATGCGTCAGCATTCGGCGAGCAGGTCAATCCGTTCAACCCCAACATCAGCCGCGGTCTCTCCAGCTACGACATCCCACAGAACTTCGTGATTAGCTACAATTACACCTTGCCCACAGACAAACTGGGAGGGCCCAAGATGCTCGTGGCGGGCTGGCGAATCAGCGGCATTACAACCTTCTCGAACGGCCTTCCTGTCTACATCTATGAGAATGACGACCGTTCGCTCCTCGGGAGTGACAACTCGGGTCCTCTACCGATCGGGGACGATACGCCGAATTACTCGGGCGGTCCGGTCAAAAGGTTCAATCCTCGGAAAGCCGGCAATCTCGCTTTTGATACAAGCGGGTTCACCATGGAGCCTCTGGGTCAGTTGGGAACGTCGCGCCGCAGCTTCTTTTCAGGCCCGGGAATTAATGACTTCAACACAGCGCTTTCGAAGGATACAAAGTTCTTCGACAGGTACACGCTTCAGTTCCGAGCGGAGTTCTTCAATGTGTTCAACCACGCGCAGTTCGTAGGGGTTCCTCAAACTACAGGAAACTTCCAGTCTTCACAATTCGGACAAACTCCGGCAGCGGCAAACCCGCGAAACGGTCAGCTTGCTCTCAAACTACAGTTCTAGCCCGAAGCTGGGTTAGATCAGAATGAAACTTGTTTTTTAATGAATGAACAGGAGAGCGGGCAGATTGCCTTGCTTGATTGAGCGCATTGAGGTCTGGCCCCGCTCTCTTGCTTCAGAATGTGCTGCAAATTCGCGTCGCTAACAGTAGGTAAAAGGCCAGGAGAACGGAGCCTCGAAGATGAGTATCAACCGCATAAATCATGATGTCGCCCAAGGATCCGATTCTCTGCACAAGATATTGAGCTGGACGCTCGCAATGGGGAATAGCGAAGATGGTAACTCTATGTTCGAGGTGAACCTTTGCGGGATTCAATAGCAACAAAATCTCACGTAAATCGCAGCTTTATCTGGAAGGTGTCTTGCATCGCCGGTCTAGGGGGCATCCTCTATGGATTTGATATGGGAATCATTGCCGCTGCGCTGATCTACGTGCGCGGTTCATTCCAGCTTTCCACGGCCATGGAAGAAGTTGTAGTGAGTGTGGTGCTCGTAGGAGCGATGCTCGGTGCAATCGGCGGTGGCACCATGGCGGACCGCATCGGCAGGCGTTCCACGCTGCTCTGGGGAGCGGGCGTCTTCATCGTAGGTTCAATTCTTGCTCCCTTGTCTCCAAATGTTGCAACCTTGATCGTCGCGCGCGCAATCATAGGTGTCGCAATCGGATTTACCTCTGTGACGGCGCCGGTTTACGTCTCCGAGCTCGCGCCCCCGGAATCGCGTGGAAGGCTGATCGGTCTTTATCAGTTCGCACTTACTCTTGGCATCACGCTTGCGGACCTAGTTGGCTACCTGCTTGCAGGAGACAAGGCGTGGAGGTGGATGTTCGGCATTGGCGCCATACCGGCGGCTTTCTTTCTTTTAATGGTGCTCGCCGTTCCAGAAAGCCCGCGCTGGCTCTTTGCGCAGAACCGAATCGAAGATGCGGAATCGGTGCTCAGGACCTATACGGATGCAACCGGCGCCAGGATGCTGTTAGAGGACATTCGCACCAGCTTGCTGACAAAAGCAGAACGGCGCTGGAGCGCGCTCTGGAGTCCGGCGGTGCGCGGCTCACTCTTTATAGCGGTCGGTTTCACGGTGCTGCAGCAGGTTACAGGCATCAACACGATCGTCTATTACGGGCCCCAGATATTTGCTCTCGCAGGTATTACTTCTGACAAGAATGCGATCTTCGCGACTCTCTTAGTCGCCATAGTGAATGTGCTGGCAACAATCATTGCACTCGTGCTGGTGGACCGCGCGGGTCGCAAACCACTACTGTATGTGGGCGTCGGCGGCATGACTGGTTCGCTTTTCGTACTGTCCTATTCCTTCCATAATCAAGCACTCCTCGGATCATCACTCGGCTTAGTCGCGACCGCCTGTCTGATGACCTACATTGCGTGCTTTGCATTCAGCATGGGGCCCATCGCGTGGATTCTTGCCTCCGAGGTCTTTCCTCTGCGAGTTCGAGGTCGAGGCGTCGCGGCCGCCACGCTAGGCTCCGGCATTTCCAATTTTGTCGTCTCGATGACGTTTTTATCTCTCATCAAAGGCGCGGGCAACTCACTTACCTTTGCCATCTATGGAGGCTTTTGTATCGTTACTCTGGTGTTTGTATTCTTCGTGGTTCCCGAGACAAAGGGGCGTGATCTGGAAAGCATCAGCGTTAAAGCCAAGGCTATTGCGCAGTGAGGCCGCAATCGAAGGAGCGCGCGGCAATGCGCGCATATCCAACTGAGGAGAGATCAACGGTGACGCAGAAACAGTTTTGCGGTTCGAGTGAAACCACACAAGGCGCACTTGCCGCACCTGACAACCGCTGTGTCGTTGGTGTGGATATTGGAGGCACAAACTTGCGCCTCGCTCTTGCAGATTCGGCAGGCGTTGTGCTGGCGAAGTGGTCGGCCAAAACCGTAGGCATCCAGGATGCGAATGTGATCGTTGCTCTTATTAAAGATGGCGTGGACCAGCTCCTGAAGCAGGCTTCAATACCACGCAGCTCCTTGCTGGCTGTCGGAGCAGGTGTGGCCGGAGTTACGGATGTGGATGCGGGAGTTGTTCTTGCGACGTCTTACCTTTTGGGTTGGCGCAACATTCCCTTGCGTGACCTGCTTGAATCTGCGCTTGGCATTCCTGCGGCGGTTGACAATGATGTAAACTTGGGAGCTCTCGGGGAGAGTTGGGCAGGTGCAGCAAAAGGCGCACGTGACTTTGTCTTTCTTGGCATCGGGACCGGCGTGGGAGCCGGGATCATGTTGAACGGTCGCATCTTCCACGGCATGTCTTGGGCGGCCGGCGAAATAGGCTATATGCTCGTGCCTGGCGTGCGGGACGACCGTATCGAGCCAGGCAAGCCGGGACCGCTTGAGAGACTTATTGGCGGAGAGGGCATCAAAACGGAGTGGCACAATCTTTGGCGCAAGGAACTGACGTTGCTGCCACAGGACCTGACTGCGACTCAAATCTTCGATTACGCAGTGGAAGGCGAGCAACTCGCGCAGGTCCTCCTTCTGCAGTGTGCGCGCACCCTGGCTAACGTGATTTACAACGTATCCCTGATGTTGAATTGCCCTCTGTTCGTGCTTGGGGGCACGGTGGGCATGCATCCGGCGCTTTGCGACTCCACGCGAAGCATCCTCATGGGAAGGGACATGCGTGTCCAGCCGCAACTAAGTTGCAGCCTCTTGGGAGTGGATGCGCAACTCGCAGGTGCCATTTGCCTGGCGCTTGATACTGCGGCCGTGCAAAGCCGGCTCACTTCATAGACGACGAATTTACGGAAGGAGATGCAATGGAAGGAACCAAGAAGCAGGAACCGCGATGGATCTCTGGCGTCAAGCCACCGGAGGAACTCCTTCAGGCGAACGGAATTCAGATCCTTGAGATCGAGTGCCGGGAGCAACCGGAGCGGCTGAGCGATCTGATCACCAGCTACGCCACCGACGGTGACCTTCGCGCTCAGCTGGAGAGATTTCGCACTCTTGCGTCAGCCGATGGCCCTGTTCTTTTCATTGGCATGGGCGCTTCTTTGTGTTCAGCCGTGAGTGGATCGGCCTTTTTGCAGTCGCAAGGAAGGCTTTCGTTTTCGGTTGATGCCGGAGAATGGCTGCATTATGGCGCCGCAGTGCGGAATGAACCGGCCATCTCTGTGCTGCTTACTACATCAGGAGAAAGCGCTGAGCTTGTTGAAATCTTCAAGAGTGCGGGGAATCATCCTCTTGGTCTGATTTGCAACAACCCTGCGAGCACCTGCTGGAGGCTTGCCGACGACAAGCTCCCGATTCTGGCAGGGCCTGAGTATGGAAACGCAACCAAGACTTACATTAACTCAACAGCAGCTTCCATCATTCTTGCCTCAGAGATACTCGAGCGCCCGTGGAGGGATGAGGCTTATCAAGCGACAAGGATCTTCTCCACAAATCTCGACCGCATCTTTGCGATGCGTGGTGAGATGGAGAAGTTTTGCCGCGGTGCCTCCAATATAGAAATCATTGGCCGCGGCGCCGCGTTTGGCGGAGCTATGATGAGTGCGCTTTGTATTCGCGAGATGACCGGATGCCGCGCGGCCGCGCACACGGGCGCAGGTTTTAGGCATGGCCCAAATCTCGACGTCGATGCATCGCACGTCGCCGTTATCTTCGCGTTGGGGCGGGTTGCTCCGCTCGGTGTGAAGCTTGCGCAGGAGTGCAATCGGCGAGGGGGAAAGGTGGTGCTCGTGTCCTCGCACGATCACGATGCAACAGACACACTGTTTCCAGTCCGGATCGATGCTGTGCCGGAGCCATGGGAAGGGATTACTTCGCTTTTGGTACCGCAGGCGCTTACTTTGGGCATGGTAGAGCGTACTGGCTGCCGACTTCCGCCGCGGTTTCAATATGGCGTGATGGAGGAGTAGATAGCTGCTCGTCCTAGGCGGCGCAGAGCATTATGAACCGGGAAGTTCCATCGGTACTAACACTGTAGAATTAAGCGCGATGCTGATGGCGCCCCAGAGGGCTGCTGAGGATCCGAGTGCTCCCAACTCCAGGCGCGTGACTGCGAAATCACTTCCCGCCAGCATCTCCTTTGCATTTTGAAGGAGAGCGCGATGGCTACCCACCTCTCCCCCCAGCAAGATAATGCTCGGATTGAGAATGAGAGCAAGATTCAAGACGATGTCGGAGAGTATGGCGGCACGCTGCATGAGGATTTGTTTCGCCCGCGCATTTCCTTCCGCGGCAAGATCGAAGACCTGAATGGCTCGCTCCACTTTGGGTTGTCCTTGAGCTGCTTTATCACCGGCGTGCCAGCTCTTGAGAATTCCCGATCCGCCCAGGACCTTCTCAAGCTTCCCGAATTCATTGATAGTCGGATGTTGGCGTGGAATGTGAGGCACCCTCAGGTAGCCTATTTCTCCAGCCGACCATTGAAAGCCGTGATAGATTCTTCCATCAAGAAAAATTCCTGCGCCCACGCCTTGGCCGATGGCGATAAAGATAAAACTCTTCTCGCCTCGCGCAGCGCCACAATAGTATTCTCCCTGCGCCGCCAGGTTGGTGTCGTTTTCGATGGTCACATGGCAATTCAGTTCTTTGTTGAGCATGGGACCTAAGGGGACCATGTTCCAGTCTTTCAAGACGCTGAGGGAAACCACAACTCCATCATTTACATCAACAATGGCTGGAACACCTACGGCTACCCCGAGTAACTGATCGGGTGTCTTCTTAAATTGGCGGAGCAATTTGCGAATGTTCTTAGCTATCAGGCTACAAACGTCCTGAGGGGACGACGCATCCCAGGAAAGAGGAACCTCTGTATTACCGAGGGCATGCCCGTTCAAGTCGGCGAGGAGAAAGTGGAGGAAATCCTTGTCAATTTCAACGCCCGCAACACAACCGCGTTCAGCCCTGAAGCGAAGTAAATCCGGACGTCGGCCTCCGGTCGACTCCCCTTCTCCAATTGGCTCGATCAAGCCCGCTGAGAGAAGGTGGGCTACCACATTCGTCACCGTGGGCGCACTCAATCCAGACGCGCGAACCAGATCAGCCTTGGAGCATGGCCCAATATTCCGCAAAAACTTCAAAAGGACGCGTGAATTTGTCTGCCGAAGCAGAGAGGGCCTTCCGATTACCACTGGTTCGTTCGTCACTATGAGTCCCCGGCGTTATGCCATTCATGCCTCAAGAGCATGACTTTCTTATGGTCAAAGTGGGCTCCGAAGTTTTCAATCGCCGGCCTCGGCCGGCAGTGCTCGCTTCGCGAGCATGGAAACTCAGCAATCAGGTCTTGTTCCTAATTATTGTTCATTATCTCCGCGATATCAAGGTGGGTCTGAAAACTATCTCAGAATCTGAGGAATCTCAGTACTTCCGAGGAGTGGTCTCAGCGACCGGAATTTACCAGATCAAAAAATGATTTTAATGCCCATCAACAGCTTGCGAATCTAGTTTAGTCGGTCGGTTAGAGTGTGTACCACCGGCCACACATCCGGAACAGGTCCTTTCGGGGTGCGATTAATCTTTTGCGAAATATAACCCGCTGTGAAGGTGCGTGGTGGTCAGTTTAAAATCTTGGAGCTAGGGGCTGAAGATCGCGTGTAGCAGGCTGGTCCCCAGACCGTGGTGGGCGACGGAATAAAGGAAGCAAGTGCCGCCGAGCACTAGAAAGATCACTCGGGCCCACAAAGAAGCGCGTCGATCAATTTGATCGACGAGGAGAGCGTGCCCGACGAGTGACGACTTCGATGCCGATTCCTGGTTGCCATGCAGCTATGATGCGTAGCCGTTACGTAAACGCAATAGCATCAAATCCAATTAGCAATTCTCCTCTGCACCGCGCATGAATGAGTGGCTCGGGCTTTGGCAACAGGCGAGAGCCGAACTCGGCGCAAAGTGGACTTTGCCGGCGGTTTGAACTTCCTTGCCAGTTTGACCATCGTGCACTCCTTTCGAACAAAATCTCCCATTCACTTGACGAATGCAGGATCGATTCCAGATTGTACCGCCTGTTGAAATGCACTCCAGTTGCAAGTGCTATCGGCCTGACTGCAGCCGGGGACAAAGACGGTTACTCGCTCGGGAGGATGCTCGAGGCTCATCGGCGTTAGGCTACGCATCTGCTCGAGGGTCTGCGCTGTGTAGTAGGTGCGTACCGTAAATTTCGATTTACCCCGTGTCTTCCACAGCTCAAAAACCAAGGCTCCACCGGGCGGCGTATCGTTGCGGCGGCCATCGATGAGCCAGTTGAGACCCAAAGCCCCGCTGATATTAGCAAGATTTGTATCGTGTCCAACCAGGATCAGCAAACGGTCGCCCGGCTTCGACAACGCGCCTTCTATGGAATGAGTGCTCTGTGCTTGCTCCATCGACTGAAGAATATGGAAAAGCAGATTGGAAGACTGCGCGCGCGCAATATAGCCGGGGCGCTGCGTGATGTCTTCTTCAGCTGTGTGCAGTTGCAGAAGCTCGCGCAGTTTGTGCGCGTCCACTCGTCCCCAGCCCACCTTCGCCGCATCCATGCCCTCGGTATATTCGAGCAGCATATTCTCTGCCATTGTGGATGCGACTCCAAGAGGCGTGCGCAGATCAACCAGATGGTCGCCTTTTCCCGGCGCAATCGAGGAGGGAATATCAAAGAGAGATTGAGGCGCTGGCTTACTCTCGCAACCCGCTTTTGAATTGCAGCCGCGGAGAACTTCCTCAAGCGCCTGAAGCTGCGGACGGTAGGCGTCCGAGAGCCCTTGCGGGTTATCGCCGATGCGTCGGGAGACTGCCGCTGTTGCCAGCAGCTTGTCGGAATGTCCAACACCGGCGCTCAATGAATGAAAGAGCGGATCGGCCGTTCCCTCGGGAAGGGCAGTAACTTCAACTGTGCAGCCTGGTGCGAGCCCGTCGGCCAGTGCTTTGCCGGTCTCGCGCGTGCGCTGGTCGGAGTCGGCAATGATTGTTATATGCGCTGCATCGGCGCATCCGTCTGGCGCAAGCAATCCCTGCGACGAAAGCAACTCGCGATCATAGCCTCCGAAAAGGGTGATCAGCCGAGCGCCATGCTCTGTCAGGTAGCCTGGAGGAACACTCCACGCTGGCCATGGCTCGGCCGAGTATTGATTTAGTTGATCCGTTTTGCCGGTGGGTGATCGCACTCCATGCCGGCTGACGATGACAACGAATTTCAACTCCTCCTGCCCGGCAGCGATCTTCGCGGGAACGTCGCTGGGCGCTTTCTCCAGCGAAGTTGAGTAAACACGAATCTCATCCGGATTTGCGCCGGCGCCTGGCACGGCGACATAGAGCAGATTCTGCGCTGGAACAAACAAGGCCGTCTTCGCGCCCGCCACGGTGTGTAAAGCTTCAAGCGGAAGCAGGCTCTTGTCGTTGCTCCATTGATACGCATCGACCTCTCCTTCGCCGCTAATCAAGTAAACGCGACGAAGCACGGAATCGTAAAAGAGATCATCGGCACCACCTGCCGAAGGCTGGCTTGCGATTTCTCTGCCGCTGGTCGCATCCAGGGCTATCACCATTCCCGGCGTCCGGCAGGCCAGATACAGTAACTGATGCTCCGCATCAAATGTTAGAGGCACGTTGCCAGCGGCTTTAGTCAACTTCCAGTGCTTGGCGATTGATTTGCTGACTGTGTCGATTACGACTACTTCATCTGACCCGGCGATGTTGGCAAAGACGCGGCTGCTCTGTGGATCGATTTCGAGGGCCTCTGGATGGCTTGCCACGGAGAGGTTGCTGACCAGGGTGAAATGTCCCGTATCGACCACGGCGATTCTGGATGGATTCGCCGCGTCACTTCCGCCGTGCCCCACAAATAGCAGATGATGAGCCTCGTCATAGACCATGTCGTCGGCGTCGTCGGAGAGTTTGATCTCGCCCGTCAGAGCGAGCGGCGCTCCTTTGTAAACGAGGAGTTCTCCCTTTGCGCCATCGGCGACATAAAGGCTGCCAGTAGAAGCGACCCACACAAGTCCGTGCGGCTTGCCCAAGCCGGAGATGGATTGTTGAATCCTGTCTGTCGTTAGATCGACGATTTCGACAGAATGGTTTCCGGTTGCGGCGATGAACAGGCGATTGCCCGCCTGGTCGAAGGCAAGATGATCGAATTTTCCGGTAATGCCAGGAAGCAGAATCGTCCGGTTGAGCGCAAGCGGCGACGGAGTTTGCGCGGGAGCGATAGCGCAGCTTGCAAAAAGGCACAGCAGGAATAGGTATTTCATTTTGTCCGTCCGAGAGAGGATTGTTAGGCCATGCGCCCGATCATTTAGCGTCTGAACGTGCGCATGGATTGGTGATGGGGAGTGAACGTGATTATGATTTCACTCCCCGATTCCAGATGATGCGATGCTCTGAGTGAACCTGCGAAATTTACTTCTTGCCTCCATCTAGGCCGCGGAAGTTCCAATGGAGCGTAGCGCTATAAGTCGGCTTGTAGTACTCGCGCTGCGTCATGTATTGCGGGCTGCCGTTGTAAAAGCCGAAGACCTCGTTATTCAGGTTCAGACCATTGATCACCAGCATCAGGCCCTTATACAAACGGGCGCTTGCCTGCGCATCGATCTGCATGTGCGGATAGAAATAGTTGTCTCCCCACGGTCCATTTGACGGGCCGGGAGAATTGGCGTTGAATGTGGGATCGACCGTATTGTTGAAGTATGTGTAAGCATTGTCATTGGCGCTGTTGTAACTGATGCCGGTATGCGCTGAGAACCGCTTTCGTTCATAAGACGGCTCGATATTGAATGCGTGTTTTGCCTGCCCGATGAGCGGCGGATCGTCTGTGCGGCCAAGGATACCGTGCGTGTGCGAAGTTGTGTAGGCATAGTTCGCCATGATCCCCAAACCGCTCAGGAATCCGGGCAGATTGGTCAACTTCTGCTGCCAGTTGAACTCCAGGCCGGAAACGCTTGCGTTGCTCGCATTAACATTTTGGCTCGCGAGATCGGGATAGCCATTGGTATTGGTAGTGGAACAGGGGGCATTTGCAGCTGAGGAACAGGGAACATACACGGAGACGATCGGATCAATGAGCGTCTTGTAGAAGTATCCAGCTTGAATTACGCCGAAGGGCTTCAGTTGTTGCTCCAGCAGCAGATCGTAGTTGTTGGCGTGAGTAGGCTGTTCTTTGGGATTGCCTACGGAGTAGCGCGGGACCGACCCCGCACCATTGTCCACAAAGTAGGGAACCAGGTCGTAGAAGTTGGGGCGCGAAAGACCGCGCGCGTAGACTGCGCGGATGGCGGTTAGCGGTGTTGCCGCCCAGCGCGCCTGGATGCTTGGCAGAGGGTCGATATAGGACTGCGTGGTCGAAACAGGCGTGACATTGCCGGAAGCATCGGACGAATAGCCATCTGCCACCACGTAGGTATCTTCCAGACGCAGACCGGTTTGCAAGCGGAAGTGATCCCAGTTGATGGTGTTCATCACGTAACCAGCGGACACTCGTTCGATCAAGTCGAAGTTATTCGGAGACGACTCTGCAGCGGTTGTTGCAACTTCCAATGAGAACAGGCCTGGATTAGCGGCAAAATACGAAGTCAATTTGTCGTAATCAGTGAAAGGCCCGTTGTGATAATTGCCGCTGTAGTAGTTAGGATCTGCAAACGCGCTTTGAAAGTTATCGGCGGTGCTCGAGCCGTTATAGTCGTAGGTTGGTGTATAGGCGTTTTGAAACTTACGGGCGTTACGGAATTCCCCGCCGAACTCCAGCGTTGCCGAGTGCTTGCCGACGCGATAATTGATTCCCGCTCCGGCCCACTCCTGCAGATTCAACTGAACTGCCTGTCCGGTTGTTGTGATGAACTGATTGATGGTGTAATTCTGAAGGTTAAAGGTGTTATCGGCAGGCGTCGAGTTGGGATGCATACAGGCAGCGGACCATTGAGGCAGATAAATGCTTTTTGGACTAGTGCCGGCATAGTTGCAGTTAGCTTCGTCATAGGATTTTAGAGCTCCGACTGTCGAGAAGCTAACTTCGGGATTTCCTCCAGAGTTCAGTTCTCGCGAACGGGAGACAGCGGACCCCCAGTGAACCCAGATGCTGTTGTAGATATGGTTCCCGCTCAGGGAAAAACTGCCGATGGCAAAATCCGGTTTGCGACTGGACTCGTAGAACTTGGGCTTGCCGCCGTCGTTTAACTCGTAGTACCACTTGTCGCCCCAGTCCTTGAAATCCGAGAGGATAACGTGGGCAGCAAGGTTGGAGTGATTGTTGATCTTGTAATCCGCGCCCATTGTTCCGCCCCAGCGAAGGCGCTGGTAACGGTATTCGCGGAGTGTCACGCTATCGTAGTAAGGAGTAGTGGTTCCGTCGGGGTTCAGGTCCGGCTGCGGCTCAATGTCGTTGATGCCGCGCCCGTTGTAGTCGTAGCCTGCGCCCATAATGATGCCCCAGCGCTTTGCTGCTCCAAAGCGTTTGCCGAGCGTGGTGTCCACTTTGCCCACATACCGAGTATTCTCAATCGGTGTGTAGCCTAGCGTGGAGTCGATAGTAAACGTCGGAAGTTCACCCGCAGTCTTGGTAACCAGGTTCACCGAGCCGCCGATGCCATCCGCATCCTGATTTGCGGAAAGCGTCTTGTTGAGTTCGATCGAACGAATCATATCCGAAGGAATAGTAGCCAGGTTGACTTGACGGATGGTCGCCTCAGGAGAGGGGATGGTCACACCGTCGATAGTGACGTTGGTCAAGCGCGGATCGAGGCCGCGCACTTGAACGTAGACTCCCTCGCCTTCGTCGCGCTGCAGTGTTACGCCCGCCATCCGGCCAATGGCGTCAGCCACGTTGGCGTTGGGCAGGGCAAGGATTTCGCTCTCCGGCATCACTTGCACAATGTTGGGCGAAGTAATCTCTTCGTTGACTGCTTGCAGCATATCCTGCACGATGCCTGCGGAGACCACAACCTGCTCACTACCCGATGCAACGGACAAAACCATGTCCACATGGGCGGTCTGACTTGCAGCGACGGTCACGCTTTTTGTCGATGCAGAAAAACCCACACTGGTAGCCTTCACTGTATAGACACCAGCGGGGATCGCCGGAAGAACAAATTCACCTAGCGAGTCGGATGTGGCAGACAAGCCTGATGGAGTAAGTCGAACTGCAGCATTCTGGATGACGGCGCCGGTCGAATCGGTTACGCGTCCGGTCAGCGTTCCCTTGCTGCCTTGGCCCATGCCGATAAGAGGCATGAGCAGCAGCAGGAGGAAAGAAAGGGTGGGCAAACGTCTCATGATGGTCTCCTCGAGCGCCGAAGGCACTGTCGCGCGAACTGTGTTGCCGTAGGCTGGCTCTATGAAGGACTCTAAGCAGCCTTATTAAAGACCCGTTAACGATCCAGTGAATCTTTCCTAAGGTTGGAGACCAAACTTTTTCCGCTTCCATAAATGTGTGATGAATTCGATAGGGTAGTCCTTTGCGTGAGGCATTTCGCGTTTACCCTAAGAAATACGGCACAAATGCGAATCTTAGTCATCGAAGATGAACCGCGAATGCTCGAGCTGTTGCGCATGGGGCTCTATGAGCACGGGTTCGCCGTGATCACCGCCGCTGATGGAGAAACAGGGCTTGAGATCGCCAAACTCCATGAACTGAACGCTATAGTTCTCGATATCGGCTTGCCAAAGCTGGATGGTTATCAGCTGATGCAGGCCTTACGGACAAGCGGGCGCTTGACGCCGGTTCTGATGCTGACCGCGCGCGATACGGAAGATGAGATAATTCGTGGCCTTGACGTGGGAGCTGACGACTACCTTACGAAGCCGTTTTCCTTTCCTGAATTGATTGCGCGGCTACAGTCCATCACGCGGCGCCATCGCGAGCAGGGCGACAGCACGCTGGCAATTGGAGATGTGGTGATCGATCCGCTCCGGCACGTGGTGACTCGCAGCGGCAAAAGCATCGATCTGACACGCTTGGAATTTCTGTTGCTCACCTGCCTGGCGCAGAGAGCGGGGCAATGCGCGCCCCGGCAAGCGTTGATGGAATTCGTCTGGGGCGCGCGCCCTGCGGTCGGTCCAACAGCTCTCGATGTGCTTGTAAATTCGCTGCGCGCCAAGATCGATGCCCCATACAGCAAAAAGTTGATCGGTACCGTGCGCGGTTCCGGTTATATGTTCATGCACCGTGCATTTTCCCCGGTGAGGACTGCGCGATGAGATCACTACCCATCCGGATTCGTCTCACGCTTTGGTATTTCGCGATGTTCGCTTCAGCCGCCGCGCTGCTGAGCCTGGCCAGTTTCTGGATGCTGGAGCACAGCTTGAATGCGACTGAGTATCACGAACTCCAGGAACGGGCAGAGGATGTACGGGAGGTTCTGGATCACGCAGCTCCGAACAGTAGCATCCTGCAGTTGGGCGACGAGTTTGCGGCGATATATGACTTTAAGGATGATGGCAAGTACCTCCAGGTGCGCGATGAACAGGGTAACTG